>NZ_WTVS01000009.1 GCF_012911005.2 Aromatoleum toluolicum | reverse complement strand
GGACATCTTCGCGCCGACGGTCGTGTCGGGGTCGGCGGCGACATGCGCGTACGCTGGGGTGTCGATGCGGGCGGAGACGTCGCCTGCCGCGGCGACCTTCGGGTGGGTCGGGATCTGTACTGCCGCGGCGCGCTCGATCTTGCGGGGAATGCCGGCACCGGCGGAGACCTCGTCGTGCAGGGAACGATCGCGTGCGCCAAGAACCTGCGCGCTGGGTGCGACATTGCCGGGGATGAACACATCCGGGCAGGGCACGGCATCGAAGCGGGAGCCTCCATTCGCTGCGGGCGGCATCTCGAAGCCGGCTGGGGAATCCGCGCGGGCGCGACGATCCTCGCCGATGGCGCGATCCGGGCAGGAGAAAGCATCCTTGCCGGCGGGGAAATCTGCGCAGGCAGCGGCTACGGTATCTTCGCCGGCCTGAGCGTTCCCAGGGATGCCTGGGAAAGCTGCGCGAAGGTGCAGGCGAGCATACCGCCCCAAAGTCTCATGAGCGGCTGGTGGGAGGGGGCCGCTCGAGCGGCCCTCTGATTCCCGTTCCGCAGGCGCGAGCAAATCGGAATCCGCGCTCACTGTCCCGGAAAGCCGGTCACACCCTTCTCGGAATCTGCGGTCACGTTGGGTTGGAATCCGCATTGGGCGGATACAATTCAGACATGCAAGATCTGAATTTGATGGCGATCTACGCACACGTAGTGGCGAGCGGAAGCTTCTCCGCGGCGGCCCTCCGCCTTGGCACGTCACGTTCTGCGGTGAGCAAGGCGGTGGCGAAGCTCGAACATTCGCTCGGCGTGCGGTTGCTCCACCGCAGCACCCGTCATCTGAGCGTCACCGAGGTCGGGGCCGTCTTTGTCGAGCACTGCAACCGCATCGTCGAGGAGATGGTGCAGGCCGAGCAGGTGGCGAGCAGTCTGCACGCGCAGCCGCGCGGCACCCTTCGTGTCGCCGCATCGGTAGCCTTCGGGACGCTGCATGTTGCGCCAGCCCTTGCGGAGTTCCTCGGTCGATATCCTGATCTGGACGTCGACATGACCATATCCGACCGCAGCATCGATCTCGCTGAAGAGGGATATGACGTCATCGTGCGCGTGGCGAGCGAGCTGCCGCTCTCCGTTGTTGCACGTCAGCTCGCCCCGGTGCGGCGCAAGCTCTGTGCAACGCCGGAGTACTTTGCGCGGCACGGCCTGCCACGCATCCCGCAGGATCTTTCCCGCCATAACTGTCTGGACTACACGCACTCCGGTGAGCATGGCCTCTGGCGCTTCACCGGACCGGAGGGCGAGATCGCGGTGCCCGTGGCCGGCCGCTTGCGCATCAATGACGACGAGGCGCTGTCCCAGGCCGTGCTCGGGGGGCTCGGGCTTGCGTTGCTGCCGACCTTCATCATTGGTAGAGACCTGCAGGCCGGCCGCCTGTGCGCCGCGCTGTCCGAGTACATCCCCGTCGAGCGCCATGTCTACGCCCTCTATTTGCCGACCCGGCACCTACCGGCAAAGGTCCGTACATTCATAGACTTCCTGCTTGAGCATATCGGTCCAGAACCCTATTGGGACGCGGAGTGAATCGGCGGATCACCCGAGGCGAGGCAGCCCTGGGCTGCCGTGTTGCGGCAAGTTGTTGGCGCCGACCGAAAACTGATAGACATCCAACCCGTGGGGCGGCTCCAAACTCGTTGCGTAATTTCACCGCGCTCATGCGATAACGCATTGGGTTTAAACGATTCTCATCAAAGTTGCGTTGCAGTTTTCGTTGCATTTTGTACACTGGCCGTATGAAAGTCACGGTCAATGACCTACGCCAAGCCTTGATGAAGCACCCCCGCGCCAGCGGGGCAGAGCTGTGCCGCCTGCTGAAGGGTGTCAATCGCTCCACCGTGATGCGGCTGATGGCACAGATTGAAGGCGAAGTCATCCGCCGGGGCGGGTCACGCCGCACGCGGTACGCCTTGCGTCGGGCGCTGCGTGGGCGCAATGACAGTCTGCCGCTGTATCGCGTTGATGCGACCGGGACTGGGCATGTGGTGGGCGCCCTGGACCTCACGTACCCGGAGGGTAGCGCCCTGATGTTCGGTGAGCCCTTCGCCTGGCCCCTGGACAAGGGGGAGATGAGCGACGGTTGGTTTGACGGATTGCCGTATCCCTTGCTCGATATGCGGCCCCAGGGTTTTTTGGGTCGCAACTTTGCCCATCTGTGCTGGCAGTCCCTGGAGGTTACCGAAAGCCTTAATGACTGGTCGGACGATGACGTGGTCCATGTGCTGGCGACGCGGGGACACGACCAGAGCGGTGACCTGATTCTCGGCGAGCGGGCCTACCAGCGGCATCTGGATGCGCGGCGCGACTGGGAATCCCGCCTGATTGGCGCAGACCAAGTCGCATTGGTGTATCCCGAGCAAGCCGAGCTGGCCCTTGCCCAAGGCGTGGCAGGTTCATCGGCTGCCGGTGAATTCCCCAAATTCACGGCCATGCGGGTGCTGGCGGGCGATCCTGTTTCGGTGATCGTGAAGTTTTCCGGCGCTGATGCGTCCGCCGCGGTTCGCCGCTGGTCGGACCTCCTCGTTTGCGAGCATCTGGCATTGGAGACCCTGTCCGCTGAACTTGGCATCCGTACGGCCCGGAGTGCGATTTACCACCACGCCGGCCGCACCTTCCTGGAAGTGGTGCGCTTTGACCGTCGTGGTGCCCACGGCCGCCTACCGGTGTGTGCGCTGTCGAGCCTGAATGGCGCGTTGTTGGGAAAGGCGGGTGCCTCCTGGCCAGCCATGGCTGGCGCCCTCCACCAAAATGGCTGGCTGCCCGCCGAAACGGTCGGGCAGGTGACCTTGATCTGGTGGTTTGGTCGGCTGATTGCCAACACGGATATGCATGATGGAAACCTGTCATTCCACCCCGGGCTGACACTCGCTCCAGTGTACGACATGCTACCGATGCGTTATGCGCCGCACCGGGGGGGCGAAGTACCTCCGCAAACTTATGAACCAGCGCTGCCGCTCCCGACGGAAGCGCTCGAATGGCGGCGGGCAGCGCAAGCCGCCATCGCCTACTGGGCACGCTGTGCCGCCGACGCCAGAATCAGCGCCGACTTCCAGGCAATCTGCGCCGAAAACGCAATCATCCTGCGCCGGGCTGTCGAGGGCTGATGACGAGTGGGGAAGGTCGAACTGTGTCTTGCGGGGTAGACAGTATGTCGGCCACACCCTTTGCCTGTTGCGACCATCATGAGTTGCCCGCGAGAAACGGATGCCATGAAGTGGAGCAGTTTCGAGACTCTGGCATCAGACACCCAACAGACTTTCAAAAGTCCGCCGGAGTTCCGCGCAGTTGCTGGGTGTGGGGAGACGTTGTTTTGAAAAAAAGTGACGCAAGTATTTGATTTTACGTGTTAGGCCCCAGTCTTGTGGTCCAGTTGTCACCGGTTCGATCCCGGTATGTCGCCCCAAAGAATCAAGCAGTTAGCGAATCGAAGTATTCAAAGTGGTTGTAGAACGATCTACAAAAGCGAGCCCGCCAATGAGCGGGCCCGCTTGTTTTTATTGGGTTCCGCACTGGATTCGTGTATCTGTGTCCTCCCCAAGAGTTCCTGCCGGGCAGCCGAGCACAATATAACGAGTTCGGTGCCGCTTCCGTGTGAGGTTGGGGCTTTTTGCGCTTCAGCGGCATTTGCGGAGATGCGAAGCAGATGGCACCCGTGGCAAGGACGGTTGGGTGTATTTTTTTCAAGGTCACAGTTGCTCTCCTCCTTACATGTTGACGCGCACGTAGTGTTGTATTTGTGGATGAAGCTGGTAATCCGTGCGCTGTTCCGAGTCAGTGGGTAAGTCCTGCACCCGAGAACATTTTTCCAGACGCAACTCAAGCGTCAGGCTGCGATGACGGTGCCGCACGGAGGAAGGCGTCGAGTTCGCCGCAGGCGCGGTCGATCGCGACAATGTTGGGATACGGCGTCAGGTCGACGTTGAAGCGGCGCGCTCTCGACCTGCAGGATCAGGTATCCGAGCGAGTCATTGATGTCCTGCAGGCGGTTCATGCCGAGGAAGAGCAGTGCGACCGGCTCGTTCCGCCCCTGCGTCCTCTTGATTGCGGATTGGAGGTCTTCCCGCAGCGGGCTTCGATTGCCGAGTCCTGTTAGCGCGTCGTAGTAGGCCATGCGCTGGATGGTCGCCTCGGCCTCGCGGTGCTTGAGTTGCGTGCGCAGATTGGCGATGCCATACGCGAGGGCGTCGGCCAATTCGCTCGATAAATGCACCTCCTCCTCGTCGAAGGCATCCGGGTCCGCGGCGCACAGGCCCAAGGTGCCGATCGGGGCGCCGTCGATGAGGAGGGGAAAAGCGATCGCGGACGCGTAGCCCAGTCGCACTGCGTCGAGATGCCATCAGGGTGTGGGTGGGGTGAGCAGATTCTGGCAGACGCCGGGACGCTTCGTACGGAAGGCAATTCCTCCCGGGTTTTGCCCAAGTTCCGTGTCTGCCCAGCTAACGGTGATGCCGTGCGCCCAAGCCGCCGGGTCCGGATCCGTATCGGCTGGCAGCGCATGCGCCTCGAGGGCCAGGGTCTCTTGCGCGTCCTGGCGGGCATTGCGCACGCTCGCGCTGCGATAACCGCCTTCGTCGACGATCACGCGGCACATCGCGTCCAGCAATTCCCGCATTCTGCACGCGCAACAGCGTATGGTTGCCGGCGCTTAACGTCCGCAGCGCCCGGGTTAGGCGCTCCAGCTCACGATCTCCCCCTCCGGCCGATGCAGACGTGGGGTGAACGGTGGGGTGTCGCCCGGAATCGAGGCCACTCATGTCGTCGGCCATCGGAAGATACCGCTGAAGCATCGACTGCACGAACGGTTTGTCGATCGGTCGACGCTTCCGGGCAGAGTTGGGCAACTTCGGTGACTGCGAACCGCGGAGGGGTATTGGAGATGCGGATCCATCGCGGGCTGTAGGAGAAGGCGATAGTGTTCAAACCGCGCTGCCCGGCGCCCCGTCACTGACAAAACTGGGGAACTTTCAAACGGCAACTTTGGGGAGTATTAATCCGACACTGACAGTTGAAGGGCAGGGCGCTGGATTAGACGATTGGAGGGGTATGAATGGGCGGACCGTGGTAATCGGGCCGCATGCGGCACGCGACCAGCCGCTGTATGCCGACGGCTCGGCGGGCCCAGCGTATAGCCGGTCTCCAGTGCGAGCGAGGCTGGATGGCAAGGAGTCTGACGTGTCATGTGGCGACTCCTTCGTACGGAAGGCCGAACCCCGCCGGGCTGTTCGGCGGAGCAATGTTCAGAAGGCATACAGGGCGCGCAGACCCACTGCGGTGATGGGCTTCGTGTAGCGGTCGGCGGCTGCGCGGCGCACGTGCTGCAGGTCCGGCGTGAGTGCGAGCTGCTCGTTCACGCGCCAGCGGTAGTAGAGCTCGGCGACCTGCTCGGCGCCGTCCGCGGCGAAGCCCACGAGGGTCGGATCGGCCGCCGTGTCGCGGCGGAAGCCGCTGCTCGAGCGCAGCCAGCCGTAGGCGAAACCGAGCCCGTCCGCGCCGCGGCCCCAGGCGTTGCCGGTGAACTCCCCGCCCACCGTCACGGCCCGGTCGAAGGCGACGGTGCCGGCGTTGCTCTGGCCGTAGCGTCCGATCAGAGGTCGAGCACGAGTTGCTCCGACTTCGCCCGCGAGACGCAGATCATGATCTTGTCGCCGGCCGTGCGCTCCTTGGCGCTGAGGAACGCGTCGCGATGGTCGGGCGTGCCGGCGATGACGCCGGTCAGGCACGTGCCGCAGACACCCTCGCGGCACGAGGTGGCGACGTCGATGCCGTGGGCGCACAGCGTGTCGACGATGCTGCTGCCAGCGGGGACCGGGATCGTGCGCCCCGAGCGCTGCAGCTTGACTTCGAAGGCCTGGCCCGGCGCCGCCAAGGCGGCCGAGTCGGCGCTGAAGTACTCGACGTGGATAGCCTCGGGCGGCCAGATCCCGGCCGTGAGCTCGCCGATCAGATCCGTGAAGCCGCGCGGGCCGCACATGTAGAGGTGGTGGCCTTGCGGACATTTCCCGAGCAGCGGCCGCAATTGCTCGCGCGACCGGTCGGCGCCGGTATGGTGGAATGTCACTTTGCCGGCGTAAGGCTCGGACGAGAGCAGCTCGCGGAACGCTGTCGCCGCGCTTGATCGCACGAAGTAATGCAGCTCGTACGAGGCGCCGCGAGTCTGCAGCTCCCGTGCCATCGCGAGTAGCGGCGTGATCCCGATGCCGCCGGCGATCAGCAGGTAATGGCGGGCTCCGTCGACGAGCGCGAAGTGGTTGCGCGGACCGCTGATGACCAGCGTATCGCCGACGCTCACGCTCTGGTGCATCGTGCGGGAGCCACCACGCGAGTCGGGCGCGTTCTTGACCGCGATGAGGTACGCGTCGCGCGTGCCGGGCGCGCCGCACAGCGAGTACTGGCGCACGGTCTTGTCGTCGATCCGCACGTCGATGTGCGCGCCTGCGCTCCAGGCAGGCAACGCAGAGCCGTCGGCGCTCACGAGCTCGAAGGACTTGATGTCGGTAGCTTCGTCGACGACGCGCCGCACGCGTACCAGCGCTGGGGCGGGAGCCTGCACCGGGCGGCGGCCGCGCAGCCAGCTGCGGACCGCGGTCCAGGCGAGCACGAGCACCACGAGAATCGCGAGCGTGCCAATGAACTGAAAAAGCAGGGTGGGGGTCATCTTCAATCTCCTCCGCCGAGCGCAGGAAGGCTGCCTCGAGCCGGCCTGTCCAGCAGCTGAACTCGTGTTCGGCTCCGTGCGCCTCGCGCAGGGGCGCCAAGCGCCGCTGCGCGGGACAGAGGACCGAGGATTACTCGGGAAGGTTCGGCAGGACGAACGACAGCGTCGCCAGGTGTTCGTCGCTGTTCGTCTTCGCAGGATTCGCAGGCGGCGTGGGCAAGATTGCAGCGATCACGTTGAGGCCCTGGTTGCGCACCCTGATCGTCGCGGTGCCGTCGGCGCCGGTCTTCAGCGGCGGGGAGTCGGGGTCGGTGACGTAGTCGGTCACCACGCTTGCGCCCGGCACGGGTTTGCCTTCATACAGCACACGGACCGTCAGCGCCTCGCCCATCTTGTCGGGCAATTGCTTCGCGAGCGGCACGATCTGCAGCTTGTGGGCGGGCAGCACGGGCGGCACCACATCGAGCCGGCGCAGATGGACCGTGTACTTGACGGTGTGCTCGCTCTTGATCGCATCGGGTACCTCGTCCTTTCCCTTGTTGTGCCACTTGCCGTCGGGCGTCTTGCTCCACAGGCCGTTGTCCAGGATCGCGGCGACCATGGCCGGCTTGTTGTCGGTGTTTACCACGACCAGCGGTCCGTTGGCCCCGAACTGCGTCGGCACCTCCTTGCCGTCCTGGTCGTAAGCGGCGACGGTCTTCACCTTTTGCAGACGCTTCACCATGTCAGAGTCTTCACCCCCGACTCCGTAGATCAGCGCGAGCTGGCTCGAGCGCTGCGCGAACCAGATGCCATGCGCCTGTGCCAAGGTCGATGCGCCCAAGCCCGCAATTACGCTCGCCGCGAGGGCAAGCTTGCTGAAACTCTTCATTGCTGTCTCCTATCCACTATTGGTTGGTACAAGTGAAACGACTACGGAAGATATTTATTGATTGCGCAAGCTTCAGACTAGAAGCTGTGCTTGATCCCGAGGTCGAACCCGTTGGACGACTTGCCCGGAGCCGTCACGGCGCCGTTCAGGGCCGACGCGGACGGGCCGTCGTTGCTCACGTGAGCGAAGGTCGTATACAGGGCAGTGCGCTTCGACAAGGGATGGACATAACCCACCGCCCACTTCTTGGCCGTCGGGCTGCCTGCCGCATCGCTGTCGTAACGGGAGTAGGCAACGCGGATGCTGCCGACACCGACCGGGACCCGTCCGCCAGCCAGCCAGCCGCGGGCCTTGAGGGGGCCGTTCCGGTCCCATTCGTACATGCCCATGAGCTCGACCACGCCGAGGTTGTAGCTCGCGCCTACGTTGCTCTGGCGGGTGTCGCCCGCGGCGTAGCGGGTCCGGCCGGTTGCGCCCGAGACCGTAAAGTTGCCGGTCGAATAGAGGGCGCGGAGGCCATAGCCGTTGCCATCCTTGGAGGTTGCGCTACCGCTGGGATTCTCGCCGAGGTAGCCCATGGCCTGGAACTGGAAGCCGGAGCCACTGAATCCCCCAGGCCCGTATCCGATTGCGGCGGCATTGAAGCCATGACCGTAAAGGTACGAGATGCTGTTGGAGGCGCGCACCAGGGTGGGGCCGCCGATGGAGGAGTTCAGTACCTGGCTGGTTCCGACACCACTTAGATCCAATGGGTCGTAGTGGGCGATATTCCAGTATTGCGGCACGAAGTCGCGGCCGAGGCGAATCTCACCCCAGTTGCCGCCCAGGCTGAGATGCGAACGGCGGTTGAACGTGAAGCCGCCATTCTTAACAAAGCCGGTGGTCTGGTTGTTGGTGTTGGTGGATTGGCCGGTGCCGGTGTCGGCATTGATGCCCGCCTCCAGCCAGAATCCGGCCTTGAGGCCGTTGCCAAGGTCCTCAGTGCCCTTGAACGCCAGCCTGGAGGCGGCAAGTTGGCCGCTGGTCAGTCCGGTTTGGTTCGAAATGCTCCCCGAACCGCGGGTCACGGCCAGATCCACGACGCCGAAGACGGTCACGTTCGATTGAGCGAAAGCGGTGCCGGCGAGCGAAGCCGCGAGCGCGGCGGGCACGATTGCTTTCATTGCGGTGATCTTTGCTGACATTCGGCCTGTCTCCGAGCGGTCTTTGCTGTTTTCGCGATGTTGCGGAAGTGCTGCACTGTTCCCGTTAAGGATTGCTTTCATTGCGGTTGCCCTTGCTGGCACTCGAGCGGTCTCCGAGCGGTCGTCGGTGCTTTCGCTTTGTTCCGGAAGTGCTGCACGGCGCCCGTCACGGCGAGCCCGGTGAGTGCCAGGGCGAGCAGCGTCCACAGCACCCGCGCCACGAGCGCGCCCGGCAGACCCGCACCGTCCGGCATCACGCCGATGTGCAACGGATAGACGACGTTGAGATAGCGCACGCTCAGGGGCTGCTCGGCGGCGCGTACCACGCGCAAGACTGAGGCGTCGGCGGTACTCACGAACACGTTGTTCAGACCGATGGGATGCCACTCGTCACCCCGCATCCGAACGCGCATCTGGCCGTTACGGGGCGGGTAGAGGCGAATGGGGCGCGCCTCCGGCAACGCTGTCGCAGCGGCGGCGAGGGCCTGGCCGAGGGTCGCCGTCTGGGGCCCGCTGGGGGGCGGCGCAGCATCGGCGGGTTTGGCGGGCGCCGGACTCGACCAAGCCGACAAGGCTGCGCTCGTCCATTCCGGTGAGCGCAGCATGAAGCCGGTGAACAGCATGATCGCCACCGGCAGGATGGCCACCGGTCCGATCAGCCGATGCAGGCGCCGCAATGGCGTGCTCGCCGGCTGGTGATGCAGGCGCAACCACACGCGCAACCCCATGAAAACCAGCACCAATGCGATTACCGCGACAGTGCGCAGCACCCAAATCCCTGCGTCTCCGAGCAGCAAGCGTTCGTGCAGGCCATACAGGACGGTCCTCGCCTGACTGCTGTCCGGCTTCAGTACGCCAGCCGTGCCATCCAGAGGATCGACGTCGACCCAGCCGCTCTCGCTGGATTCCGAGGCAAGCAGGCGCACGCTCACAGGCGCCCCCACCTTACCTGGCAGGTTCACGTACTCGAACTTGGCCGTCGGATACCGCTGCGCCAGTTCCGCCAGGCCCTGGTCGATCGCCTGAGCCCAGGCCTCAATCGGCGCTGGGCTCTCCTGCGGCCCGGGCAGCGGTTGCATCCACAACAGGATTGCGCCGCCCAAGGCCTGAATCGCGAGCAGCGGTGCGAGCATCCAGCCGAGGCGGCGGTGCCATTTGTAGGCGATTTTCATACGGCCTCCCGTTCACGGTTGCGGCCGGCGGCGGTCCGGGTGCGGGGCGGGCGGCTGATGTACTGTTCCGGCGGAAGGCCGCGGGGATTCTTGAGTTGCGTTGTCATTTTCTGTCTCCTCCAATAGGGAGTTGCGTGCGACCCCCTCACAGAAAATGGTAGGCATCGACGGCGGCAGCTTGTATCGAAGGGCCTTGCCGTCGACGCATGGAATCGCGTTGTGATTGGGTCGATCGGCACGATGTATGAAGTCCAGACCCCACCGCGCCCGGCAGCGGCCGGACGAGGGCAGGCGAGCGGGGAAGCGAGGGGGCCCCGGGCGGCTGCGTGCCGCTTCGAGGCCTTACCCCGCTACCCTGGCGGCTGCCGCGTCGGCCCGCCAGGCGAGGTAGGTGTCGGCCGGGAAGGGCTCGCTCACGAAATAGCCTTGGGCGATATCGCAGCCTTCTTCCGCCAGAAGGTCCCAGCGCAAACGGTCCTCGACCCCTTCCGCCACCACTTCCAGGGCGAGGTCGTGCGCCAGGTCGATCGTGGAGCGCACTATCACTGCCGAGTCGGTATCCGCAAGCATGTCGCGCACGAAGCTCTGGTCGATCTTGATGGCGTCCACCGGAAACTTCTGGAGGTACGCGAGGGAGGAGTACCCGGTCCCGAAGTCGTCGATGAAAAGCTTGATGCCGAGATCCTTGAGGCGGCGCATGCTTTCAAGGCAACCCTGTGGATCGTGCATGAGGGCGCTCTCGGTGAGCTCGAACTGCACCGCGTCGGGCTCGCCGCCCCAGGTGGCCATCAGGTTGCTGACCCGCTCGACGAGGCGCGGATCGCGCAGGTCGCGGGCCGACACATTCACCGCCAAGGGGACGCGTACACCCGCGTCGCGCCACATGTAGCCTTGGCGGAAGGCCGCCCGCATGACCCAGTCTGTGAGCGGGCCGATGAGGCCGGTGCGCTCGGCCAGCGCGATGAACTCGCCGGGCTGGATCAGGCCCAGCCGCGGGTGGTCCCAGCGCACGAGCGCCTCGGCGCCGCATGTTTCCCCACCCGCGATGCGCACCTTCGGCTGACAGTAGAGCCGCAGCTCGTTCCGTTCGATGGCCCGATGCAGATCGCCGATCAACGCGAGCCGCCGCGCGCACTCCTGGTCACGTCCGCCGGTGTAGAGCGCCATGCCGTGGCCCTGCTCGCGGGCCTGGTGCATGGCCACGTTGGCCCGCCGGATCAGCACATCCGGCTCCGTGCCGTGGCCGGGAAAGACGGCGATCCCGATGCTGCCGCCGGCATCCAGCAGGACGTCGCCGACCTCCACCGGCTCGAGGAGGGTGGTGAGGATCTGCCGGGCAGTGCGGGAGGCGCTCGCCGCATCGCCGTCCGGCAGCAGGATGGCGAATTCGGCTTCGCCCATGCGGGCGATGTGCTCGCAATCGCCTTCGACACCCGCGAGGCGCGCGGCAATCTCGGACAGGACGCGGTCGCCATGCTCGTAGCCCAGCGTCTCGTTCACCTCCTGAAACTGGTCGATACCCAGCATGAGCAGCGCCAGAGGGCGGTGCGTGCGCTTTGCCGCGGCGATCTCGTCCTCCAGCCGCTTGCGCAGGCGCCAGCGGTTGGGCAGGCCCGTCAGCGCGTCGTGCTCGGCGAGGCGCTTGATCGCGGCCTCGGCTTCCCGGGAGCGCGCGCGGGTGCGCAGGGTCTCGATACCGAAGGCGAGGTCGTCCGCGAGCTCGCTCAGCAACGCCTCCTCGGCCGCGTCGAAGGCGTCCGGATCGGCCGCGTGCAATCCCAGGGTCCCGATGATCGCCCCGTCCACCCGCAGGGGAAAGGCGCTGACGGCGGCGATGCCGCGGCGCAGCGCCTCGTCGCGCCATGGCGCGAGGTCGGGGTCCTCGGCGATGTGGCGGCCGACGCTGGGCTGCCCGCTGCGGATGGCCTTGCCGACCGCTCCGCGGCCCGACGCGCCGGGCCCCCAACTGCATCGCAGGCTTTCGAGGTAGGCACGTTCGACGCCGAACTGCGCCATGACTTCCACGCTCTTGTCCTCGTCATGGCGCAAGTAGGCGACCCAGGCATCCCGATATCCGCCTTCCTCGACGCAGACGCGGCAGAGCTCGTCGAGCAGCGCCTGCTCCGCGCTCGCCCGCACCAGGGTCCGGTTGGCTGCGCTCAGGGTGCGCCGTGCGCGGTCGATCCGGGCGAGCTCCGCCTCGGCCCGGGCGCGCTCGGCTGCGGAGCGCAAGGCTGCGATCCCATATGCGAGAATACGTCCGGCCTCGTGCAGCAGAGCGAGCTCCGCCTCGTCGAGGGCCGAGGTACCGCCCTCCTGGACGAGCAACGCGCCGAGCGGCTTCGAGTCGTTGCGTAGCGGAATGATGGCCAGCGGTCCCCCTCCGGCGCCTGGCAGCCGCGTGCACGCGGGCGACCCGTCGAGGACCGGGAGGTGCACCTTCGTCTTGAGCGCAGCGGCAAGCGAGGGGCCACCAACCGCGACGACATCCAGGCGACCGTCGGCGAGACGGCCCGAGCCCCAGACGGCCACGGCCCGCAGCGCTCCCTGTCCCGGATCGAGGTAGCCTACCCAAGCGCAACGATAGCCGGCGACGTCGACCACCGCCGCGCACACCTTTTGCAGCAGCGAGCGTTCGTCGCTCGCCACGGCGAGCAGTGAGGTTACGCTGCGCAGCACGGCGAGGGCCTTGCCTCGCCTCAGCGGGACCTCGTCGATGGCCACGCGGCGCCCCCGATGTCTTTCGGCCATGCTCGCTTCCCTCGCGGCCTGGTGCAGTGAAGTTCCACTACGTTTACCTTAGACCCTTGATCCCGAAAAGGTTACGCGATCGAAGAGGTATCGCCGAAGACGGGGCAGTTGCCGAGGCTGGTGAGGATCTCGTATCCGATCGTTCCGGCGCGGCCGGCGACGTCGTCCATGGCGAGGTCAGGGCCCGCCGCTACGGAATCGGCTGAGCAGCGCACGCGCCCCCTAAGGCGCTCCAGAAACCGCATTCCGGGCGCCTCCGCACAAAATTCCGTCAGACGGTCGAATTCGCCATTTGCTGCCGTCGACGCGCCGGTCGACGGGGTCACCGTCCCTCCATCCATCCTTAAGCTGTATCCATCCGATTCGTGCCCGCTCCTGCGGCCACGAATGCCGGCTTGCCCAACCCAACTGAGAGGATGTGCGATGACTTCGACCCTGACCCTCACGCCGACGCGTGACGAACTGATCCAATCCCGGAACTTCATCGGCGGACAATGGTGCGAAGGGGCCGACGGCCGGAGCTTCGACGTTGTCGACCCGGCCGACGACAGCCTCATCGTGCAGGTGGTCGACAGCAGCGCGGCCGACGCCAAGGCCGCAGTGGACGCCGCCAGCGCGGCGTTTCCCGCCTGGCGCGACACGCCGGCGCGCCAGCGCGCGCAGCTGCTCAAGCGCTGGCATGCCCTCATCATCGCGAACCAGGAGGATCTGGCGCGGCTCATCTCGCGCGAGCAGGGCAAGCCGCTCGCGGAAGGGCGCGGCGAGGTGCTGTACGCGGCGAGCTACGTCGAATGGTTCGCCGAGGAGGCGGTCCGCGCCTACGGCGATCTCATTCCGGCGCCCGTGGGCGGGCGTCGGATGTCGGTGGTCAAGGAGCCGGTCGGCGTGGTGGCGGCGGTGACGCCGTGGAACTTCCCGGCGGCGATGATCGCCCGCAAGATCGCGCCGGCGCTCGCCGCCGGTTGCACCGTAGTGTGCAAGCCGGCCGAGGACACGCCGCTCACCTCGCTCGCGCTGGTGCGGCTCGCCGAAGAGGCCGGCCTGCCCGCGGGCACGCTCAACATCGTCACCGCATCGCGCGAGAGCACGCCGGCCGTGGTGGGCCAGTGGCTCGAGGATCGGCGCGTGCGCAAGATCACCTTCACCGGTTCGACCCCGGTGGGCAAGCATCTCGCACGCGAGTCGGCCGCCACCCTGAAGAAGCTCTCGCTCGAGCTGGGCGGCAACGCTCCCTTCATCGTGTTCGAGGATGCCGACCTCGATGCCGCCGTGGAGGGGCTCATGGCGGGCAAGTTCCGCAACGGCGGGCAGACCTGCGTGAGCCCGAACCGGGTGTTCGTGCATGACGCCGTCCACGACGCCTTCGTCGCCAGGCTCGCCGAGCGCATGAGCAAGCTCACCGTGGGACCGGCCACCCGTCCCGACGCGCTCATCGGTCCGATGATCAACGCGCGCGCCGTCGAGAAGATCCTGCGCCACATCCAGGACGCCCTCGACAAGGGCGCCCGGCTCGTCCTCGGGAGCACGCGCGGGCTCGCACCGCTCGGCCGCAATTTCGTGTCCCCCGCGCTCATCACCGGGGCGACCACCGACATGGCGCTCGCGCACGAGGAAACCTTCGGCCCCGTGGTCCCGGTGTTCCGCTTCGGCAGCGAAGCGGAAGTCGTCGAGATCGCCAACGCCACGCCCTACGGCCTCGCCGCCTATTTCTACACCCGCGACATCGACCGCGTGGAGCGCGTCGCCGCCGCGCTCGAGTCCGGCATCGTCGCCATCAACGAGGGCGCGTTCGCGTCCGAGGCCGCGCCGTTCGGCGGCATCAAGGATTCCGGCTACGGCCGCGAAGGCTCGCGCTACGGCCTCGACGAGTACATGCATACCAAATATCTGTGCCAGGGCAACCTGAAGCGCTGATCCCGCGCCGCGTCGGACGGGAGGCCGGCGCGGCGTCATATCCACACCACATCCACCGGGTCACCGAGACACTGATGAAGAACGCAAGACACAAGAAGGCCGGTCGGCATGCGCTGTTCGCATGTGCCGTCGCGGTGCCGGCCGTCGGCGCTCACGCGCAAAGCAACGTGCAGATCTACGGGCTGCTCGACCTCGGCATCGTGAAGCGCAGCAACGACACGGCGAAGCTCGACCGCGGAAGCAACAACCGGCTGGGCTTCCGCGGCACCGAAGACCTCGGAAACGGCTTGAGCGCCACCTTCCACCTGCAGACGCGCTTCAACCCGGACACCGGGACGCAAGAGCGCGCCGCCGCGTTCTGGCAGGGCGAGAGCACCGTCGGCCTTGCGAGCAAGACCTGGGGCGGGCTTCGCCTGGGACGCGCGGCGACGCCGATGAATCAAAAGAACTGGAAGTTCGAGCCCTGGGAATCGAGCGGCTTCAACGCGTCGCTCAACGCCTTCCAACTCGGCAATTTCACGTTCAGCGCAGACGGCACCAACGACGCCGCGGTCGGTTCGGCGAATTTCATCCGCATCCCGAACGCCGTGTTCTACAACTCGCCGACCCTGAACGGTATCAGCCTGGCCGTGGCCGGGCAGGTGGAGAAGGAAGCCAATGCGCGCGGCCGAAACCGCGGCTTCTCGCTGAATTACGACAGCGGCCCGATTGCGTTGATGCTCGCCGGCGAGCAGAACACCGACCGCGACCGCATCGGCTTCGTCGCCGCCTCGTACACCATCGGATCAGCGCGGGTGATGGGCTCCTTCACCCGCATCGACCAGAGGGAGATCGATGACGAGTCGAGCTACGTGGTGGGGGCGACCTACGACGTCGGTCCCGGCATGCTACGTGTCGGCTTTGGGCGCGACATCGACCTGGACGTCAGCCGGATCTCAACGGGCTACCTTCATCCCTTGTCCAAGCGCACCAAGCTCTATCTGGACGGCTGGCGCCATCGCACTCCCGTGTCGGCGACCACCTACAACGGCATCGCGCTGGGTGTGAACCACAGCTTCTGAGCACCCGAGCGGCGCGACACGTTTCTTCCTCCTCTTTCGGCCGGGGCTTCTACGGGGATTTCACCGAGGCTCCGGCCGTTTTCTTGGTAGCACTCGCGATCCGAGTTGATGCAGGGGTCTTCGCCGTCCGTCTCGACGCTCATGATCGTCAACCGCAGCGCCAATTCGCACCGGGGCGCGGTGAAGTACGGGTGCACCCGGTAAGCGCTTCGACTGCATTTCCATTCATCGTCGAATTGCCCGATGCCGGTCCGCGTGCAGCATCATGTCGGGCGTCGAGGCAGAAATCCGAATTGAACGCACAGGCCATCAGGCCGCAATGCGTCACCTCATCACTCCCAGCTCGGCTCTCCGGTTATGAGAATGTTCAGCGGATATTCGTGTCGCTCGAGCGGCTGGCGCAAGACGATCCGGCTGGAAAACTTCACAATCCCGATATCGTCTTCCAACAGCCGCTCCATGAGCGCCTGAAAATAGGCAACACCAGGCGCCACGATTTTCAGAAGGTAATCGTAACCGCCACTGACGTTGTAGCATTCGACGATCTCGGGGTACTTGCCGGCCCCGGCTTCGAACTTACGGAAGTCCGGCACGTGATGGCTGCCGAGAGTCACCTCGGAAAACACGATGACGTAGCTGCCCAGCGTCTCCAGCGCGACATGCGCGCCGTAGCCCCGGATAACGCCGATTTCCTGGAGCCGTTTCGTACGCGCGAGGCATGGGCTCTCACTGAGGCCGACGGCCGAGGCCAGTTCGACATTCGTACAGCGTCCCTCGCGCTGAAGATGCACGAGAATCTTGATGTCGAACTGGTCGAGGGATGCCGGAGATCGCATGAATCGATACTAGCAGCAGTGGCGGTCGCGCTTACCTCGGGTTTGCCGATTGCGCCGCGGTGAGCGCTTCGTCGAGCACCTCGATCACCATGCCGGCCTGTTCGGCCGACAGCACCAGAGGCGGTCGAATCTTGAGCACGTTGTGCCCCATCGCGCAGGCGCTGAGCAAGACGCCCTTGTCGCGCATGCGATTGACCACCCGGGTGGTGAGCTCGCGGTCGGGGGCTCGCGATGCGCGGTCCGAGACAAGTTCCACGCCGACGAACATGCCCACACCGCGCACGTCGCCAATGGCCTCGTGCCGGTCGGCAAGTTCGGCGATGCCCTCGCGCAGGATCTTCCCGACCCGGGCCGCATGTTGCACCAGGCCTTCCTTTTCGATCGTATCGAGCACTGCCAGCGCCGCCGCGCACGACACGGTATTGCCAGCGAAGGTGTTGAAGTACCGCGAGTTCTTGCCGAATTCCGCCAGCGCGTTGGCGGTGGCCAGCAGTCCCGCGATCGGTTGCCCATTGCCCATCGGTTTGCCCAGGGTGACGATGTCGGGGATGACGCCGTGACGCTGGAAACCCCACATGCGCTCGCCCGTACGGCCGAAGCCGGGCTGGACCTCATCGGCGATGAACAGGCCGCCGGCCCGTTTGATCGCGTCCACCGCGCCCTTCAGGAAGCCCGCGGGCTCGGGGAGAATGCCGTCGCTGGTGAACAGGGAATCTACGATCAGTGCCGCCGGCTTAATGCCGTGACGCCGCAGATCGGCGATCGCGGCCTCGACATCGTGCGTGAAGCGTTCGGAGAGGTCGGCACCCTCGGCATGATAGAGGCGCGGTGCCGGGACCAGGCGAACGTGCGCGCCGAGATCGACCGTCACACCGAGTGATGGCGAGAATTTCGACACGGCGTCGGTGAAGCCGTGATAGGCCGTTTCGGTCACGATCACGCCCGTGCCGCCGGTGCGGACCTGGGCGATGCGATAGGCGAGGTCGTTCGCCTCGCTGCCCGTGCAGGTCAACATGAGATGAGCGAGTTCGGTCTCGGGCACGGTCGCGAGCAGACGTTCGGCCAGTTCGAGGATCGTGTCGTGCAGATAGCGGGTGTTGGTCGCGAGAATCTTCACCTGCTTGCAGATCGCCTCGGTCACCGCCGGGTGGCAATGCCCGAGGGAGGCGACGTTGTTGTAGATGTCGAGGTAACGGCGGCCTTCCGGATCGATCAGCCACACGCCTTCGCCGCGCACGATGTGCAGCGGATGCTCGTACATCAGCCGGTAGGCCGGGCCGAGCAGGGCGTCGCGCCGCTGGATCATCGCCGCGGTGACGGGACCCACGTCGACGCGCCCGGGGATGTAGGCGTTGACCATGTTGAGGTCGGTTGTGCTGTTCATAGTCTTTTCCTTTTTCCTTATCCGTTTTGCACTTCGCGTACTTCAGCCAGCAGCCGGTCGCGCATCTCGTTGCGGGAAAGATCGGCGAGCTGGGACAGCGCCTCCCAGGCTGCGGGGTTGTGGCGCATGATGTAGGCGCGGTTCTCGGGGTAGCGCTTGGCGCGCCATTCCGAAATCAGTGCGGTGATGAGGTGGCGCGTGGCCATGAGATCGGCGACGATTTCCTGCTCCACGTCGAGAAGCGGCAGAATCCCGTGATAGGCCCCCACGAACTGCGCGGGCCCCTCGAACGGGTCGGCGCAGCCCGTCATGTGAAAGGCCGCCGCGGTACCGACCTCGCCGACCAGCGGCGCATGCAGCATGTCGCCGAAGTCGATGACCCCCGTTATGCGTTCATGATCGTCGGGCGCGACCAGTACGTTGTAGAGGTGGTAGTCGTTGTGGATGACCTGCGCCCTCACCGAAGCCAGACGCGGCAGGACATGGTCGGTGAAGCGCTTCATGAACGACTCGACAAGCGTGCGACGCTGAGCGACGTCGATCGCATCGAACTTTGCGGTAAGCCGGTGCGCTGCGGAGACATTCCAGAGCAGGTCGTGCGTCGCCGCAGGATGGGAGAAATCGCGTAGCGCGAGGTTCAATCTGGCCAGAAATGCCCCCATCGCCCGGCGCTGTCCGGCGGTCCGCGGAGTCTCCCGGATCTGGATGCCCTCGAGATAGGTCAGCATCCGCCCCGTGGTCTGAACCCCGCCGGGCAATGCCACCGTATCGCGCGTCCGACCACCAAGTGTCCGCACGACGCGTGGCACCGGCAGGTCGGGCGATACCCGCGCGATGTGCTCGAGCGCTCCAATCTGGAAGTCGACCACCGAAATCGACTCGGAGGGGTTGCTGATCTTGAACACGTAGCGGCGGCCGTCCGTCGTCTCGATGCAGCAATTCTGGTCGCGCTCGCCCGCCAGTGATTTGACGCTGCCACGGACGCCGTAGAGGCGGCGGACCAATGCCCCCACCTCGTCGGGGGCGAGGCTGGGGGCCGCCGTGCTCAACGCCGCTGCCGCAATCGGACGATCGTCGGCCATCATGCGACTCGTTTCGTCGTGGCGGTCCGGGGCGGATATTCGAGCCCGAGCAGGCCGGGGAGTTGCCGAACATCGGTCAACCGGTTGACGCCGTAGCCTTCGCACGCGGGCTCGTGAGCGCGATCGATGAACGCATTGGCCATGAATCCCAGGTCGTGTGCCGTCATGAGGTCGTAACGGAAGCTCGACGAGACGTGCATCATCTGGTCCGGTCCGCAGCCGAGCTGATCGAACATGTATTCGAACATCTCGGCGCGCGGCTTGTACGCGCGTGCTTCCTCGGCGGTGTACACCGCGTGGAAGGGCGCCTGGAGGTGGGCGACGCTGGCCGGGATCAGATCGACCATCGAGTTCGAAAGGATCACCAGCGGGACATGGGGAGCGATGGCCTCCAGCGTCTCGACGACGTTGGGATGGGGCTGCCAGGTCGGGACGGCGTCGTACAACGCGATCGCATCGGACGGACGATAATCGACGCCGTGGGCCTTGCACGCCCGTTGGATGGAGTTCTCCACGACGTCGAAGAACGGCTTCCACTCGCCCAATACTTCATCGAGGCGATAGAAGCGAAAACTGTCCAGAAAGGCCGGCATCCGATCGGCCGGAACACGATCTTCGAAGAGCTTCTTTGCGGTCGGGCCCATTTCGAAGTTGATGAGCGTTCCGTAGCAATCGAAACTGATGAATTTCGGTTTGAATGGCATTTGCTTGATCTCCTGCAGGTTGACGGCGGGTTGACGCATTCAAGTCTATGGAGATCAGCCCTGCGGAGATGCTTTATTGCCTGGAGGATCGAGCAGTTTCCTTTTCGATTTGGAGCATGGGGGAGATTTTCTGCGGCGTGCCGGCAGGTGGACGCGGCTGCGAGCTCCCGCCGGCTTCGAGCCCTCAGGCCACGGGCATTTCCCTTGGCCGGATGCGCCGCGGGCGCGTCATGTTCTCGGGGGCGAGCTCGGCGCCCGTGAGCAGGCCTTCTTCCAGCACCAGCTCGCCGAGCAGGGGCGCAAAGAAAAAAAGGAGGCTGCCGTCCCACAGGGAATGGCGGCCTCCAGGTGTAAAAAATCCTTGGGGGGTCGAAGGGGGCCGCCCCAAGGAAAAAGGGAGCCGTTTTCTCCCTGGAGACGTCCTTCAGTCCATTGGGTCGCGGCTGAACTGGGGTCGGGTGCGCAGGTGGCGCGAGATGTACTCGCTGGGCGTCATGCCGCAGGTGCGCTTGAAGTGCCGGGCGAGGTGGCTCTGATCGAAAAAGCCGACCTCGCTCGCCACATCGGTCGGGCGGCAGCCTTGGGCCATCATCCGTTGCGCATGGCGCACCCGCACTTCGCAAACGTAGCGGTAGGGCGAGACGCCGACCCGTTGGCGGAAGTGCTTGGCCAGGCTGAAGCGGGTGAGGCCGACGAGGGCGGCGAGCCGGTCGAGGCTGATCGGCTCGCGGAAGTTGTCCTCGATGAACTGCTTGGCCCGCGCAACGGCGCCGGCCGCCGCGCGTTCGTCGCCCAGCGGTGGCCGGCCGCGAGGCGGGTACCGCTGGGAAATGCCATGGGCGATCGGTTGGGTATCCATGACGGCCTCCTCATACGCGGCGTTGCGCCTTACTCACAAGCCTTGTAGATCTCGGCCAGGTCGCTCAGGTCCCAGTTTCCGCCGCTCAATACCGCGCAGACTTTTTCGTCCGGTCTGACCTTCAGGGCGCCGGCCAGCAAGGCGCCAATACCGATCGAGGCGGCGGGCTCGGCGATCAATTTCGCATCCTTGGCCAGCATGCGCATTCCCGCGATGATGTCCTCGTCCTCGACGAGAACGATCTCATCGACGTACTTTTCGATAATGGGATACGGGTTCCGACCCGGAACGCTGAGTCTCAAGCCATCCGCAATGGTGTTCTTCAAGGGAAGCGAGGTACGTTCCCCGTTCTTCCGGCTGTGGAAGTACTTCGGCGTCAATGCCGGCTCAGCGCCAATTACACGCACCGAAGGTTTCGTTTCCTTGATGGCGGTCGCGATGCCTGAAATAAGGCCGCCGCCGCCCATGGGAACGATCACCGTGTCCACGTCTTCCAGATCTTCCAAAATCTCCAGGCCGATCGTTCCCTGACCCGCCATCACCAGAGGGTCCTCGAAAGCGTGAACCGCGGTGTAATTCATTTCTTCGGCAATTTCATACACCCTTTTCCATCTGGCAGCGTTATCGCCATCGAAAAGGATGACTTCCGCCCCGAGGGCTTCGGTATTGGCGATCTTGATCTTCGGCGTGGTGATCGGAAGCACCAATATCGCCTTTACGCCGAGCATCCTGGCGGTGTAAGCGAGCCCCTGGGCATGATTGCCCGAGGACGTGGCAATGATGCCGTTGGCGATCTCTTCCCTTGGAAGCGAAAGGGTCTTGTTCAGTGCGCCACGGATCTTGAAGGCGCCCGTGATCTGCAGGGTTTCGGGCTTGAGCCATACCTGGCAGCCGAGGGCCTTCTCCATCTTTTCTCCGCGCAATAGCGGCGTGTGCTTGATGTGGGGCCTCAGCCGTTCCTGGGCTTCGCGAATGTCCTGAATGGTCGGGTAGTTGCGCATCGTGGCTATTTCCGGGGAGGGCTTCGATCGAAATTACGCAATGAATTCAAAGAAGGTTCCAACGTTGCCTTCTATTGCGTTCTGATAGATCTTGTACGAGGTGGTGTTGTCCTGTATGGCCATTCCGGTCGAGTCGAAGATCGTGATCTCTTCATCATTTTCTCTTCCGGGTTTTCTGCCCAGCAGGATCTCGCCGATTTCTCCGTGGATATCTTCCTTGGCAATGATTCCTCGATTTAACGGATGCCAGGTTTCGCCTTTATCGGTGCACTGCTCGATCGAGTCATTCACGATCTTGGCGTTCCTGAAGATCTCGGGATCGAATTCCTGCTTGCCTTTCATATCCGTGCCGATCGCAACGATGTGCGTGCCGGGCTTTACCCAGTCCGCTTCCACCAGCGAGCCTTTTCCGCGGGTCGTGGTAATCAGGATGTCGGCCTGCTGGACGGCTTCCTTCGCGGAGCCTGCAATGATCACGGGAATGCCGAATTCGCTTTCGATGTCCGCTTTGTATTTGGAAAGCGACTCCTGGGTGTGGTCCCAGGCATGGATCTTCTCGATCTTCATGACCTCCGTAATTGCCCGGATCTGCATCCTGGCTTGATTCCCGGTGCCGATCGACGTGATCTTCCTGGAATTCTTGCGCGCCAGCGCCTTTACCGAAACGGCGGCGCATGCCCCGGTCCGGAGGCCGGTGAGCAGGCTTCCGTCCATTACGCAGATCAATGCGCAGGTCCTGGCATCGAACAGCAGAATGGTCCCCATGCCGCTGGGCACGCCGTAGACCGTCGGGTTGTCGGGGAAGCCTCCGGAAGACGCCTTCATGGAGATCACTTCATTGCGCTTGTAGTATCCGAGCTTGAAGTCGATTTCGCCCCCGGAAGGGAGATGAATCCCGATATACGGGGGCTGATCCACCTGGCCACCGCTGAAGGCCTTGTAGGCTTCTTCGACCGCGCCGATGACGTCCTTCATGGATATCAATCGGCTGACTTCCTCTTTCTTGAGCAGCAGGGTTTTCATCTCTGTCACCTGTGTAATTGGCAATAACCGCTGTCGGTTCATTCGGCGCTGAGTCTGGCGATTTCCCGCATCAGCAATGGCGGGCTTGCCAATACCGGGCATTTCAGTTCCGCGGCGAGCGTGTCGCGCAAATGCGCCAGCGATGCCTGAGCAAGCACCAGCACATCCACCTCGCTGGAAAGCTCGGCGGCCGCTTCATAAAGAATTGCGTCATGCCGCGCACGATCGCCTGCGATCAGCGCCTGGTAGGCCTCGGGGCGCAACACCGTCTTGATCGTGATTTCGCGCCCTTGCTCTGCGGCATGCGCGTGCAGTAGTGCGCTGCTCGGTTCCACCGTGCTGGTTGCCGTGCACAGCAGACCAATGCGCGGACCGCTGCGCGCCGCTTTCGACGCCATCGGGTCGTCGATCTTCAGGATCGGCTGCTGCACGATGCGCCGCGCGATATCGACGGCCGGAGACGTCGATGAACAGGTGACGACGATCAGGTCGGGCTGCGCTTGCGCCGCCAGCACGATTTGATCGACCACGCGCCGGTAAACCAGCGGCTGCGGCGCTCCGCGCAACAGATCTTGCAACAGGCTTTCGTTGAGGATATGGAAGCAGTCGGCGGCGGGAACATCGGCGCGCATGCGCGCCCGGAAATCCTCGACCAGGAAACCGACGGTATGGACAAAGGCGATGCGCTTGGTCATTCAAAATTCTCCTGCAAACTGGATTGAGCGCAGAGCCGGCCATCCGCCGTCAGGCGTCAAGTCAGACATAGGCACCTGCTGACATCATCCAGAGGTTGGCGGCGAACTCCGGCATGGTGTTTCCTAGATGTCGAGCTCAAAGACCGCCTTGAGTTCTTCGACCTGCTCCGTGTTCAATGGGCTGGTCGGTGTATTGCGCAGCAGCAGGAACAGCTTGGCCGTCTCTTCCAATTCCTCCGTTGCGTAGACGGCGGCTTCGAGCGAAGCGCCGGAAACAACCGGCCCGTGGTTGGCAAGCAGCACGGTGCAATGCTTGCGCGCAAGGCCGCGGATGGCATCGCCGAGCGCGGGGTCGCCGGGGCGGTGATAGGGAACCAGCGGCAGGCGGCCGACTTTCATCACGAAGTAAGCCGTCAAGGGCGGAATGCAGTCGTCGGGGTTTAGGCCGCACATGCAGGAGACGGCGGCGGAATGCGTAGAATGCAGGTGCACGATGGCGCCCGCGCCCGCACGCTCCTCGTACATCGCGCGATGCAGGAAGGCTTCTTTGGAAGGCGCATCTCCGCTGACGTGGCGGCCGTTCCAGTCGAGCTTGGCCAGCCGTGCCGGATCGAGGCGGCCGAGGCAGGCATTGGTCGGCGTCAGCAACCAGCCGTCGTCCAGCCGCACGCTGATGTTGCCGCTGCTGCCGGCGGTCAAGCCGCGGTCGAACAGCGAGCGGCCGAATCCGACGATCTCTTCGCGCATTGCGGCTTCGTCACGGCCGGTGGAAATCATCGTGCTCATCGCAGCTTGTCCCAGGCCTTGAGGAAGAAATCCTCGCTGCCGAAATTGCCGGACTTGAGCGCGAGCGCCAGCGGCTGCGTGCCGTCGTCGTGCAGGGTGCGGGTCCACGGCACGCCAGGATCGATTTCGGGTCCGATGCGCAATCCCTTCACGCCGAGCGCTTTGACGACCGCCCCTGAAGTCTCGCCGCCGGCCACGATCATCTGGCCCACGCCAGCCGGTATCAGGCCGCGCGCAATCGATGCCAGCGCATTCTCCACGAGATTGCCGGCTTGCTCGACGCCGAGTTCGGCCTGCACCCGCCTGACTGCCTCGGGCGTTGCCGTGGCATAGATCAAGACCGGTTGCTGCGCGATGTGACCACCTGCCCAGTCGAGCGCAGCCGAAACCACATCCTCGCCGCGCGCCAGCCGTATTGGATCGACGTTGAAGGAGGGAAAGGACGCGCGCGCCACTTCCACTTGCCTTTGCGTGGCCATGGAACAGCTGCCTGAAATCACCGCGCGCAGGCCGGCGGTCTTCGGTAGTGCCTCTGCCATGGCATTCGACGCCAGCAGGCCGCGGCGCCGGAAGTTTTGCGGCAGGCCGAGCGCGATGCCGGAGCCGCCGGTAACCAGCGGCATATCGGCACAGGCCGCACCGATCACGTCGAGGTCCGCATTGAACAGCGCATCGACGATGGCAAAACCGTGGCCCTGCTGGCGCAGCGCGGTGAAGCGTTCGCGGATCGCCGCATCGCCCCTGCTGACCGTCGCGTAATCGACGAGGCCGACCTTGCGCTGCGCCTGCTGCTGCAGCACGCGTACCAGGTTCGCATCGGTCATCGGCGTCAGCGGATGGTTGCGCATCCCGGACTCGGAGAGCGGCACATCGCCGACGAAAAGATTGCCCTTGTAGAGGGTGCGTCCATTGCCGGGCAAGGCCGGACAGGCGATGGTGAAATCGGTGTCCAGCGCCTGCATCAAGGCTTCGGCGACAGGGCCGATGTTGCCGCGCGACGTCGAGTCGAAGGTCGAGCAATACTTGAAATAGAACTGCCGGCAGCCCGCCTCCCGCAACCACCGCAACGCGGAAAGCGACTCCGCCACCGCTTCCCCGACCGGATTGGTACGCGATTTCAACGCGATCACCACCGCGTCGACATCATCGGGCAGCGGCTCGGTCGGCACGCCAATCAATTGCACGGTGCGCATGCCGGCCTTCACCAGCATGCCGGCGAGGTCGGTGCCGCCGGTGAAATCGTCCGCAATACAACCCAGCAGTGCTGTCATGGCCTTCGCCTTCTTACGCCGGGCGGTAGATCACGTACACCTTCGCCACTTGCTTGCGGCTCTCCCAGCTGCAAGAGGCCCCCTGCTCGATGAGGAAGATGTCGCCCTTCGAGAACGTGCCGCTGCGACCCGCTTCATCGACGAAGGTCACGCTCCCTTCCAGCAGGTGCATCAGTTCCATGTGGCGGAAGAACATCGCGCGGCGGGTATAGGGCGTCGAGTCCCAGGTACCGCAGGTGAATTCGCCGTCGGCCGAGCGGTAGTCGGTGTAATTGCGGCAAACCGGCGCCGGCGTGAGCAGCAGTTCGGCCAGCGGCCCGCCCGCCGACGGTCCCATCTCCGGGTTTTCCTGGATCGGCACGATGGCACCGTCGCCCGCTTGGCTCCTGTTGTAACGGGTGAAGATCAGCGACACCGGGCCTTGTGCGGACCAGGTGAATGCGGCGCCGTGCTTGAGCACCGCGCTCTGGTTCGGCCCCAGCGTCAGGGTGGAGCCCTGCTGCGTCAGGGTTAGGCTGCCTTCGTTGACGATGATGAATTCATCCGCCGGCAGGGACTGCACGGAGCCGCTGCCGGCTTCGAGGGTAATGACGCCCGCCGTCACCGGTCCCGGTGCCCAGTCCAGGATGCGGCGGCTGGAAAGGAAGCGGTCCTCTCCGGCCGAAGTTGTCACGACGATGCCGAGGCTCTTGTCTCGCGCAAATTGGCGCAGATCGACGAAGGATGGCGGGTTGGCCAGCACGGCCGCTGCTTGCTGCAAATTCGACATGGTTTGTTCTCGATTCGATGGGGATATGAATGAACGCTACGCCGCCTGCATCGCCTGCTTGGCAAAGCGGCCAATGTGGTACTGCTCGATCGGGGTGGTCGTGGCGCCGGTGTGGATCAGTTCCGCCATCACGTCGCCCACGCCCGGTCCCAACTGGAAGCCTTCGCCGGAGAAGCCGAACGCGTAATACAGGCCGGGCACGCGCGCGCTCGGCCCCATGGCCGGGCTGCTGTCTTCCATGTAACCCTCGATCCCGCTCCAGACGCGAATGATGTTCAGGTGATTGAACGCCGGCACCACGCGCGGCGCATTCTTCAGTTTGTACAGCGTTCTGTGCGGGTTCACGTAGGCGCGCCGGTTCTCCAGGTCCACCGGTTCGTGACCGCCGCCGCCGATGACGATGTTGCCGCGCGCAACCTGGCGGAAGAAGACGACTTGTTCGAACACGTCCGCGATCGCACCAATGGTCGGCCCGATGGCGTAAGGCACAGGTTCGGTGACGCACATCTGCGGCCCTTTGGCGATCATCGGCACCGGTTCGCCGAATTTGGCGCTGATGCGGTCGCCCCAGGCGCCGGCGGTGATGAGCGCCACGGGCGCACGGAAGGTCCGGTCATCGGCGGCGGTCATGCGGAAGTCCTCGCCATCCTTCTCGACACTCACGATCTCGGTGTTTTCGAACACCTGCGCGCCTTCGCGCACCGCTGCACGGCCGATAATAGGTGCCGCGAGACGGGGATTCGCGTGACCGTCGTGGGGGGCATAGCAACCCGCAGTAATTTCCGGCCCCAGATATGGAAAGCGTTCGCGCAGCGCTTTCGCACCCATCATTTGCATGTCCAGGCCGAAGTCCTTCGCATCCTGCGCATACTTTGCCATCCGTTCTTCGTGCGCCGGCGTGAAGCCGACGCGAAGATGGCCGTTCAGCAAGAGTTCGACATCGTCACCGAACAATTCCTTGAACTTCAGCCAGGTCTCGCGCGAGCGGTTTGCCAGCGGCAGTTGCTCGATCGGGCGGCCCATCCGGCGCACATTGCCGAAGTTGACGCCGCTGGCCTGCTGGCCGATCAATCCCCGCTCGAGCAGGATGACCGACATGCCGCGCTTGCGCAGGAAGAAAGCCGTGGCGGCCCCCATGATGCCGCCGCCGACGATGATGACATCTGCTTTCCGCGCGTTCATTCCACTTCCTCCCGCACCGCTATGGAGAGCGGTTTCACCGGCGCCTGGCCGCGCAGACGCCCCACCTGTTCCACCGGCACGCCGGCGGCATGCGCAATGACTTCCGCCCCCGCATGCCCGCAATACCGTCCCTGGCAACGTCCCATGCCGACGCGGCTGAAGGCCTTGGCCCGGTTGGCCTCGCAGGCGCCCATCTGGTTCACCACCCGGCGCAGCTCGCCGGCCGTAATCGCCTCGCAGCGGCACACGATTGCCTCGTCGGGCAGGCGTGCGGCCTGCTCGGCAGGCCAGGGGAAGGCTTCGACCAGGCCCTGGCGGAAGCGGTCCATCACTCCGCGTTCGCGGCGCAGGGCGTCGCGCTCGGCCTCGGGCACCGGTCGGCCCAGATCCTGCAGCAGCGCCCAGGCGGCGAGCTTTCCGGCGATCTCCGCGCCGTCGGCGCCGAGCACGCGGGCGCCGTCTCCGGCGAGATACACGCCGGGCACGGTGCTCCTGCCGTCCTGGTCGACGGCGGGCAGCCACTGGCGCGTCTCGGCATCGAAGCGGAACTCGCAACGTGCGAGGTCGGCGAGTTGCGTCTCGGGCCGCACGTGGTAGCCCAGCGCGACCGCGTCGCACGCCAGCTGGTGTGTCGAACCGTCCCGGCCGCGATAGGTGATCCCCGATACGCCATCTTCGGGCGAGCCGTGGATTTCCACCGGCTCGATGCCGGTCACGATCCGCACGCCAGCGCCGCGCAGGGTGCGCATCAGCGAGAGCCCGTTCACCAGCACCCGCGGGCGGGCCGCGAGCTTGGGCAGGGCGCGCACGCGCTTCCACAGGCTCGAGGTATCCAGTATCGCTTCCACGTGCGCGCCCGCCTTCACGTACTGGGCCGCCACCAGGTAGAGCAGGGGGCCCGTGCCGGCGAACACCACCCGGCGCCCGATGGCGCAGGCCTGGGACTTCAGCGCGATCTGCGCCGCGCCCAGGCTGTAGGTGCCCGCGCGATGCCAGCCCTTCACGGGCATGAGACGGTCGGTCGCGCCCGAGCACACCACCAGCGCGTCGAAGGGCAGCGCCTTCGACACCCTCGCAGAGACCGTGTACAACTGCCGGTCGAAGATGTTCCAGGCGAGCGTCTCGGGCCGGTAGTCGATCGACCCGCGCAGCGACTCGAAGGTCTGGTGCAGCGAGCGCGCGCGCTCGGCTTCCGTCCCGTACAGTGTGGGGTAGGAGCGGTTGAAGCCTTCCGGCTGGCGCCGGTAGATCTGGCCGCCGTCGCGGCGGCCTTCGTCCACCAGGATCGGCCTGATCCCCGCCGCGACCAGCACCTCGGCGCAGCGCACGCCGGCCGGTCCGGCGCCGACGATGATCACGCGACATTGACCCATGATGCCTCCGGTTGGCTGGTTAGGATCCGCATGCCTTCCTCGACCATCGTGGTGCACGAACGCAGCCGGTCGCCGGCCGCGGTCCACACCCAGCAGTCCTGGCATGCCCCCATCAGGCAGAAGCCCGCGCGCCTGCCCCCGCCGAACTCGCAGCTGCGCACGCTCGTGCCGTTGCTCAGAATGGCGACGAGCAGCGTGTCGCCCGCGAGGGCTTCGACGGGCTTGCCGTCTAGTTCGAAGCGCACAAGCGCACGGCTGGTTTCGGCGAGTCTCACGAATCGTCCCGTCATGCTGCTTCTCCTGTAACGAGTTTGAGTGCCCCCTGGGCGCGGACGAGCTCCTCCTCGGAGCGGTGGCAGAGGATGCTGCCGCCGCCGGCGAGCTGTCGCAGCGGTGGGGGGGTGGTGTTGCACAGCCCGTTCACCCGCAGGGAGCAGCGGTCGATGAACGGGCACAGGCCCGTCTGCGGCGAGAGGCCAGCGGCAAGGGCCGGCAGCGTCGCCGCCGTGCGTCCGGTCACCTCCTCCAGCCAGCCGCGGCGCAGCATCGGAATGGAGGTGTCCAGCAGGTGGGAGTAGGGGTGGAACGGCGGCTCCTGCCGCGCCTCGCGCTGACGCACCTCGACCTTGCGGCCCGCGTACAGCACCACGATCTCGTCGCAGATGGAGCGCACCGTGCCGAGGTCATGGCTGATGAACATGTAAGACACGTTGAGCTCGCGGCGCAGCTCCGCCATCAGTTCGAGGATCGCCGCGCCGACCACGGTATCCAGCGCCGACGTCACTTCGTCGCACAGGATCAAGTCGGGCTCGGCGGCGAGCGCGCGGGCGAGATTGATGCGCTGCTTCTGCCCGCCGGAAAGCTCGCCCGGACGGCGCTGCGCCACGCTTTGGGGCAGGCGCACCAGGTCGAGAAGTTCGGCCACGCGCTTTCGCCGCTGCTCGCGCGTCATGCCGTGATAGAACTTGAGCGGACGCGACAGGATGGCTTCGATCGAGTGCTGCGGATTGAGCGCGGTGTCCGCGTTCTGGAACACGTACTGGACGCGGCGGAACTGGTCGCGCGTGCGCCCTTCCAGCGTGGGCGCGAGCGCCTTGCCGTCGAGCAGGACGTGCCCTGCGGACGGCGCGACCAGGCCCGCGATGGCGCGCGCCAGAGTGGTTTTCCCGGAGCCGGACTCACCGATCACGCCCACGGTCGCCCCACGCCGGATCTGGAGGTTGATGTCCTGCAGGACCACCTTTCCGCCCCCGGCCTTTCCGTTGCCGAAGCGCACCTCGAGATCGCGCACGTCGAGGATGATGTCGTGCCGGTCTTGCCGCGAGCTCCCGGTCGCGGCGGCCCGGGAGGCAGGGTCCATCGCGGCCAGCAGGCTGCGGGTGTAGGGGTGAGCCGGGGCGGAGAGGATCTGCTCGGTGCGGCCGTTTTCCTGGATCTGGCCGTTTTGCAGCACGACGATGCGGTCGGCCATCTGCGCGACCACCGCCAGGTCGTGGGACACGTAGACCGCCGTGGTGCCGCGCTCGCGCACCACTTTCTTGAAGGCGCGAAGCACCTCGATCTGGGTGGTGACGTCGAGCGCAGTGGTGGGCTCGTCGAGGACGACCAGAGCCGGATCGGTGATGAGCGCCATCGCCGCCATCAGGCGCTGCAGCTGACCGCCGGAGACCTGGTGCGGATAGCGCGAGCCGATGCCTTCCGGATCGGGCAGAGCCAGCTCGCGGAAGAGCTGCACGGCCTTGGCCTCGGCCTGGCGGCGCGGCATCGTCTTGTGGATGAGCGCGCTCTCGATCACCTGGTCCATGATGGTCTTGGACGGGTTGAACGCTGCCGCCGCGCTCTGGGCAATGTAGGAGACGGTACGGCCGCGCAGTCGGGCCAGCCCGTCCTGGTCGAGCTTGAGTACGTCAACGTCGCCGATGCGCACCGATCCGCCCACGATCCGGCAGCCCTTGCGGGCGTAGCCCAGCAGCGACAGGGCGATGGTGGTCTTGCCCGAGCCGGACTCGCCGATGAGCGCGAGCACCTCGCCCTTCTCCAGCGCGAAATCCGCGCCGTGCACGATGGCTACGTCTTCACCCTGGGGGTTGCGGGCGGCGACCTGCAGGCCGCTGACTTTCACGATCTCATTCATGGTCAGACACCGTCCTTCTCGCGCTTGCCGCGCCCGCCGAGGCTGTCGATGAGCAGGGTCACGCCGATGGTGAGGGTCGCGATCGCGACCGCGGGGGCCAGCACTGCGGGGGCGCCTTCGCCCAGGCCCAGGATGTTCTCGCGCACGAGCGAGCCCCAGTCCGCGTCCGGCGGCTGCACGCCCAGCCCGAGGAAGCTCATCGCGGCGAGCAGCAGCACCACGTACACGAAGCGCATGCCAAAGTCGGTGAGCACCGGACGGAACATGTTGGGCAGGACCTCGATGAAGATGATGTAGGCCGTGCCTTCGCCGCGTGCGCGCGCCGCCAGGATGAAGTCCAGGGTCATCACATTGACAGCCAGGGCGCGCACGATCCGGTAGGAGCCCGGCGTGTAGGCCAGCGCGGCGGTGAGGATCAGCAGCGGCACCGAGGACCCGAAGGAGGCGACCATGATCAAGGCGAACATCTTGTTCGGGATCGCGATCAGCGCGTCCATGGTGCGGCTCAACACCTCGTCGACCCAGCGTCCCGCCTTGCCGCCGGTGCCGGCCGCAGCTCCGGTGAGGCCCAGGATGGTGCCCAACAGGCAGGCGCACACGGTGCCGGCCAGCGCCACGCCGATGGTGTAGGGAGCCCCGTGCAGCACCCGGCTCAGCATGTCGCGCCCGAGGTAGTCGGTTCCCAAGGGGTACGCACCGCTCAAGGCGCCGAAGGACTCGTCGCTGATCAGATCGTTCCCCGGGTGGGGGGCCACCGAGGGGCCCGCCACCGCCATCACCAGCCAGAAGCCCACGATGAAGAGGCCGATCAGCCCGGTGACGGACATCGTGCCGCGCCGGCTTCGTCGCTTTGCCGACTGCGCCTTGATCGAAGGCGCAATGGGGCGGCCGCCCTCGGGCGCCGCGGGAGTCATGGAAGGATTCATTTGCGCAGCCTCGGATTCGAAACGATTGCACTGACGTCGGCCACGAGGACCAGCACCATGTAACCCACACAGAACAGCATCGCGCAGGCCTGCACCAGGGGAATGTCGCGGCCGGAGACGGCGTCGAGCATCAGGGTTGCGATGCCGGGATAGTGGAAGATCGATTCGACGATGATCACCCCGCCGAGCAGGTAGGACAGGCTCAGGGCAACCGCGTTGGCGATCGGCCCGACCGCGTTCGGCAGCGCGTGGGTGAGCACCACGCGGACCGGCCGCGCGCCCTTGAGCATCGCCATCTCCACGTAGGGCGCGCTCAACTGGTCGATCACCGCCGCCCGGGTCATGCGCGCCATTTGCGCCACCAGCCCGCAGCACAAGGTCAGGACCGGCATCGCGTAGGCGCGCAGCATGTCGCCGAAGGAGTTGATCTCGGAGACGTGCGACAGCGCCGGCAGCCATTGCAGATGAACCGCGAAGAGCAGCACCGCGAGCGTGGCGATCAGGAACTCCGGTACCGAAACGGCGGAGACCGCAGCCATGTTCATGAGGCGATCGAAAAGCGAGCCGCGGAACATCGCCGACACGATGCCGATGGTCAGCGCCAGAGGTACTGCGGCCAGGGCGGCAATCGCCGCGAGCTTGAGGGTGTTGGGCAGGCGGCTGCCGATGAGGTCCGCGACCGGCAAGCCGTTCACCAGCGAGTTGCCAGGATCGCCGGTGACCAGCCCCCCCAGCCATTGGAGGTAGCGCAGGTGGGCCGGCTGGTCGAGCCCGAACGTGGCGCGCAGTGCCGCCACGGTCTCCGGGGTAGCCTCCTGGCCCAGGAGGGCCTGGGCGGCGTCGCCCGGCAAGAGCGCGGTGATCGTGAAAATCACGAGCGACACGATCAGCAGGGTCAGCACGCCGACGCCGAGCCGTTTCAGCACGAGTCTTGCAATGGTTCCATTCATGATTGGTCATCCATCAGTCGAGCGACCGGTGCGGCAGTACCGAACACGCGCACCGGCCATCTGCCCGTCACGCGTCGAGCCAGACGTGCTCGGCGAAATCAAAGCCCATGAGTCCGGCCAGGGGATGACTGCCATAACCCTTGAGCTTGTTCGTGAAACCGTCGATCGAGTTGATGAACATCGGAATCCCGACGCCGCACTGCTCATGCACGATCACCTGCATGTCGGCATACATCTGCTTGCGCTTGGCGTCATTGGTTTCACCGCGCGCCGCGTCCAGCAACTGGTCGAACTGCTCGTTCTTCCAGCCCGACACGTTCTGCGGCGAATTGGACTTGTAGAACAGCGTGAACATCAGGTCGACGGTCGGACGCGGGCTGATGTTGCCGAAGGACATCGGATGCTTTGCCCAGTGGTTCGACCAGTAGCCGTCCGCCGGCATGCGCTTGATGTCCAGGTTCAGGCCGGCCTTCTGCGCCGACAGCTGCAGGATCTGCGCCATGTCGACCGAACCGTTGGCTGCCGTCGATGCCACCATCGGCAGGGTCTGCCCGGCCATGCCGGCTTTCTGCAGGTGGAACTTGGCCTTGTCCAGGTCGAACGTGCGTTGCGGCAGGCCGGAAAAGTAAAAACGGTTCGAGGGCTGAACCGGCTGGTCGTTGCCGATGATGCCGAACCCGCGCATGGCCACCTTGAGCATCTGTTCGCGGTCCAGCATGTATTTCATCGCCAGCACGAAGTCGGGGTTCTTCACCGGCCCGAGATTGTCGCGCATGATGATGTCGGTGTAATGGCCGGTCTTCGATTCGAACAGCGTGTAGCCGGGAGCAGCCGATACGGTCGGCGCCGAGCGCGGGTTGATGGCATTGATCAGATGCACGTCGCCCGACAGCAGCGCGTTCACGCGTGCCGCCTCGTCAGGAATCGAGAAGTACTCGATCTCGTCAAGATAGGGCTTCCCCGGCTTCCAGTAGTCGTCATTGCGCACGCTGATCGAGCGCACGCCCGGCTTGAATTCCTTGCATTTGTACGGACCGGTGCCGATCGCTGTGGTGAAGTCGGTGGTGCCGTCCTTGATGATCGAGAAATGGGCGGTGCCCAGCAGTGCCGGCAGGTCGACGTTCGGTGAATTCAGCTTGATCTGCAGTTCGAGCGGGCCGGTCACCTTGATTTCCTCGAACTCTTCGGCCACCGCCCTGGCTTTGGAACCGGTGGCGGGATTCTTGTGGCGCAGCAGGGAATACACCACGTCGGCCGAGGTCAGCGGCTTGCCGTCATGGAAGCGGACATCCTTGCGCAACTTGACGGTCCACAGCGCCCCGTCCTTGGTGTTCATCGATTCGGCAAGCGCCATCTGGGGCGTAAGCTCGGTGTCGATGGTGGTCAGGCGGCTGTAGAACATGTAGTGGCGCACGCTGTCGGCGATGTTGCCGCCCTTGGCCGGATCGAGCGTGTCCGCGGTGGAACCGGCGCCGACGGCGACGCGGATCTTGCCGCCCTTCTTCGGCGTCTGGGCAAAGGCGGCACCCGTGTGCGTCAGCAGGCCGCCCGCCGTTGTGGCGAGGATGCCGCTTGCCATCAGCGCGCGCAGCACGTCGCGGCGCGACACGCCGCGGCCCAGGTCTTCGCTGACGCGCTCCACCAGATCCTGATGCGCGCCGAACTTTTCGTTTTTGTCTTTCATGACTTATCTCTCCTCCGAGGTACATCCCTGTCTCGCGAGCAGCCGGTTAGGGCGCAGATCGCCGTTTCCCGGGTCGCCGATGCGGTGCGAGCAATCCTTGAATGGTGGTGTTCTCTCTCCATTCTCCTTAGACGACGCGGTCAGTGAATCAGGTCCTGGAACCGGTAGTACGCCCCCACGAAGGGGAGAAACCAAGGCTTGCCGAAATGCCCGGGGATGGCCGGCCAGTCGAGCTCGCGCCAGGGGTTCGCCTCCGCCTTGCCGGCCATCACGTCGGCCATGATCTCGCCCATGTGCACCGACATCTGCACGCCGTGGCCGCTGTAGCCCATGGAGTAGAACATGCCGCCGTGCTGACCGGCGCGGGGCAGGCGATCGGCCGTCATGTCCACCATGCCGCCCCAGCAATAGTCGATGCGCGCATCGGCGAGCTCGGGGAAGATTGCCGCGAGGGTGGCCTGCAGGATGCGGCCGCTCTTCTGGTCCGAGCGCGGGTTCGACATGGCGAAGCGCGCCCGGCCGCCGAATACGAGCCGGTTGTCCGCGGTGGTGCGGAAGTAGTTGCCCACGTTTTTCGAGGTGACGTAGCCGCGGCGGTGGGGCACCAGGCGGTCGAGCAGGGCGGGATCCAGCGGCTCGGTGGTGATGATGAAGCTTCCCACCGAGACCATGCGGCGGCGGAACCAGCCGAAGGGTCCGACCGTGGAGTTGCCGCTCGCCAGGAGGACCTGGGTGGCGCGCACCGTGCCGCGAGCTGAACACACACGGTAGGTCCCGTCCACGAGGCGTTCGACCTCGGTCACCGCGGCCTGCTCAAGGATCCGCGCCCCATGCCGGGCGGCCGCTTCGGCGAGGCCGACGCCGAATTTCCCCATGTGCATCTGGGCGCTTGTCTTCTGCAGCAGGCCGCCGAAGAAGGCGTCGGTGCCCACCTCGTCGCGGATGCGCTCGGGCGGGATCATCTCCACCTGGGGATCCACCTCCCGGGCGAGCCGCTCACAGGCCCGCGCCAGCTTGCCGTAGTGCTCCGGCTTGGCGGCGAGCTTGAGCTTGCCGCATCGGACGAAGTCGCAGTCGATGCGCTCCCGTACGACGATGTCCTCGACGCTCTGCACCGCCGCCTCGTAGGCGCGGTAGTAGGCGCGGGCGCGCTCGGCGCCGATGCGGGCGGCGAGCGCGCCGTAGTCGTGGGCCAGCCCGCTGTTGCAGTGGCCGCCGTTGCGCCCCGAGGCCTCGCCGACCACCCGGCCGGCCTCGAACACCACCACCGAGGCGCCGCGCCGGGCGAGCGCCAGGGCGGAGGCGAGGCCGGTGAAGCCGCCGCCCACTATGGCCACATCGACACGCCCGGACACGGGCTCCCGCTCGCCGCGGGTGAAGAGAGGTGCCGTGTCGAGCCAATAGGATTCGAGTTTCATGATCTCTCCCGGTATCCGGGTCGTGTCGTGGAGCGTGCTCAGAGACCGACCAGGGCCGGCAGGCCGCCCAGGTCCTTGACCTCGTGCGCGCCCCAGACCGGCCAGCTCGGCTCATGGCCGCGGGCGACGAAGATGCGGTTCTTGATGCCCATGTCGTCCGCCGACAGGTGGTCGTAGCGCATGCTCGAGGATACGTGCAGGATGTCTTCCGGGTTGCAGCCCAGCTGTTCGATCATGTACTCGAAGGCCTGCAGGCGCGGCTTGTAGGCCTGGGCCTGCTGGGCGGTGTAGACGCGATGGAAGGGTGCGCCCAGCTTGTCGACGCTGGCCATGATCTGCTCGTCCATGGCGTTGGACAGGATCACAAGCTTGTATTCGGTGGCCAGGCGGGCAATGGCCGCGGGCACGTCCGGGTGCGGATTCCAGGTCGGCACGGCCTTGTAGAACTTCAGGCCTTCGTTGTCACGGTACTCGATACCCCAGCGCTTGCAGGTGCGCTCCACCGAATTGCACAGGAGCTGGTCGTACGGCCTCCAGTCGCCCATCACCTCGTCCAGGCGGTAGCGCGCGAAGTCTGTGGTGAACTGCGCCATGTTCTCGTGCGCGATGCGGTCGGCGAAGAGCTCGCGCGCCAGTTCGGCCATCTGGAAGTTGATCAGGGTGCCGTAGCAATCGAAGCTGATGTACTTGGGCCGCAGGCTGCTCATTTGTCTACTCCTGTATCGATCGGGGTTTTCTGCGTCGGGGTCTCGATGGGCCGGGACCCTCTGCGTTTATTGCTTCCGTGGAAGAATTACATCACTCCATGAATGTAGGTTCGTCCCGTTTTTGACCTCGGGCTGCGCACATTTGTTGGTATTGACTCGGCTCCGCAGCATGTTTTGCTGTGATTCGGAGGCGGCCGCCTCAATAGCCGCGGGACCGATCGATCACGTTCAGAAGCGGCTCGCCGCGCTGATGCCGGCGAAGGTTCTCCAGCAGGATCGGCGCGGCCGACTCGGGCTGGGTCATGCTCGCCACGTGGGGCGTCACGAGCACCCGCGGATGCATCCAGTAGGGATGCTCGGCCGGCAGGGGCTCGGGATCGGTCACGTCGAGGATCGCGCGGGAGAGCTGGCCTGAATTCAGCGCCTCGAGGAGATCCGCATCCACCAGGTGCGGGCCGCGGCCGACGTTGATCAGCGCCGCCCCGGCAGGCAGCGCCGCGAAGAGCTTGCGGTTCAGAATGCCCCGGGTCGTCGGGGTGAGCGGCAGCAGGCAGATCAGGACGTCGCAACCCTCGAGGAAAGGCTGCAGCTGATCGGAGCCGGCGAAGCTCTCCACGCCGTCCATCCGGCGCAGAGAGCGGTTCCAGCCGCGCAGCCGGAAACCGTAGGTCCACAGCCGCTCCAGAACGGCGCGGCCGAGGGAACCCATCCCCATGACGCCGATGCTGCGGGCCGAGGCGGGCGGCACTTCGAGGGGGTTCCAGACGCGTGCCCCCTTCGCCGCCACATAGTCGAAGAAGTCGCGGTGCAGAGCCAGGACGGCGAGGCTCACATATTCCACCATGCCGTTGATGATGCCGGGCTCGACCATCCTGACAACGGGAATGCGCGCCGGCACGGCGGAGAAGTCGACGTGATCGACCCCGGCTCCCGAAGAGAACAACACCTTTAGCCGGGGCAGGGTGGCGAGGAACTCGGCCGGCGCCTGCCACGCGATCAGGTATTCGACCTCGTCGAGCTTGCCGGCATCGGGCCAGACACGGAAGTCCAGGTCGGGAGCGTGCTCGGCAAAATAGCTCGCCCAGGCGGCCGCACGCGGTGCATCGGATCGATAGAGAATGCTCATGTTGATGTCCTACCAGCCTCCGACCCAGCCATCGAAGAGCCCTTCGGGGAGGGTTTCTTCATTGGCGCCCCGGAGGAAGTCGAAGTCGCAGCCGCGATGCGCCTGCTCGACGTGTTGGTTGTAGAGATTGCGGTATCCGCGCGTGTGCTTGGGCGCCGGAGGCTGCCACGCCTGGCGCCGGCGCTCGAGCTCTTCCGGGGCGACACAGAGCTCGAGGCGACGCGCGGGAACGTCGAGCTCGATGATGTCGCCGTCGCGCACCAGGGCGAGCGGACCTCCGACGGCTGCCTCGGGGGAGACGTGCAGCACGGCGGCGCCGTAGGCGGTACCGCTCATGCGCGCGTCCGAGATGCGGAGCATGTCGCGGACGCCCCGTGCCAGCAGGTGACACGGCAGGGGCAGCATGCCCCACTCGGGCATCGCCGCGCCCACCGGACCGGCGTTGCGCAGGATGAGCACGCTGTTCTCGTCGATGTCGAGCTCGGGATCGTCGATCCGGTCGGCGATGGTCTGGACGTCCTCGAAAACCACCGCACGGCCGCGATGGCGGAACAGCTTCGGGTCCGCGGCGCAGGCCTTCATCACCGCCCCGTCCGGCGCCAAGTTGCCCCTCACCACGACCAGCGTCTCGCCTGATCGCACCGGGTTGTCCAGCGGGCGGATCACGTCCGCATCGATGACCTCGGCCGTTTCGATGATCTCACCGATTGTGCATCCGTCGACGGTGCGTGCGTCCAGGTGCAAGAACGGCTTGAGGGTCTTGAGCAGGGCCGGCACGCCGCCCGCGGTCATGAGCCGCTCGGTCAGGTGCTCGCCGGCGGGCTGGACGTTGGCGATCAGCGGCACGCGTCGGCCGATCTCGTCGAAGCGGTCCAGGGTCAGCGGCACGCCGACGCGGCCGGCGAGCGCCAGCAGGTGAATGATGACGTTGGTCGATCCGCCCACCGCGCACAGGAGCGTGATCGCGTTGTCGAAGGCTCGCGCGTCAAGGATCTCGTTCGGGCGGGGACTACCTTTGGCGGCCATACGGACACTGCGGCGACCCACCTCGCGGGCGTAGAGATTGCGACGGCGGTCGACCGCCGGAATCAGGCTGCTGCCGGGCAGGGACACGCCCAGGGCCTCGCAGATGGTCGCCATCGAGGAGGCGGTACCCATCTCGGCGCAATGGCCCACCGTTCCCATTACACAACGCTCGAACGCGGCGAAGTCGCCTTCGGAGACCTTGCCGGCGCGCAACTGGTCCACCAGGCGCCAGACGCCGGTGGCGTTGGCCAGATCCCCGCCGGTCGCCGAACGGGGCGTGGCCGGGCCGCTGCCCAGGAAGATCAGCGGAACCCCGGCGCTCGCGGCACCCATCAACAGCCCCGGCTGGGTCTTGTCACATCCGCCGAGCAGTACCACCGCATCGAAGGGATAGGCGCGGATGCACTCCTCGGCCTCCATTGCGAGCAGGTTCCGGAATGGGAACGAGGTCGGCTTGATGATGTTCTCGCTGATCGACATCAGCGGAACTTCGAACGGGATGCCGCCCGCCTCGAGAATTCCCGTCCTGACCTCCTCCGCAAGGGCGCGAAGGTTGAGATTGCACGGATTGATGTCGGACCAGGTGTTGAGGATGCCCACGACGGGCCGTGTCATCAGGTCCTCGCGGCTCCATCCGGCTGCCGCCAGGGTCGAGCGGTGCACGAAGCCGGGCAGGTCGTCCTTGCGGAACCAACGTGCGCTTCGCAGCGGCCGGGTGGGTCCAGTTTTCTTGTCGCTCATACGTTTACCCCTGCAGTAACGATGGTCTCGCCCACGGGATCGATCTCGCGGGCGAGACGCTCACAGGCCCGCGCGAGCCTGTCTCGCACAGCGCTCAGAGACCGACCAGGGCGGGCAGGCCGCTCAGGTCCTTGATCTCGAGGCTGCCCCAGACCGGCCAGCTGGGCTCGTGGCCCCGCGCGACGAAGACCTTGTTCTTGATGCCGACGTCGTCCGCCGACAGGTGGTCGTAGCGCATGCTCGAGGACACGTGCAGGATGTCTTCCGGATTGCAGTCCAGTTGCTCGATCATGTACTCGAAGGCACGCAGGCGCGGCTTGTAGGCCTGGGCCTGCTGGGCGGTGTAGACGCGGTGGAAGGGTGCGCCCAGCTTGTCGACGCTGGCCTGGATCTGGGAGTCCATGGCGTTGGACAGGATCACCAGCTTGTACTCGGTGGCCAGGCGGGCCAGGGCCGCAGGCACGTCCGGATGGGGCTGCCAGGTCGGCACGGCCTTGTAGAACTTCAGGCCTTCGTTGTCACGGTACTCGATACCCCAGCGCTTGCAGGTGCGCTCCACCGAGTTGCACAGCAGTTCGTCGTACGGCCTCCAGTCGCCCATCACCTCGTCCAGGCGGTAGCGGGCGAAGTCGGTCGTGAACTGCGCCATGTTCTCGGGCGCGATACGGTCGGCGAAGAGCTCGCGCGCCAGTTCGGCCATCTGGAAGTTGATCAGGGTGCCGTAGCAATCGAAGCTGATGTACTTGGGCCGCAGGCTGCTCATTTCTCTACTCCTGTATCGATCGGGGTTTTCTGCGTCGGGGTCTCGATGGACCGGGGCGGTTGCACATTGCCGGAAGGTCTGGGGCTGCCAGGCCATCCGCGCTTATTGCTTCCGTGGACGAATTACATCACCCGACAATCGATCGCTCGTCCCAAATTCGGCCAGCCAGATCACACAACTGCTGGTATTGCAGAGGGAGCGCGGCACATTATGCTGAGCTCCGGAGTGGGCTCAGGCCGCGTCCGCGGCGAAGTCGATCAGCACGGTCTTGGTGCGCAGGTTCGCCTCGTAGGCGTAGCGCCCCAGGTCCTTGCCGATCCCCGAGCGTTTGTAGCCGCCGGTGGGCAGCGCGAAGTCCCAGCTGCGGCCGTAACGGTTGATCCACACGGTGCCTGCCTCCAGGCCACGAGCGAGACGCAGCGCGCGGTTGATGTCGGCGGTGTGCACGCCGGCGGCCAGGCCGTAGGAGGGGTGGGCGGCGAGCTGCATCGCCTCGGCCTCGTCATCGAAGGTCTGCACGGTCAGCACCGGCCCGAAGATCTCGTCGCGCACCGCGGCCATGCCCATGTCTACGTCGGCGAGGATGGTCGGCTGGTAGTACGCGCCGCCGCCATTCTCGGCAACGCTGCGCCCGCCGGTGAGGATCCGCCCGCCCTGGTCGACAGTCGTGCGCACGATCCCGTCGATGCGCTTCATTTCCCGCTCCGAGATGATCGGCGACAGCGTGGTGGAGGGCTCCCAGGTCGGCCCCGGCACCAGTTCGGCAAAGGCGCCCGCGATGCGCTCGATCAGTTCGTCGGCGATGGTCCGCTGCACGATGAGACGGGAGCCGGCGACGCATACCTGTCCGGCGTTGGTCGCGATGGCCTGTGCCACGCGGCGCGCGACCTTGTCCGCGTCGGCGATGTCGGCGAACACCAACTGCGGGCTCTTGCCGCCGAGTTCGAGCGTCACCGGCTTGGTGCCGCTTTCGGCGCACGCGGCCATGATGGCGGCGCCGGTGCGGGTGGAGCCGGTGAAGGTGACCTTCGACACGCGCGGATGGCGGCACAGCGCGTCGCCGACCCTGCCGTCGCCCTGCACGATGTTGAAGATGCCCGGCGGCATGCCGGCGGCGATCGCTAGCTCGGCCAGGCGCACGATGGAGAAGGGCGTCATCTCGGAAGGCTTGAGCACCACCGCGTTGCCGGCGGCGAGCGCCGGAGCGATCTTCCAGGACGCCATCACCAGCGGGAAATTCCACGGGGCGATGGCCCCGATCACGCCGTAGGGCTCTGTCACCGTCATGCCGAGGTGGTCGCGCTGGGTCGGGACCACCTCGCCGCCGCACTTGTCGGCGAACTCGGCGAAGAAGCGGATGCCCTCGGCGCAGAACGGCACGTCCCAATGCGTGGCATTCTGGATGGGGCGGGTGGAGCCCACCGCTTCGAGGGGGGCGAGGGTGGCCACGTCGGCCTCGACGAGGTCTGCCCAGCGATGCAGGACGCGGGCCCGGTCGCGCGGGGCGCGGCTTGCCCAGTCGCTCTCCTTGAAGGCGCGCCACGCGTTCTCCACTGCCTGGTCCACCAGGTCGGCGTCTGCCAGTGGCAGCGCCGCGTAGACCGCGCCGTCGGACGGGCGGCGAACGTCCAGGGTTTCGCGGGCGCCGCCCACGGTGCGGCCCCCGATGAAGTGTGTGCTCGGCACGGCAATCTTAGCGGGATCAAATCGGTCCATTTCGATTCCTTCAGGTGATCATGTCGTCGATCGCCCGCTGCGGAGAGCCGGCTCTCGTTCCCGCATCGATGATAGGAGCTGCTGCCGAGCAGCATATGTCGAGTCCGTGCGGGGCTGCGGCACGAAGTTCTCTTGTTCCGCTTCCTGTGGACGATCCTGCCGAATTGCTGCAAACGGCAAGAACGTCCTATCAATCCCGCCCGCCGCCTGCGACATTAAGCCGACCCTTGAAGGAGGCTTTCATGACGACTCCGACCACTGAACTCCAGATTGAATACCGGCGCATGGGCGAGGGCGATCTGCCCGCCGCCCACGCGCTTTCGCAGGCCGTGCGCTGGCCCCATCGGCTCGAGGACTGGCGGTTCGTCCATCGCCTCGGGACGGGATTCGTGGCCGAGTGCGAGGGTACGATCGTCGGCACCGCCTCGTGCTGGGCCTATGGCGGCGACCACGGCTCCCTCGGCATGGTGATCGTCTCGCCGGACGCGCAGGGCAAGGGCATCGGGCGCGAGCTGATGACCCGGGTGCTCCGGGAGCTGGGCGAGCGCACCACGATGCTCATCGCCACGCCCGCCGGCCAGCCGCTCTACGAGAGCCTCGGCTTCGTCGCGACCGGTCGAATTCACCAGCACCAGGGGACGGTGTTCGAGCCGGTGATGGCTGTGCCGCCGGCGGGCGAGCGCATCCGCCCGATCGGCGCGAGCGATGGACCCAAGCTGGCCCGGCTTGCGAGCCGGGCGCTCGGCATGCCGCGGGCCACCGTGCTCGACGAGTTGCGCAAGGTGTCCGACGGTGTGGTGCTCGACAGCGGTGGCGAGCCGGCCGGCTTCGCCTTCTGCCGCCGGTTTGGCCGCGGCTACGCGATCGGACCGGTGGTCGCCCCCGACACGGAACGGGCCAAGGCCCTCATCGCCCACTGGATCGGCGTCCGCGCCGGTTCCTTCGTGCGCATCGACGTGCATGAATCCGGCGGCCTCAGCCCCTGGGTGGCCGAGATGGGGCTCGACCGGGTCGACGGCGGGATCATCATGGTACGGGGCGAGCCGCCCCACGTGGACGAGGGCATGCGCCAGTTCGCCATCATCAACCAGGCGCTGTGCTGAAGGATCGCTGAGCGACTCGATGAGCTTTCTCTACAAGTCCGAACCGGAACGCGGGGCGGTCTGGGCGAGGCTGTTCGCCGAGCGCGCACCCGACGTCGAGTTCCGCATCTGGCCGGACATCGGCGACCCGTCTGCGGTGCGTTATCTCGCCGCGTGGGAGCCGCCGGAGAATCTGGCGGAAACCTGCCCGAACCTGGAGCTCGTGTTCTCGGTGGGTGCCGGCGTGGACCAGTTCGACTTCTCGCGCATTCCCCCGGGGGTGCCGGTGGTGCGCATGATCGAATCGGGGCTCGTGGCCGGCATGGTGGAGTACGCGACGCTCGCCGTGCTGGCAGCCCATCGCGACTGGCCGACCTACGCCGCCCAGCAGCGCGAGGGCGTGTGGAACCCGCTCCGGGTGCGCACCGCGGGCTCGCGCCGGGTCGGCGTGCTGGGCATGGGCGTGCTGGGCCAGGCGGTGCTCACGTCGCTGCAAGCCTTCGGCTTCCAGTGTGCGGGCTGGGGCCGGACGCCGCGCGAGCTGCCGGGGGTGGAGAGCTTCGCCGGTGAGGAGGGGCTGGACGCTTTCCTGGCACGCACCGACATCCTCGTCTGCCTGCTGCCGCTCACGACGGCGACGCGGGGCATTCTTTCTCGCGCGCTCTTCGACAGGCTGCCGCCGGGGGCCGCGCTGGTGAACGTGGGGCGGGGCGGCCACCTGGTGGAGCAGGACCTGCTGGACGCCCTGGACAGCGGACGCCTGTCCGCGGCGATCCTCGACGTCTTCGACACCGAGCCCCTGGCGGCGGGCCACCCCTTCTGGCGCCACCCGCGCATCATGGTCACGCCCCACATCGCGAGCATGACCCAGGCCGAGACTTCTGCGGAGGCGGTGCTGGAGAACCTCCGCCGGCACCGGGTGGGGCTGCCCCTGATCGGGCTGGTGGACCGGAGCCGGGGCTATTGAGCGCGGGCCGTCCGGCCCGCGTCCCCGATTCCGCTGCGCTCCATCCGGGCTACAAGAAATCGGAACTCCAAACCACATCCTCCCTGCATGAAGAGCGGGAAAATACGCCACCGCCTTCTGGCGCTGGCCGGGCTGCTGATCGGCTTCGTGGCGCTGTGCGCCGGGATCGGCCATCTCGGTATGAGCTCGACCGTGCAGGGCCTCGAGCGGGTGTGCCTGGACAGGTGGGCGGATCAGGGATGCACAGGATGCGGGAAGCCGCCGAGGAGTTCGAGCGCATTGACCGGGTGATGGAGGACAGCGCGCAGCGCATTGGTGGCGGACGAGGTGCGTAAGCTCGTGGAACGCACGTCGGGGGCCACCGGCGAGATCGTCGCTCTCGTCACGACGATGCAGGAAGGCATTCGTGGTACCCGCGAGCAGATGGGTGCGGCCTGCGCCCAGGTGGCGCAGGCGGTGGCCGAAACCTCCGACACGCAGAAGGAGGTCGGCGTGGCGGCGCACGATCTGCGCGAGCTCGCGACAGCTGAGCTCGATGGTGGCGCGCTTCTCCCTCTGAGCGGCTCGGCGCCGGGCAGCCGCCCGGCGCTTGCGTCCGCGGTCACGGCGGGAAAGGGGCTCGGCACGATCTGCCGAATCTGCGCCGTCTTCGAGATATCCGCGCACCATGCTCGCCATCGTCGGAATCTACCGCCGCGGGGCCCTGGCTACCATTAATACATCGCCAGAGTCTCTGCCTCGCCCGCCGAACAGTGGGCCGCCGGTAAGCGGTTCTGGCCTCGTTCAGCCCGCCCGTCAACGAACCCTCGGCAGACAGACCATGCAAAGAGAAACCCTCGTCGCCCTCGACCGCGACCACCTGATCCACCCCGTCGTCAACTACCGCGCCCACGAGCGACGCGGTGTGGCCGTGCTTGAATCCGGCCGCGGCGCCTACCTCACGGACAACAACGGCAAGGAACTCCTCGACGCCTTCTCCGGCCTGTGGTGCGTAAACGTCGGCTACGGCCACGAGAGCATCGTGCGCGCGGCCGAAGAGCAGATGCGCCGCCTGCCCTACGCGACGGGCTACTTCCACTTCGGCTCCGAGCCGGCCATCCGGCTCGCGGCGAAGCTGGTGGAGCTCGCGCCGCCGTCGCTGCGCAAGGTGTACTTCACCCTGGGCGGTTCCGACGCCGTCGACTCCGCGATCCGCTTCATCGTCCATTACTACAACGCGCTGGGCAAGCCCGAGAAGAAGCACTTCATCACCATCGAGCGCGGCTACCACGGCTCGTCGGCGCAGGGGTCCGGTCTCACCGCGATCCCGGTCTTCCACCGAAACTTCGACGTGCCCCTGCCCAATCAGCACAAGATTCCGTCCCCCTATCCCTATCGCAATCCGGAGGGGTCGGATCCGGAGGCGATCATCCGCGCCTCGGTGGCGGCGCTGAAGGAGAAGGTGCTGGAGATCGGCCGCGACCGTGTGGCCGCCTTCTTCTGCGAGCCGGTGCAGGGCTCCGGCGGCGTCATCGTGCCGCCCAAGGGCTGGCTCAAGGCGATGCAGGAGGCCTGCCGCGAGCTCGGCATACTGTTCGCGGTGGATGAGGTGATCACCGGCTTCGGGCGGACCGGTCCGCTCTTCGCGTGCGAGGCGGAAGACGTCACCCCGGACGTGATGACCGTGGCCAAGGGCCTGACCGCCGGCTACGCGCCCATGGGCGCGGTACTGATGAGCGAGGCGATCTACCAGGGCATCGCCGAGGGGAGCGGCAACGATCTGCCGGTCGGCCACGGACACACCTATTCGGCGCACCCGGTGAGCGCGGCGGTGGCCCTGGAGGTGCTGCGGCTGTATCACGAGGGCGGCCTGCTGGAGAACGGCATCCGCCAGGCGCCGCGCTTCGAGCAGGGCCTGCAGGCGCTCCTCGACCATCCGCTGGTGGGCGATGCGCGCAGCCGCGGCCTGCTGGGGGCGCTGGAGCTGGTCGCCGACAAGGAGACCAAGGCGCGCTTCGATCCGGCTCTCAAGCTCGCCGACCGGATCTTCGACGCCGCCTACCGCAACGGCATCATCTTCCGCGCCTTCGGCGACAACGTGCTCGGTTTCGCCCCGGCTCTGTGCTACACCGGCGCCGACTTCGACCTGATGTTCGAGCGCGTCCGGCACACCCTGGACATGGTGCTCGAAATGCCGGGTGTGCGCGGCGCGCTGCGCTGAGACTGCGACACCACACCGCGGACCTTGGTCGTCCGTGGTGCGGTCTGCTACGATGAAAGTATTAGAAAACCGAATGGCGTGCGCTCCTCCGATGATGATGAACGGTGCCCCCAAGCTGGACCGTATCGATTTGCGCATCCTCAGCCATCTCCAGCGCAATGGGCGGACCCCCAATGTCGACCTCGCAGATGCCGTCGGCCTATCGCCCAGCCCCTGCCTGACCCGCGTCAAGCGCCTGGAGAAGGCGGGCTATATCACCGGCTACGGTGCGCACGTCCAGCTCGAGAAACTGGGTCCCGTGCAGATGGTGTTCACCCAGGTGACCCTGTCCGACCATCGCCGCGAAGACTTCATCAAGTTCGAGTCCTACATCCGAAACGTGGACGAGATCGTCGAGTGCCATCTGGTGAGCGGCGGTTTCGACTACCTGCTGAAGTTCGTGACCCGCAGCGTGGTGCACTATCAGAGCATCGTCGAGGCGCTGCTCGAGGCGCGGATCGGGATCGACAAGTACTTCAGCTTCATCGTGATCAAGTCGCCGATCTTGAAGGACTACTACCCGATCGAGAGGCTGCACGTCTCGCACGACTGATCCGCGGCGTCGGCTCGCGGCACAAGCTTTCGAACGCCCTGCCAAGAACGCTCGATCCTGCGATCGAGCACCCTGTTTACGAAAGTCCGCACCGTCGCCCGGTGGCTAAGATGAGGCCATCGCGGCGGTTTCCAGGCCGCGCCGAATTCGGGGCCGCACGTCTCCTCGCGGAGCGCCGCAGCCCCTCTCTCTCCACTCCGACAACGAGGCGCTTCGCATATGGATTCGTCATTCAGGATTGCCGTCATTCCCGGCGACGGCATTGGCAAGGAAGTGATTCCCGAGGGCTTGCGGGTGCTCGACCGCGCGGGCGAGCTGTTCGGCATCAAACTCGAGTACAAGCACATCGAGTGGGCGAGCTGCGACTATTACCTGCAGACCGGCAAGATGATGCCCGACGACTGGAAAGCCCAGCTCGCGGGCGTCGACGCGATCTACTTCGGCGCCGTCGGCTGGCCCGAGACGGTGCCCGACCACATCTCCCTGTGGGGCTCTCTGCTCAAGTTTCGGCGCGAGTTCGACCAGTACATCAACCTGCGTCCGGCGCGCCTTTTCGATGGCGTGCCGTGCCCGCTCGCCGGCCGCAGCGCCGGCGACATCGACATGCTGATCGTGCGCGAGAACACCGAGGGTGAGTACACCGCGGTCGGCGGCACCATGTTCGAGGGCACCGAGCGCGAGGTGGTGATGCAGCAGTCCGTCTTCACCCGGCACGGCGCCGACCGCGTGCTGCGCTTCGCCTTCGAGCAGGCCCGCCAACGCGCGCGCAAGCACGTGACCGTGGCGACCAAGAGCAACGGCGTGGCGGTGAGCATGCCCTGGTGGGACGGTCGCGCGGCCGTGATGGCCCAGCAGTTCCCCGAGGTGAGCTGGGACAAGCAGCACATCGATGCCCTGTGCGCCCGCTTCGTGCTGCAGCCGCAGCGCTTCGACGTGGTAGTCGCGACCAACCTGTTCGGCGACATCATCTCGGACCTCGGGCCCGCCTGCACCGGCACCTTGGGCCTCGCGCCTTCGGCTAACCTGAACCCGGAGCGCCGCTTCCCCTCGCTCTTCGAGCCGGTGCACGGCTCCGCCCCCGACATCTACGGCAAGAACATCGCCAACCCCATCGGCGCGATCTGGTCGGGCGCGATGATGCTCGACTTCCTCGCCAACGGCGAAGGCGCGGGCCGGCGCGCCCACGACGCGATCCTCGCCGCAATCCAGAAAGTCTTGAAGGACGGGCCGCGCACTGGCGACCTGGGCGGCAAGGCCTCGACCACCGAGATGGGGCAGGCGATCGCCGCCGCCCTGGAGGCGCGGGCCGACTGAGCCCGCCGGCAATCGCGCACTTGGACACGATCATGCAGACATCCAAGCAGACCGCCGGGCCGGCACCCGGCGAGCACTATCCGATCGAGCTCGAATTCCCCGACATCCGCGCCTTCGCCGAAGGCAACACGGGCATTCCCTATGTCTACACCTTCGACAGCGCCGTGCCCGGCCCGCATGTGATGGTGAACGCGCTCACCCACGGCAACGAGGTGTGCGGTGCGATCGTGGTGAAGGAGCTCCTGGAGCTCGGCATCCGCCCCCGCCGCGGGCGCCTCACCCTGGCCTTCGCCAACGTCGCCGCCTACGAGCGCTTCGATCCGGCCAATCCCGACGCCTCGCGCTTCGTCGATCAGGACCTCAACCGGGTATGGACCGCGGCCATCCTCGACGATCTGTCGCGCGATTCGGTCGAATTGCGCCGGGCACGCGAGATGCGCCAGGTGATCGACCAGGTGGACTTCCTCCTCGACCTGCATTCGATGCACGAGCGCAGTGCTCCGCTCTCGGTGTGCGGACTGCTCGACAAGGGGATCGCTCTCGCGTGCGACCTCGGCGCTCCGGAATGGGTGATCAGCGACGAAGGTCACCCGGAGGGGCGCCGCATGCGCGACTATGCAGGCTTTGGGGATCCGGAAAGCCCGAAGAACGCGCTGCTCGTGGAATGCGGGCAGCATTGGGAGGCTCGCGCGGCCGATGTCGGACGGGAAGTGACCGGTGCTTTTCTCGTCCTGCATGGCGTCGTGGATGGGGCCGACCTGCCGCGCGGCTGGCTGCGCAGGCCCGAGAACACGCAAAGATTGGTGCGGGTCACCGAGCCGGTCGTCGCATCGAGTCCCGACTTCCGCTTCGCCGGCAACTACACGGGCCTCGAAACGTTCCCGGATGCGGGAACCATTATCGCCTGGTGCGATGGTAAGCCGGTGCGCACGCCCTATCCGAACTGCGTGCTGGTGATGCCATCGCTTCGGCAGCTGCGCCCTGGGGTCACTGTCGTTCGCCTCGGAGAGTTGGTGGGGCACACATGGGCGAGATACACCTAGACTTATAGTCAGCCTAGCAGCTCATGTCCGCCGTCTCGAAAAGTGGGTGGCTCCGAGGCGCGATCGGAGGTGAGATTCCTTCCTTGATGTTCCGGACTGCGGTGCTAGACAGACACAACATCGACAGGGATTGCTGCCCACATCGCATAGTTGGGATGAGCCGAGGACACGTGGATGCCATGCGTGAGCTGGGGCGGATCTTTGCCCTTGCACAGTTACGTGCGAATGCACACTAGGGGGATAATGTCAAATTTCCGCGCTCGTCATCCAGGCAGGTCAAGATGCGAGAGTTTCACTCGTTCTTCCGGTCGTTGAATCGATCGTACGACGACTACGTGGGAATGCGAAATTTGTGGGGCAGCTCACTGCCCGCGGTCGGTCCGCGCACCACCGCCGATGGGATGCGGCCCGAGGCCGGCCGCTGATTTCGAATCGGTTTGGTAGGGAATCCGTGCGGGGTGCCAGGATCTTTCGTTCGATGTGTGTACATCCATGTATTTACAAAATGGCTCGCCTAGCCTAGTGTACACACATCGTACATCCGCGCAGGATGCTTGCCATGCACACCACACGTGCCTTCAAGAACGGCAATTCACAGGCCGTGCGTATCCCATCGGACCTGGCTTATGAACGCACCGACATCGAGCTGGAGATCGAACGCGTTGGCGACGAGTTGCGCATTCGGCCCGCTCGTCGGTCTCTCGCTGGTGTGATGGCCAAGTTTGCGAGGTTCTCCCCGGACTTCATGGCTGAAGGTCGCGGCGATCAGGAGCAAGCCGAAAGGGATGCCCTGTGATGGCGCGCTACATGCTCGACACCAACATGTGCATCTATCTGATGAAGAACCATCCCGAGGAGGTCGCTCGACGCTTCGCCGAGTGCTATGTGGGTGATGTCGTAATGTCAGCAATCACCTTTGCCGAACTTCAATACGGCGTAGCGGTGTCGGCCGATCCGGAGCGCGAGCGCGCCAATCTTGACGATCTCATCCAGGATATTCCCGTCATGCCGTTCGATGTCGAAGCGGCAATTGCCTATGGCCCGATCCGACTGGCCTCTCGCGAGAGCAAGAAGGATCATCTCGACAAGTTGATTGCAGCCCATGCTGTGGCGCTCGGCGTTGCGGTCGTCACCAACAACACGAGGGACTTCGCAAGGTACCCCGAAGTGATGACGGAGAACTGGCTGACGCAAATTGAACCGGAGCATTGAACCGCCTCGAGAGCTTCAACGTTTCAGAGGCCGGGACCGGATCGAGGGCGTGAAGGACTCGGCGCCTCCTGCTGCGCGAGTTCCGCCTTCACCCGCGCTTCTATGAACTCGAAGGCTTCGGCGGGCACCCTTTCGACCAACTGCTTGCGCCGGTTCTTCGAGATCGCGCCTCCGTTTTGCAGCGCCGACGCGATCAGCAGGTGCTGGTCGTTCGACCGCAAATCGAATTCCTCGTTCACGGCCCTGCTGATGCGGTCGAAGCTCGCGAGAAATTCGGTCTCCTGCCGCAGATCGACGTTGAGGGCTTCTTCAGCCATCCGGAAGCCGAATTCGACGCAAGGCGTGGCATCCCAGTAGCGATAGATCGAAGGCTGCCCCTTGAAATCGAACGCGAATTGATCCTCGTCGATCCACGTCACATCCCACAGCTTGCGGGCAGGCTTCGAGAAGGACTGCAGGGCCAGCAGATACTGCTCCTCGTGGCGCTTCATCGCGATCGACACGGGCAGCAGCAGGCCCCGTTCCAGTTCGCCGGACTGACACAAGGCGTGATGAAACAGGAAACGTGATAGGCGGCCGTTGCCATCCATGTAGGGGTGCAGGAACACGAAAGCGAAGGACTCCACGGATGCCGCAACGATCGGGTCGATTTGTTTGGATAGGCTGTTCGCCATTGCCATGAAGGGAGGCATCAGGCTCGTCAGCAGGTCGGGTGCCGGCGGCACATAGGTGACGCTGCTTGCCCCGCGCAGCCCGCCGCCGCGTAGCCAGTTCTGCTCGTGACGAAAGCAGGCTGCCCGATCGTACGGGTTCGAGATCGTCGAGGACTGCAGATCGGACAGGTACTCTTCCGTCAGTTGGACGTTCTCGTGCGCCTGCTGCAGCAAGGCCACGAAAGCTTCGGCCTTGCGCGGGCTCGGGGTTTCCCGCTCGATCGCGAACGAACTGTCGGTTTCGCTCAGGTAAGCCCAGGACAGGGCGCGGTCGGCATTGACCGGTCCCAACGAATCGAGGAAGGCATTCGTTCGACCGAGGATGTCGCTCTCGATCCCTTGCCTCACCGCATCAGTTATGCGCACCGTCGGGCAGTAGTCCATCGAGCCCAGCCCATTGAAGCTGATCCGCCACTTCGGATTCCTGACGGCCGGGCCGGTCACATACAGATCCGGGTCGAACAGGTTGCCGTACACGCCAGCCACCGCCGGCAAGTCGGACAACTCTCGTTTGGTGAACGACTCCCACAGATAGCACGCTTGCCGGATGTAGAGCCCGGAGGGCGTCGCGCGCAAGCGCTGCACCATATCCTCAGCGGGGATGTGCGGCATTGCTTCGGCGAGCACCTGCAGATTGATCCCTTCGTGCCGAAGCGAAAAGAGCACATGATCGAGCGGATGATCGGACTCGGGTGCAACGGTGCGCGGCACCTGCACGCCGTCGTTCGGCAGGTGCATAATGCGCTGGACCGGCGCTACCCGCGCCGGGTGGGCCAGCGGGAAGGCGCTCAGCTTGAGCCTGCGCCGAAGGAATTCGTAGCCAACCAAGTCCATGAAACGTTGCCCTCGTGCCCAGATTTTTCGAAGCGGCGCAGGATTTTTTTGATTCTTCGCTGTTCCGGAAAGTATTTTATACCTATAGGTATCTGGTGCTCACATCCCGGTCCATCTTGCGCGATGACCGGCTGAAGATCTCGTTGTCGCGCTTCGCCCGCTGCAACTTGTCCGATTCCTGATAGGTCTCGGTCAGCGTTTTCTGGCTGACTGGGGCCAGCATCCCGGCGTTGCGCTCGGACTTGCTGATCCTTTCGGGGACGCGTGCGCCCTCGTCGGCATGTCGTGCAGACCGCGAGGAATCTTCTTCGCCGAACGGCGGGCCATCTCGTCGATCGTCGCCATGTGCGGGGCGCTCGTCGAAAGCAGGCCGAGCTGGGAGTAGGTCCGGAACTACTGCAGCGGATCGGGGAGCGGCCCCTCTCGTTTTTCGAGTGCCCGGTCGGCCCCGAACATCACCGCACCCTCGGGATCGATGTCGAACATCGCTGCGGTCGGCACGTTGATGATCACGCGTCCATCGGGGAGCGTGCGGTGGCCGATACAGCCGAAGTCTTGGATGTGCAGGGCCTCGTACATCACCTTTTCGCCCTTATTGTCCGAGGAGAAAACTGTTCGTCGAACAGGATCCAGGTGTTCATCGGGCGGTGGCGTGAGGGCCTTCGACTCCCGCGATTGTCCGACGGAAGGCGGGTGGATTAGGGTCTTTGTGCATCCCCGCGGGTGCGGCAAAATCGTTCTACAAAACTGTTCAGACTTCAGCACTGATGCGGCTTTCAAGGGGGTGGTTGGCCGGGTTTTGTAGATCAGAAATTGACTTAACTTGCTGATTTTAAAGAAAACAACCGGTAATTGTGGCTCCAGTTGTCACCGGTTCGATCCCGGTATGTCGCCCCAAGTAATCAAGGACTTAGCCAGTTCAGGCTATCCAAAGTGATTGTAGAACGTTCTACAAAAGCGGCCCGCTCACTGAGCGGGCCGCTTTTGTTTTGTCAGCTCATGGCGGTTGGGGTGCCACGGCCGACAAGGGCGTACGTGGAGTCGTGCAGGGCGGGGTAGGGGGGCGTGAAATCCAGGCCCGATTCGCCCGACATTGCCGCATAAGGCGGATTTGGTATCCATTCCCCACCCCGTCGTCGCGACGAGATGGGCTTGCGCGGGGTCGGGTGCCTCTTCGGGAATGACAATGCGGCGCCGGCGCGCCGGGTATACGAGCATGTCGGTGACCCCAGCCCCCGTTTCGGTGTCTTGTTGCACCACGCAGCGCTTGCAGGAGTGCGCTGACGCCGATGAACTCGAGGCCGTGATCGCCTCTGGGCGGGCTCTGGTCGGCGAGATGCTCGCCAGAGCGATCATGGGCGCGGTGCCTCGGACCGCCATCGCGCCGCTTCGCTCTCAGCGGTACCTGCGCCCCAATCGCCACTGTCTGCTTTCCGCGGCCCAATTCGACCCACACTTTCGGCCACTATGTGTACATATGACTGATCACATGACGTCCTGCATTCCGGCGAAAAACTGAGCAGGGCGTTTCGACGGATCGCGGCTGCCTCAAAACTAAAAGGCTAGCTCGCCCGGCCATTTTCAGCCGGTACTCCTGATCAAAAATGGACCGGCGCCAACAGCCTCGGCGCAGTTCGACATCTTCGTCGCGGTGGTGTTCCAGTTGTCGGCGGCCCGCTCGGTGACGAGGTGACGGCGGTTCGACGTTGCATCAATCAATATGTTGTTCGCTGGTCGTCGCTCGAAGAACTGCCGGGTATTGCGTTCGACGAGTTTGTGCTGGTTGTCGACATTGCGCAGCTCATCGAAGCTGACAAGAAACGAGTCCGGCTGCACGAGCCACGTCGATACGCTTCCGTCCCGCTCCAGCCCCACCAAAAGAAGACGCCCCCTTCGGCGAGACGGTCGCGCGTCGCTGAGGTCTGCGGCGAAGGTTGCCGAGCCGCGCGGTAATGCGTTCGAGGCGCGAGATGAGATTTTCCTGCACGGTTTCAGACGGCATGTATGGTCGCCAGGGCATTCACCTTGGTGATCGCGGGAAATCGCTCTTGGATCTTTACCGCGATGAACTCGGTCAGCGTCAGGTCCGCGTTGCCGCACCCGTGGCAGCTGCCGCCAAACTTGAGGAGGGCGGTGTCGCCGTTCTCGATGCCGTGCAGCACGACCGATCCCTGATGCTCGGCGAGGTGCGGATTGACCTCGGTTTCGAGGAAGTGGCTGAGCTGAAGTTCGAGCGGTGCGTCCGATGGCGGTGCGATGGCGCGCTTGATGTGCGGCGCGACGAGTTTCAGCTGGTGGCCCGACATGGTCTTCTGCGAGGTGATGCGCACCCCCTGCAGGTAGGAGACGTTAGCCGGGTCGACCCACAGCGGGAGCTCGTCGATCAGCCGCCGCGTTTCCTGCGGACGCTCGCCCTCGCGGGCATAGCCGAGCCCCGCATGGGCGAGCGAGGTGCCGGGGTGGAGGACGTACAGGCGTACCCCGACGCAGTTGGCGGGCTGCTTTGCGAGCATCTGTTTCAGATGCGCCGAAGCGGCCGGGTCGATGGCGATGTCCAGTGCGATGTCGTGATTCATGGCGCGGCTCCCGTTCGGGTCATTCGGCTTCGTCGAGGAAGTTCTTCACCAGCTGCAGGAAGCGGGCGCCGTGCTCGATCTGCGTCCAGTGGCCGCAGCGCCCGAAGACATGGAGCTGGGCGCGGTCGATCTTGGCGGCGAGCCTGAGCGAGACGTCGAGCGGCACGACGCGGTCGTCGCGGCCGTGGATCACGAGCACTTCGTGGGGCAGGGCGGCGAGGTCCTCGTCCGCCATCACCTGGGCGTCGACCCAACGCTGCCGCGGCGGCGGAAAGACCTTTTCGAAGCGCTCCTGCACGCCGGGACGGGCCGTCGCGCGGTAGCGCATCTCGGCCAGTTCGTCGGTCACGATCGAGCGGTCGAAGGCCATGATGTCGAGGATGCGCTTCATGTTGTCGAGCGAGGGCGTGTAACCCCACAGAGCATCGAGCTCGGGCGTGAATTCGAACGGCTGGCCGCCGCTGCCCATCAGGACGATGCGGCGGAAGCGCTTCGGATGGCGGATTGCGAGCGCGAGGCTCAGTGTGCCGCCGAAGGAGTTGCCGATCAGGTCGGTGCGTTCGATGTCGAGCGCATCGAGCAGGCCGATGATCTGCTCGACCCAGGTGTCCATGAGGCGGAATTCGATGTCGGCGGGGGCGTCGGTGTAGCCGAAGCCGACGAGGTCGGGCGCGATGACGCGTCGGTTCGTCGCCAGCTCGGGAATCGCGCCGCGCCAGTTCGCCCAGGCGGTGACCCCGGCGCCGGACCCGTGCAGCAGCGTGACGGGAAAGCCGCTGCCCTGATCGTGGTAGTTCGTCGTGATGCCCTTGATCGTGACGCGATTGGCGATTTCGGGATTGCGGTCCATGGCGGGGTCTCCTGTTCTTCCGTCTTTGTCGGGTGCTGGGGTGAGTGGAGATTATTAGTCTCGTTGATGTACTGTCAACTAAAATTCAATAGAAAATACATCAAAAGACATGGCATAATGCATCCATGGCGGGAAACAGTTTTGGCAAGCTCTTCAGGGTGACGTCCTTCGGCGAAAGCCACGGCCCGGCAATCGGTTGCATCGTGGACGGCTGCCCGCCGGGACTGCCGATCGATGCGGCTGGCATCCAGCGGGCGCTCGATCGGCGCCGGCCGCGCGTAGTCGCCGCCCTCGGTCAGCGCCGCGAGCCCGATCAGGTGGAGATCCTGTCGGGCGTCTTCGAGGGGCGCACGACCGGGCATCCGATCGCGCTGCTGATCCGCAACCGGGACGTGCGCTGGATCGACTACAGCCGTCTCGACCAGCTATTCCGGCCGGGTCATGCGGAATACACGTACTGGCACAAGTACGGCATCAACGACCATCGGGGCGGCGGGCGCGCGTCGGCGCGGGAAACGGCGGTGCGGGTGGCGGCGGGAGCGATCGCGTCGGCCTGGCTGGGGCCGCGCTACGGGGTCGAGGTCAGGGGATGGCTGAGCCGGATCGGCTCGCTGGAGCTGCCCTTCCGCGACGCGTCGGATCTCGCGGCGAGCCCGCGGTTCGTTGCCGATGCGCGGCTTGAGCCGCTAGTGGAGGCCCTGTTGGCCGATTATCGCGAGAGCGGCGACTCCGTCGGCGCGGAGGTCGCCCTCACGCTCGCTTTGCCGGAGGCGCTCGCAGACCGGGCGCCAGCGTGGCGTGGCCTGCTCGGAAAGGCGCTGATGAGCGTGAATGCGGTGAAGGCGGTGGAGTTCGACGAGGCGGAGGACGCATTGCAGATCCGCGTCGCGGTCAAGCCGACGCCCAGCGTGCATCTGCCGCGCCGGACGATCGACAAGGCCGGGCGGCCGGCCGTGCTGCTGACGCGCGGCAAGCGTGATCCCTGCGTGGGGATCCGGGCGGTGCCGATCCTCGAAGCGATGGTCTGGTTGGGGCTGGCGGACGTGATGCTGCGGGAGCGGGCAGTGCAAGCCGGCGCACTGACAGGCGGGGGCTAAGTCGCTACCATTGGCCGGCGCGCTGGCGTTCGACAGAGTCTGAGATCAGGAAATTTAGCCCATGACAGTGAATGCAAAATGGACTCCCGGGGAGGAGCCGACCCTTGCCAACGTCGGTCCCGCGGTGACCGGATGGCATCTGGCCCTCACGTCGCTCGAAGCGGCGACGACGGAGTTCGAGTGGGCGATGCTGCGTTGGCATGAAGCCTTCGATCGCTACAACCGGCAGGCGCTCAACATGCTGGGTCTTGCAACCGTAAGCATCCCGGAGATGTCCATCCTCCACATCGTGCGCCTGCACGACCGGGCCAAGCCGGCGAGCATGATCGCGAACCTGCTCAACCGCGACGACGTGCAGAACATCCAGTACAGCCTGCGCAAGCTGATGGGCTTGAAGCTCGTCCAGAAGGCGAAGGACGGCGCGGGGAAGAACTCGAACGTCGAAGTCACGGACAAGGGGCGCCAGGTCTGCGACGAGGTGGCCAACATCCGCCGCCAGTTGCTGATCGAGCAGATCGCGCAGCTCGAGAACGGCGAGGCGCGGCTGCTCTTCACGGCCAAGACGGTGAGCATGCTGATCGGCCTTTATGACGAAGCGGGACGGGTGTCGACGGGATACATGGCGCTCGACACGTCGTCCGACGAATAGACATTGCATTGGAAGTCGGCTCCGGCATTTCCCGGGCCGCGACTTGAACGAACATGACCCAAGAAAAAGAGAGCTCTGCGCAACCGAAGACGCCGATTACCCAGCGCGTCTGGCACCTTGGCGCGACGCACCACGAGGCGGTGACCACCGAGTTCGAGTGGTCGGTCCTGCGCTTCTTCCAGGCCTTCGAGCGCTACTGCATGCAGATCGCGCACATCTCGGGGCTTGCCGAGCTGTCCTTTTCGGAGCTGATCCTGCTGCACGTGATCGGGCTCCAGGACACGCCGAAGACCGTCGGCCTGCTGGCCCGGCAGACGAATACCGACTCGGTGACGAACATCCAGTACAGCCTGCGGAAACTCGTCGGCTACAAGCTCGTCGTGAAGATCCGCGAGGGGCGGAGCAAGGTCTTCACCTACGACGTGACCGACAAGGGACGCGAGCTGATCAGCCAGTACGCGCACTTCCGGCAGCTCGTGCTGACCGAGCAGACGAAGTCGATCGAGGCGATCGACCGCAAGTTGTCCGAGGCGAGCCGGCTGATCAGCATGCTGAGCGGCGTCTACGACGAGGCGATGCGGGTGTCGGCGACCTACAACCCGTATGTCAGCGTCACGGACGAGCAGGCGAAGAAGGCGGTGAAAGCGCCGGCGAAGGCTCCGGCAAAGACGTCGGCGAAAGCGGCGACGAAAGCGGCGACGAAAGCGGCAGCAGGGTTGGCAAGCAAGGCGACCGGCAAGGCATCGACGAAAGCCGCCACGAAGGCGGCTGCAAAGTCCGCGGAGTAAGGGGCGTCCGGTCACCGGCCGGCGGCTGCCGCGGTGACCGGACGGGATCTTCTCAGGCGGCAGTCGCGCTCGCCTCGTCGCATACAGGGGTGGGAAGGCCAGCCCGGCATAGCGCCCCTGGTAGAAGAGCAGCGGATCTCGGACGGGCGACGTGGCGAGCCTGAGCACGCGTCCGACGAGGATCAGGTGGTCACCGCCGTCGTAGCGGTGCTCGGTCGCGCATTCGAAGGTCGCCGCGCAGCCGGGCAGCAGCGGGCTTCCGCCGAAGCCGCGCCCGAGTGCCAGGCCCTCGAATTTCGCGCCCGAGGCGCGCGCGAAGCGGTCCGACAGCTCGCGCTGCGCGCTGCTCAGTACATGCACGCAGAAGTGGCTCGCCGCTTCGAACGCGGGGTGGCTGAAAGCGTTCTTGCCCAGGCTCCACAGGATCAGCGGCGGCGTCAGCGAGACCGCGTTGAAGCTGCTGGCGGTGACGCCGATCGGGCGTGCGTCGGCGTCCAGCGTCGTGACGATGGTGACGCCGGTCGCGAACTGCCCGAGCGCCTGGCGTAGTTCCAGGGTGTCGATCATGGCCGGATTCTCCTTGCGGGCGCTCAGAAGCGCACCCCGTATGCGACCGACAGCCAGTGCTGGCCCATGTACAGGTCGGTGATGCCGTCCGGTGCGGGGCCTTGCCCGTGAACGGTCTCCTTGAAGGAGCGGGCGTAGGCGACGGAGAGTTCGGTGCCCTTCGCGAGTGCATAGCTCGCGCCGAGCGTCGCGTGGCGCCGGTTGGCCGAGGGCGCCAGGACGCCGAGGAAGCCGTCGCGCGGATCGAGGAGCTTGGTGCCGTGGTTGTAGCCCGCACGCAGCGTCAGTGCGTCCGTCACGGCATGTGCGATGCCCACGCGCCACACCGACTGGTCGCGCCAGCCGAAGCCCGGGCCCTCGCGGCTGCCCGGCGGCCCGTCGGCGCTCGTGACGCCCGGGTTGCCTAGCGAGCGCACGTCGCTCCACTCGATGCGCAGGTAGTCGACGGCAAGCGTCGTCGCGCCGATGCGCCAGGCGATCCCGGCGCCGTAGTTCGCCGGCACGTCGAGATCGCCGTGCTCGGCCAGCAGGCCCCGGAATTCGTCCATGCGTGACATGCGGATCCGGCTCGCGTAGGCGGCGCCGAGCGACAGGCCGAACCCGAGATGGCCGGTCCAGCCGAGGCGGACCCCGGCGCCGTAGGATTCGTCGCGCCCCTCGGGTAAACCCAGTCCGCCGGGGCCGTGGATCGTCAGCACCTGGCGGGCGAGCACGAGCCCGGCGCCGATCGCGTTGGCCTCGTCGAGCTTGCGCGCGTACGAGGCGGTCGCGACCATCTGCTTCAGTTCCGACCGCGGTCCGCGCAGGCCGCCGATGTCGTCGCTGTGGCGGTAGGCCGTGCCGACGCCGTTGCCGACCACCGACAGGCCGATCGCGCTCGCGTCGTCGAGCATGCGGTTCGCGCCGAGCTGGGGGATCACGTAGAGACTCTTGTCGGCGCTGCCGTCGAAGCGTGTGCTGCCAAAACGGGAGCCGTTGTCCACCTTCAGAAAGGCGGCGCCGAGGTCCAGGCGATTGCCGACCTCGACCATCCCGGCCGGGTTGGTCGCGCCGGCAAGCCCGTCCTGCGCGAGGGCGATGCCGGCGCCGCCCATGCCTTCCGACTTCACGCCGTAGCCGTGCGGGAAGGTGCCCTGGGTGGCGAGCGCCGAGCCAGCGAGTGAGCAGCCCGAGGCGATCAGCGTGGCGACGAGGGTGGTGCGATGCGAGGGTCGGTGCGAGGAGGTTGGCATTTTCATCGACGCTCCTCACGCCGCCGCAACGGCGAAGGAGTCGATGAAATGGTCGGCCTCGACCGGGTCGTAGTACCACGGCGCGAGGCCCTTCGGGTCGTCGAAGGCGTTGGCGACGCGTGCAGCCAGGCGCGGGTTTTCGCCGCAGGCGGCAAAGACCTTCAGCACCTGGGGCGGCGGCGGAAGCAGATGGGTGTTGGTGAAGCGTGCGACCCATTGCGCGTAGTCCCAGTAGCGCTCGAAGGTCGCGCTCATCCAGTCGGCGTCGAAGGGGCGCGCGCCCTGTTCGAGGATCGCGTCGAGATAGACCTTCACGCACTTCGCGGCGTTGTTCGAGCCCTGCCCGGTGATCGGATCGTTGAGCACTAGCACGTCGGCCATGCCGAGCACCTGGCGTCCCGAGGGCAGGGTGCCGACGGGCTTCCTCACCGTCGGCGTGATGCGTCCGACGAGAATGCCGTTGTCGTCGGTGAGGCGTAGCTTCTCGCAGCGCGGCGCTTCCCACGGGAAGAATTCGCGGATGAGTTCGTTCGCGAGCGTCAGGTGCTCGGCGGGCGTCGAGACGTCGCTCCAGACCGGCATCTTGATGCGCTGGTCGACGGACTGCCCGCTCGCGCGCATGCGTGAGCGCCAGTCGATCATCGTCGTGCCGTCGCGCGTTCCCGCGCGCATGTGCACGCCTTCGATCGGTGGGCAGGCGCCGTCCCACAGGGCGAGCCCCAGTTCCCGTTCGTAGCCGATCGCCATGTCGTACATCGACTGGCTCGACATCACCTTGCCGGCGGCGATGTCGCGCCCCGTCCGGTTGGATACCACCGTGACGTCGAAACCCCTGGACAGTAGGCCGATGCCGAGATGCAGGCCGGCCTGGCCGGCGCCGATGATCGTGATCTTGCGCATTTCTTGTCGCTCCGTCTTGCGTTGTTGGGAGCCCTTTTCGTAAAGGGCGAACGCAATGTGCGACAAGCGCTTGGTCGGGAATATGCGGTCAGTGCATCGCCTGTCCAGTTAGTGCAGAAAAGTGAAGGTGAGAGGTTTTGTGGGGACTGCGTTTGTGGCGGCTGTGCCTCGGTCAGCTCGTGCGGCGGAGCGTCGTCGCGGGGCATTCACCGTAGCGCTTGCGGTATTCCGACGCGAAGCGCCCGAGCTGGAAGAAGTCCCAGCGCGTCGCGACCTCGGTCACGCTGTGTGGCCGGGCGGGATCCTGCAGATCGCTTCGCGCGTGCTCCATCCGCACATCGCGCAGATAGCGCATCGGAGTGATGCCACGGAACTTCTGGAATCCGCTGTAGAGCGTGCGGCCGCTCACGCCTGTGAGCCCGGTCAGGAGCTCGATCGTGATCGGCTCGTCCGCATGGGTACGGATGTAGTCCTCGGCGAACCGCACGTGGCGTGGCAGCACCTCGCGTGCGTCGCTGCGCAGCGACTCGCTGAGGCTGCCGGGTTGCCATTCGAGCAGTGTCGTCAGCAGGATCTGTTCGAACTGGGTGCGGATCAGCAGCGATTGCAGCAGTGCAGGCGTACGCCGAAGCGTATCGAGGACGTTTCGCGTCGTGCGCATCCATGCTTCGCCCGCGCCCCGGCGCACGTCCATCGTCGAGCAGAAGCGCAGTGCCCGCGGGCGCGACGGCGAGCCGGCACTCCAGGGCTTCCCGCTCGAAGCGCACGACCATCTTGTGGCAGTTCCCGCTCCACTGCACGCCGAGGTCGTCGTCCGGCGAATGCACCGTGGCGCAGCCCGCATCGCTGTGTAGCGTCTCGCGTCCGATGCGGATCAGGTCGTGGCCGGCGAGCGGCATCTGCACGAGGAAGAAGGACCTGAGCGGCCCGGGTGTCACACCTCGGCGCCGTAGCTCATCAGGCTGAACCCGACGCGTCCGATGTGCGCGTGCTGGTGCCGATAGGCGAGCGACCGGCCGGGCCGGACGAGATCGAGGCGGTGATCGCAGAACACGCCTGCGACGAGTTGCCGTGTCTCCTCCAGGTGTCCGGACTGCAAGAGATCGAAGCCTGTCGGGGCGTGCGATAGCGGTGTCTCCATGGGGTGTCTCCATGGGGTGTCTCCTCGGGGCGGATGACTTTGTTTGTTGTTTTGTCGATTGAAGATCAATCGATTGCAAAGTAATAATCAATTTCCCCTGTTCGTCAACTTCTGCTGCTTCGCCAGCGCCCCAACACGTCTCGGGCACGCCCCGCGGCGCACGTGCTCCCGCCCGGTGCGGAGCCCTCGATGCCCCCCTGCGGGCGCCTCTCCGGACCGGGATGCAGCGCACAACACCTTCTTCCGCACGGCATTTGCGCGTGCCGTTTCGGTACGGAAATCAAGCTTGTTGATGAGTTATCAACTGATCGTGCACTGCATTACAACTAAAATTAACGTGAAAATAAATTGACTTTCAATTCATCATCAACGATATTTTTGTCGTGGCCGGGCATTTCCGGCGCCGGGCGGGAGCCGACCGGCATGGGTGTGATCGATCAAGAAGCGGTTTAGACGGAGACAAAACGATGGACATGAAACGGACAGTCAAGAAGGCCAACGACGCCGCGGCGCGGCGCCTCTATGCCCCCTACGCGGAAGCCGAGTGGGGTTTCCTGAATCACTGGTATCCCGCGCGCTTTTCGCAGGAGGTGCCGGAAGGCGGCGCGATCGGCGTGCAGATCTGCGGCGTGCCGATCGTCCTGCGCCGCTCGCGCGGCAAGGTCTATGCGCTGAAGGACCAGTGCCTGCACCGTGGCGTGAAGCTGTCGGCCAAGCCGATGTGCCTGACCGAGGACACGATCACCTGCTGGTACCACGGCTTCACGTTCAGCATCGAGACCGGCGAGCTGGTGTCGATCGTCGCCGCGCCCGACGACGAGATCATCGGCACGACCGGGATCCCGACCTTCCCGGTGGAAGAGGTGAACGGGATCGTCTTCGTGTTTGTGCGCAGCGAGGACTGGGACGAGGACGTGCCACCGCTCGCGCAGGACCTGCCGATCCGCTTCCCGGACAACAACGAGCGCTTCCCGCATCCCTTCTGGCCGGACACCCCGAGCATGCTCGACAAGGATGCCGTCGCGCTGGGCGTGCATCGCACCGGCTACGCCAACTGGCGCCTCGCCTGCGAGAACGGCTTCGACGCGGGCCACCTGCTGATCCACAAGGACTGCACGATCGTCCAGGCCAAGGACTGGGCCGTCCCGCTGGGCATCAAGCCGCTGACCGACCAGGCGACGCAGCTGATCGAGGACGAGGACGGCCCGAAGGGCTTCATCAACATGTACTTCACCGAGAACTACGAGCCGGTGCTCGTGAATGAGCGTCTCGGCGTCAAGGCCTCCGGCACGGTGCCCAAGTACTTCCGCACCTCGATGTTCCTGCCCGGCGTGCTGATGGTGGAGAACTGGCCGGAGGAAGGCGTCGTGCAGTACGAGTGGTACGTGCCGATCACCGACGACACCTACGAGTACTGGGAAGTGCTGGTCAAGCGCTGCCCGACCGAGGAGGACGTGAAGGGCTTCGAGTACCGCTTCAAGAACTTCTACGAGCCGATGGCGCTGCACGGCTTCAACGACTGCGACCTGTTCGCCCGCGACGCGATGCAGAACTTCTATGCCGACGGCACGGGCTGGACGGACGAGCAGTTGGGCGACATGGACTACTCGATCATCACCTGGCGCAAGGTCGCGTCCCGCTACAACCGCGGGATCGCCGCGAAGCCGCGGGGCGTTGCGGGAGTGGTGAAGGGCGCGAGCAATGTGCTCGCCGAGATCCGCGGGCCGGCGGCAGGCAGCTACCGCAAGACCAAGGGCGAGTGAGGCATGTCCCGGGGCGCCCTCGCGGTGCCCCGGGGTGGTGGAGACGAAACCATGATGAATGCAGAAGTAGAAGAAATGGAAGACACGGCGGTCTGCGAGGTGGATGTGCGTTCGGTCACCGTGCGGTTTTCCGACGGGGTCGAGCATGCCTTCCCGGTGCGGCCGGACCAGACGATCCTTGCCGCAGCGAAGGAGCACGACGTGCGCCTCGTGCACCAGTGCCTGACAGGCAGTTGCGGCACCTGCGTCACGCGGGTCGCGTCCGGCAAGGTGCGGATGAGCACCGCGCGCGGCACCTCGTTGCTACCGAGCGAGGCAGCGGAGGGTTTTCGCCTGACCTGCACGTCGTTCTGCGACAGCGATGCAGTGTTGCAGTTCGACTACCCCAGCAGCGTGCTCGACGAGCCCGGCCCGGCGCGCTGCACGGCCGAGGTCGCCGATGCGGCCTGGGTGGCGAGCAACGTCGTGCGCCTGACCCTGCGCCTGCCCAAGGACGCGGGCCTGGAGTTCCGCAGCGGCCAGTACGTGCGCGTGCAGGTGCCGGGGACGGAGGAATGGCGTTCCTATTCGATGGCCTCGACGGTGGCGGACCTGCCCGAGCTGGTGCTGCTGCTGCGCGTGCTCGACGCGGGAGTGATGTCGGACTACCTGCGCTCGCGGGCACGCGCCGGCGACCTGATCGAGCTCGAAGGACCGTTCGGCATGTTCTACCTGCGCGAGGCGAAGGGGCAGCACATCATGATCGCGGGCGGCACGGGCCTCGCGCCGATGCTCGGCATGCTCGAGGACATCCGCATGCGCGCCGGACGCAAGCCCAAGGTGCTGCTGAGCTTCGGCTGCGCGAGCGAAGACAACCTGTTCTACGTCGACGAACTGGACGTACGGGCCGCTTGGCTCCCGGGGCTGAAGGTCAAGGTTGCGGTGGCGAATCCTGGCGAGGCTTACCGCGGTCTCGTCGGCAATCCGGTGGAAGTGATCTCGGCCGCGGACATCAGCGATCCCGCGACGGCGGTCGCCTACCTGTGCGGCCCGCCGCCGATGATCGAGTCCGCCCGTGCGCATCTCGAGCGCCTCGGCGTCCTGCCGGAAAACATCCACGCCGAGCACTTCTCGGCCAGCGCGGCCTGACGCGGCCTCCGTACGTCAATCCTTCATTCAGGGACGGTTTTTGACATGATCAATGTGACTCAGTTGGGATACGCCGGCGTCAACGTCGTGGAGCTCGATGCGCTCGAACACGTGCTGGGCAAGGTCTGCGGCGCGGAAGTCAGGCGCGACGACAACCGGCTCTATGCGCGGGTCGACGAGCGCCATCACCGCATGGCCTTCTACGCCGCCGACAGGATGTCGCTCGCGTACATGGGGCTGGAGGTGGAATCGCTGGATGCGCTGCGCGCGGCGGAGGACGAGCTGCGTCGCAAGGGCCTAGAGGTGACGCGTGCGACCGCGGCCGAGCGCGAGGAGCGGGCGGTGCTGGACATGATCCACCTGAAGGGGCCGGACGACATCCGCATCGAGCTGTACTTCGGTGCCTTGGTCGAGAAGCAGCCTTTCAAGCCCGGCCGGGCGATTTCGGGCTTCGTGACCGGCGACCTCGGCCTGGGGCATGTCGTGCTGGCGAGTAGCGACCGCGAGGCGGCGACCCGCTTCTACACCGAGCACTTCAGCTTCCGCCTCTCCGACTACATCTTCTGGGACGAGGCCGAGGCGACCTTCCTGCACTGCAATCCGCGCCACCACACGCTGGCCTTGATGAACCCGTGCTTCGGCATGGTGCCGGGGCAGTTCAACCACCTGATGCTGCAGGTCGGCTCGCTCGACGATGTCGGCCGCGCGTACGACATGGTGCATCAGATGAAGATCCCGATGGTCATGACGCTGGGGCGCCACACCAACGACCAGATGACGTCCTTCTACATCAGGACCGAGTCCGGCTTCGCCATCGAGTACGGCTACGGCGGCGTCGAGGTCGACGACCGGGACTGGGACGTGAAGGTCTTCAACGCGCCCGGCCTGTGGGGGCACACGTTGGCGGCGTAGGCGGTGCGCGGGGCCGGCGGCGCGGTCGCGTCGCCCGGTCCCGCATACCGAGGCTGTTTCCTCCCGGGCTGTCTTCCGGTCAGTCCGTTTGCGTGGTCGCGTCGCGGTTGCGCGTTTTTCTTCGATCCATTCCGGGCAGGTCGCGACGTGGCGGCCTGCCCGGGGGAGAGAACCTGCTGTCGAGATGGAGTTTTCATGGACAGGAACAACGAATTGCTAAGGCTGGCGCAGCCCCCGGCACAGCGCGGGCCGGGGCTCGCGGGGCGGGCGCTGAAGGTGACGAGCTCCGTCGTGCCCTGGCTGATCATCGGCGGGCTGCTGTGGGCCGGGCTCTTCGTCAAGCCCGCGGCGGTCGGCAACACGGTGCAGCCGCCGGTGCTGGAGGCGCGTGATCACCTCTACGGCGTGGCAGCGCCCGGTGGCGGCTGGGTGTGGCTCGCCGGGTCGGGCGGAAAGATCGTCGCGGTCGCACCGGATGGGCGCCTCAGCCTGCAGGCGAGCGGCACGGGCCGGACGCTGCAGGACATCGCGGCGTGGGATGCACAGCATGGCGTGGCGGTCGGTAACGACGGGGTGATCGTCACGACCGACGACGGCGGCCGGATCTGGACGCCGGCGAGCGATGTGCCCCGTTCCGAGGTCGCCAACAAGCTGACCCGCGTACGCGTGGCCGAAGGGGGCCGCGCCGTGGTCGTGGGCGAGATGGGGGCGATCCTCGCGAGCGACGACTACGGCGCGAGCTGGCGCCGGCTGCGCGCAGAGGAAGACGTCGCGTGGAACGACGTCGCGCTGCTCGGCGCCGGCGAGCTGCGGGTGGTCGGCGAGTTCGGGCGGATGCTGGTGAGCCACGACGGTGGCGCGAGCTGGCGTGAGGCCGCCGCGCCCGTGGAGACCTCGCTGATGGCGATTGCCTTCCGCGACGCCCGCCATGGCGTCGCCGTCGGCCTCGACGGCGTGGTGCTCGCGAGCGAGGACGGCGGCGAGAGCTGGCGCCGCGCGGAGACCGGCATCCACGACCACCTGCTCGACGTCGCGTGGGACGAGGCGGGCGGCCGCTGGGTCGGCGCCGGCGTGCTGGGGCGCTGGGTCAGCGCGCCGGCCGACGCGAAGACCTGGAGCGCCGGGCGCGTCGATGAGCGCGACCTTTCCTGGCACACGCGTGTGCTGCCGGCTGGCGGCGAGCTGTGGTTCGCCGGGGCCGGCGTTGGACGCTGGGACGGGGCCCGCTGGCAGCCCCTCGTGCGCTAGCCGCTCGATCCCGACCTGATCCCTACAGAGAGACATAAAAAATGATCGAACGCATAGCGGAATTCTGTATCCACCGGCGCGCCTGGCTCGTGAGCGTGATCGCCGTGCTGACCCTGGTGCTGGGCTGGTTTGCGCTGCGCATCGAGGTGCGCACCGTATTCGAGGACATGCTGCCCTCGCGGCACGAGTACGTGCAGACCCACGAGCGCTTCAAGGACACCTTCGGCGGCTCGAACATGGTCACGATCATGTTCGAGGCGAAGGAGGGCGACATCTTCACTCCCGCGCTGCTCGACAAGGTGCGCACGGTCACGCTGGGCCTGCGTGAGGTGTCGGCGGTCAATCCGTACCAGATCACCTCGCTCGCCTCGAAAAAACTCAAGGAGGTGCAGGCTTCGACCGAGGGTATCGCGACGACGCCGCTGATGTGGCCGGATCTGCCCGACGGGCCCGAGGCGATGGCGGCGCTCAAGGAGGCGGTGCTGCGCAATCCGCTCGTCTATGGCCCCTACGTGTCGAAGGACCTGCAGGCGACGCTGATCACCGTCGACTTCATCGATCGCGACGTGGATTACGCCAAGGTCTTCGAGGAAGTCCGCACGCTCGTGGGCGGCGTCGCGGACGATTCGGTGCGTGTCCGCGTGGTCGGCGATCCCATCCTCTACGGCTGGGTGAACCACTACGTGCCGGAGACCATCAACCTGGTTGCCGCGGCCCTGGCGGTGACCCTGTCGATGCTCTTCGTGCTGTTGCGCACCTGGCGCGGCGTGCTGCTGCCCTTCCTGGCCGGCGTTGTGAGCGCGGTCTGGGCGCTGGGGATCTGCCGCCTGCTGGGCATTCATTTCGAGCCGCTGGTGATCGTGGTTGCGATGCTGATCACGTCGCGCGCGGTCTCGCACTCGGTGCAGATCGTCAATCGCTTCGACGACGAACTGGAAAGCATCGCGAAGGGCAGAGAGTGCGCACGGCATGCCGCGAAAGTCGCGCTGGCCGACCTGTTCCGGCCGGGTATGCTCGGCGTCATCGCCGACGCGGCGTGCATGGCGGTGGTGGCGCTCAGTCCGATCCCGATGCTGCAGAAGCTCACCGTGCTGTCGGTGGTGTGGGTGTCCACGCTGACGATCAGCGCGGTGATCCTGACGCCAGTGATGCTGTCCTTCATCCGGCGGCCGCATGGCACGGTGCATGGACTGGACCTCGCACCCCCCCTGCGCCGGATTCTGGATCTCGGCGTCTGGATGGCGACTTCGCGCTTCCGCTTTGTCGTGATCGGCTGCAGCACCATCGTGATGCTGGTCTCGGGGCTCTATGCCTTCAACCTCAAGATCGGCGATGCCAATCCCGGCTCGCCGATCCTGTGGGGCGATTCGGCATACAACCAGGACGCGGCGGCGATCAACGCCCGCTTCCAGGGCGCCGACCGGATGTTCGTCGTGCTCGGCGCGGAGGGGCAGGCGGATCTCGTCAAGAAGAACGAGATCCTGACCACGATGAACCGCTTCCAGCGCTTCATGGAAGCGCAGCCCGAGATCGGCGGCTCGATCTCGATCGCCGACGTGCTGCCCGTGGTGAGCCGCACGCTGCGCGAAGGCAATCCGCGCTACGAGGAGCTGGGCGACAGCCAGGGGACCAACGGCAGCCTGATGGCGGTGCTCGATTCGGTATCCGAGCCCGGCGACATGGACCGCTTCGTCGACAGCCAGTACGCGAACGGCGCGGTGACGCTGCTCTTCCGCGACCGCAAGGGCGAGACGATCCGTACCGCGGTCGCGCGCGTCAAGGAATTCATCGCCGCCAATCCGCTCGCGCAGGGCGGCTGGCAACTGGCGGGCGGTCTGATCGGCGTGATGGCGGCGGTCAACGAGGTGATCCTGTCCGGCCAGATCGAGGCGGTGGCGCTGGCGTTGCTGGTGCTGGTGGTGATCTGCACGGTGGTCTACCGCTCCACCGTGGCGGGGATGCTGTTCATGGTGCCGGTGATCATCTCCAACACGCTGACTTTCAGCTTCATGGCGTGGAAGGGCATCGGCATGAACATCAACACCGTGCCGGTCGCCGCGCTCGGCATCGGCCTGGGCGTCGATTACGCCTTCTACATCGCCGATCGTATCAAGGAGGAGATCGCCGCCGGCAGCAGCCCGGAGCGGGCCATCACCGTCGCGATGCACTCGGCGGGCATGGGGGTCGTGGTGACCGCCAGCGTGCTGATTGTCAGCACCCTGCTGTGGTGGGCGTCCTCCCTCAAGTTCCAGGCGGAAATGGGCCTGCTGATGGCGATCTGGCTCGGCATCTCGGCGATGTCGGCGCTCTTCGTGATGCCGTCCGTGATTTACGTGTTCCGGCCCGAATTCATCTTCGGCAAGCGCGAGCGGCCCGTGCTCGCGGGCATGGTGCCGGCCGTGCAGACCCACTGAGCGTTCGGTCAACCCAACGTCGTATTCAAAACAAGAAAGAACGTCACAACCCACCAGAGAAGGAGTCGGTATGAAAAGCGGCAAGCGTTCCAGTGCACCCTGCCGGGTGCTTGCGATCAGCGCGGCATTGGCGGCGATCGCGCCGGCAGTCCGCGCGGAGGAGAGCAGCTTCAAAGTCGATGGCTACCTGCGCGAGGAGCTGTCGTGGAACACCCTCAACTGGGTGGATACGCCGGGCTACGACGACCGCCGCAAGCTGTCGATGGCCCGCACGACGGCCCGGGTCAACACCGAGTGGCGCGCAACCGACGACGTGACCGTGGTCGGGAAATTCCGCGTGGTCAGGGAGTTCAAGACCGGCTTCCTGAATCACCTCGAGAAGATGGGCGCCAACAATTTCCAGTCGGGCGCCCGCGGCGACATCATGGACCTCTACAACGATGAGGAGATCCGCGAGCTGTACGTCGATTTCCCCGTCGGCGAGCGGACCAAGGTGCGTTTCGGCAAGCAGCAGGTGGCGTGGGGCGAAACCGACTTCTTTGCCGCGAATGACTTGGTGCACGGCTTCAACTATACGTGGCGCTCCTTCCTCGAGCCGGCCAACGAAGAGCTGCGCAAGCCGAACATCATGGCGAAGATCAACGTCGATGTGCCCGAGCTCGACGGCGGGCTCGAGGTTCTGGTCCGGCCGGGCTGGGACGGCTCCAAGGACATCGGCACCGAACTGGACATCTACGGCGGCCGCTGGTCCGGCCAGCCCTATGCAGGGGTCGATTTCCGCAACATCGACCCCTACGATTTCAAGAACAGCGAAGGCAACTACCGCAAGGTGACCGGGGGCGTGCGCTGGAGCGGGGTGGCCGGGGACGTGAACTACTCGCTGTCCTACCTGAACACCTTCTGGCCGAACCCGATCCTCAACGCGTCGAGCACGCTCAAGCTGTTCGGGCTGCCCGGCGTGCCGTCGGGGGCGAAGACGGTCGGGCGCGCCGACACCAAGGGCCTCGCGGGCGACATCATCTATCCGATTGTCGATGTCTTCGGCTTCACCGCGAGCGGCTATTCCGACCGGGCCGATGCGGTGTTCAGCACCGAGATCGCCTACATCAAGGACGCCCCCTACCAGCTCCTGGCGCACGTGCCGACGCTGATCTCGCAGGCGGTCGCGCCGGGCTTCGACGGTATCAAGCGCAAGGACGTGCTGGCCTGGATGATGCGCATGGACAAGAACATCGCGGCGACTCAGCAATGGCTGGGCACCGAGAAGCCGATGTTCTTCTCGGTGCAGCTCTTCGACAAATGGATCCAGGACTATGACCGCAACGAGCGGCTGCTGAACTCGGTCGGCTGGGGCGCACGCACGCGCGAGCACTCCTTCCTGCTGACGGGCATCTTCAGCCTGAGCTACGACAACGGCCGGATCCGTCCCGAACTCGTGGTCGGCCGCGATCTGACCTACGGCGGCGGGTTCGCCGTGCCGTCGGTGACCATGGAACTGAGCAAGAACTGGAAGTGGAAGGTCGAGTACGACAAGTTCTGGTCCGACGAGTGGCGGGACGGCAGAAAGTGCACCTTCCCCAACGCCGCGAGCTGTGACGAGACCGGCCTGTTCGGCTACTTCCACAAGCGCGACCAGCTCTACACCAGCCTGACCTACCTCTTCTGACGACCCCCGCACCGGAGACAACCATGAACATCCAACCCAAGGCCCTCGCGCTTTCGCTGTCCGTCGCCCTCGCGGGACTCGCTTTCGATGTCGGCGCGGCCGAACTTCCCGAAGGCACCGTGGTTTCGGCGGAGAACCTCGAGCAGATCCGCAACGACACTTTCGAAGGCAAGACCGTCGCCAGCCTGCTGACCGAGAAGATGGAGTGGCGGATCAAGAACAACGGCTGGAAGCTGCCGCTCCACAAGTCGAAGGAAATCCCCCTCGACCCGAGCTGGGTCAAGGCCTCGCAGGCCAACGCCGGCAAGACCAAGATCAACGCCGAGACCTGCCAGGTCGACAGCTGGGGCGCCGGCGCGCCCTTCCCGAACATCGACATGAACGATCCCCAGGCCGCCGAGAAGGTGATCTGGAACTGGCACCTCGGCCAGCTGACCGGTGACGTGGCCATCGTGCCCTACTACACGCAGGTCCTGATCGACGGCGCGAAGGGCGTCCATGCCGAGCCGGTCGCCGAATTCACGCGCTATGCGATGAAGGGGCGGCTCGCGGGCGAGGCGGTCGAGGGCGACGGCAGCGAGCGCGGACGCCAGCTGCTCTACTTCAAGTCGCCGGCCGACATGAAGGGGCTCGGCACCTACACGGTGCAGTACGACTCGCCGAAGTTCAACGACGTGTGGGCCTACATCCCGGCGGTGCGGCGGGTTCGCCGGCTGTCCGGCGGTGCGTGGATGGACCCGGTGGGCTCGTCGGACCAGCTGCAGGACGACCTCGAGATCTTCAACGCGCGGCCTTGCTGGTATCCGGGCTACAAGATGCTCGGCAAGCGCTGGGTGCTGGCGGTGGCCAACGGCAAGACCCCGCTGTGGAACCGCAGCGGCACGACGTTCGAGGAGAAATATCCGGTCCTCGAGAACAAGCCGCCGTACTGGAACATGAACAACGACCGCTTCGAGCCGCGCGAGGTCTACGTGATCGAGGCGACGACGCCGTCCGAGCATCCGTACAGCAAGAAGATCCTTTACGTGGATACCAAGTACCCGCGGATCTATTACGGCGAGACCTACAACCGCAAGGGCGAGTTCTGGAAGTTCATGGAGTTCCACTCCTACGTCGGCAAGGCCGAGGACGGCTTCCGCGACGTGCGCACGACCGGCGGCGCGGTGATCGACTTCCAGCGCAACCACGCGACCGTCTCGCTGATCGATGCGGCGACGTGGCGGACCAACATCGCCGGCGCGAGCGCGAAGGACTTCTCGCTGCAGACGCTGCAGGCTGCGGGCCGCTGAGCGGTCTCCGTCGATTCCGGCCGTCCCGGGCGACGCCCCGGGGCGGCCGGCGAACAATAACCGGGCGCTCCCCGCATGGCGGGGCGCCGCCCAAACCATGGCTTCCCCCGACATGAGAAAGACGAATTTCCGAATCGGCCAGATCGTGCCGAGCTCGAATACGACCATGGAGACCGAGATCCCGCGCATGCTCGCCGCACGGGAACGGATCCTCCCCGAGCGTTTCACCTTCCATTCCAGCCGCATGCGCATGAAGCACGTGTCGCGCGAGGAGCTGGCGCAGATGGACCGCGAGTCCGACCGCTGCGCCGCCGAACTGTCGGATGCCGCCGTCGACGTGCTCGGCTACGCCTGCCTCGTCGCGATCATGAGCCAGGGGCGCGGCTACCACCGGACGTCCGAAGCGCGGCTGCACCAGGTCACACGCGACAACGGCCACCCGGCCCCAGTGGTGAGCAGCGCCGGCGCGCTGGTCGAGGGCCTGAAGGTCATGGGCGCGCGGCGCGTCTCGGTGATCACGCCCTACATGCAGCCGTTGACCGACCTCGTGCTCGACTACCTCGAATCCGAAGGCATCTCGATCGTCCATTCGATCTCGCTCGGCATCCCCGACAACCTCGAAGTGGGCGCCCGCGACCCGATGGCGCTGGTCGACATCGCCCGCTCGCTGAACACGGCGACCGCCGAAGCCGTGGTGCTGTCCGCGTGCGTGCAGATGCCTTCGCTGGCGGCGATTCCGGTCGTCGAAAAGGAACTCGGGCTGCCAGTCGTATCGGCGGCCGTCTGCACGACCTACCGCATGCTCGACACGCTGGGGCTCGAAAAGCGCGTCCCGGATGCCGGATACCTGCTGTCGGGGCGCCTGCCGTGATGCGCCCACGCAATGGAGAACGAGTCATGAGAGCCGTTTGCATCGAAAGTTTCCGTCCCGCCGCGGAAGTCGTCGTGAGCGAGGTCGCGACGCCCGAACCGGGACCGGGCGAAGTCCGCGTGCGCATCGCCTATGCGGGCGTCAATCCCGTCGACTGGAAGATCTGCCAGGGCGCCATGCAGGCGGTGTTCCCTCACCGCTTTCCGCTGACCCTCGGCTGGGATGCCTCCGGCGTCGTTGACCGCGTCGGCCCGGGCGTCTCGCGCCTGCAACCCGGCCGGCGTGTGATGGGCTATTGCCGCCAGTACGGCACGCCGGTCGAGCGTGGCACCTACGCGGAATACATCTGCGTGCCGGAGGACTTGCTGGTTCCCGTGCCTGACGGGCTGTCGCTGAAGGCCGCAGCTTCGCTGCCGCTGCCTTTCCTGACCGCACGTCAGGCTTTGATCGAGGCCGGCGGGCTGAAGGCGGGCGAGACAGTCGCGATCGTCGGTGCCGCCGGCGGTGTGGGCTCGCTGGCGGTGCAGATCGCCCGCCTGCAGGGCGCGCGCGTGCTCGCCTATTCGCGACCCGGCAGCGAGGCCTACCTGACGGCGCTCGGTGCCGACCGCGTCCTCGGCAATCTGTCCCTGTTCGATGCCGACGCGTTGGGCGGCGAACAGCCGGACCTGATCTTCGACTGCATCGGCGGCGAGGCCTTGTCCGCTGCCCTCGAACGCGTGCGCAGCGGCGGGCGCGTCGTCACGATCACGGGAGAGCCCGATGTGCGGCGGGCCGATGAGCGCGGCGTGCGAGCCGAGCGCATCGTTGCGAAGGCGAACCGCGGCCATCTCGAGCAACTCGCAGAACTGTGCGAGCGCGGCCAGCTCCAATTGCCGCAGATTGAGGCGATGCCGCTGGAGGCGGTCGCCGAAGCGCTGGGCCGCAGCCAGCGCAGTGCCGTGCGCGGCAAGCTCGTACTCGAAGTGGCACCGTAACCCGAACCCACGGAGAGGAACAGATGAAGAACGAGAACCTATACCTCACCCTCAAGCGAGGCTTCCCGGCCGACCCGGCGGCCCTCGCCCTCGAAACCGCGGACGCCTGCCGCTACAGCTTCAGCGACGTCGACCGCGCCAGCGCACGCTTCGCCGGCGTGATCACGAGCCTCGGCCTCCGCGCCGGCGACCGCGTCGTCGTGCAGGTCGAAAAATCCCCCGAAGCGCTTTTCCTGTACCTCGCCTGCCTGCGCGCGGGCGTCGTCTTCGTGCCGCTCAACACCGCCTATCAGCGTGCCGAACTCGCCTACTTCCTCGGCGACGCCCAGCCCAGCCTCGTGGTCTGCCGTCCCGCCTCCGAAGCGGCGATGCGGGCGCTCGCGTCGGAAGCGGGCGTCGCGCACGTGCTGACCCTCGGCGAAGCCGGCGACGGCAGCCTCGCCGAGGCCGCGCGCAACCAGCCCGAAGACTTCGCGACCGTGCCGCGCGCGGCCGACGACCTCGCCGCGATCCTCTACACCTCGGGCACCACCGGCCGCTCCAAGGGCGCGATGCTGACCCACGACAACCTCGCGTCGAACGCCCGCACGCTGGTCGCCTACTGGGGCTTCCGGCGGAGCGACGTGCTGCTCCACGCGCTGCCGATCTTCCACGCGCACGGCCTGTTCGTCGCCTGCCACTGCGCACTGCTCAACGGCAGCCCGATGCTGTGGCTCCCGCGCTTCGACGTCGACACCGCGATGAAGCTGCTGCCGCGCGCGACCGTCTTCATGGGCGTGCCCACCTTCTACACCCGCCTGCTCGAACAGCCCGAATTCGACCGCGGCACGATCCCGGCGATGCGCCTCTTTATCTCCGGCTCGGCGCCGCTCCTCGCCGAGACCCACCGCGAGTTCGAGGAACGCACCGGGCACGCGATCCTCGAGCGCTACGGCATGACCGAGACCGTGATGCTGACCTCCAATCCCCTCGACGCCGTCCGCCGGGCGGGGACCGTGGGCTTCCCGCTGCCCGGCGTGAACCTGCGCATCGCCGACGACGCAGGGCGGACCCTGTCGACCGGCGAAATCGGCCACGTGCAGGTGCGCGGCCCCAACGTCTTCCCCGGCTACTGGCGGATGCCGGGAAAGACGCGTGAGGAATTCACCCACGACGGATTCTTCCGCACCGGCGATCTCGGCAAGATCGACGGACAGGGCTACGTCGTCCTCGTCGGACGCTCGAAGGACCTCATCATCACCGGCGGCTACAACGTCTACCCGAAGGAGATCGAATCCTTCATCGACGACATCGCGGGGGTCAAGGAATCCGCGGTGATCGGGCTGCCGCACCGCGACTTCGGCGAGGCCGTCGCCGCGGTGATCGTCAGGGAGTCGGGCGCGGCGCTGCACGAGGCCGACGTGATCGGCACGCTCAAGGGCGAACTGGCCAACTTCAAGGTGCCCAAGCGCGTGTTCTTCCTCGACGAACTGCCGCGCAACGCGATGGGCAAGGTCCAGAAGAACCTGCTGCGCGAACGGTTCTCGGACCTCGCCGCATGAGCGCGGACTACGCACCCGCCGCAGCCGCGCTCGCCTGCCTCACCATCACCCGCCACGCGGCCCAACAGGCCGCCGTGGCCGCGATCGAGGAAGCCGAACGGCTGGGCGTAGCCGTGAATGTCGCCGTCGTCGACCGCAGCGGCGTCCTGACGGCCTTCCTGCGCATGCCCGACGCGTCGCTGCATTCGATCGACGTCGCAATGGACAAGGCCTACACCGCGGCGAGCTTCCGCTTTCCGACGGCACAATGGGGGGAAGTGCTGGCGGGCTTTTCCGAGCCGGTGCAGCGCGGCATCGTGCTGCGCCCGCGCCTCGTCGTGTTCGGCGGCGGCGTGCCGATCGAAGTGGACGGCCAGGTCATTGGGGCGATCGGCGTGTCTGGTGCTAGCGAAGAGGAGGACGAGCGGTGTGCGCTGGCGGGGCGTCGGGCAGTGGTCGGCGCCTAAACCTGTGTGCGAGAACAAGGGGCGGTTGCAATGGCCGCCCCCAAAAACTACGATGTGTATAAGACATCGAATGGATACGCATCATGCGTACCAACATCGTCATTGACGACAAGCTCATGGACGAGACTCTTCGCGCAACAGGTTTGAAAACCAAGCGCGAAGCGGTAGAGCTTGGCCTTCGGACGCTCCTTCGCCTTCGGCAGCAGGAAGAGATTCGCCGGTTTCGCGGCAAGCTCGACTGGCAGGGAGATCTTGACGCGATGAGGACGGACAAGTGATTTTGGTCGATTCCAGTGTCTGGATCGACTACTTCCGGGGAACCGTTACCCCACAGACGGACAAGCTGGACTCGTTGCTCGGGGTAGAACCGGTTGCAACAGGGGACTTGATCCTGACCGAGGTGCTGCAGGGCTTCACGAATGAGCGCGACTTCAATCAAGCCAGGGCGCTCATGACTTCGCTGGTCGTCATTGACTTGGGAGGGCAAGAAATTGCCATTCAAGCGGCCAGGAACTTTCGTTCGCTACGAGCGCTGGGAGTGACCGTGCGGAAAACGATCGATACCGTGATTGCGACCCGCTGCATAGAAAGTGGACTGGAATTGCTGTACAGCGACAGAGACTTCGATTCCTTTGTTCAGCACTTGGGCCTCCGATCTGTCCTCACCGAAGCGTAACGCTGGACGTGAGAGGTGGCACCCTCTTGACGAGGATTTGCTAAGCGATGATTCCAAGGTGGGATAACTCCGCCTTCGCATGGGAATAGCATTCCTCGAATTCTCCCCACCTTACGAAGCTTGAAGGTTCGTGAGCGCAAGTGTTTCGCAATTTCCGAACAGCATGCAACCGGTTGGCATCGTTCAACAGCTTCAGCCTTTCAAGTAGATCAATGCGCTGTGAGAAGTTGGATGGAGAGCCCCTGCCATGTAGGTGTCGGCGAGCGTCATCGCGCTGCCGGCGCCGACGAAGGCGACGTCGATGTCCGGGCGCTGGATGCCCAGGGGCAACTGCGACTCGACGAGCGGGCGCGTGGCCTCGCTCATCGGGACCGGGAAGATCATCTTGATGCGTTTTTTCATGCGGGTTCTCCTCAGGCCGCTGCCATGCCGCCGTCGACCGGCAGGGCGGCGCCGGTCACGTAGGACGCCGCATCCGACAGCAGCCACAGCACCGCGGCGCTGACTTCGCCGGGGGCGCCGATGCGGTGCATGGGCACGCCGCCGGAGTACATCTCGTCATCGCCGCCGGTGACGCGGTCGTAGCTGGGCGTCTTGATCGGTCCCGGGCAGACGGCGTTCACGCGGATGCCCCGGTCCGCGTAGTCGAGGGCGGCGGCGCGGGTGGCGCCGACGATGCCGTGCTTGGCCGCGACGTAATTGGCGAGCCGCGGCATCGCCTTGAGGCCGAAGATCGAACTGTTGTTCACGATGCTTCCGCCGCCGCTCGCCAGCATCGCGGCGGCCTCGTACTTCATCATGTACAGCACGCCCTTCAGGTTGATGTCGATGACGTCGGAGATGTCTTCGTCCGGCGTGGCGTCGATGTCGTTGAATTCCCGTTGCAGGCCCGCGTTGTTGAAGGCGCCGTCGAGACGGCCGAAGCGGTCGGTGGCGAGAGCGACCAGGGCGGCGCAGTCGGCGGGCCGGGAGACATCGGTCGCGCGAAAGAGGGCGGTGCCGCCGGCGGCGGCGATGGCCTTTACGACCGCTTCGCCTTCCACCTCGCGGCGGTTGCCGAGCACCACCCGGGCGCCTGCCCGGGCGAGCGCCAGGCAGGCGTCGCGTCCCATGCCGCTGCCACCGCCGGTGACGATGATGACCTTGTCGCGCAGGCTCACGGCATCCGGCCCGCTCATGCGGCGACCCCGAGTTTCTTGGCCAGGGTGATGGCCGTATCCTCGATCATGTCCTCCTGCCCGCCGACCATGCCGCGGCGGCCCATTTCGACGAGGATCTCGCGCGCCGGCACGCCGTACTTCTTCTCCGCGCGCTTGGCGAAGAGGAGGAAGGAGCCGTAGACGCCCGCGTAGCCGAGGGTCAGCGCGTCGCGGTCGATGCGGATCGGGAAGTCCATGATCGGCACGACGAGGTCTTCGGCGACGTCCTGGATCGCGAACACGTCGACGCCGGTCGCGATCCCCATCAGGTCGCACACCGCGACGAGCACCTCCATTGGCGTGTTGCCCGCGCCCGCCCCCAGCCCGGCGGCGGCCGCGTCGATGCGGGTGGCGCCCGCTTCGATTGCCGCGATCGAGTTCGCGACCCCCATCGCGAGGTTGTGGTGGCCGTGGAAGCCAAGTTCCGTCTCGGGTTTCAGTGCCTCGCGCACCGCGGCAACGCGGGCCTTCACCGTGTCGGGGAGCAGGTGCCCCGCGGAGTCGGTGATGTAGATGCAGTTCGCGCCGTAGCCTTCCATCAGCTTCGCCTGCTTCACCAAGCCCTCGGGGCTGTTCATGTGGCTCATCATCAGGAAGCCGACGGTGTCCATGCCCAGTTTCCGGGCCATGCCGATATGCTGCTCCGAGACGTCCGCCTCGGTGCAGTGGGTCGCGACGCGGATCGTCGAGACGCCGAGCTCGTGCGCCCGCTTCAGGTGATCGACGGTGCCGATGCCCGGCAGCAGCAGCGCCGAGACTTTCGCCCGCTGCATCAGCGGAATCACGGCGCCGAGGTATTCCTCGTCGGTGTGGGCCGGGAAGCCGTAGTTGACCGAGCTGCCGCCGAGCCCGTCGCCGTGCGTTACTTCGATCAGCGGCACCCCTGCCGCGTCGAGCCCGCAGGCGATGGTCTTCATCTGTTCGAGTGTCATCAGGTGGCGCTTCGGGTGCATGCCGTCACGGAGCGTCATGTCGTGGACGGTGATCGTTTTGCCGCGCAGTTCCATGGCGGTCTCCTCAGGCGGTGACGGTTTCGGGGGTAAGGGGGGCGAGTACGAGCGCTCCCTTGAGGATTTCCTCGGCGAACATCTCGGCAGTGCGGGCGGCCGCGGCCGTCATGATGTCGAGGTTGCCGGCGTACTTCGGCAGGTAGTCGCCGAGGCCTTCCACTTCCAGGAAGACCGACACCCGATTGCCGTCGAAGACTGGGCCGTTCACGAGGCGATAGCCGGGCACGTACCTCTGCACTTCTTCGATCATCGCGTGGATCGAGGCGGTGATCGCTGCCTGGTCGGGCTCGGATTCGGTGAGGCAATGTACGGTGTCGCGCATGATGAGCGGGGGCTCGGCGGGGTTGATGATGATGATCGCCTTGCCCTTCGCCGCGCCCCCGACTTGTTCGACCGCAGCCGCGGTGGTGCGCGTGAATTCGTCGATGTTCTTGCGCGTGCCGGGACCGACCGAGCGCGAGGAGACGGTCGCGACGATCTCGCCGTAGGCGACCGGTTGCACGCGCGACACCGCCGCGACCATCGGGATCGTCGCCTGGCCGCCGCAGGTGACCATGTTCACGTTCATCTCGCCGCGGCCCAGATGCGCCTTGAGGTTCACCGGCGGCACGCAGTAGGGGCCGATCGCCGCGGGCGTGAGGTCGATCATCAGCACGCCGAGTTCATTGAGCTTGCGGCTGTTCTCGGCATGCACGTAGGCGCTGGTCGCATCGAACGCGATCTGGATGCCGTCGGCTTGGACGTGCGGCAGCAGGCCGTCGACGCCGTCGGCAGTGGTCTTGAGTCCGAGTTCGCGCGCGCGGACCAAGCCGTCGGACGCGGGATCGATGCCGACCATCCACACGGGTTCGAGCACGGGGCTGCGCAGCAGCTTCGCCAGCAGGTCGGTGCCGATGTTGCCGGGGCCGATCAGGGCGCATCTGATTTTTTTCATGATGAATTCCTTCTCTATTGGGGCGGGAGATTCACGCGAAGCGCACCGAGCAGCCGCCGATGCCGGCGATCGTCAGGCGCAGGTTGTCGCCGGCCTTCACGGGGACCATGGCCCCGAGCGCGCCGGAGAGGATGATTTCGCCGGCCTTCAGCGGGATGTCGAGCCGGCCGAGGGTGTTCGCGAGCCACACGACGGCATTGACGGGCGAGGCCATCGTCGCTGCGCCGGCGCCGGTCACGGCGACCTCGCCGTTCTTCTCGAGCACCATGCCGCAGGTCACGAGGTCGATGCTGCGCGGATCGACCAGACGCGAACCGAGGACTAGCGCGCCGCAGGAGGCGTTGTCGGCGACGGTGTCCTGGATCTTGATCTTCCAGTCGCGGATGCGGCTGTCGACGATCTCGAAGCAGGCCATCACGCCTTCGGTCGCGGCCAGCACGTCGGCGGCGGTGATGCCCGGCCCCTTGAGGTCGCGCTTCAGCACGAAGGCGATCTCGCCTTCGGCCTTGGGCTGGATCAGGCTGCTCATCGGGATGGTCTCGCCCTCGCCATACACCATGCTGTCGAGCAGCCAGCCGAAGTCGGGCTGGTGCACGTCGAGCATGTTCATGACGGCCTTGCTGGTCACGCCGATCTTTTTGCCGACGACCCGGCTGCCGGCCTCGATCCGCCGTGCGAGCATGCGCTGCTGGATCTGGTAGGCGTCTTCGATGCTCATGTCGGGGTGGCTGTCGGTGAGCGGAGCCAGCACTTCGCCCTTGTTCAGCGCGGCGTACAGCCCGTCACCCAGTCGTTCGATGTCTTCCTGTCGCATGTGAGGTCTCTCTCTGTGGTGGGTACGTCTTTGGTTTGTGTTGTTGTTTTACGTTGAAGTTAGTGTAAAAGTCAATTGACTTTAAAGCAAACACACGCGAAACTTGAATCGCGAATCGGGCGAAGGCTCGACGCAAAGTGGGCGGCAAGGCCTCGACGAAGCCCCGTCCCGCAGACAAAACCGACAGAGACAAAGAGGGCTTTATGAGCACGATCCACATCGACCTGCTGGGCACCGAGACCCGCTTCCACGATACGGGCAAACACCGTACCCGCTGCATCGAGGCCGGTTCCGGCCCGGCGCTGTTCGCGTTCCATGGCGGCGGCGGACACGCCGAGACCTACGCGCGCAACATGACGCGCCTCGCCACCCGTAACCGCGTGATCGCGCCCGACTTCATCTGGCACGGCATGTCGTCCAAGCCGGCCTTCCAGTCGGGCAACTGGCTCAAGCAGTTCACCGGCCAGATCCTCGACCTGATGGATCACCTGGGCATCGAGAAGGCGAGCTTCGAGGGCGAATCGCTCGGCGGCTGGATCGTCATGGACCTCGGCATCCACCATCCCGACCGCGTCGAAAAGCTGATCCTGAACACCGCGTGGGGCATGAATCTCGGCAGCGACAAGGCGGAGGATCTGAGCGCGCTGCGCGAGACCTCGCTCAATGCGCTGCGCAACCCGAGCCGCGAGCTGATCCGCAAGCGCCTCGAATGGCTGATGCCGCTCGGTGGCGTGACCGAGGAGCTGATCGACCTGCGCGTGAAGCTGTGGTCGGACGCCGCGACGCGCGAATCGCTGACCGGCTACTACGAGCGCCTGTTCGCACCCGAATGCGAGCACTTCCTCTACAAGCTCGACGACCTCGCGCGCATCAAGGCCCCGACGCTGCTGTTGTGGACGGAGAAGAACCCGATCGCCGGCCCCGAAGCGGCGTTTGCGATGCACGAGGTCATCCAGAACTCGGTCGTGCATATCGTCAAGGATGCGGCGCACTGGCCCCAGTGGGAGCGCCCCGAAGAGCACGACCGCGTCGTCCTGGACTTCCTCGCCAAATAAGCCGGCGGCGCGTTGCGGCCCCCGCGCCGCAGCGCCGCGACCTCACGGAGAGTGAAGCAGATGGACAATCTGATCAGGATCAGCGCGTCGGAGGCGGCGCGCCGCATTGCAAACGGAAACCTTACTTCGGTCCGCTACACTGAGGCGCTGCTGTTCCGCATCGCCGAGCGCGAGCCGGTTGTCGGCGCCTGGATCCACCACGATCCCGACGCTGCCTTGGCCCAGGCACGGGCGGCAGACCGGCGTTCGCCGGCGGGCCCGCTGCATGGCGTGCCGGTAGGCCTGAAGGACATCATCGACACCGCCGATATGCCCACCGGCTACGGCTCGCCGATCTACGCCGGCCATCAGCCGGGGCACGATGCGCCGTCTGTGGCGCAGCTGCGCGCGGCCGGGGCTGTGATCCTCGGCAAGACGGTGACCGCGGAGTTCGCGACCTATCACCCCGGCAAGACCGCGAATCCCCATAACCCGGCGCACACGCCGGGCGGCTCGTCGAGCGGATCGGCTGCCGCCGTGGCGGACTTCCATACGCCGTTGTCGCTCGGCACGCAGACGGCCGGATCTATCATCCGGCCGGCGAGCTTCAACGGCATTCTCGGCTACAAGCCGACCTTCGACGACTTCGACTACGGCGGCCTGCACGCGCTGGCGCCGTCCCTCGACACGCTTGGCGTGTTCGCACGCGACTTCGAGGATCTTTCGCTGTCGCGGCAGGTGCTGGCGCGGCGCTCGGTACGCGCGGTCACCGCACCGGCCGCGTTGGTGCCGCGCATTGGCGTGTGCCGTACGCCTATGTGGCCGAAGGGCGACGCGGACATGCAGCTGGCCTACGAGCGTACGGTCGAACGTTTGGCGAGCGCGGGCGCGGAACTTGTCGAGATCGAACTGCCGGCAGACTTCGAGTCGCTGATCGACGCGCAGACGCTGATCTTCATGGCGGAAGGCGCGCACCATCTGGACCGCGAGTGGCGGGAGCAGGGCGCGCTGCTGAGCCCCGAGCTGCGCGAGCTGCTCGAACGGGGCAGGGCGTGCGGCGAGGCGGCGATCACCGAGGCGCAGGCACTGGCCATCCGCTGCCGCGCGCAACTGGCCGACCTGATGCGGAGCGTCGACGTGCTGCTGGTGCCGTCGTCGATCGGCGAGGCGCCGGCCGGGCTGCATGCGACCGGCGACCCGCTCTTCAGCCGCATCTGGACCTACCTCCACGTCCCGTGCCTCACCTATCCGGTCGGCTTGGGCGATCACCGCTTGCCGCTCGGCGTGCAGGTCGTCGGCCGCCACGGGGACGACGACCGGCTGATCGAAATCGCGTGGTGGATGGCCGAGCGCTCGGCCGAATGGACCTTCGTCGACTGAAAGGAAGAACCATGGCAACCCAGCACAAGGAACTCGACGCGCAACAGCGCGCCTGGTACGAAGCGGCCTGCGCACGGATCGACGCGGCCCGCCTCAAGCAGCTCAACATGCAACTGGTGGACATCCACAGCCCGACCGGCGCCGAACGCGCGGCGAGCGAATTCATGGCCGCCCACATGGAGCGCATGGGGCTCAAGGCCACCTACCAGCCGGTCAATCCGCAGACCGGCAACGCGATCGGCCGTCTCCGCGGCGACGGTAGCGGTCCCGCGCTGATGCTATATGCGCCGATCGACACGCACATCGAGGCCGACCCGGAACACGACCTGCCCTGGGTCGGGCCGGCGCTGCGCGACGACATGAAACCGCGCGCGCAGGCTCGTGGCGAGACCGTAATCGGGCTCGGCGCGTCCAATCCGAAAGGCATGGTCGCGGCGCTAACGGAGGCGGTCAATGCGGTATGCGAAGCGGGCATCCCGCTGACGGGCGACCTGATCCTGGCCTTTGCCGGCGGCGGCATGCCGGTCGTGGTGCCGGAGCGCAACCACTACGGGCTGTCGAGCGGCGTCTCACACATGATGATGAACGGCGTGACGGCCGACTTCGGCATCATCCTGAAGCCGTGGAACGAGGTGTATTACGAGCATCCGGGGATGTGCTGGTTCAAGGTCACCGTCAAGGGCTCGCTCGGCTACTCGGGCATCCCGCGCGGAACGCCCGGCTTCCGCAGCTCGATCGTCCCGGCCGCGCGGCTGATCCTCGAACTGGAGCAATGGCTGCCTGAATACACGCGGCGGCACACCTCCGACCAGATCGCCCCGGAAGGCTGGATCGCCAGCGTGCGCGCCGGCTGGCCCGAGCGCCCGGCCTTCCCCGCGGCGGCGACCGAGATCTACCTCGACATGCGCACCAATCCGCAGCAAAGCACCGCGTCGGTGGAGGCCGAGTTCGGCGCCGCGATGCGCGCGATCATCGCCCGTTACCCCGAGATCGACGCCGAGTGGGAGATGACCGCGGCCGTGCCGGGTTCCCGCACCGACCCGTCGAACTGGGTCGTGCAGAGTGCGCAGCGCGCGTGGAGCGAAACCCACGGCGGCCAGCCCTATCCGGGTGCGCCCAAGCTTTCGGGCCAGACCGATGCCGCGGCCATCTGCAAGCTCGGACTGCCGCTGGTGCGGGTCGGCTATCCGTGGATCGGCGACAAGGACATGCCCGAGGAGTTTTCCGATGGCCTCGGCGGCATGGGCGTGAGCCATATCACCGACCTGATCGATCCGATCAAGGCGGTGATCTACTCGATCATCGACACCTGCACTCGCAGCCGTCGGGAAGTCGGGCTCACTAGCCTGTAATGCGACCGTGCCGGCGCGCTCGCTCTCGGATCCTCAACGCGCGCGCCGAGTCCCTTCGGTTGGGCACAAAGCTGTCACTCGCTTCCGTCACGACGTGGAACGGTGAGCATCGGTTGCGATCGCGCGCTGTGCGTCTAGAATGATTTGTCGGGTGCGCGATTCGGGTTCGAAAGCGCCTACTTGGGAATCTGTTCAGCGCGTGCAAGATGGCGCCGAAACCGTTCTACAAAATTGTGGCGCCATGAGCGCTGACGCGGCTTCCGAGGCCACAGATGAGGGGAGATTGTAGATTAAAAACACGCTCAAGTGACTGATTTATAAGAAAACTGATGGGGATTGTGGCTCCAGTTGTCACCGGTTCGATCCCGGTATGTCGCCCCATAAAATCAAGTGGTTAGCGAATCGAAGTATCCAAAGTGGTTGTAGAACGATCTACAAAACCGGGCCCGCCAATGAGCGGGCCCGATTGTTTTTAAAGGGTTCCGCACTGGATTGTGCGTAACGCAAGATCGAGAACGGCGATTGCCTCGTGGGCGATTAAAACGTCGTCCTACCGCGTGCGCAACTGCACTTCCAGCAGGGCATCGAAGTAGTCGTGCCGCTTTGCGGTACAGCGGACCGGACACACCCCGAGGCGGAAATCCCTCTGCGGCGAGCATCAGCGGGATCAGCAGGCGTTCGGTGTGGTCGTGCCGTTGCGGAAAGGGTGGATCGTTTCGAATTGGGCATGGGCGACCCAGGCGAGTCCGGCCTTTCCTACCGGCGCAGTAGCTCCGCCGCCGCCGGTCGCGTCTCCGGCTACCTCCTCGGCAACGCCGGGCTGCCGGCTGGAGGGATTCTCGATCGACTTCGTCCACGATCGCATTGCGCCCTCAAAACAACCGCCGCGCGCGTCCAGTCCACTCTGGGTTGGCGGCCGAGCAAAATTCAGGTCCGGTGGCGGTGCGGGGCTTCGCCGGGCGGGCCGTCGCGCTGCCAGATGAGACGGCCGTACTTGAGCACTTCGCGGATGCGGTGCAAAGGCAGCTGACGGATCTCGCCTTCGTCATCGACCAGGGTGCAGGCGAAGTGGTCGTGATCCGGGAACGTCAGCCGGCGCAGCGGCACGCGGACGATGCGCCGGGTGACGCGGTCGTAATAGCCGATGACGAACTCGCCGCGGCCGAAGGCGGGGTCCCAACGGATGCGGGCGAGCAGTGCGTGGATCGGAATCATGGCGTGCGCTGGGGCGGGGGACGGCAGGCGCGGTAGGATGATGCGTCCCCGTGTTTCATCCGTACTGACCGCCATGCCGCCTGCCCGTTCCGCTGCCGAGCCTGTTGACCTGCGCACGCTGACGCGCCGCTTCGCCCACGCCGGCCGGCTCGAGGCGATCCTGTTGCGCCCGGAGCGACGGGCCGCGGCGCAGCCGGTGGGCGAGGCGCGCGCGCTGGCCGGCCGCGGGCTTGCCGGGGATCACTGCGCCGCCACCGGCCGTGGCGGCGGCAAGCGCCAGCTGAGCCTGATCCAGGCCGAGCATCTGGCGGCGATCGCGGCGCTGGCGGGCCGCGACGAGGTCGATCCGGCGCTGCTGCGGCGCAACCTGGTGGTCTCCGGCCTGAACCTGCTCGCCGCGCGCACCCTGTTCCGCGACCAGCCGCTGGTGCTGCGCATTGGCGCCGAGGTCGTGCTCGAGCTCACCGGCGTCTGCGAGCCCTGCTCGCGTATGGAGGACGTGCTCGACCCCGGCGGCTACAACGCGATGCGCGGCCACGGCGGCGTCGCCGCGCGCGTCCTTATTGGCGGCGTGCTGCGCATCGGCGCCGCGGTCGTCTGCGAAGCGGCGCCGCGTGCGGCCGCGGCGCCCGGCGCCGACGCGCCCCTCACAATCCGCCCGGAGAACCCCGCATGACCGCCCTGATCCTCGGACTGCTGCTGTTCTTCAGCACCCATTCGGCGCGCATCTTCGCCGAGGACAACCGCGCCCAGTACATCGCCCACTACGGCCTGGCGAAGTGGAAGCTGGCCTACTCGCTTGCCTCCGCGATCGGCCTCGGCCTGATTGTGTGGGGCTACAGCGCGGCGCCGCTCGCCCCGCTCGTGCTGTGGGCGCCGCCGCTGTGGACGCGGCACCTGGCCGCGGTGCTGACGCTGCCCGCCTTCGTCCTGATCGCCTCCGCCTACGTGCCCGGCACGCGACTGCGGGCGAAGCTCGGCCATCCGATGGTGCTCGGCGTGCAGCTGTGGGCGCTCGCGCACCTGCTCGCCAACGGCACCCTCGCCGACCTCCTGTTGTTCGGCTGCTTCCTGGTGTGGGCGATCGCGAGCTTCTTCGCCGCGCGCCGGCGCGACCGGGCGCAGCGGGTGGTGCGGGGGGAAGGTGCGCTGGTTTGGGATGCGGTGGCGGTTGGGATCGGGGCGGGGGTGTGGTTCGTGTTTGCGCGCCACTTGCACGGGGTGTTGTTCGGGGTGGTGCCATTCGGGTGAGGGGCCGGCTGACGGGAGTCACGCGACTATGGGCGAGGGTGTCCGGCGGGCGGCGACGCAGGTCAGCGCCGATGATGAGGTCGTCCCGATCGTCTGGGCGGGCCTTCACTCATGCAGGTCGTCGCGCTCGATTGACGCTGCGCCGGGGTGCAGTCAATTTGCCGACAATTTCGCCCGCCACACCGACATCGGCACTGTGAACAGCGCATTGCCGAAGGGAACGCGTTCCCGCCTGGGGCACGAGCGGCGCGCGCGCCTGGGATCGACCCGATGCTGTTTCTGGACCGGACCCGACGAGCAAGACAGCTTCAGGAGGAGGTTGCGCATAGACAATTCAAGTGCATTGCCACGGGTGGATGTTTGCATTACCATGCTGGACATTCACCTCGTTGACCGGAGAGTCACCATGCCCGCCATCCTGGAAGTCGAATCCACGCTGACGGATCGCTACCAAACCACGGTGCCGGAAACCGTGCGCCGGGCCCTTCGTCTGGGCAAGCGAGACAAGATCCACTACACGATCCGACCCGGGGGTGAGGTCGTGTTGACACGTGCCGAGAACGTGGACGGGGATGACCCAGTGCTCGGCCAGTTCTTGAACTTCCTGGCCCACGACATCGCCAGCCATCCGGAGCGCCTGCAGACCATCGATGCGAGCTTCGTGCGGCGCCTCCAATCGCTGACGGGCGGCATCGAGGTCGATCTTGATGCCGCCCTGTCGGCAGACGATGAATGAGCGTGGGCAAGCCTGCACCGTTGGTCATTCACGGCTGGACGGTTTTCGCACATCCGCTGTTCCTGGCACAACTTGAAGCCTTGGCCCAGCAGGTCGAGGTATTCAAGCAAAAGGACCCCCTCGGCTACATGAAGAAGAACGCCACCAAGCGACTGGCGGCGATCACTCGGTTGGCGTTCGATGTCATCCCGCAAGACCCGACACGGCCCGAATATCGACAAGGCAATACCCTCGGCGACGAGCACAAGCACTGGTTCCGGGCCAAGTTCTTTCAGCAGTACCGACTGTTCTTCCGCTATCACGCGCCGAGCAAGATGATCGTGTTCGCGTGGGTTAACGACGAGGACTCCAGGCGCGCCTACGAGAGCAGCGACGATGCCTACCGCGTGTTCCGCAAGATGCTAGACAGCGGCCACCCTCCGGACGACTGGAGCCAGTTGGTGGCGGAGGCGCGCACTGAGGGGCAACGCCTGCAGCGGTTTGCTGAAGGTGCCGAGCCGTAGGGCTGCGTTGAACAGTGCTGTCATGCGCAAGGACTATCAGCATCGACTGGCGGCAAGATTGAGTCAATGTCATTAGCTGAAATCGTTCTACAATACGGTTGGGACTTCAGCCCTGATGCGGCTTTCAAGGGGGTAGTTGGCAGGGTTTTGTAGATCAGAAAATGACTTAACCTACTGATTTAAAACAAAACGGCTGGTGATTGTGGCTCCAGTTGTCACCGGTTCGATCCCGGTATGTCGCCAAAAAATCAAAGACTTGGCGAACTTTTAGAATTGTTCGTCATTACAAAGTTGTAACTTGCGATGCGGGAAGTGGTTGTTTTTCCAGGTAAGAGCACTGGATTCCCGCGTCGCAGATTTCCCCGCGCTGTCGCGCCGCAGCGAGCCTTTTCGTTCTTTGCAGTCACGTGGTCAGCCGAGCGATCCTGGCGTCCGCTAGGTCGGTGCGCTACTCCCACTGCCTGCCCGACGGGCCCAGGGAGCGCCCCGCAACATGAGCGACGAGGAGTTGCGCTTCGTCGCCGATCGCGGCGGCTTCCTCGGCGTGACCATGTTCCCGCCCTTCCTGCGGAGGGACATCCACGCGAACGTGATGGATTGCGAGGAGGCGATCGACGACACGATCAATGCGGTCGGTGAAGATTGCGTGGGCATCGGCACCAATTTCACTCAGGGTTCGGACGACCTCGTTCTTGAGCGCTCGGCCTTCGTGCTCGCTCAGTCTCAAGCGCAGGGGCGCCTGTGCTAAATGTTTGCCGGTTCGTTAACCGGGGCGATGGACTGACTCGCCGACGAAGCGGGCTGACCAAGACGTATTGTGACTTCCCGGACCTCCCCAAAGCTGGGGTGCATCGCATCAAACGAACGACCCCTGACGCCTGACCTCTCAGGTACGACGCTCTGTTTTCCCGGGTCCGACACCAACTCCGCCTGAGCACTCGGGGGCGAACGCGATTGCGACGAGGTTCCTGCCGCACCGGGCGAGCGACGCCGAGCGGGCGAAGTCTGGCTGTCGGCCTTGACGGGCCGTTCAGCTCCGAGCGACCTACTGGACCGGGACGCTTCCAGGTCAATAGCCCCACGCATCGCGGACGTGCGCTCAACGTTCGCCCAGATGGTGGACTGCGTCAACGCCCATGCTTGTGCCGATGGAAATTATCAAGGTGGGACCTATGACAGAGCGCTCTCGAGTGCTCACCATTGTCCCAAAGTGGGCTCGGGGAGGCAGGGCTCAGTCAGTTGCGACGATGTCTTGCACTGACCTGTGACGGCGACACCCCAAAGAACTCCCGGTAACACCGGCTGAAATGGGGCGCGCTACTGAAGCCGCAGGCGATCGCAATGCTGGTGATGGGCTCGTTGGTCTGCTGGAGCAGGCGGCGCGCGCGGGTAAGTCGGGCTTCGAGGTAATAGCGCGAGGGTGTCGTGTTCAGGTGGCGCTGGAAAAGGCGATCGATCCGGCGCCGGGAAACGCGCGCGCGACGTGCGAGGTCCTCGATGCTCAAGGGCTCCTCGATATTGCTCTTCATCAACTGCAGTATCGTTTGAAGCGCGTCGGGGAACGTGGGATCGTCCACCAGGGTCGGCATCGGACTGTCGGGAAGATCGTCCAGCGTCCGGTCGCAGGCGAGGATCTCCTCGATGCCGCGCACCGTTTCGTCACCGTGGTGATGCCGGATCACCGCGAGCATCATTCCGAGCGCACTGTTGGCGCCCGCGGACGAGATGCGGTCGCGGTCGATGACGAACGGGTGGGGCAGGAGCCTGACCTGAGGGCAAAGCTCCTCGAGGCCGTCGCGGCTATCTGGATGCACGGTACATGTATAGCCGTCCAGCAGGCCGGCGTGCGCGAGCAGGTAGCTGCCGTTCCAAAGGCTGCCCAATATCACCTGGCGCCGTGCCGCCTCACGCAGCTTGGCGACGACGGGGCGCTGCGGTTCGAGGTTGGAGCGGAACCCGCCGCAGATGATCAATATGTCGAGATCCTTCGTGTCCAGCGCGACCAGTTCATCATCCACAGAAATGTTGATGCCGAGGTCGCTGCGTACCGTGGCGCCTTCCAGGCTGTAGGTTTCGAATCGGTAGAGCGGTCTGCGGCTGATCAGGTTGGCAGTGACGATCGCGTCAACTGCCCCCGTGAAGGCCATCATCGAAAAGTGTTCGAGCAGCACGAAGCCGATGCGTCGGCAGATCGGCGGATGCTCGTCATGGGACGACTGCCCCTGAAGATAGGCCTGGTTGCTGTGCCGCATACGGCTGTCGAAGCTGCGCGGGGCCTGCCGCAATTTGTCCCCCATTTATCGTCTCCAGATTTCGGCGCTCGACTGCGGAAGAGCCCTGGCTCGCGAACCGGGGCGAATATACAGGAGATCCACGAGATGCCGGCCCCGCCCGGAGGTGCGAACGAGAGCGTGGGGGCATTTTCGGCGCGGGCCTCGGACCCCCTTGTCGCACCGGGACACGATCGCTTCGCAGCCGTCGGTGTCGGGGTGGGGGGGCTTGCCCTTCCGCGTACCACCTTCAGGAGCATACACCGACGATCGGGAAGCGGACCCGACCCGTTCGTAGCGGTGGACGCGAGGCGCGTCGAGCAATGCGCACGGCCCCAACTCTTCAATGCGGCGATCATCGGCAGGCCTTGCGTCATGGACGCAGGAAAATAATCGCCCCGGTACCTTGTCGGCCCCGGGGCGAACTCAAGATCCAGCCGGCGTGTGAGGTGCGCCGGAAAACCAGGCGAGAATCAGAAGTAGTAGCCGATATTGGCGTAGAACGCCTTCTTCCACTTGTCCTCGCCGCCGGCCGCGGCTCCACTGACGTAGTCGCCGGTGTAGGGATCGTTGCGGCCCCATCGCATCTCGGTGTAGATGAACAGGGGGCCGGCACTGAAGTGGGCGCCGGCGATGATGCGCTGCGAGTCCTTGTAGCCCGACTTGTCCTTCGTGACGACGCTGTAATTCAGGTAAGGCGTGATGTTGCTGACCGGTCCGAAGGTCCAGGGCAGGGCGTAGTTCACCTCAGCGGAGTAGAACCTGGATTTCGACGCCACGTTGAAGGAGCCGTCGTAGGCACCGAAGGTCACGGTGTCGTTGCCCACGGCCGACGGGTTGCGCGGCGACATGTTCTGGCGGCCGAGCTCGGCGAGGACGCCGAGCGCCCCGAACTTGCCGCCATAGTGCACGGCGTAGGCCTTGCGGGTACCGTCGTCGTCGGTGTCTTCGTTGTGCAGGGTCGAGCGCAATGCGGAGACGCCCAGTTCCGAGCTTGCATCCTTGCCATGCTCGAGCTTGTAGGCCACGCGGCCGACGAACAGGTTGCGCTCCTTGTTGTCGCTGCCGCCCGTCACGTAGCTGTCGGCTTTCACGACGTTGACCGAGTAGCGATTCCCGTCACGCGAAGTGCCTGTCCAGTCGCCGCCGTCCTTGGGGTAGAAGCCGACTTGCACGTCGAGCGGGCCGAACTTCTGCTGGACCTTGGCGCCGAGGTTGTGGACGTCTTCCAGGCCGATGGCGTTGACCAAGCTCTGGTAGAACGTGCTGCTGACATAGGGCAGCAGGCCGAAGGGCACCTGGTTGATACCGGCGACGAGACGGGTATCCTGGCCGACCTTGTAGCCCAGCCAGGCCCAGGACGGGAAGTTGATGCGGCCGATCTGGTCGGTGTAGTCGTACGGATGGGCTCCGCCGTAGAAGCGGTACTGGGCCGAGCCAAAGAGGGTCGACGAATCATAATTGACGTCGATCCGGAAGGTATCGAAGCTCAGCTTGCTGATATTGGGATCATTGTCGAACGAGTAATCATAGCGCGCGCGTAGCGCACCGCCGATCTTGAGTTCGCCGTCGCCTTCGGCGGCCTGTGCGTGACCATTGCCCAATGCGATCAAGAGCCCCACAAGTGCGGCGGGCAGTGCCGGCTTGCGGATCGGTGAGTTGCTCATATTGTTGTCTCCTTGTGTTTTGGTGCGGGGTGCTGAATTGCAGGTGTGATCGATGCTGCGCGGGGAGTGCATCCCCCGCGCGTGAACTCGAGGGGCACGGCGCCGGGGCAGTCCGGTCAGGACTTCCGACGGAACAGGGCGCTCGGCCGCGGGGTGTCCGGCAAAACGCGATTTGCAGTGAAATCGACGTGACGATTTAGGTGGGTCGGCTTTTCGATGACCTTGTCTCCTCCCTTTTCTGATGCGTGCACAGCTGAATGCAGCAACCCGCGGATATCCCGCTCTTTTGGCGGGTAATTAGGGCCAATCTTAGGATTTGGCAGCGGGGGAGAATGTGGTGCAGGGGACCTTAAATGTCCGTTTTTGGACGTGAGCCGTCCTGGCCTGCAAATCGAGCCATGTGGGAACCGGTCCGGAGTAGGGAATGGGGTCGGATCGAGGCAGCATGCTTGCTGCTGCCCGATAGCGCCGATGTCAGCGAATGGTCGCCGACTGCAGGGAGGGACTCAGGTGTTGGACTGGATCCCGCACTGATCCAGGAACCAGTCACGGAACCGGATCATCGCGCAGTCGTCCGCCTTGTCCTCGCGGTACGACAGGTAATGGTGAGTCTCTTCGAGCACCACTTCCTCTTCGACGGGCCTCACCAGCAATCCGCGTTCGACCAGCGGTCCGACCAGGTGGTCCCATCCGAGCGCGACACCTTGGTCGTTCAGCACCATCTGCACCAGGAGGTTGTAATCGTTGGCGTTGAAATAGTGCGGGCCCCGGCGCAGACGGTCCTCGATGTCCAGATGATGAATGGCCAGCCAGATACCCCAATCCACGTGCTCGGCGACCTGGGAGCGCCCGTAGGGGCTCAAATTCAACAATAGGCCATTCCGCAGCCCCTCCAGGCTACGGATTTCCGGATGTGCCTCGAGATAGCGCGGGGTGCACACGGGGTAGATCCGGTCGTGGAACAGGGGCACGCTGATATAGCCGGGCCGTACCCGTGACATCTTCGTGATGAATATATCCGGATGGATGCCCGGCTCCATCGAGAGGAAGTTCTGGGTCGTGACCAGGTTGAGGTCCGTGTCCGGGTTCGCGCTGAAGAAGCTCGGGAGGCGGTGCGCCATCCAGAGTGCCGAGAATGCCGGCGAGCAACACAGGGTCAGGCTGCGCCGGGGCCGGGCGGCTTGGCCGTGATCATCCCGAATGCGGTCGGCAGCCTGCGCGATGTTGATGAACGACAGTTGCGCAGCGTCGAAAAAGAGCGAGCCCGCAGTGGTCAGTTCGACAGAACGCCCGACGCGCTTGAACAGGGCTGTGCCGAGATGGTCCTCGAGCTCACGAATCTGGCGGCTGACCGCGGCCTGCGTCACGCACAAGGTTTCCGCTGCGCGCGTGAAGCTCTGGTAGCGCGCGGCAGCGACGAAGCACTTCACTGCCCGCAGTGAAGGCATCTTGAGCAGCGTCTGGTCGGGGTCGGCGGGCTTACTCATAACTCAAGGTTATCAGTTTTTTCCAGAAAAAGTCGATTGTGCCTAGGGGTGCGCAAACCTAGACTGGGATCAACACAAAAACAAGCAGCAAGCCCCGATTTGACGCAATCGGAACGCCCGGCAAGCCATCAGACCTCGTTCGCTGAATGCGCGAGAACTGGCGAAGACAGGGTAGGCCGACCCCCACAGGAGGAGTAGTTCGAAGTGAGCAATCAAAACAAAACTCTCGGTTTCCTGCAGCAGCGCGAGGCGCGTCATGGACTGCCGGGTGAGCTTTACGGCGATCCGGATGTTTATCGCGAAGACCTGGCGCAGATATGGCACAAGGAGTGGATCTTTGCCGGGCACACATTCGAGCTGGAAAAGCCCGGGCAATATTTCACTCTCCAAATCGGAGATTATCCAATTGCTGTAGTGCGGGGTACGGATGGTGAACTCCGCGCCTTCCACAACGCCTGCCGCCATCGTGGATCGAAGGTTTGCAACGAGGATCACGGGAAGGCAGCCAAACTGGTGTGCCCTTACCATAAATGGACGTTCGACCTCGATGGCAAGTTGCTGTTCGCCGGAAATATGGGCGGCAATTTCGACAAACAGCAATACGGGCTCAAGCCCGCCCATTGCGCGGTCGTGGAAAGCTATATTTTCGTTTGCGTCGCCGAAATGGCGCCCGATTTCGAGCCTTTCCGAAAGGCCGTGACGCCCTTCATCGCCCCTCACGGCCTCAATAATTGCAAGGTGGCCTACGAAGCGAGCATCGTCGAAAAGGGCAACTGGAAGCTGGTGTTCGAGAATAACCGCGAATGCTATCACTGCGAAGGTTCGCACCCGGAGCTGCTGAATTCCTACGTCGAGAACCTCTCGGTGGCCGGCATCGCGAGCGGAGAAGAGCCCGAGCTCGCGGCGTTCTGGGATCGTTGTGAAGCGGCAGGCCTTCCGAGTCGCCTCGTAATGGCAGAGAGCGGCCAATTCCGCCTGACCCGCATTCCGCTTGCGCCCAATGCCACCAGTTACACGATGGACGGAAAGCCGGCCGTGTCACGCCGCCTCGATCGGAGCGGAGTCGAGAACATCGGCGCGCTGCTGTACTTCAACTATCCATCGACCTGGAATCACTTCCTGGGTGACCACGCCCTGAGTTTCCGGGTCCTGCCCATGGGCCCGGGCGAGACGCTGCTGACGACCAAGTGGCTGGTACACAAGGACGCGGAGGCTGGGGTCGATTACGACATTGATCACCTGACCCGGGTGTGGAAGGCCACCAATGACCAGGACCGCAGGCTCGTCGAAGGGACCCAGTGCGGGGTGACTTCCCCCGCTTACGTGCCGGGGCCCTATTCGGACACCGCCGAGAACGGTCCCTGCCAGTTCGATGACTGGTATTGCGACACGATGCGTCGCAAATTGAACGTCTGATCGTTTCAAAGGGCCGGCGTGCCGCCGGCCCTTTGGGCGGGCGCCAGACGACGCCAACGGCCTTGGGCTTCGAGGATTGGAGGAATCCTCGTGTACTGACGAATCGATTGCACCTGTCCTCGGCTATGGGGCATAAGGCAGCTCGATCAATTGATTACCGGGGGTTATCGAATACCCGCCCAATACATCGTTGGACGCCGTCTCCCCGAGGTTATAACTTATAGCCATACAACGGGAGACGCTGCGGCGAATCTTTCCGAATATAAAAGGAGACGAGGTGGCAGATGAATAAGGACGACGACATCCTTGTGGTGAAGAACATCTTCAAGGTCTTCGGCGATCGGCCGCAGGAAGCGCTGAAGATGCTCGAGAAGGGCGCTGACAAGGACGAGATATTCAAGAAGACGGGGCAGGTAGTCGGTGTTTTCGATGCCAGTTTCTCCGTCAAGAGGGGCGAAATCTTCGTCATCATGGGCCTGTCGGGGTCCGGGAAATCGACGATGGTCCGGTTGTTCAATCGCCTCATCGAGCCGACCTCCGGAAGCATCTATCTCAACGGCAAGGAAATCACCGGCCTCAACGACAAGCAGCTGCTCGATGTCAGGCGCAAGGAAATGAGCATGGTGTTCCAGTCCTTCGCGCTGATGCCCCACATGACGGTGCTGGAGAATGCGGCATTCGGACTGGAGATTTCGGGCGTCGCGGAGCAGGAGCGCAACACGCGAGCGCGTGAAGCCCTCGCGCAGGTAGGTTTGGCAGGACACGAATACAGCTATCCGCATCAGCTTTCCGGCGGCATGCAACAGCGCGTCGGACTCGCCAGGGCGCTGGCGAACGACCCGAGCATACTCCTGATGGACGAGGCGTTCTCGGCCCTGGATCCGCTGATCCGCACCGAAATGCAAGACGAACTGATCCGCCTGCAGGCCGAGCAGCAGCGCACCATCATATTCATTTCCCATGACCTCGATGAAGCGATCCGTATCGGACACCGGATCGCGATCATGGAGGGTGGGCGAATCGTCCAGGTCGGCACGCCCCAGGAGATCCTCAATAACCCCGCTGACGCTTACGTGGAGACCTTCTTCAAGAACGTCGATTCTTCGAAGGTTCTCCGAGCGGGCGACGTGGCGCGCTTCGAATCGGAGATCGTGGTCCGCCAGACCAACGGCGCGACTCCCGATGTCCCGGCCATTCCTTACGCCTTCATGGTCGACAACGACGGGCGCTTCCTGGGCCTTCTGGACAATTGTGCCGGCCGCGGCGAGGGGCCTCGGCAGCTCGCTCCGAAGGATCTGAGCGTCGTCGCATTCGACACGCCTTTGCATGACGTCCTGGGGCTCGCGGCCGCCGTGCCGTATCCGCTCCCGGTCGTGACGCGTGAAGGGGCCCTGCACGGGACGATCTCCAAGGACTCGCTGCTGAAATCGCTCAGCCGCCATTGAGCCCACGGGAAAACACTACAGACAGTAGGTAGGCAAGATGTCAGATTTCAATTTGCTTGATCCGTTTCAGCACCTCCAGATCCCCCTCGGCGAGTGGGTGGAGTCGAGCCTGAACTATGTCGTCCAGAATTTCCGCGGCGTGTTTCGCGCGGTGCGCTGGCCGATCGACCAGGTGCTGAATGGCATAGAGGGCTTGCTTCTTTCGGTGCCCCCCACCATCGGCATCACTCTGGGCTCCCTGCTGGGCTGGCAGATCGCCGGACGGCGCATGGGCATCCTCTGTGCCGTCACGCTCTTCATGCTCGGCTTGATCGGCGTCTGGGCGGAGTCGATGACCACCCTGGCGCTGGTGCTCACCTCGGTCTTCTTCTGCGGACTGTTCGGTGTGCCCCTGGGCATCCTGTGCGCACGGTATGACCGGATGGAGAAGACGCTCAGGCCGGTCCTCGATGCGATGCAGACCTTGCCCGCCTTTGTCTACCTGGTGCCCGTCGTGATGCTGTTCGGCATCGGCAACGTGCCGGGCGTCCTCGTGACCATCGTGTTCGCCCTGCCGCCCCTGGTACGCTTGACCAACCTCGGCATCCGCCAGGTGCCTGCCGACAAGATCGAGGCAGCGAGAGCCTTCGGCTGCACCCCGTGGCAGATGCTGACCCGGGTTCAGCTGCCGCTGGCCACGCAGACGATGATGGCCGGCCTGAACCAGACACTGATGTTGTCGCTGTCGATGGTTGTGATCGCCTCGATGATCTCGGTCGCCGGCCTGGGGCAGATGGTGCTGCGTGGCATCGGCCGCCTCGACATGGGCCTGGCCACCGTCGGTGGCATGGGACTGGTGCTGCTTGCGATCTTCCTCGACCGTCTGACGCAGGCGATGGGCGAGCGCAGCGCCTCGAGCGACATGACGCGGCACTGGTATCAGCGAGGCCCCGTCGGCCTCTGCCTGCGAATCTTGCATCTGAACAACGCCAAGCCCGGCGCCGTCCGGCACGCGCTGTAAATCACTCACCGCAGCACGACTAATAAGAGAGGTTAGGAGATGATGTTTCTTGATGCTGGCAACCTGATTCAGAAAGTGGCACGTGCCCTGACGGTCGCTGCCGTCACCCTGCTGCCGCTCCATGCGCTGGCGGCGACGCCCGACAAGCCCGGACAGGGCAAGAGCGTGACGCCGATCTTCCCGCCGATTGCGGAGGAGCGTTTCCGCGGCGAAGTCGCGATGGCGGGGCTGCGCGAACTGGGCTACACGGTGAAGGACCCCAAGGAGACCGAGTACCCGACGATGATGGTGGCCCTGTCGCAGGGCGACGCGGACTTCACGGTGCACTTGTGGGACAAGCTCCACGACAAGTTCTACCAGAAGGTCGGTGGCGACGACACGCTGGTGAAGACGGGGGACGTGATCCCGGGCGTCGTGCAGGGTTATCTCATCGACAAGAAGACGGCCGACAAGCACGGCATCAGATTCCTGACCGACCTGAAAGATCCGAAGATCGCCAAGATTTTCGATTTCAACGGCGACGGCAAGGCCGATCTGACCGGATGCAATCCGGGCTGGGGTTGCGAGTTGGCGATCGATCATCACCTGAAGGCCTACGGGTTGGAGCGCACGGTGAGTCACAACCGCGGCTCCTACTTCGCGCTGATGGCCGACACGATCACACGCTACAAGCAGGGTCAGCCGATCCTCTACTTCACGTGGGCGCCGCAGTGGATCTCGGGCGTGCTGGTCCCGGGTAAGGACGTGGTGTGGCTGGAAGTGCCGCACACTGACTTGCCGGGGGGCGACAACAAGGTCAACACCATGGTGGATGGCAAGAACCTCGGCTTTGCAGTGGACACCGTCAAGGCGGTGATCAACAAGGATTTCGCGAAGAAGAATCCGGCCGCTCGCGAATTCCTTGGGCGGGTGCAAATCAGTGCTGCCGATGAGAGCGCGCAGAACCTCAGGATGCAGAACGGCGAGAAGAGCGCAGACGACATTCGCCGCCATGCCGCCGACTGGGTGAAGCAGCATCGTGGCCAATTCGATGACTGGCTGAGCCAGGCGCGCGCCGCCAAGTAAGAAAGCCCCCTCCCTGGTGGTGTGATGCGGGTGCCCGCGGAGCGGGCACCCCGGCCCCTTGCACGCCCAATTTCCGTGTCCGGCCGTGAGGCCGAGTTCGAGAGATCCAATGTCACTGTACTCGTTCGTCCAGGGTTTTCATTTCGAGCAGGCTCCTCTCGGCACGCGTCGGCTCCTTCTGACGTGCCTGCTGGATATTCTCGGTGTGGCGGCAGGCGCGCGCGACAACCAGACCAGCAGCATCCTTCGCCAATACGCCGTCGAGCATTACCCGGCGAACGGAATCTCCAGCCGGATCCTGTTCGACGGCCACCGCGTCCACCCCCTGGGTGCGGCCTGGGCGGGCGGTTTCTGCGTCGATAGCCTCGACGCGCACGAAGGTCACTTCACGTCCAAGGGGCATGCCGGCGCGACGGTGGTGCCGGCCCTGCTGGCGCTGGCCGATGCGTACCGGGAGCAGGGGCACGCGATCAGCGGCGAGGAGTTCCTGAGTGCCTTGTGCATCGCGTACGAAACGGCGCTGCGCGCAGGCGCAGCGTTAATGGCAACGGCACCGGAATATCACGCGTCCGGCGCGTTCTCCGGCGTGGGCGTCGTGTGCGGTGGGGCACGGCTCCTCGGTCTGGACGAACAGACCTTCCGGCACGCGCTCGGGATTGCCGAGTACTTCGGGCCGCGCTGCCCGATGATGCGCCTCGTCGATCACCCTTCGATGCTGCGCGATGCGCATGGAGCCGGCGCGTATGCCGGCATCAACGCGCTGCTCCTCGCACGGGCAGGCGTGACGGGCGCACCGGCAGAGACGATCGAGTCGAGCGAGGTGGCTGCGCACTGGAACGATCTCGGAGAGCGCTGGGAGATCGATGCGCAGTATTTCAAGCCGTGGCCCGTATGCCGCTGGGCACAACCGGCCCTCACGGCGATGGATGCGCTCATGCAGCAAAATCACGGGATTGATGCGGAGAACATCGAGAGCATCCGGATCGAGACCTTCCACGAGTCGATGCGGCTTCAGGGACATGCCCCGGCCAACGCCGACGAGGCCCAGTACGCGCTGGCCTTCCCTCTCGCGGCATTGATCTGCCGCGGACGGGTCGGGCCGGATGAGGTGACCGGAGCGGCCATTCAGGCGGAGGACATCCGCGCGCTGAGTGCGCGCGTCGAGATCGTCGACAAGGACGACCTGTCGAGCCGGTTTCCGGAGGAGATTCTGTCGCGGGTTTACCTCCGCCTCAAGGACGGACGTGAGCTCAGCAGCGACACAACGGCTGCCAAGGGCGACCCTTCGACCCGCTTGTCGGACGAAGAACTGCGGGAGAAATTTCACCGGATGGCTGGCGGTACGCTCGCGGAGGCGCACCGCAAGGCCATCGAGCGCCAGATCGCCGAGCTTGCCGGCAGCCCGAGCTGCGCTTCCTTGTTCGAGCTCATCCTCTCCGGCGATGACACGTCGGGGGGAAGTCTCGGCGATCGAGCTGCGGCAAGGGAAGCCGCCCTGAGCTGAGCAGACTCTGCTCCAGCAGGCGCACACATCGATGCCAACATTCATGACGTCGCCATCGCCAGGAACCGCCGGCGCCCCGGCGTGGACGTCCGCCGGGATTCCTCCGGGCATTCACGCCGGGTGCGGGGCAGTGCAGATCGGTGACGGACATCCGGCGGACAAACTGACTGTCCCGTTCAAGAGCCTCTTGAAGCACAGGAACCGGCCGCACGTGCACGAGCGCCCCTGGGCCAATCCGTCGAGCGGTTGCCGACGCGTAATCTTCGTGGTGCTCGACCATTTCTCGCTGATGGCCTTCACGGGCGCGGTGGACGCCCTGGCGACCGCGAATCTCGTCAGCCGCGAGCCGCTATTCGAGGCGCTGGTGTTGAGTGCCGACGGAGAGATGGCGGTCACCGATGTGGGGATCGGCATTTCCGTAGACGGCGATCTCTCCGCGCTCCAGGTGCGGCGCGGGGACCTGGTCATCGTGTGCGGCGGGCTCAGGGTCCGGCTCCAGACCCCACCCCAGCTGCGTGCCCAGCTGCTTTCGGCGCATGCCGCGGGGGCAACGCTGGGGGCCTTGTGGAATGGTGCCTTCTTCCTCGCGGACGCCGGATTGCTCGACGATCACGAATGCACGGTGCACCCCGACACCCGGGCCCTGATGTCCGAGAAATTTCCGCGGACAAGAGTTTCGAGGTGTTCCTACGTTCTGGACGGGCCGCGCATGAGTTGTGCCGGCGCCAATAGCTCGCTCGGCATGATGCTCGCGTGGTTGAGGCGCGATTACGAGCCGGCCGTCGTCGATTCCGTCGAGGAAATACTGAGCTGCGACAAAAGCCAGGAGGTAGTGGCCGCGCCGTCGGATCGCGATCCGACTCTACCGCAAGCCCTCAAATTGGCTTTGGAGCTGATGCACAGCAATATCGACGAGCCCCTTGCAATCGAAGAAATTGCGGAATTGTCCGATTTGTCGCGACGGCAGCTCGACCGTCTCTTCAATCGTTATCTGGGTGCTTCGCCCTCGCGGTATTACCTCGAGCTGCGCGTCACCCATGCGCGACAACTCCTGCAGCATTCGAACGAGCCGATTGCGGAAATTGCCGTCGCCGCCGGATTTGCCAGCATCTCGCACTTCTGTCAGTGTTTCCGGCAGTTCTTCAATGTTGCCCCGGGGAAATTCAGGCTTCAACAACTCGCCAGGTCGTAACGGAGCGCGTTTTTTTTGGCCATCAAGGGCGGGGATCGGGGACTATGGTCGCGGGCGAAGATCGGTCTCCATTCGGAAGATCGCTCCGTTCCCGCAGCACTCTAGTTTGAGCCATCAGCCAGTCGCGGAATATCTGGATCTTCTTGGAGTTGACCAGCTCGCGACGGCAGACGAAATAATGCTTCCGGTCATCGGCAAAATATGTCGCGCCAGTTGGTCGTACCAGTTTTCCCTCCTCCAGTTGCTGCTGCACCAGGTGGCGCCATGCCAGCCCAACGCCAGCTTCCTGCTGCACGGCATCCAGCAGCATTGGAAAATGACTGAAATTCATCGTCATCTTGCTTGTGGGGGCGTCGCACCCGAATTGCTGGAGCCAGAAGGCCCAGTCAATCGGTGTCCACAGTTTTGCTTTCCAATGACTGGCGCTGAGGTTGAGCAGCGGCACCGTCAGCAGTCCCTCCAGCGTTGAAATCTGCGGATGCTGTTCGAAGAACTCGGGGGTGCAGACCGGAAATATCTCCTCGGCGAAGAGATAATCGGCGACATATTGCGGGTGCTCTTCGAGCCCCAGTGTCACGGCAGCATCGAATCCCGCATGAAAATCGGGGTTCCCTTCGGAGCTGATCAAGAACAACTGGAGGTCGCGGTACTGGGCTCGCAGTCGCTTCAGTCGCGGCATCAGCCAGAGCTGCGCGAAGGCGCTCGTGGTGATCAGGTAAAGCTCATCATCCCGGCTATTGCGCCGCAGGAGATCGCGCGAAGCCGTGGCGATGTGCTGCAACGCGGACGACGTGGCCAGATATAGCGCGTGTCCGTCCTCGGTCAGTTCGACCTTGCGGTTGCTGCGCGCAAACAGGCTCAGCCGGTAGAACTCCTCCAGCGCCTGAATCTGTCGGCTGACGGCCGCCTGCGTCACGCAGAGTTCCTCTGCGGCCATCTTGAAACTGCCGTGGCGGGCGGCTGCTTCGAAGGTTCGCAATGCGTTCAGCGGTGGAAGTGAAAGCCTGGATCTGCTCATGGTCCTGCCCTGCTGGCGGATTATGTAGTTGACCATAGCGCAAGCGAAAGCTGGATTCTGATTTCGAACTCCCTCTGGTCGCTTAACTATAACTTAAGTGAAGATCACGAAAAACTCGTTTGTCAGCACTTTTCCCCTCGTCGATTATTGACCTCACTTAACCACCAGAGGGGATGAAGCAATGAGATTCAAGAACAAGGTCGTTGTCATTACCGGCGGCGCCGGCGGAGTTGGTCAGGCGCTGGTCAGGCTGTTCGCCGCTGAAGGTGCCCGTCTCATGATCTCGGACATCAATGCCGAGGGGTGCCAGGCGATGGTGGAGGAGGCCCGCAGCCTTGGTGCCGAGGCCGAGTATCTGGCGGGCAATCTGCGCGAGAAGGAGTATTGCGAAGCCGTGATCGCCCGCACCGTCGAGCATTTTGGCGGCGTCGATATCCTGCTGAACAACGCCGGCATCATCCCGCGCGGAACCATCGAGGAGACGAGCGACGACATGTGGTTCACTGCCATGGACGTGAACCTCAACGCCGTCTTCTTCCTTTGTCGTGCTGCCATTCCGCACATGAAGGTTCGTGGCGGTGGCGCCATCGTGAATACCTCCTCGGTCTGGGGAACCTACCCGGGCCCCGGCCACGTCGCCTACTGCACCAGCAAGGGCGCCGTCGCTGCGCTGACCGGCAACCTCGGCCGCGATTGCGCGCCATTGGGCATACGTGTCAACGCGGTGTGCCCCCACGAAATCAACACCCCGATGATCCGCACGGGCTTCGAACGACGCGGCATCGATCCGGATAAGGCAGTCGCGGAACTGAACAAGACGGTGCCACTGGGACGCATCGCCGAACCCGAGGATATCGCCGACGTCATCGCCTTCCTGGCCTCGGACCAGGCCCGCTACATGGCTGGCGCGTGCGTCGAGGTGACCGGTGCGAAACCGGTCTCGGGCTGAGGAGAGACTCATGCAACTTCAAGGTAAAGTGGCCGTTGTAACCGGCGGCGGACGCGGGATTGGCCGCGGTATCACGGAAAAACTGCTCGCGGCCGGCGCACGGGTGCTGATCGCCCAGCGCCAGCCACTGGACGAATCTCTCGGTCGCAACGCCAATGTCGTCTGGGTCAATGCCGACCTTGCGGAGCGTGAAGCGCCTTACGCGATCGCTCGCGCCGTGGAGGAGAAGTTCGGGGGCGCCGACATCCTCGTGAACAACGCCGGATTCATGTTCGAGCTCTCGCTCGACGAGATGGCCGAAGCGGACTGGGACCGGATGATGGTCGTCAACATGCGTGCCCCGGTTTTCCTCGCCAAGGCGCTGCTTCCCCGGATGCGTCAGCGGGGCGGCGGCAGCATCATCAACATCGGCTCGATCGAAGGTATCGGCGCCAATCCATGGCACGCAGCCTATTGCGGCTCGAAGGCCGGAGTCCACGGCTTTACGCGTGCGCTCGCGGTGGACCTGGGGCGTGACGGGATTCGCTGCAATGCAATTGCTCCCGGCTGGATCAATTCGGACCTGAGCAACGACTATATCGAAGCCCAACCCAATGTGGCCCAGGCGCGGGCGGCGCTCCTGAAAATGCACCCCGTCGGCCGCACCGGCGAACCCAGCGATGTCGGCGCCACCGTGGTTTTCCTGGCGAGCGATGACGCGGCCTTCATCACGGGTCAGGTTATCGTCGTGGATGGCGGGCGCACGGCCAAGCTGCCGCTTCCCTTCTGACCGGCTGACTGCCTTTTGTATTAATGCAGCTCCCTCGCAAAAGGGAGCTGCGTCTTTTCCGTATACGGCCCCTAAAGTATTCGCCCTTCGCCCAAGAGTAATCGGTCAACCCCAAGGCATCCGCCGCTGTCACTGCGTCGAGCATGATGACAGCGTTCTCGGTCAAGCGTCCCGGCGAGTATCCGGGCCATTTTCGGTCGCGTGCCACGTCCCGCCGTTATCCCGAATATCCGGTCCAAATCGCCCCGTTTTCACGGCGCCCTGAAGGTCGGACATCTCCTCCGAATACCCTCCCGCTGGAGTGGCCAATTCGCTGCGCTTACCTGAGGGCGACGTGGTTCGCGCGCTTCGGCTGAAATAAGACGGCCATCCCATCGTGCAAGTGGCGTTCGATTCATAACGTCCATGCATGAATTGCCGGGACGAAATGTTGATTGTGGCGGCGAGGTCGCGAACTTACCATTTTTTGGCCGACACACCCATAAACGCCCAACCCCATCCACACGATTAACAAGGTGATTGCATGAATTTCGATGGCATCTGGACCCCGCTGGTAACGCCTTTCTCAAAGGACGGTTCCATCCATTTCGACACCGTCGGACGGACGATCGACAAGCTGATCGATCAGGGCGTTCACGGACTGATCGTCGGGGGTACGACCGGCGAATACTACGCACTGAGCAAGGACGAGCGTAAGCGCCTGTTCGATTACGTGGCCGATCACGTCAAGGGCCGTGTGCCGTTGATGGCGGGAATCAACGCGACCACGACCGACGAGAGTCTGGAACTGGGGCAGCATGCAAAGGCGGCCGGCTTCGGTGCCATCCTGGTTGCGGCGCCGTATTACTGCCAGCCCACGCAGGACGAATTGCTGGCGCATGTGCAGTGCGTCGACGACGCGCTGGGCCTGCCGATCATGCTTTACAACTTCCCCGATCGTACCGGCACCCCGATGAGCTTCGAGTTCATCAACGCCCTGCGTGATCGGCCGAACGTCCAGGCGATCAAGGAAAGCACCGGTTCGATCCAGCGCATGCACACGCTCGCGAACGAGCACGCCGACCAGCTGCAGCTCAGCTGCGGCATGGACGATCAGATCCTGGAATTCTTCGTCTGGGGTGCGCGCAGCTGGGTCTGCGGCGCGTCCAACTTCCTGGCGCCCGAGCACGTCGCGCTGTATCAGGCCTGCGTCGTCGAGCGCGACTTCGTCAAGGGGCGTGAGCTCGCGGCCCGCCTGATGCCGATGCTGAACATGCTGGAAAATGGCGGCAAGTTCTGCCAATGCGTCAAATACGGCTGCGAACTTGCGGGCCTGCCTGTCGGCCCGGCGCGTCGGCCGCTGCTCGCGCTCGACGACGCGGAAAAGGTGGAATTCAAGCGTGTCTATGACGCGCTCGTCGCCCACCGCGCTTGAACCCGTAGCACCGAAGGCACTCCCTATGCAGCTCAAATTCAAATTTCTGCCCCAGGACGACGGTCATTGCGGCTGGTACGAGACGCTGCCTCCGCCGCCGCCTTCGACTCCGCTCAAGGGCGACGTGAAGGCCGATTGGGTGGTGCTGGGTGCGGGGCTGTCCGGACTTGCGGCGGCCCGCCGCCTGGCCGAACTCCACCCCAATGCTTCCATCGCCCTAGTCGATGCCCGTCGAGTGGGCTTCGGTGCTTCCGGCCGCAACTCCGGCTTCATGGTCGACCTGCCGCATGATCTGACGAAGCACGACTACACCGGAGACCGCAGCGCCGACCTGATGCAGATCCGCCTCAATCGCGCGGCGATCGATTACGTGCGCAAGATCGTCAAGGCCCACGGAATCGACTGCGATTGGCGCGAGCAGGGCAAGCTGCATGGCGCGGTTGAGCCGCGTGGGGAGCAAGCCTTGGAGAACTTCGCCAAGGGCTTGTCTGCCTTGGGCGAACCTTACACCGTCCTCGACGCCCGGAAGATGAAGGCGACCACGGGCACCGATTTCTATCGGTCGGGCGTACACGCGCCCGGCTGCGTGCTGGTTCAGCCGGCAGCCCTGGTCCGTGGCCTCGGCGCTACCCTGCCTGAGAACGTGCGGCTGTACGAGGACACGGTGGTCCGCGAGATCGTGGTTGGCCAGCCGCATACCCTGACCACCGACCGGGGCCAGATCAAGACTCCGCGCCTCATCCTCGCCAACAACGCCTATGCGGCCCAGTTCGGTCAGCTTGGCCTGAAGGGGCTGATGTTGCCGATCTATACCTACGGCAGCCTCACCCGTCAGCTGAGCCCCACCGAGCTTGCCACACTCGGCGGCGACGAGAGCTGGGGACTGATTCCGGCCGACCCGATGGGAACGACCGTGCGGCGTCTGGCGAGCGGACGCATCTGTATTCGCAATTCCTTCACTTACAACCCGGACGTGAACGCGAGCGCGAGCACTCTGGAACGCGTGCATGCGTCGCACAGGCGTTCATACGAACGTCGTTTCCCGATGTTGCCCGGGGTCGAGTTCGAATACACCTGGGGCGGCGCGTTGTGCCTGTCCCGCAACGGCGGCGCGCCTTTCGGCGAGATCGCCCCCGCAGTGTACAGCGCAGTCGGTTGCAACGGCCTGGGCCTCACCCGCGGCACGATGGGCGGCATGCTGATTGCCGAATATGCGTCAGGCATCGACAGCGAGCTGCTTCAGATCCTTCTGCGCCAGCCGAAGCCGGTTGCCAACCCACCCGAGCCGCTGCTCGGCATCGGGGTCCGCTCGACCCTCATGTGGAAAGAGTGGCAGGCCGGCATCGAACTTTAAATCATTCCAACGGAGGAGAACCATAATGACCGACACCCTTACCCGCGACGCCATCGCGCAAAAGATCAAGCGTCTCGAGTATCGCAACCTGGCCTTCATCGATGGCCAGTTCGTCCCCGCCCGTTCGGGCAAGACCTTCCCGACCCTGAACCCGGCCACCGGGGAAGTATTGACCGAGGTCGCCGCCTGCGGGTCCGAGGACGTCGACCTCGCCGTCCAGGCCGCCCGGCGCGCCTTCAATGCCGGCGTCTGGTCGGGGCTCGCACCGGCTGAGCGCAAGGCCATCATGAAGCGCTTCGCCGATCTGATCGACGAGCATCGCCTGGAGCTCGCGATCCTCGAATCCCTGGAGGCGGGCAAGCCGATCGGCGAATGCTTCAACGTCGACATTCCCGACACCGCCAACACCATTCGCTGGAATGCGGAGACCGCGGACAAGCTTTACGATGCCGTCGCCCCGACCGCGCCGGACGTGGTGGCGACGGTCCGCCGTGAGCCGCTCGGTGTCGTCGGCGCGGTGCTGCCGTGGAACTTCCCCGCGATGATGGTGGGCTGGAAGCTGGGACCAGCGCTGGTGACGGGCAACTGCGTGGTGGTCAAGCCCGCCCAGCTCACTTCGCTCAGCACCCTCCGCATCGCCGAGCTCGGCCATAAGGCCGGCATCCCGGCCGGGGTGCTAAACGTGGTGCCCGGCCTCGGCAGCACCGCGGGTCAGGCGATCGGCATGCATCCGGACGTCGACCTGATCGCCTTTACCGGTTCCACCGCGGTCGGCCGGCGCTTCCTCGAATACTCGGCCGCGACCAACCTCAAGCGTGTGGCGTTGGAACTGGGCGGCAAGAATCCGCAGGTGGTCATGCCCGACGTGAGCGACCTGAAGACCGTTGCGAGCAACGTCCTCGCCTCCGCCTTCTGGAACATGGGCGAAAACTGCTCGGCGGGCTCCCGTCTGGTTGTGCACCGTTCCATCAAGGACGCCCTGCTCGACGAGATGCTGGTCCAGCTCGAGGCCGACTGGAAGACCGGCGACCCGCTGGATCCGGAGCTGCGGCTCGGCGCGCTGATTCAGAAGGACCACATGGACAAGGTGCTGGGGTTCATCGATCGGGCGAAGGCTGCCGGCCTGACCCTGCTGACCGGTGGGGAGCGCATCCTCGAAGAAACCGGCGGCTATTTCGTTGCGCCGACGATCTTCGACGAGGTGCCCAGGGATGCCGAAATTGCGCGGGAGGAGATCTTCGGCCCGGTGCTGGCGGTGATCCCGTTCGACACCGAGGAAGAGGCCATCGCCATCGCCAACGACACCTGCTACGGGCTGGCTGCCTCGCTGTGGAGCGACGATATCAGCACCGTGCATCGCATGTCCAAAGCCATCCGTGCCGGCACGGTCTCGGTGAACTGCTTCTCGGAAGGGGACATCACGACCCCATTCGGCGGCTACAAGCAGTCCGGCTTCGGCGGGCGGGACAAGTCCGTGTATGCCCATGAGCACTACACCGAGCTCAAGACAACGTGGATCAAGCTGGCTTGAGCTAGTACTACAGTCGGAAATAGCTCAGCATCCCCGGCAGGCCGGGCCGCCTTAGCAGGTTCCTCCCCCTTCAAGGGGGAGGTCAGGAGGGGGATGGGTTCGAGCGCCATGCCAGCCCTTTGAAACCCATCCCCACCCCGGCCCTCCCCTTGAAGGGGAGGGAGAGGTGGTTTGGCCGCCCCGACAGGATCAGCTAGCCTCATGAACCGTGCGCGGCATATAGGAACATTCCCCATGCTCAGCCTGACCAGCTCCGAATTCCTCAACCCCGTCAACACGCAGAACTGGACCAATGGGCGGCACGTGGTGCGCTGTCGCAAGCTCATTCAGGAGACGCACGACGTCCGTACCTACTGCTTCAGCATGCAGGAGCCGGTGCTGTTCTTCTTCAAGCCCGGGCAGTTCGTGACCCTGGAACTGGAGATCGACGGCAAGCAGGTCATGCGTTCGTACACGATCTCCAGCGCACCGTCGATTCCCTACAGCTTCTCGATCACGGTCAAGCGTGTACCCGGCGGCCAAGTGTCGAACTGGCTGCACGACAACCTCCGGGAGGGCGACGCGATCGCCGTGCACGGCCCGGTTGGTCAATTCAATTGCATCGATCACCCGTCGAAGAAGGTGCTGTTTCTCTCCGGCGGCGTCGGCATCACGCCGGTCATGTCCATGGCGCGGTGGTTCTTCGACACCAACTCCGAAGTGGACATGGTGTTCGCCCACAGTGCCCGAACGCCGAGGGACATCATTTACCGGACCGAGCTGGACTACATGTCCACCCGGATCGAGAACTTCAAGTTGCACCTCATCAGTGAGCGGACCGAGACCGGCCAGATCTGGAGCGGATATCGCGGTTACCTGACGCCGGCGATGCTGCAACTGATTGCCCCCGACTTCATGGAGCGCGAAGTCTTCTGCTGCGGCCCGACCCCCTACATGCGCGCCATACGTCAGTTGCTGCAGGAAGCGGGCTACGATTTCTCCCGCTATCACGAGGAGTCCTTCGGCGCGACGCCCGAAGCGGACATCGCGGTGGCCGAAGAGCATGCGGCGGAGGCACACGAACGCGAGGAAGCGGCGCAGGATACCTATCGGGTCAGCTTCAAGGAATCCGGCAAGTCGGTGCAGGCCGCAACCGACACCACGCTGCATGCGGCGGCGGCCAGTGCCGGGATCACCATCCCCAAAGCCTGCGGCATGGGCATCTGCGGTACGTGCAGGGTGCGCGTCCTCGAGGGCGACACCGTGATGAGTCACAACGGTGGCATTACCGAGGAAGAGATCGCCGAGGGCTATGTGCTGAGCTGCTGCACCAAGGCCGTGTCCGACGTGAGCATCGAATACTAGAGGCCCCGCCGGCACGGTAATCCGAACCGGCAAGCCGCCAGTGATCCAGGACATTCAGACCGACCCGTGATCGGCGCCGTGGCTCGACCCCGACTCCGCGCGCGGGTTCGGGTCGTTCACTCACGGGCTTGCCCAACACAGGATATTCATGAACATTCCAGACGTCGTCGGAATCACCGGAGTGATCTGTTATCAGATCGCCTACGCAGGCCTGCAACTCGGTCGCTTTCAACAGGACGACCTGCGCTACATCGGCCTCAACCTCCTGGGCCCTGCCTGCCTGCTTTACTCGCTGGTCTTCGATTTCAATCTCGCAGCCCTCATCACGCAGGTGCTGTGGCTCGGAATCACGGTGCTCGGTCTGGTGCAGACTATGCGTGCGCGACGACGACGGATACCTCGCTTCGATCAGCGCTGCATGAACAATGAGTAGCGCGCGCGGCGTGGAGCTCGATCAACCGGCAATGGAGCACTCATGAGCATTCCCGACATGATCGGAATCTTCGGCGTGATCTGCGTGCAGATTGCGTACGCAGGACTGCAACTCGGCCGCGTTCGACGTGACGATCTTCGCTACATCGGCCTCAACATCCTCGGCCCCGGCTGCATCCTGTTCTCGCTGGTCTTCGATTTCAATCTGGCGTCGGTCATTGCGCAGGTGCTGTGGATCTTGATGACCGCGATCAGCTTGATGAAGGCGCTCCGCCCGAGGAGCAGGCAGATGCCCCGGACGGCCGAGAAGTGCATGAGAAATTAGCGCTGAACGTCCCGCGCCCATGCCGCTCACGCATTGCCGCAATATTCCACGTTGGGGGCGACGGATCGCAGCTGCGGCGCAGCCATGAGCGGAACGGACGCAAATGGCTTCTTGCATTTCTGTCCGCGCTCGCCGCTCGGTGGGTAACCAAAGAGATCGCGATAGCACTTTGCGAAATGCGGAGGCGTGCGGAAGCCGCAGGCGATGGCGATTTCGAGGATCGACAGCGAGGTTTGCAACAGTAGCGCGCGAGCGCGGTGCAACCGCAGGTCGAGGTAATACTTCGTCGGTACGCAATTGAGGTAGCGTTTGAAAAGGCGTTCGATTTGCCTCCGCGAGACGCCGATCTCGTCGGACAGGTCGTCGAGCGACAACGGCTCCTCGATGTTTGCCTCCATCAGCGCGGCAACCTTCAGCAGGTTCTCCTGGCAGATGCCGACCTGGTTCTGCAACGGGACTCGCTGACGGTCGTTGTCGTCGCGAACGCGCTCGACGATGAACTGGTCCGAGATCGCCAACGCGATGTCGTTCCCGAGGTGGTTCTTGATGAGGTGAAGCATCAGGTCCAAAGGCGCGATCCCGCCGGAGCAGGTATAGCGGTCCTGATCGATCGAGAAGAGCTTCTCGGTGAGGTGGATGCCGGGAAACTCTTCGATGAGGCCCGCCATGTTTTCCCAATGGATGGCGACGTGGTGTTTTTCGAGCACTCCGGCCTTGGCGAGTGCGTAACTCCCGGTGCACAGCGCTCCGATCGGCACGTGGCGCTGCGCCAGACGGCGCAGGGCAGCCAGCAACGGCGGAGTGACCGCTTCCTTGACCTTGATGCCCCCGCACACGAAGACGATGTCGACCGCCCCCATGTCGTCGAGCGCCACCGTCGGCAGCATGTACGCGCCATTGCTGGCGATGGCTGGTTGACCGTCGAGCGTAACGATCGACCACTGGTACACCTCGCGTCGGCTCAGGTGGTTCGCCATGCGCAGCGGTTCCATCGCGCTGGAGAGCGCGATCATCGAATACTTGTCGAGCGTGATGAATGCGAAGCGATAAGTGGGTGCTGCCGTTGCTCCTGACATCGGGTCGTCTCCTTCCAGTGCTCTTTTCATTGGCCAGAATGCTTGTGTCCGGCTCCTTTGCCTGAGATCCGTTTGTCGCCTTGCCGGAGGTGCGACAACGGTTCGAACACATCTTCCTTGTTTTTAATTGAACGTGCAATCAAAAAAACGGTGAGTGTTCTGGAGGCCGCTGTCGTGACCGCGGGACAGCCAGTCGTGGAGCGGTGCTGAAGCGTCGTCAGCATCGCTGGCGGGGCACGAGACGAGGAGTTAGCCGCACGACGTGCGGATTCGCGCCGCGGCTGTCGGCGCGGATGAGCGCGATGCGCTTGCGTCCGGTCAGTGGACCGGGGCGGGCGAAAACACGTTGATGACAATCACGCCGGCGACGATGAGTGTCATGCCTGCGACCGCGGGGCTACTGAGTCGCTGACCGAAGAGCAGGGCGCCGGCAACGGAAATCAGGACGACGCCCACCGCCGACCAGATCGCATAGGCCACGCCGAGCGGGATGCGGTGCATGGCGAGCGACAGGAAATAGAAGGAAATGCCGTACCCGGTCACCACGACGAGCGAAGGCAGCGGGCGCGTGAAGCTGTTGGAGGCCTTGAGGGCGGTGGTGGCGCTGACCTCGGCGAGGATCGAGATCGACAGGTAAAGCCACTCCATGCGGTGCTCCGTCAGGTTCGCAAGGAAAAAGGCGGCACGCGCCGGTCAGCGGCGCGCGCCGAAGGAGGATGCGGGGGAGAGGTCGGGGCGGAGGTGGATCACACCTCGGCCGTTCTCAGCGCTGCAGGTAGGCCTTGACCGCGGCCAGCCCGTCGCCGCCGTCGGCGGTCTTGACGCCGGCCAGCCAGTGGTCGAGTTGCGCCGGATTTTCCTTGAGCCAGGCCTTGATTACCGTGGCCGGATTCTTCTTCTCCATGACCGGCATCATCAGCCGGTTTTCGAGTTCCGTATTGAAGGTGAGGTTGGTCACCAGACGGCCGACGTTGGGGCAGCGGTTGAGGTAGTCGGGTGGCACGACAGTGTAGACCTTGGCTTCACCGAAGTTCGGCCCGAAGACCTCGTCGCCGCCCTCCAGGTAGCTGACGTCGAACTTGACGTTCATCGGATGAGGTTCCCAGCCGAGGAAGACGATCCACTTCTTCTGCCGGATCGCGCGGTCCACCGAGAGCAGCATTCCGGCCTCGCTCGACTCGACCATCTCGAAGCCCTTCAGGCCGAAGGTGTTCTCCTTGAGCATCTTTTCGATCAGCGCGTTGCCGTCGTTGCCGGATTCGATGCCGTAGATCTTGCGCTCGAGCTTGTCGGCGAAGCGGGCGATGTCGGCGAAGCTCCTGAGCCCCGCGTCGAAGGCGTACTTCGGCACCGCCAGCGTGTACTTGGCCCCGGTGAGATTGGGCGTCTCGATGACCTTCACGTCGCCCGTTTTCACGAAGGGTTCGATCATCGGCGTCATCGACGGCGACCAGTAGCCGAGAAAGACGTCGATCTGCTTCTTCTTGATTCCGGCAAAGGTGATGGGCACCGATGCGATCGTGGTCTTCGGCCGGTAGCCGAGGCCTTCGAGCAGGGTGGAGGCCAGCGCCGTCGTCGCGGTGATGTCGGTCCAGCCCACGTCGGCGAAGCGGACGTCGCGGCAGGTGGCCGGCTCGACGCTGGCTGCCGCGTTGGTGGCAAACGCAGCGAGACCCAAGCTGGCGGCGGCAGCAAGGTTGAGCATATTTTTCATGACGGATCCTTTTCGGTGCGGAGGCGATTCAGTCCAGGCGGCACGCCCGGCCGCAGTCATTGTCGGCCTGGGTGCCACTCGCTTTGGCTGCCGGTTACGGACCGACAGTGTTGCCGAGCATAGCCACGGGGCGCCGGAGCGAATTCTCTCGGCGCGACCCGATCTGTCGCCACGGCGCCCCGTCGCCCCGTCGCGCCCGCCGGCGAGCAGGCGCTACCCGACCCCCGGCGAGGCTTTCCCTGTTCCTGTCGCAAACGCGGGTTTCTTGGTCGCAATCTCGTCTGCTCGGCCCCCGGCCGCGACGAATAATCGGCCCGCCTCCCTTGGGGATGACCTCGCCCGCCCAGCCTGTAGTGCGACCTGGATGGAGAGCGGGGGGCTCGAAGGAAGTCCTTTCATGTCTTCTGACAGGAGCGAAAATAATGACATTCCACACCACCGCCTTCACCCTCTGCCTCTGTGCAACCGCGCTGTGGGGCACTGCCTCGCCCGCCCTCGCGCAGTCCGATAGCGCCGATCCCGTCCACATCGCCGCCGGTCCCCAGGCCGGCGTATCCACTGCGCCCGAACCGGCGGCCGCTTCCCCGCTTTCCGCGAACGTCACCCTGACCTCGCAGTATGTCTCACGCGGCTGGCGGCAGACCTGGGGCAAGCCCGCGCTGCAGGGCGGTTTCGATTACGCCCATCCGAGCGGCTTCTTCGCCGGCACCTGGATGTCGAGCGTGAGCAATCGCTTCATCGAGGACGGCACCGTCGAGTGGGACCTGTACGCCGGCTACAGCCAGACGGTGGGCGACGTGGGATACGGCGTCACCGCCTACTATTACCTCTATCCCGGAGCGAAGATGGCGTTTGCCGACGTGCGCTACGACTATGGCGAGATCGTTCCCAGTATCAGCTACAAGTTTCTCACGGTGAAGTACTGGCTCACCTACACGCGGGACTATTTCGGCTTCAATGACGAGACCCTTGGCACCACGGCGCGCACCGGCGATCGCCACAGCCGCGGCTCGGGCTACCTAGACGTCAACGCCAACTTCGACCTCGGTTCCGGCTACGGCCTGCTGCTGCACTACGGCCAGCAGAGCGTGCGCGGCTTCAGCTTCGCCAACTGGCGCGACGCCAAGATCGCGGTAAGCAAGAGTTTCGACGGTGGCTGGTCGGCTTCGCTCGCCTTCACCAAGGCCTGGGACAAGGACGACCTTTTCGAGCGCTTCACCACGGGCGCAGTCGACTCGTCGGGCCACATGGACACCTCCAACCCGCTGAAGAACACCGTCTTCGTCTCGGTCACGAGGACCTTCTGAGGACCCCGGCCGCCGGAGAAGAACTGTTCACGGCGGGCCGAGTGCCCGCCATCCCGACAGTAAGTTCATGTACCCGAACGATTCCGTGCCTTCTTGGCGCATTCCCGATTTTCTCGGTCGCAATCCGGGCCTTGCCGATTCCCACCCCGCCTAAACTTTTTCCTGTCCGCACGCCCGGCAATCAGGAAACAAAGCACGCAGGGTGAAGCCGCGTAGACGGTGGATGAATACTCATGACAGGAGACACGATCAATGAATACACATGCGGTTGATAGGGATCGGCGGGCGCGTCGCGCCAGTCGTCGAAGAGGGGGGAGGGCAGGCAGATGAAACAGAAAATTGTCGCCAAGGGCCTCCACAAGATCTTCGGCCGCAGCCCCGAGGCTGCGCTGGAGATGCTCCGCAAGGGGCTGAGCAAGGATGAAATCTTCCAGCAGACCGGCACGGTCGTGGGCGTGCAGGACGCGAACTTCGCGGTCAATGAAGGCGAGATCTTCGTCATCATGGGCCTGTCGGGCTCCGGGAAGTCGACGCTGATCCGGCTGTTGAATCGCCTCATCGAGCCGACCGTCGGGCAGATCCTCGTCGACGGCGTGGACGTGGCGACCATGAGCAAGGCGCAACTGGTCGCATTGCGCCGGCGCGACATGGCGATGGTGTTCCAGTCCTTCGCGTTGTTGCCGCATCTGACCGTGCTCGACAATGCCGCTTTCGGGCTCGAAGTCGCCGGTGTGGGGCGCAAGGAGCGCGAGCGGCGCGCGCTCGAGGTGCTCGACGAGGTCGGCCTCAAGGCCTTTGCCGGCAAGCGCCCGGCCGAGCTCTCCGGCGGCATGCAGCAGCGCGTCGGTCTCGCGCGCGCGTTGGTGGTGGATCCCTCGCTGATGCTGATGGATGAGGCCTTCTCGGCGCTCGATCCCCTGAAGCGCACGGAAATGCAGGAACTTCTGCTAACGCTGCAGAAAGAGCACAAGCGCACCATCATCTTTGTCTCGCACGACCTCGACGAAGCGTTCCGCATCGGCAACCGCATCGCCATCATGGAAGGCGGGCGCATCGTGCAGATCGGCTCGCCCGACGAGATCCTGCGCAATCCGGCCGACGACTACGTGCGCGCCTTCTTCAAGGGTGTGGACGTGAGGCGTTACCTCACCGCCAGGGACGTGGCCCGCCCGGACGAGGTCCTGGTCATGGAGGCGCCCGCCGACGTCAACGCCGGCTTCCACTCGGCAATCGACCGTTTACGGCAGATGCGGCGCAACTACGGCTTCGTCGTGGACAAGGAGCAGCGCGTGCTCGGTACGGTGTCGATCGATTCGATGCTGCGTTGCCTGGCGGAGGGCCGTAGCACGCTCGAGCAGGCGCTGCTCGACGACATCCAGCCCGTCCCCGGCGACACCCGCGTGAGCGAGCTCATCTCCAACATCGTCAGGAACCCTTATCCGCTGCCGATCATCGACTGCGAGCGGCGCTACCTCGGCGCCGTGACCCAGACGATCCTGCTGCGGAACATGGCACAGGAGACGGCCAATGTCTGACTTTCTACCGATCGGCGAGTGGGCCGACCAAGTGGTCAATTTCCTGTTGGAAAACGACAGCGGCACCTTCGCTGCGATCGGCTCGTTCGTCGGCAGCCTGACCGAGCTTGTCGAGAACGGGCTTCTGCTGATCCCGAGCTGGGTGCTGGTGGTGGCGCTGACCGCGCTGGCGTTCTGGCGCGTGGGTTGGCGCTTCGGACTGTTCTGCGTCGCGGCATCGGGGGTGATCGTCGGCACCGGCTTCTGGACCGCGACGATGGCCACCCTGGCGCTGGTGATCTCGGCGACGTTGATCAGCTTGTTGGTGGGCGTGCCGCTCGGGATCTGGACGGCGAAGAGCAAGCTTGCGGCGTCCTTCGTGCGCCCGAGCCTCGACTTCATGCAGACGATGCCGGCCTTCGTGTACCTGATTCCGGCGGCGATGCTGTTCGGTCTGGGCAAGGTGCCCGGCGTGCTGGCGACGGTGATCTTCGCGATGCCGCCGGTGGTGCGGCTGACGAGTCTCGGCATCCGTCAGGTCAACGCCGAGCAGGTCGAGGCGGGCATCACCTTCGGCTGCACGCCGTGGCAGCTGCTGTTCAAGGTGCAGATTCCCGGCGCCCTGCCTTCCATCATGGCCGGGATCAACCAGACCATCATGATGGCGCTGTCGATGGTCATCATCGCTTCGATGGTGGGCGCGGGCGGTCTGGGCAATGACGTTCTGACGAGCATCGCACGGCTCGACATCGGGCTCGGCTTCGAGTCGGGCCTCGCGGTCGTGCTGTTGGCGATCATTCTCGATCGGATCACCGAAAGCTTTGGTGTGGGGCACGCCAGGAACGCCTGACGTCCCGCGTCGGAAGCCTCGCCCCGCGCGGGCACCCGCGCTCCTGTCGTACAGCCCATGCCCGTTTTCGGGCTGGGCTGTGCTT
>NZ_WTVS01000099.1 GCF_012911005.2 Aromatoleum toluolicum | reverse complement strand
CTCGTGTTCCTCGTGCTCGGGCTGTCGGCCGTACCGGCGTGCATCGTGTGGGACTTCATCGCGCGCCGGGTCGGGTACCTGAATTCGCTGCTGCTGTCGTTCGTGCTGCAGATCGTCGGCATCCTGCTGCCGCTCGCGGGCGGCCTGATCCCGGCCTTCGTCGGGGCGACCCTGTTCGGCGGTAACTTCATCGGCGCGGTGAGCCTCGTCCTCACGATGGTCGGCCGCTACTATCCGACCCGTCCGGCGAAGATGATGGGAAAGATGACCATCGCCTACGGCATCGCGCAGATCGCCGGGCCGGCAGTCACCGGCACGCTCGCGGCGCGCGGCGGCAGCTACGCGGACGGCCTCTACATGGCGGCGGCGGTGATGGCGGTCGGAACGGTTCTGCTCGTGGTGCTCAAGGTGATGGCCGCGCGGGGGCGCGAAAACGCGGTGACGGCAGGCAATCCCGTTTAAAATCGCGGCCTTCGACGTGCATGGCACGTCCCCGAGAACCTGCGACCGGAATCACCATGCTGCGAATCAACGAACTCAGGCTGCCCCTCGACCATGCCGAGGGCGCCCTGAGGGACGCCATCGTTGCCCGCCTGGGCATCCAGCCCGCCGAGCTGGGCGAGTTCACCGTGTTCAAGCGCAGCTACGACGCGCGCAAGTCGAGCACTATCACGCTGAGCTATACGATCGACGTGGAGCTCACGAACGAGGACGCGCTGCTGGCGAAGTTTGCCGGCGACCGCCACGTGGTCCGCACGCCCGACACGAACTACCGCTTCGTCGGCAAGGCACCGGAGGAGCTCGCCCATCGGCCGGTGGTGGTCGGCTTCGGCCCCTGCGGCATCTTCGCGGCGCTGATCCTCGCGCAGATGGGCTTCCGCCCCATCGTGCTGGAGCGCGGCAAGGCCGTGCGCGAGCGCACCAAGGACACCTGGGGCCTGTGGCGCCAGAGCGTGCTGAACCCCGAGTCGAACGTGCAGTTCGGCGAGGGCGGGGCGGGTACTTTCTCGGACGGCAAGCTCTACAGCCAGATCAAGGACCCGAAGCACTACGGCCGCAAGGTGCTGACGGAGTTCGTGAAGGCCGGTGCGCCGGAAGAGATCCTGTACGTGAGCAAGCCGCACATCGGCACCTTCCGTCTCGTCGGCATGGTCGAGAACATGCGCGCGGACATCATCGCGCTGGGGGGCGAGATCCGCTTCCAGCAGCGCGTCGCCGACGTGCGGATCGAGGACGGGCACCTGCGCGGCGTCGTCCTCGCGAACGGGGAGGAAATCCGCTCGGACCACGTCATCCTCGCGCTCGGTCACAGCGCGCGCGATACCTTCGAGATGCTGCACGAGCGGGGCGTGTACATGGAGGCCAAGCCGTTCTCGGTCGGCTTCCGCGTCGAACATCCCCAGTCGCTGATCGACAAGGCGCGCTTCGGCCCCAACGCCGGACATCCGGTGTTGGGGGCGGCCGACTACAAGCTCGTCCATCACGCGAAGAACGGCCGCTCGGTGTACAGCTTCTGCATGTGTCCGGGCGGGACGGTGGTCGCGGCGACGTCCGAGCCCAACCGTGTCGTCACCAACGGCATGAGCCAGTATTCGCGCAACGAGCGCAATGCCAACGCCGGCATCGTCGTCGGGATCACGCCGGACGACTATCCGGGCGGCCCGCTTGCGGGCATCGCGTTCCAGCGTCACTGGGAATCGCGCGCCTATGAACTTGGGGGCGGCGACTACATCGCGCCGGGCCAGTTGGTCGGGGACTTCGTCAAAGGGCAGCCGTCGAGCGTGCTCGGCTCGGTCGAGCCGTCGTACAAGCCAGGCGTGAAGCTGGGCGACCTGTCGACGAGCCTGCCCGACTACGCGATCGCCGCGGTGCGCGAGGCGCTGCCGGCCTTCGAGCGCCAGATCAAGGGCTTCTCGATGCACGACGCGGTGCTCACCGGCGTCGAGACGCGCACTTCGTCGCCGTTGCGCATCACGCGCGGCGGGGACTGCCAGAGCCTCAACGTGAAGGGCTTGTTCCCGGCGGGCGAGGGCGCGGGCTACGCCGGAGGCATCCTGTCGGCCGGTGTCGACGGCATCCGCGTTGCCGAGGCGGTGGCGAAGTCCATTCTGGGCGACGTGACCGTCGTGGCGGAGGAGGTGTGATGGAAGGCCGCCTCGACCGCATCGAAAGCAAGCTCGCACTCGCCGAGGACGCGATCGACGAACTCAACATGGCGGTGTTCCGCCAGCAGCAGCTGATCGATCGCCTGCAGAAGCAGATCCTTGAACTGCACCGCCAGATTTCCTCCGGTGCGCCGGGCGAGCGGCGCGACCTGCGCGAGGAGATCCCGCCGCATTACTGAGAGGTGGTGGACTGGCCGAGCGTCACTGCGGTCGTCTAGAGTGGGGAAGGCGCAGGCCCGGCGGCGGGCCCGCTTCACTCCTGGAGAGACGCCATGACCGAGCCGGAACCAACCATCGCGCAGAAGGCGCCCTATGCCGTCGAGCTGGAAGCGGGCAAGAGCTATTTCTGGTGCCGCTGCGGCAACAGCAAGAACCAGCCGTTCTGCGACGGGTCGCACAAGGGCGGGCCGTTCCTGCCGGTGAAATTCACGGCGCTGGAGACGGGCACGGCCTATCTGTGCGGGTGCAAGCACACCGGCAACCAACCGTATTGCGATGGTACGCACAAGACCCTTTAGCGTGCGCTGGCGCCTGCCGCGGGACTAAGCAGCGATCGCACACTCCGCAAAGCCGGCGCGCAGTTCGTCCTCGGGGAGGCGGCGTCCGATAAGCACGATGCGGGACCCTCGTGCGTCATCGTTCCATTCCTTTCCATAGTCGAATCCGGCAAGGCGATGCACGCCTTGGAACACCAGCCTGCTCGCCTGATCCGGAATTGCGAGCACGCCTTTGTAGCGGAGCAGATCGTCCCCGTAGCGATCGAGGAGGGTCTGGACGTAAGCTCCGATGCGGTCGAGATCCACCTCGCCCGGATGTTCGAGCAGCAGCGAACCGATCTCGTCGCTGTGCGCCGTTCCGCCGAAAACCGAGCCAGTCTTCGAGGCCGGATGGAAGCGCGGTTTCGTTGGTTCGTCAGCCGGTAGGAGGTTTTCGTTCAGGTTGAAGCCGCGGATGTCGAGCAGGAAGCCGACATCGAGTTCGCCTGCGACGAGCTGGCGGATCGGCGCCCGCGGATTGATGCGCGCGAGCCGTTCGAGCAGCGCGTCGAGCGCATCGGCTGCCACGCCCTCGCTCTTGGATACGAGCAGGCGGTCGGCGAAACCGATCTGCTTCAGCAGCACGGGGTGTTCGTCGATCTGGCGCGGAGCATGTACGGCATCGACCACCGTGAGCACCGCATCGAGCAGGTAGGTCTCGGCGAGCTCGGCTTCCGCGAAGAAGGTCTGGATCACCGGCCCGGGATCGGCGAGGCCGGTGGTTTCGATGACGATGCGGTCGAAGGCGAGCTCACCGGTGTCGCGTCGGGCCTTCAGATCGCCGAGGTTTTTCGCCAGATCGCCGCGCACGGTGCAGCACAGGCAGCCATTGGTCATTTCGACGACTTCTGCGCTCTGCTGCACGAGCAGCTCGCTGTCGATATTGACCGGCCCGAATTCGTTCTCGATCACCGCGATGCGGTGACCGTGGGCCGTCGTCAGGATGCGATTCAGCAGCGTCGTCTTGCCGGCGCCGAGAAAGCCGGTGAGGACCGTGACCGGAATCGGGACGGAGGAAGGGTTGGGGTTGGGGTGTTGCATGCTCGATCCTTGGTCCGTTCCGGTTTCTTGACGGTTCCTCAACAGCAGCGGCCGGTGCCGCCGCCGTAGCGCGCTTCCTGACGCTCGCGGAAGAATTCTTCGTAGCTCATCACCGGCCGGTCCGGGTGTGTCGCCTTCATGTGCGCGACGTAGGTATCGTAGTCGGGCAGGCCCACCATGAGGCGGGCGGCCTGCCCGAGATACTTGCCGAGCTTGGTGAGGTCGTTGAACACAGGCTTACGCCGCGGCGCCCTGGGAGGCGGTGCCCGGTGCGCCGACCTCCTGAGTGGTCGCATGCGCCACGCGGTAGGCCTGGTAGCAGGTGCGTGCGCCGAACACCAGGATGCTCAGGACGACGAGCATGAAGAACGCGGTCAGTCCGGCATCGATCTGGTTGTTGAGGATGATCCGGTGCATCTGGTCCAGCGACTTCGCCGGTGCGAGCAGTTCGCCGCGGGCAAGGGCGTCCTGATAGCGCGACGACTGGGCGAGGAAGCCGATCTTCGGGTTGGCGGCAAACACCTTCTGCCAGCCGGCCGTCAGCGTGCAGGCGAGCAGCCACACCATCGGCAGGATCGTCACCCACGCAAAGCGCTCGCGCTTCATCTTGAACAGCACGACCGTGCAGAGAATCAGCGCAACCGCAGCAAGCATCTGGTTGGCGATGCCGAACAGCGGCCACAAGGTGTTGATGCCGCCCAGCGGATCGACCACGCCCTGGTAGAGGAAGTAGCCCCACGCAGTGACGCACAGCGCGGTGGCGATCGCGTTGCCGGCCCAGGAGTCGGTTCGTTTCATCGCCGGTACGAAGGTGCCGAGCAGGTCCTGCAGCATGAAGCGACCCGCACGCGTACCGGCATCGACCGCGGTGAGGATGAACAGCGCCTCGAACAGGATCGCGAAGTGGTACCAGAAGCCCATCATCGCGGTGCCGCCGAACATCTGCGAGAAGATCTGCGCCATGCCGACCGCAAGGGTCGGCGCGCCGCCGGCACGCGCGATGATCGTGTTCTCGCCGACCGCGGCCGCGGTGCCGGTGAGCGTTTCCGGCGTTACCACGAAACCCCAGCTCGAGATCACTTGTGCAGCGCTTTCGGCCGTCGGCCCGAGCACCGCGAGCGGGCTGTTCATCGCAAAATACACGCCCGGGTCGATGATGGATGCGGCAACCAGCGCCATGATCGCGACGAACGATTCCATCAGCATGCCGCCATAGCCGATCAGGGGCATGTGCGACTCGTTCTCGATCATCTTCGGGGTGGTGCCGGATGAAATCAGCGCATGGAAGCCGGATACGGCGCCGCAGGCGATGGTGATGAAGAGGAAGGGGAACAGGCTGCCCGACCAGGCGGGGCCGGTGCCGTCGATGAAGCGCGTGACCGCCGGCATTTCGAGGTCGGGTGCGACGACCAGGATGCCGACCGCGAGCGCGAGGATCGCGCCGATCTTCAGGAAGGTCGACAGGTAGTCGCGCGGCGCGAGCAGCAGCCACACGGGGAGCACGGAGGCGACGAAGCCGTAGCCGATCAGCATCCAGGTAAGCTGCGTGCCGGTAAAGGTGAACAGCGCCGCCAGCGGGGGATCGGCAGCGATCTTGCCGCCGCCCACGATGGCCCAGATCAGCAACACGAAGCCGATCACCGAGATCTCGCCGATACGGCCCGGGCGGATGTAGCGCGCGTAGATGCCCATGAAGATCGCGATCGGGATCGTCGCGGCGACGGTGAAGGTGCCCCACGGACTTTCGGCCAGGGCCTTCACGACGATCAGCGCGAGCACCGCGAGGATGATCACCATGATCATGAAGGTGCCGAACAGCGCGATCACGCCGGGAATCGCGCCGAGTTCGGACTTGATCAGATCGCCGAGCGAGCGGCCGTCGCGGCGCGTGGACACGAACAGCACCATGAAGTCCTGCACGGCGCCGGCCAGCACGACGCCGGCCAGGATCCACAACATGCCCGGCAGGTAGCCCATCTGCGCCGCCAGCACCGGGCCGACCAGCGGGCCGGCGCCGGCGATGGCAGCGAAGTGGTGGCCGAACAGCACGTACCTATTGGTTGGCACGTAGTCCAGGCCATCGTTGTTTCGGCAGGCCGGGGTGGTGCGGGCGGGGTCCAGCGACATCACCCGCTTCGCGATGAACAGGCTGTAGTAGCGGTAGGCGATGAGGTAAACGGAAACCGCGGCGACCACGATCCACAGGGCGTTGATCGTTTCACCGCGATTGAGTGCGATATATGCAAGCGCGAAAGCGCCGAAGATGCCGACAAGCGCCCACAGCGCGTGTCTCGACAGCGTGGCCATCTATACTCCTCCTCTCTCCGGATAGGCCGTTGAATCAGGCTCTGGTCTTACCGGATCTGGTTCCGGGTCCCGGCACCCGTGTGCCGGGGATCACACGCTAATGTCGCGGAACGGCGCTGCGCAGACCATTCGCACTACTACTTTCCGGGTCTGCGTAGTACTACGCAGACGTGCCGGATGGCTGGCGCGGGGCACTACAATCGCTGGCAAATTACGGGGGAGTGGAAGGCTTGCGGCTCAAGCACAAAGTCATCGTCCTGGCTGTGCTGCCGCTAATTGCGGCGGTGGCCGCGATCGCGATCCTGGTCGCGATGCAGGCGCGCGACCTGGAGCGGCAGCAGGAAAGCGTGCTGAACGAGGCGATGCTCGTGGCAAAACGTTCCGAGTTGCAGCACTACGTCCAGCTCGCGCAGACCTCGATCGACCACCTGTATTCGTCGGGGCGCGACGACGAGGCGACCAAGGCAGAGGCGAAGCGCATCCTCAGCGAGATGAACTACGGCGACGACGGCTACTTCTTCGCCTACGACATCACCGGCCTCAACATCGTCCATCCGCGCCAGTCCGAGCTCGTAGGCCGCAATCTGTGGGACAAGCAGGATTCCGAGGGGCTCCCGGTCATCCAGCGCCTGATCGCCGCTACCGTGTCGGGCGACGGGTTCCTCCAGTACAAGTGGAACAAGCCTTCGACGGGCAAGGAAACCGACAAGCTGGGATATGTCGTGAAGCTCGACCGCTGGGGCTGGGTGCTCGGGACCGGGATCTACCTCGACGATGTCGAGAGCATCCGCAGCAAGCTGCGCGACCGGATGGCGTCACGCATCGCGGCAACTGTCCTGGGCTTCACCGTCGTGGGGATCGTCGCGGCGCTCATCGTGTTTGCCGGCGGCATGGCGCTGAACATCAGCGAACACCAGCTCGCCGACCGCCGGCTGAAGGCGCTCGCGCAGCGCATCGTGACCTCGCACGAGGAGGAGCGCACGCGCGTCGCACGCGACCTGCACGACGGCCTCAGCCAGCTGCTCGTGTCGGTCAAGTTCCACCTCGAACTCGCGAAGGAACGGGCGCTCGCCGGGCGTGACGACGTGGCGGCGCACATCACCAAGGGGCTCGAAGGACTCGGGGTGGCGATCGGCGAGATCCGCAGCATCTCGCACAACCTCCGCCCTTCGCTGCTCGACAACCTCGGCCTGTCCGCCGCCCTGCGGCAACTGCTCGACGAGTTCCACCGGCGCACCGGCATCGTCGTCGACGCCGACATTGGCAAGGTCGACCTCTCGGCAGACGAGGCAGGCGCGACGACGCTGTATCGCATCGCGCAGGAAGCATTGACGAACATCGAGCGCCACGCCGCCGCCCGTCACGTCCGCCTCGCCCTTGCGTCCGGGGGCGGGGCGGTCCGCCTCGTGATCGCCGACGACGGGCGCGGTTTCGACACCTCCCGGATCGACCACCCGCGCAGCGGCGGCATCGGCCTGCGCAACATGCGCGAGCGCATCGAGCATCATGGCGGGAAGCTTGCGGTCAGCTCAGTGCCCGGCCATACCCAGCTCAGCGCGCTGCTGCCGTGCCCGAATGCGAAGAAAGGAAGCCTGTCATGAGCGATTCAACCGATCCCGGCGCCCGGATTCGACTGCTGCTCGTGGACGACCATCAGCTCGTCCGCGACGGCCTGCGCGCGCGGCTGGGCGACATCCCGGAGATCGACATCGTCGGGGAGGCGGCCAACGGCGAGCAGGCCCTGGCCGCTGCAGAAACCCTGCGCCCGGATCTCGCACTGGTCGATGTCGGCCTTCCCGACATCAACGGCATCGAGCTGACCACGGCACTCGCGCAACGGCATCCGGAACTGCGTGTGCTGATCCTGAGCATGTACGACAGCCAGGGCTACGTGATGTCGGCGATGCGCGCGGGCGCACGTGGTTATGTGCTCAAGGATGCCCCCTCGGCCGAGATCATCGCGGCGATCCGGGCGGTCGCCGCCGGCGGCGCCTACTTCAGCAGCGCCCTGACCGCCGCGCTGTCGACGCAGGCGGACGAGGCGACGGCCCTGACGGAGCGGGAAAGGGAGGTGCTGATCCTCGTCGCCCAGGGCGACAGTAACAAGCGCATCGCGCAGAAGCTCGACGTCAGCGTGCGCACCGTCGAGACCCATCGCCTGAACCTGCGCCGCAAGCTCGGCATCGAGACCGCGGCGGGGCTCGCCAGCTACGCCCTGAAGCGCGGCTGGATCAGGGGCTGACCGGCAGCGCGCTGCTCAGGACTTCTCGCCGCGCGCCGCCAGATAGATGCCCGCAAGCAGCAGCGCGAACCCGCCGAACTGCAGCGGCGCGAAGCCCTCGCCGAAGACGATGAATGCCATCGCCGCGCTGGCGACGGGCTCGCCGAGCGTGACGACCGCAACAAAGGTCGCCGAGACGTGGCGCAGCGACCAGTTGTAGGCGGTGTGCCCGAGCAGTTGCGGCCCGAGCGCCATGCCGGCCAGCACCGCCCAGGCGGTGACGCTGAAGCCGCTCAGCGGGGAGCCGCTGCTGCTGCTCGCCGCGACCAGGAGCAGGGCCGCCACGCCGTACGCGAGCCACACGTAGGCAGGCAGCGGCAGGCCGGCCCGCAGGCGGCGGCCGATCAGCAGGTAGGCCGAGAAGCACCACGAGCCGATCAGCGCGAGCGCGTTGCCGAGCAGCGGATTCTCTCCGGCACCCGCATTGCTGGCATCGCTCCAGAAGATCAGCAGGCTGCCGCCGAAAGACAGGGCGATGCCGCCGAGCATCATGCGGCTGGGCCGTTCGCGAAACAGCACGAAGGACGCCAGGCCGATCCACAACGGGTTGGTCGTCACCAGCGCCGTGCTGGAGGCGACCGAGGTGTATTCCAGCGACGTGATCCAGGTGCCGAAGTGCAGCGCGAGGAAGAAACCGGCCGCCAGGGCGAGCAGCCCCTGGCGACGGTTCAGCCGTGCGAGCGCGTGCCCCGACTGCCACAGGGCGATCGGTGTCACGACGAGCGCCGCCAACCCCAGCCGCCAGCACGCCACCGCGAGCGAGGGGACCCCTTCGGCCTGCGCAAAACGGGCGAAGATCGCGCCGAAGGAAACCGCCATGAGCCCGATGCCCAGCACGACGAAGGGCAACCAGCGCGGCGGCGCGGCGGCTCGATCCATCAGTGCCCGCCCTCCAGGTAGGCCGCGCGCACCTCCTCGCTCGCGAGCAGCTCCTGTCCAGTCCCGGCGAGCACGATCTCGCCGTGCTGCAGCACGTAGCCGCGATGAGCGCAGCGCAGCGCATGGTGGGCGTTCTGCTCGACCAGCAGCACCGTCATGCCGTGCTCGGTGTTGAGCTCGCGGATGATCTGGAAGATGCGCTTGATGTAGATCGGCGCGAGGCCCAGCGACGGTTCGTCGAGCAGCAGCAGCTTGGGCCGGCTCATCAGCGCGCGTCCGATCGCCAGCATCTGCTGCTCGCCGCCCGACAGCGTGCCGGCGCGCTGCGCCGCCCGCTCCTCGAGGATCGGGAACATCGCATACACCCGCTTGATGTCGGCATTGAAGTTCGCCGGGTCGGCGAAGGCCGTGCCCATCAGCAGGTTCTCCATCACCGTCATGCGCGGGAAGATGCGCCGGCCTTCCGGCACGATCGCGATGCCGCGGCGCGAGATCAGGTGGCTCGGCACGCGCGTGATGTCCTCGCCGTCGAACACGATGCGCCCCGACGAGGCGCCCGGCTTCCCGAACAGGCTCATCATCAGCGTCGACTTGCCCGCGCCGTTGGCGCCGATCAGCGTGACGATCTCGCCGACCTGGACCGTGACATCGACTCCGCGCAGCGCGTGAATATGGCCGTAATGGGCGTGCACGCCCTCCATGTGCAGCATCATGCGGCGATCCCCCCGGATGCGGTTTCCTCGTCATCCTCGCCGAGGTAGGCCTTGATGACTTGCGGGTCGTTGCGGATTTCCTCCGGCGTGCCTTCGGCGATCTTGCGTCCGTAGTTCAGCACGCAGATGTGGTCGGAGACGTTCATCACGACGCTCATGTCGTGCTCGATCAGCAGGATCGCGATGCCTTCCTCGCGACACAGCGACAGCAGCAACGTGTTGAGCTCGGCCGATTCGCGCGGGTTCAGGCCTGCAGCCGGCTCGTCCAGGCACAGCAGCACCGGATCAACGCACAGCGCGCGCGCGATCTCGATGCGTCGCTGCGTGCCGTAGGGCAGGTCGCCCGCGGCGACGTCGGCAATGTCGGTCAGGCCCAGCCGATGGAGCCAGTGCGCGGCCGTCTTCAATGCCTCGGCCTCCGCCTTGCGGTAGCCCGGCAGCCGGAAGATGCCGGCGATCGAAAAGCGCGACGCATCCTGCAGGAAGTTGTGCTGCGCGACGATCAGGTTCTCCAGCACCGTCATCTTCGGGAACAGACGGATGTTCTGGAAGGTGCGCACGACCTGCGCATCGCGTGCGACGCGGTGCCCGGTCATCGTCTCCAGTCGCATCTCGCCCTTCTTCGGATGCACGAGGCGCACGCTGCCGGTGGTCGGCTTGTAGAAGCCGGTCAGGCAGTTGAAGAAGGTCGTCTTGCCCGCGCCGTTGGGGCCGATGATCGCGGTGATCTTGCCCGCCGGCACCGACACCGACAGGTCGTCGATCGCCGTCAGGCCGCCGAAGCGCATCGTCAGGTTCTCGACGGAGAGCAGGGTAGCGGTGCTCATGACTGACCTCCCGCGGCGGTCGCCTTGTTGAGACGGATCGTCGGTTCGCGCGAGGCGAGCAGACCGCTCGGCTTCCATACCATGATCAGCACCATGGCGGTGCCGAAGAGCAGCATCCGGTACTCGGAGAAATTGCGCCCCAGTTCCGGCAGCAGCACCAGCACCAGTGCCGCGAGCACCACGCCCAACTGGCTGCCCATGCCGCCCAGCACGACGATCGCGAGGATCGTCGCCGACTCGGTGAAGGTGAAGCTTTCCGGCGAGATGAAGCCCTGGCGCGCGGCGAAGAACACGCCCGCGAAGCCGCCCAGCATCGCGCCGATCGCGAAGGCCGACAGCTTGACGTTGGTCACGTTCATGCCCATCGCCTTGCACGCGATCTCGTCCTCGCGCAGCGCTTCCCACGCACGCCCGACCGGCAGCTTGCGCAGGCGCGACACGAAGACGTTGGTCAGTAGCGCCAGCACCAGGATCAGGTAGTACAGGAAAATGATCCGATGCATGCCCGAGAACTCGAGCCCGAAGAAGGTCGCGAAACTCTGCGTGCCTTCTGTCGGATTGCGGTCGAAGGGCAGGCCGAACAGCGTCGGGCGCGGGATCGAGCCGATGCCATTGGGTCCGTTCGAGAGCTCCGTCCAGTTCACCAGGATCACACGGATGATCTCGCCGAAGCCCAGCGTCACGATCGCCAGATAGTCGCCGCGCAGGCGCAGGATCGGATAGCCGAGCAGGATGCCGAAGGTCGCGGCCATCGCGCCTGCCACCGGCAATGCCTCCCAGAAGGTCCAGCCGAAATGCGAGAAGAGCAGGGCGTATGTGTAGGCACCGACCGCATAGAACGCGACGTAGCCGAGGTCGAGCAGGCCGGCGAGGCCGACGACGACGTTCAGGCCCCAGCCGAGCATCACGTAGATCAGCACCGTCGTCGCGGTATCGATCACGTAGCGATTTTCGGAGAAGGCGATCGGCAGTGCAATCGATGCGCCCAGCACGGCCCAACCGATCACCTTGATCGCCTGCGGCGTGCGGTCGACTTTCGCCACGGCCGGTTTTGCCGCGCGCCGATTGCGGACCTGGTCCATGATCCAGCGGAAGATGAAACGGCCGACGAAGGACGCGCCGACGAAGGCCCCGAGCATGCCGAAGCGGGTCTGGACGGTCAGGGCTCCGCCCTGGTCGACGGTCGTCAGGCCGACCATCGGAATGCCCAGCAGCAGCGCGACGAAACCCACCCAGGCTGCGTCCTTGAAGCGTTCGGCGGGCGTGCGCGCGTGGCGCGCGATGATCACGGCGCTCATCAGACCTTCTCCACTTCAGGACGGCCGAGCAGCCCACTCGGGCGGAACATCAGCACGAGGATCAGGATCGAGAAGGTCGCAACGTCCTTGTATTCGGGCGACAGATAAGCCGCCCAGAACGCTTCGATCAGGCCAATGATCAGCCCGCCCAGCATCGCGCCCGGCAGCGATCCGATCCCGCCCAGCACCGCGGCGGTGAAGGCCTTGATACCCGCGACGAAGCCGATGAAGAAGTCGACCACGCCGTAGTACACCGTCACCATCACGCCCGCGACTGCTGCCAGGGCCGCGCCAAGCATGAAGGTTGCCGAGATCGTGCGGTCTACGTTGATGCCCAGCAGCGCCGTCATCGTACTGTCCTGCTCGCAGGCGCGCTGCTGCCGCCCGAAGGCCGTCTGCGTGATGAGATACGTGAAGGCCACCATCAGCACGATCGTCACCAGCACGATCATGATCTGCGTCCACGAGATCTGCACCGTAAAACCGCCGGATTGCCAGATCTCGATGCCGCCTTCGAGCACCGGCGGAATCGGCTTCACGCGCGCGCCCTGGGTGAGCTGCACCATGTTCTGCAGGAAGATCGACATGCCGATCGCCGAGATCAGCGGCGCGAGGCGGGTCGAGCCGCGCAGCGGCCGGTAGGCCATGCGCTCGACCGCCCAGCCGTAGGCCGACGTGAAGAAGATCGCAGTAATCAGTACTGCGGTGATTGCCAGCGGCAGCGACGTGATGTCGAAGGCCGCAAGCAGCGTGAAGGCGGTGACCGCGATGAACGCGCTCACCATGAAGATGTCGCCATGGGCGAAATTGATCATGCCGATGATGCCGTACACCATCGTGTAGCCGATCGCGATCAGGCCGTACACGGCCCCTAGCGTCAGGCCGTTGATGAGCTGTTGCAGTGCATATGCCACAGCAGTCTCCTTTCTCGTTTTACGTGTGTTTCTCGCGAGCAGCGTCCGCAGGCCCGATCAGCGGACCGCGCGGGGAGTCATTCCGCGAGAGTGCGCCGCCGGCCTTTTGGACCGGCGGCGCGTGGGCCGGGCGGATCGCCCGGCCGCTGACAAGACCTAAGAAGGATTACTTCGCAGCGTAGTCGTACTGGCCGCCCTTCCACTGGTACACGACGAAGCCCGGCTGCTTCTGGTCGCCCTTGGCATCGAAGGCGAGCTCGCCGATCACGGTCTTGAAGGTGTTACCGCGCATCGTCTTCTCCAGGTCGGAGAACTTCGTGCTCTTGGCCTGGGTCGCGGCGTCGGCGAAGAGCTGCATCGCGGCGTAGGCGTACATCACGTAGCCTTCCGGCTCGACCTTGGCGTCGCGGAAGCGCTTCACGATCGGCGCCGCATCCGGGTTCTTGCGCGGATCGGGCGAGAACGTGAACATCACGTTGTCGGAGTTGGCGCCGGCAGCGGTGACGAGCTCCGAGTTGGTCATCGTGTCGCCGCCCATCACGGTCAGCTTCAGGCCGGCCTGCTGCGCCTGGCGCAGGATCAGCGCCACTTCGGTGTGATAGCCGCCGTAGGCCAGCACTTCGATGCCGGCCTGCTTGAGCTTGGTCACGATGCCCGAATAGTCCTTCTCGCCCGCGGTGATCGACTCGCGCAGCGTCGGCTTCAGGCCCTTGGCGGTCATCGCCTTGGCCATCTCGTCGGCCAGGCCCTTGCCGTAGGCGCTCTTGTCGTCGAGCACGGCGGCCTTTTTGCCCTTGAATTTCTCGGCGATGTAGCTGCCGGCGACCAGGCCTTGCTGGTCGTCACGGCCCATGATGCGGAAGATGTTCTTCAGCCCGCGCTCGGTGACCTGCGGGTTGGTCGACACGGTCGCCATCGGGATGTCGGCCTCGACATACACTTCGGAGGCCGGGATCGTCGAGCTCGAGCACCAGTGGCCGTGCATGAACACGATCTTCTTGTTGACCATCGTGTTCGCGACCGACACGGCCTGCTTCGGGTCGCAGGCGTCGTCGCCGACTTCGAGCTTGAGCTTCTGCCCGAGCACGCCGCCCTTGGCGTTGATGTCGGCGATCGCCATCTCCGCACCGCGGCGGATCTGGTCACCGGCCGAGGCGTACTGGCCGGTCATCGGGCCCGCGATCGCCACCGTCAGGTCGGCGTGGGCGAGCTGCGCCTGCGCGCCGAGCGCGAGGAAGGCGGTCGCAATCAGGGTCTTCTTCATGTGTTTCCTCCGTGGTGTCTGTGGTCCTTCAGGTACTGCACGAGCGACGCCCCTGCATCGAGCACATGGGCCCGCGTCAGGGACGCCGCAGCGTCGGGGTCGCGCCTTGCGAACGCATCGAGGATCGCGCTGTGCTCGCTCTGCGTCTTGGGCATCTCGGTCTGCGCCGTCATCGCGAGCAGCGCGCGCACGTAGCGCTCCAGCTTGTCGTAGAGCGCGCGAATCTCGGCCAGCAGGATGGGCCGGTCGGCGTCGGCGTAAAGGGTCGAATGGAACAGCCAGTTCAGTTCGCCCCAGCGTCCGGGGTCCTGCGACGCGCCGAACTCGGCCAGCTTCTGGCGAGCTTCGTTCAGGCGTTCGTCGCTGATTCGGGCTGCTGCAAGCCCGGCGGCGCGTGCTTCGAGCATCGCGCGGATGTCCATGTATTCGAGGATCTCGGCCGGCGACAGGCCGGCCACCACTGCACCACGGTTCTTCGTGAAGCGTACCAAGCCCTCCGCTTCCAGCCGCTTCAGTGCTTCACGCACCGGGATCTTGCTGACATGGAATCGGGCCGCGATCTCATCCTGGCGGAGCACCACGCCGGTCGCGAGATGCCCCCGGACAATCGCGTCGCGCAGCGAACCGGCAATCTGGTCGGATGCCGAGAGACGCAAGACACGCGGGACTGCGAGTTGTTCGAGTGGCAAAGCCATGGATGGTCTTGTGTAAGATCGTATACGTTATACGGAGAGGCGCGAAAATTACCCGCCCGCGTAACGGAATGCAAGCTGCACTGCAATATCAGGATTTGCCGATTATTTTCGGCCTCGCGCTCAGGCGTCGGGGAGCGTCAGTTCCGCCCACATGACCCACTGTCCGCAGGCATTGCGGGGACTGCGCAGGGTGCCGTGCCACGGCCCCTCATTGCACCTGT
>NZ_WTVS01000098.1 GCF_012911005.2 Aromatoleum toluolicum | reverse complement strand
GCTGGGGGCCGGGGTGGCGGCAGTGGCGGGGGCGTTGCTCATTGTCTTCTCCATGGGGTTTCTCCTGCTCTTGTGTGGGGGCGCGCCGTTCAGGCGGCCCGCGGCAGGGTCTGGGGGTTGGCGCCGGTGGCCAGTTCGATGATCGCTTCCTGCGTGATCGGGGCACCCGAGTAACCGCCGAGTTCGCCGACCAGTTCGCCTTCGCGCATCACCAGCACGCGGTCGGCGGTGCCTACGATCTCGGGCAGTTCGCTCGAGATCACGATCACGCCGACGCCGCGCTTCGCGAGGTCGTTGATGATCCGGTAGATCTCCGACTTCGCGCCGATGTCGACGCCGCGCGTCGGCTCGTCGAGGATCAGCACGCGCGGCTTGATCTCCAGCAGGCGCGACAGCAGCACCTTCTGCTGGTTGCCGCCCGACAGCGCGCCGACATTCACGCGCGAGTTCGGCACGCGGATCGCCAGATCGCGGATCGCCGCGGTGGCCCGCTCGCGCGCCTTCGCCAGGTTCAGCACGCCGCCCGTGCGGGCATCGCCCGAGCACGCGCACACGTTGATGTTGTCGCGCACGCTCATGTCGAGGAACAGGCCGCGCCCCTTGCGATCTTCGGTCAGATACACGACGCCGGCGCGGATCGCATCCAGCGGGGTGCGCAACCGCACCGGCTCGCCATCGACGACCAACTCGCCGCCGGTGCGCTCGTCGGCGCCGAAGATCAGGCGCGCGAGTTCGGTGCGACCCGCGCCGACCAGTCCCGCGATACCCAGCACCTCGCCCGCATGCAGATCGAAGCCGCAGCCGCGCACGCGCTTGCCGTCACGCATGTCGCGCACCGCCATCACGACCCGGCCCGGCTCGTAGGCGCCGTGGTCCTTCTTGTAGAAACCCGACAGGTCGCGTCCCACCATCATCTGCACCAGCGATTCGGCCGACAGGTCGGCGCGATCCAGCGTGCCGACGTAGCTGCCGTCGCGCAGCACCGACACGCGGTCGGAGAGCTCGTAGATTTCCGCCATGCGGTGGCTCACGTACACAATCGCGAGGCCGTCGTTGCGCAGCTGGCGGATCAGCTCGAACAGCCGATCGGTCTCGCGCGACGACAGCGGCGTCGTCGGCTCGTCCATCACCAGGATGCGCGCGTCGGCGTGGATCGCGCGGGCGATCTCGACCAGCTGGCGCTCCGCGATCGACAGGTCGCTCACCAGCGTGCGCGGCCCAAACGACGCGCCCAGCCGTTCGAGGATGCCGGCGCAGCCGGCTTCCATCGCGTGGCGGTCGATGCGGCCGCCGCTGCGCAGCTCGCGCCCGAGGTAGATGTTCTCGGCCACCGTCAGGCTCGCGCACAGCGTGAGCTCCTGGTAGATCACCGCGACGCCCAGCGCCTTCGACGACAGCGGCCCGTCGATCACGACCGGCTGGCCGTCGATGCGGATCTCGCCGCCTTCGTCGGCGGTGTAGGCGCCGGACAGGATCTTCATCAGCGTCGACTTGCCTGCGCCATTCTCGCCCATCAGCGAATGCACCTCGCCGGGGTAGAGCGTCAGCGACACGTCGCGCAGCGCCCGCACGCCGGGGAAGGTCTTCGAGATGCCGCGCATCTCGAGCACGGGGCGGCGGGTGTGGTCAGTAGCGAGGTCAGTCGGCATCGCGCATTTCCTCCATGGAACGGGTCACGCTGCCGAGAATCTCGGCGCGTGGGGAGAAGCTGAAGAACATCGGCAGGCTCGCCGCGCCCACTGCGCCGGCGTCCGAGCCGAAGGAGCCGCGCACCAGCTCGGGCGCTCCGCGCGCCTCGGGCGCGTTGTCGGCCAGCGCCTGCGCCAGGCGGCGCTGCAGCAGGTCGATGAGGCCGCCATCGACGTCGGCGTCAAACACCACGACCGGCACGTCCAGCATGCACAGCGCCGAACGCACGGCCGGGGCGAGCGCATCGATGCAGTCCTCGACCCACTCCTCGACGGCCGGGTGATGGGCGCGGATATGGCGCTCGAGGTCCGCATGGCTCGTCACGATCGCGCCGGCATGCCGCAGGTGGCGGCCCAGCGCGTTGAGCGAGGCGCGCGACAGGAGCATGTCCCACTTGTGCGTCGGCGCCTGCGCCGAGGCGAGGCGGCTGGGCGGCACCGGCATCACCGCGATGTCGCCCGCGTTGCCGGTCACGCCGCGCAGGCAGTCGCCGTTCAGCGCGACGCCGCAGCCGATCACCGGCCCCATGAACAGATACAGGAAGTCGTCGAACTCGCGCCCGCAGCCGTAGAACAGCTCCGCGATCGCCGCCGCGTTGCCGTCGTTCTCGCTGAACACCGGCAGGCCGGTCGCCTCGCCGAGCTCGAAGGCGAAATCGACCTCGTCCCACGCGCGGAAGTCCTCGTTCGGCAGGTTCAGCTCACGCAGCCACGCGCCGAGGTTGAAGGGTTGGGCGACGCCGATTCCGGTCAGGCGCTCGCGCTCCTCGGCGCTCAGCACGTCCAGCACCGCCTCGATGTCGGCGAGCACGAGCTGCAGCGCTTCTTCGGGGGAGGGCAGGATGCGGTCATGCACGCGGCGGGCGAGGATCTGGCCGCCGAAGTCCAGCAGCGCAGTCTCGATCGTGTCGCGGTCGAGGCGCACGCCGATGCCGAAGGCGCCCTTCGGGTTCAGGTCGATCAGCGTCGCCGGCTGGCCGCGCTGCCCCTCGGTGCGCCGGCCCGTATAGACGATCAGCTCGCTCTCCTCGAGCGACTGGATGATGCTGCCGATCGCCGTGCTGGTCAGGTGGGTACGGCGCGCGAGGTCGGCCTTCGAGGCCTCCCCGGAACGGCGCAACACCTGCAGCAGCAGGCGTTCGTTGTAGCGCCGCAGCCGCACGGAGTTGCGGCCGCGCCCGATCTGGGCTGTTGCCATGCTCGTCTCCTTCGACCCCGCTCATGGGCGGTGTTTGTTTATTAATAAATCAACTTGGTTTATTAAATGTCGTGGCGCCCCGGTTGTCAAGAAAAATTGTTGCCCGAGCGCGGGGAGCAGGCTGGGGCGGGAACGCCACCGCGGCGACCGATCGGCCCCCGGCGAACTCCGTCGCAGGTGGCCACGAATGACGCGAATTTCTGTGCTATGCCACATCAACGGTGGTTGCGCGGCGCGCAGGCCGCCGCCCGTCGCAAGGAGAGCACGCATGTCGCATCCGTTCGACCCAGGCTATGTCGCCGAACCGTTCCTTACGCTCTGTTCCGAATACCCCGGGGCAGATGTCTATCCGCCCGACCAGTTCCGTACCGAGTGGGGGCCGATCTTCCATCGCGGGCGCCTCGACGGTTCGGCACGCATCCTCGTCATCGGGCAGGATCCCGCCCAGCATGAGACCGTCATCCGCCGCAGCCTCGTTGGCGAGGCCGGGCGGCGCGCACAGGGCCTGCTGCGCAAGCTCGGCATGACGCGAAGCTACGTATTCATCAACACCTACCTCTACAGCGTCTATGGCAGCGTGAAGGCGCGAACGCGCAAGGATCTGCGGCTGGTCGATTACCGCAACCGCTGGATCCACGCCCTGCTGGCCGGTGGCCGCATCGAGGTCGTGCTGGCGTTCGGCCGCGTAGCCGACGAGGCGTGGCGTTTCTGGAAGGCGACCCCGGCGGGCGAGTCGATCGACGTCGGCTATGCGGCACTGACCCACCCCACGCAGCCGGAAAGCGCCTCGAACGGCGACAAGGTCAAGCTCGCGGAAGCGACCTCGGCGTTGCTGCGCAACTGGAGCAAGGCCTTGCAGGCGGTCGTGCCGCGCGTGCGGCACCCGGACGTGCCGACTCCGTTCGTCGCGTACGGTGACGCCTGGGTGGACGACGACCGCATCGGCATCCCCGAATTCGATTTCCCCGCCGGACTGCCGGCGTGGATGCGCGAACAGGACGGCTGGGCGCGGCGCGTCGGTCCCGACGATCTCGCCAAGCGGCGCAACATCACGATCAGGATCCCCAAGGGGGTCGTCACATGACCGGCATCCCGCGTCGCTGGTTTCCGCTCGCCGGCGCCGAGCGGCCCCCCGCCGCGCGCGCACCGGTGCCGGTCACAAGGGAAGCTGGGCGGATCGACCTGCCGACCGGCCCGAAAGTCGCACTCGCCGGTCGGGTCGTGACGATGGACGACGCGTTTGCGGTCAGGACGAATGCGGTCGTCTACATCAACCGCGGCGTCATCGTCGCCGTGCTGGATCGTACCCAGCCGGCACCGGACGGTTTTGAGGGCGTCATTCCCGTAGCCACGCGCGGCACGCTCTATCCGGGTCTGATCGAGCTGCACAACCACCTGGCCTACAACGCGCTGCCGCTGTGGGCGCCGGTGCCCAGGCGCTTCCAGCATCGTGGCCAGTGGCCCGATCACTCCGACTATCGCCGGCTGATCAGCGGACCGATGACGGTCGTCGGCAGCTACCGCGATGCCGAAGGCAAGGCCGCGCTGCTCGCGCCGCTCGTCCGCTACGTCGAGTGCAAATGCCTGCTCGGTGGCGTCACCACCAGCCAGGGGATCATGCTCAACAGCAATGCCGGCATAAGGCGCTACTACCGCGGCATGCTGCGCAACGTCGAAGATACTGACGACCCCGAGCTGCCCGAAGCGCAGGCGCGCATCCCCGACATCGATGCCCGTGACGCGGCCTGGTTCCTCGCGCGGCTCGACAAGGAAGACAGCTGCTTCCTCCTGCACGTCAGCGAAGGCGTGACCGCGCCGGACACCCCGGACTCGATCGCGCGTCGCCATTTCCTCGCGCTGCAGGTTGCGCCCGACCGCTGGGCCATCAACGACCGCCTCGCCGCCATCCATGCCGCCGGCCTGCAGGCGGAAGACTTCGAGGTGCTGGGGCGCCACGGCGGCGCGATGGTGTGGTCGCCTTTCAGCAACCTCCTGCTGTACGGCGCGACCGCCGACGTGACGGCGGCCCGGCAGGCAGGTGTGCGCATCGGCCTCGGCAGCGACTGGTCCCCCTCGGGCAGCAAGAACCTGCTGGGCGAACTGAAAGTCGCGTGGCTTTATTCCGCACATATGCTGAACGGACTCTTCAGCGCACGCGATCTCGTCGCGATGGCGACGCGCGAAGCCGCCGCGATCCTGAAGTGGGACAAGGCGCTCGGCACGCTGGAGCCCGGCAAGCGCGCCGACCTCTTCGTCATCGACAGCACGGCCGGCGACCCCTACGAAGCGCTCGTGAAGGCGAAGGAGACATCGATCCGGCTCGTCATGATCAACGGCCTCGCGTGCTACGGCACGCCCGGACTGATGAGCGCACTCGGTGCCGAGGGCGAAACGCTGCGCGTCGGCGGCCGGCTCCGCTGCCTGAACCTGGCGCAGCACACAGCCGATCCCGACGTCGCCGCCGTATCCCTGAAACAGGCCCGCCGCACCCTGCGAACCGCCTTCCGCAATCTGCCCGCCCTCGCGCGCGAAGTCGAAGCGCCGCGGCCGAGGAACGCCCTGCGAAGCGCACCGGAACCCGTTGTCTGGTCGCTCGCCCTCGACGAGATCGAGGCCACGGGCACCGACCTGCGCCCCCGCCTGCCTTTCAGCGGCCCCGACGACTTCACCGGCCCCGACCGCATCTCCCCGCGCGCCGCGGCGCCCCTGTCGACGATCCTCCAGTCCATCGTCCTGGATCCCCTCACCGTGGCGGACGATCCGAATTTCCTCGCGGACATCGCGAATCAGCCGAACGTGCCGGCGGCAGTCCGTACGGGGCTGGCGGCTCTCTATTGATGGGGGAGGCGAGCCGAGATCTGTGGCCCAGCGTACAGACTCCTTCCATCACCGCGAATATGCTCGCGCTCGTAGTGACAGACAACCGTTCAATGGAGCTCTCCATGGCGAAATGCGACGCGTGCGGCAATGACTACGACAAGTCTTTTCAGGTGGTGGCGCAGGGGAAGACCCATACCTTCGACAGCTTTGAATGCGCGATTCATACGCTCGCACCGAAATGCGCGCATTGTGGCGTGCGCATCATCGGGCACGGCCTGGAGAAGGGCGACCGGATGTTCTGCTGCGATCACTGCGCCGAAGGCGCTGGTGTGACCGAACTACGCGACCGCGCCTGATCATCACGCAAGTGAGGCGCTTTCATCGAAAGACTAGATTTCAGGAGAATGAATATGCACCAATTACGAGACCTCATGAGTCGCGACGTCAAGGTCATCAATCCCGACATGACCATCATGCAGGCTGCAGCAACGATGCGCGATGAGGGCTTCGGCATGATGCCGGTTGGGGAGAACGATCGCATGATTGGAACGATCTCGGATCGGGACATCGCGATACGCGCTGTCGCCGAGGGTAAGGACTCCAGCACCAAGGTTCGCGATGTAATGTCCGACGGCGTTGCGTGGGCCTTCGAGGACGAGTCGGTCGACGAGGCCGTCAAGATCATGAGCGAGCGCCAAGTCAGGCGTCTGCCGGTCGTTGACCGGGAAAAGCGGTTGGTGGGAATCGTGTCGCTGGGCGACTTTGCTGTCGAGCGTACCGAAATCCAGCCCGCTGCCGAAGCGCTTGCCGAAATTTCCAAACCATAACGCGATCACCCGATAACACGACGCGGGACGGAAACAGGGGGCGGGGACGGAAACTGGACTACTCACCGTGGCGGACGATCGGAATTTCCTCGCGGACTGGCGGATCTCTGTTGATGGCGGAGGCGAGCTGTATACACACTTCGTCCCGATGAGACCTGATTGCAATACAGCCATGGAAGGCATGAATCCCTATCCCCTCCGCCTGCTCCCCGGCAGCGACCTGCGCAAGGCACTGGAGTCGGCCGTCAGCGAGCAACCCGGCGGCTCGGCCTTCGTCCTCTCCGGCGTCGGCAGCCTGATCGACGCAAGACTCCGCTTCGCCGGCCACGACACCGCTACGACCATCCCCGGCCCGTCCGAAATCCTCACGCTTGCCGGCAGCCTCGCGGAAAACGGCGCGCATCTGCACATGTCCATCTCGACGCCCGACGGGCGGGTCGTCGGCGGGCACGTCGTCTATGGGAACACGGTGCGGACGACTGCGGAGGTCTTGCTGGCCCCATTGCCGGGCTGGGTGCTCCGGCGCGAACCGGACGCTTCGACGGGGTATGACGAACTGGTGGTTCGCCGGCGCGTCGAGGAGTGACGCATGGTGGAGCTGTCAGTCGGTCGACTGCGAGGTGACCATGCCTCTGCCCATCTTCCGTGTTCCTTGTGTCGAGGACTGAAGGCGGCCGCGACCAGTCCTTGCTCGTTTGCTCAAGCCGTTCACCGGCCGGCGGCTCCGACGATCTTGCTGCCGCTCGTGAAAGCGCAGCCTCCGTCGAGTCATCGGCCGAAACGGCCGTTCGCTCAGTGAAATGCCGGGGGCCGTTATGGATTGGTCAGCAGCCGTAAGTCAGGAATCACCCTGAACGGCCGCTTCAGTGATGTGGATCGTCCGGACCCGACCCCAAGGCGACGTCCACGCGTGCACTGATGCGACTGCAGGTAACCTGCCAGACCCAGCCCCTCAACTGAGCCGGCCCTCACGGAAAGAAGATCGGCGTTCGGGGTCTGACGCCAAACGGTTATCGAACGGCGGTCGTCTGATCTAATCCTTCCGCTCAATCAATTGAGGAGCACGCCTACATTGAACCACCGGCCGCCATTTCGGTTGATTTCGCGGCTGATGGTCGAAGGTGCGCGTCTCAAGCGGGTTGCGATCGAACGGATCGAACAACCCGCAACCAGTCCCCGCGAGATCTCTTCGCGCTCGGCCAGCGTCAGCGCCAAGCGCGACCGACATCGTGGCGTCGGCCGTATCCCACCAGTCGCGGCCAACACTCCCTGGATGGAGGAATGGCCTCGATCAAAAAGCTGGGCGATCTGTTGGAGCGACTCGCCTTGCCGCCAACGCTCCCACATCAGCGCCTTCTGGCTCTCGGTGTAGTAAATCCGGGGTCTCTGCTTCATCTGCAACACTCCCCCTGCTTACGCAGTATTTAGTGTGTTGCATCCACCGGTTGAATCCGCATCGGTAAGCTGCCTTTCAGGGGCCAATCAAGCTGGACGGCAGCTTTTCCGCCCGGCAAACTCACCTTACCGACCCTCGGCGGTAGTCGCCAACTTCGAGAAACCGACATTCAGGAATGTTTGAGTTCAGCGAACGGCAAGCCGCAAAGCGGTTTGTCGATCCGCTGAAGGGTTCGGCGGCGCTACTTCCATGGCGGTTTCTTTAATTGAACGGCGAAGTTCTTGAAGACGTATTTCCTGGGCATCCTTGAGGCGTACAGGGCGACGAGCCTGAGTGAATCGCCCCGGGTTTTCTAGACGGTCCCGTTCTTCAAAAAATACTGCCGCTCGAACTCTACCGGCGAGAGCTGGTTGGTGAAACCGTGGCGTCGTCGCGGGTTGTAGAAAAGCTCGATGTAATCGAACACATCGGAGCGCGCCTGTGCCCGATCCGTGTAGATCTTTCGCTTGATCCGCTCGCGCTTCAGGAGCTGAAAGAAACTTTCGGCGACCGCGTTGTCGTGGCAGTTGCCGCGCCGGCTCATGCTCGGCACCAAGCGGTGCGCCTTCAGAAAGTCTTGCCAGTCGTGGCTGCTGAACTGGCTGCCCTGATCCGAATGCACCACCACCTCCTCGGTGGGTTTGCGTCGCCACACCGCCATCAGCAAGGCGTTCAACGCCAGCTCCTTGGTCATTCGCTCGCCCATCGACCAACCAATGACCTGGCGGGAGAACAGATCGAGCACCGCACAAAGGTACAGCCACCCCTCATGTGTTCGGATGTAGGTGATGTCGGTCACCCAGCTCTTGTTCGGTCCGCTCGGAGCGAACTGCCGCTCGAGCAGATTCGGGGCGACCACCGCAGGCCGCCCACCGTAGCGACCGGGACGGCGCCCGTAGCCGGTGTGCGAGCGCAGGCCCGCCAAGCGCATCAACCGCGCCACGCGATGCTTGTCACACGGCTCGCCCATGTCGTGCAGATCGTTGCGGATCTTGCGATAGCCATAGACGCGACCGCTGGCTTCCCAGCATTGCGTGATGAGCGCACCGACCCGCTGGTCGTTCTTGGAACGCTCGGAGGCGGGCTCCTGCTTCCACGCGTAGTAGCCGCTTGGATGCACCGCGATCGTCGAACACAGGCGACGCACCGGGTACTGCGCCGCGTGAGCGTCGATGAAGGCGTACTTCACCCGGACTGCTTGGCAAAGTACGCGGCGGCCTTTTTTAGGATGTCGCGCTCCTCGGTCACGCGCCGCAGCTCGGCCTTCAGGCGCCGGATCTCGTCGGCTTGGCCGTCGTGCTGGGCGCGCTGCTCCGCGGGAACCGAATAGCGCTTGATCCAGGTGTAAAGGCTATGGGCGCTCACGCCGAGCCGTACCGCCACTTCGGCAACCGCATGCCCCCGCTCGGTTACCTGTTTGACCGCTTCGATCTTGAACTCTTCGGTGAAGCGCTGCTGCGCCTTCTTCGTTTCCATCAACACCTCCATGACGCCTCATTGTGAGGCAAAAGGGTGTCTAGGAAACCCGGGGCGATTCAGAATAGCCGACGACCCTTGAGCTTTCCCGCAAAGATTTTGGCGAAGTCCTTGTAACTCACGGAATCAAGGGTCGTTTCCAACGATGTTTCACCTCCATGGCATGAGATGTGGAGGTATCGATATCCCGACGCTTCAAACTCCTCAGCGATGTGCTCCAACTCTGCCCTGGTGCGAATGTAGTAGTAGAGCGGGTTCTTGCCGCACATCTTTAGCACCGAAGCCAGAACTGCCCCCTCTCGCCTCTCCTTCGCTTCATCCACAAGCTCCAGCGATTCGATGATGAAGACCTGCGCAACCGTGTCGGCCTTGCTCTTCCGCACGGTGGGCTTCTGTGGCTCAAAAAGTTCTGCTAGGCGCATATGGTCTTCTCAATGGCTAACCGGATACCTTGCCATTGTACTGATACGTGCGGGTTGTTACAGGGCCCGGGTCGTCGCCTGCGTCGTCCTCAGGGTGTCCGACGCAAGAAAGGGGCTTGCAGTTTCTGAGGAGTTACTCTAAAGTTCACTCCACAGTAACTCTGGAGTGAATGCCATGTCGATCACCGTGATGGTCCAAACCTCGCTACCCAAGGACCTCATCCTGCGGCTGCAGGCCAAGTCGGAGATGCCCGCGGTCGAGGGTCTTGCTGGAATCTTGAGTCGCGTTCTGGACGAACACGACAAGGCGTACCCGAACCAAACCAAGCATGTCGTCCTGTCTGTGCCAGTGCAGCAGGAGCCGAAGGTCTTTAAGACCCAGCGGGGGTTCGAGTTGCCGGTCGGATTGGAGCTGTTCGCCGAATACGACGGCAAGCATCTGACAGCAAAGGTCACGGCAGGTGGCATTGAATACAAGGGCAAGACGTACGAGGTGTCACCGTCTGCGTTTGCAGCGAAGAAGGACTGTGGCGCGTCAGACACCGCTGCGTCGACGAACGGCTGGAAGTTTTGGATGTTCAAGAAAGACGGCCGAGCGCAGTTCATCGACGCGCTGCGTCCTCCTGTCGGGAAGTGAGCCTCTATTGGATTTCGAGTGGGTGGACCCGGCCACGGCCGACCCCCATGATCTCCCCGGCAACCCACTCGTTGTTCAACAGAGCCGTAACTGATCAGTATGCACGGCGCTTCAAAGGCGCTGCGGCAAGAGCAAGCAAGCGGAGGTGAGGGATGCCAGGATTCATGCGAATTCGGGTGGAGGATGTCGAGCACGGGTGCTGCGTGATGCTCCAACACCTGACCAAGGTCGGCCTGAACCAAGAGGTTGGTGGTCGCTTGGCCATGATCGACTCCGGCTCATCGGCCGACTTCAAACCGAGCACGGCGATCAAGGCGATGGGCCGCGACAAGCTCGACTATCTCTTTATCACCAACGCCGATCAAGACCACATGTCCGACTTGAAAGGGTTGGAAGACGCCGGCATTGAGGTGCTCACGCTGCTGCGAAATCCGACGTACACTGGCGAAGAGATGCGCCGCATCAAGCTCGTGAGTGGCCCGCTCACCGACGACGCTACGTGGTACGTGAGCGCGCTTAGCACATACACCGAGAACGTCTCTGCGCCTTTCAACACGTGCATGGGTGGTATCACGTACAAGGCGTTCTACAACTCGTACGGCAGTGGGTACGGTCAGTTCAAGGACACGAACAACCTGAGCTTCGCGACGTTCATCAGGTACGCGAACTTCAAGATGCTGTTCCCCGGCGACCTCGAAAAGGCAGGCTGGACGGCCCTGCTACAGCGGGCTGACTTCCGGGCCGAACTGGCGGGCACCGACGTCCTGATGGCGTCGCACCATGGACGCGAGAGCGGGTACTGCGCGGACATCTTCAAGTACTTCACGCCTTCGTGCGTGGTGATCTCCGACAAGCCGATCGTGCACAAGACGCAGGAGATGGTACCGGACTACCGCAAGGTAGTCCGGCAAAGTGGCGTACGGGTGCGAACAACAATGAAGGACAGGCACGTGCTGACGACACGCAGGGACGGCTGGATCGTTTTCGATGTGGACGATCAGAACTACACGATCGACACGGAGTACCACGGATGAAGAGCGCTGAACGATCCTTGAAGTCGCTGAACTTCGCGTGGCACGTCGCCCTTGCGACGGCCGATGCCATCGTCCTCGCCATCTTCGTCGCGCCCGAACTGATCACCAGCGCCACGACTACGCAGCTTGGCCTCTATCGCGCACTCGGCGCCGCAGTGTTGCCGATCGTCGTGCTCCTGCTGATGAACGTGATGTCGTCGAACTTCAAGGCCATGCTTGTGTACTGGAAGCCGCACGGCTGGCTGCCCGGTTGCGAGGCGTTCACCAAGTACGGGCCGGCGGATCACCGTGTGGACATGGTTCAGCTGAAGAAGAACGTCGGAGCGTGGACCGACGAGCCGAAGGATCAGAACTCGAAGTGGTACAAGCTGTACAAGCAGGTCGAGACGTTTCCCGAGGTCGCCTACGCTCAGAAAGACTTCCTGATGTACCGCGACATGGCGGTGCTGTCGCTGCCGCTCATCGTCATCGCGCCGCTCGGGCTGCATATCTCCGATGCGCGCACGAACGCCCTCTGGATCGGTGCTGCGATGTTCGTCGTGCAGTACGTGCTTACCGCGATCAGCGCTCGGAACGCGGGTGAGCGTTTCGTGTGCAACGTGCTGGCCGTGCACTCGGCCAAGAAGGTCACCACGCCGAAGGCACCGGCTGCAGCGAAGGCTACTTCGTCAAGTGGTTCTGCGGCTGCCTGATGGACCCGTCAAGCAGCGTCAGCCCTTAGTCTAGCTTCTTCGCCTCAGATGACCTTCGCGATCCTGGTCGGCCTGGGTAATCTCCTTCACAGCAAATGCATCAAATACGAATACGAAATCCTTCTGGAGCGCGGCGGCCAAGTGAAGCGGCCCGACTTCACCATTAAGGCTCCCAAACGTACGTACTATTGGGAACACCTCGGTATGCTCACCGACCCTGGGTATGCAAAGGACTGGAAAAAGAAGGAGGCTTGGTACCTTGATCAAGGAATAACGACCAGGTCTGATAAGGATCGCCTCGTCGTGACCCGAGACAACCCGGATGGCAGCCTTGACTCGGCGGAAATCGAACACGTTATTAGCGGCCTTGAATAGTCATAGTGGCCGAGAACTTTTGCTACCCCCCCCTTGGCACTGATTCCCGGTCATCTCATGATTACTCCCCAACTCCGGACAGCCAAAGACCGCCATATGGTTGCAGTACTTGATCGCCTAGCCACTGATACTCAATACGCACTTATAAAAGGACGCCCTCAGGCGCGGAAACTGATCGAAGCCGTTGTCCGTGGGAGGCATGCTCGGGACAAGCGCGATGAGCTCACGCGAATTCAGGAGTTCATGCAGTTCTTCGTTGGTGCTTACGCTCTAGAGTCCGCTATCGACGACGGCGAATTGAATGAGGCGGCGGATTGGATCATGTGGTCATTAGCCGACGATATCCGGGATGATCAGGTGCAAGACCTTGAGCCTGGGCGCATACAGGGGTTTTTAGATATTCCCGTATTGTGCAATTGGCCACCTATGGCGGATGCCATCACGGTATGGCTGACGAATTTTTACTACTATGCACGGCGTCGGGCTGCGTTGCGCAATATTGGGGAGGCTTTGTGGGGGTTAAGCCGAGCATGGTTGGATATCCTCAACCGCGAGCGCTTTCACATTCCCAGTACCCGCCTTGGAGCCATGATGTTGGGCTGGGCTGCCCAAGAAAACGAAATACTTGCCGCTGACCTCACACCGGTGCTTGAGAAACTTGCGACAGATCAAGACATTCCTTTCCAGGCCCGTACCACTTTGGCTGTGGCATTAGCAACCCGCTCAGGAAGATTTTCTAAGGTTGCCCCGGAGATATGGGCGCAAGGTGCTCTCGGCGACCTTGGGAAAGCGTTGTTACCGCACGAACGCCTGCAAATGCTGACGGTGGTGCTCAGTCATAACTACGACGATGCCACATTTGACCAAGCGCTACGTGAAATTGACCTTATCCCACCCCGCACCGATGCACCTTCACGCGCAAGCGTCGCTAACTACCGCGAGATGGACGCGATGCCGGACTTGGCACTCGCTCTATGTACAGTGCCCCTAAACCGGGGGGATATTGATGGTTTGGTTGCTGTTCTTGAGCGGTGGTATCGCGTCGACACCAAATATGGTCGCCACGGTAAGAGTAACGTAATCGTGTTCGCCCCATTTTTTGCGTCAGGTTTCCGTGCTCTTGGCGGCGGCAAGCTCATTCAGTCGGCTGAAGATCCCCAACAACTCCTGGAGCGCGTAGCCTCCGCTGCCAATATCTTCTATAGCACCTCCAATTCTGTAATTGGCGCGGACAATTCAGCCCTCCACGTGCCAGACCGTTTCGGTGTTCCCGAGGAGGCTCATGCGGCGCCATTCGAGGAGGCCTTGGGCAGCGCTTTCTGTCCGGCAGCCTTGGCGGGTGAACTAGCCGATTTCCCTGTAGAAGGGGTCGCCCAATTGCAGCTTGCTGCGAGGGCTTACCCAGTTCAAGCGGTCCAACTTCAATGTTTGGGGCGGACTTGGCCCATCGTCGCATCTCTACAACCGCCACTGCGGGATCGGCCTATACGCCGAGTTGTGGTGTGGTCGGGTGCTGGGTCAATGAGTGAAGCGATGGAGGCTGAAGCCGTCCAGATGATCTTCGAGCGAAGTGGTGCGAAGGTGGAAGTACACGCACCCGAAGTCACAACTGTGGATGATTTTCTAGGGGTCTACCGTGATCCAGACATAGACCTCTTGTGGGTCATGTCCCATGGTGAGTACGATCATTGGGCACCGAAGAATGTCGCTGTCCAAATTGGACACTCCCGTACATTCATCCAGTTAGATGACCTGCTTGATGAAGCGCCGCGAGCTGACGGACGGCGCCTAGTCGTCTTCAATGTTTGTGACGGTGCGCGCTTTGAGGAACTAGGAGCCTTGCCGCGGGTAGGTTTTGCACCAGCCCTCGCCAGCAGTCACCAGGCCGTAATTTCGCAATTGTGGCCTGCAAAAGGATGGGCAGCGGCGGCCTTTGGTGCATTGTTGGCCGCACGCCTTGCAAATGGGCTATCGTTCTTCACAGCTTTTTCAGATGTGCTGGGGACGATTCGTCGCCCTCGCGAAGACTTGGCGCATCACCTTGCCGATGCCGTTGGTGCCTGGATTGGGATGTGTGACCGGATTGTCCATAGCGGAGAAGATTTCGAGAACTTTGCGCTATCGTCCTCGCCCGCTTTCTTCCAATAGCCCAATCTACGCAATGGCTGCTGTCCTAACGCTCCAATTTTTCATGTTGGGGTAGCAAGAGATAAAAACTGGAGATGCTGCGTCTTCCGTAACCATTTCAGTACTCCACCTGTTCCGGCCTGGAGCGCCGCCGATAAGAAAATTGCTTTTCTGCGTAAGCACCCGGCGAACCCATCTGTCCTGATGCGAGAGAGTGCGTAACCATAGTGTCCACCATCAATGATCGTGGACACTATGGAACTTGTGGTCAAACCCTACCGCGTGAAGCGGCGGCACAGTGAGAAATTCAAGCAGGCGCTGATTTCGGCCTGCGGCGAGCCCGGGACTTAAGACTATTGCAACGGCGCTAAGGCTGCTTGCCTAAGGGGGTTGAGGAGCACGTCCGGAATTATGTGTAAAGCAGCCATTGCAAGTCGCATCAAGGAAAGACTGCTTTGGTTTAGCGTTGTTCGACGCCTGCCAATCGGGAAGGGCGTCGATGATCGACCGCGGCTGATGGCAGGCGTTGGACAACGCTCCAGGGAGGAAACCGCGGATTGCGGTCGAGGTGCTCAGGAGGGGCG
>NZ_WTVS01000097.1 GCF_012911005.2 Aromatoleum toluolicum | reverse complement strand
GACAGGTCGGGGCCGGTGACGATCGAGAATCTTCATCCCGACGCGATCGACCGGCAGGGCTTGCCCTTTACGAAGCTGGCCGCACGCCTGCTCTGGACGCCCGAGCGGGTGCGCGCCGAAGACCTGATCCTGCGGCTGGCGGGAGCCGGGCGGGTCACCGGCGACGTGGATTGGCGGCCGGGGGGACGAGGTACTTCGCCAGGGGAGGGCGCGGACGAGGCGGCAACGGCGCCCCCCGCGGCCGACCCGCTCGGCCGCTTGAGCGCCACGCTGCAGCTGGCGGGCGTTGAGCTGCAGCGCCTGGACGGACGTCTGCCTCCCTCGGTGCTGGTCGGCCGGCTGAACGCCGACGGCGACCGCGAGCGCCAGAGCGCGGAGCTCGATTTGCGCGTCAAGGACATGCGCATGCGTGCCCAGGCGGTGCTGACCGCGCAGGGGGAGACCGGGGTGCGCAGCCTCGCCGCAAGCGGCGACGTGGCGTCATTCGATCCCCGCTTCTTCATCGCCGACGCTCCCGAGGCGAAGCTGAATCTGGATTTCCGCCTCGCTGCGACGCTGGGCGACATAGCCCGCTACGAGACCGCCGTCGACCTGCAGCAGGGTCAACTGCGCGGAAAGGTGGTGCGCGGGAAGCTGCGTGCGGTCGTCGAAGGGGCACGCCTCGCCGTTGGGGAACTGGATGTGGATCTCGCCGGCAACCGCGTGCGCGCGCGCGGCGCCTGGGGCGCACCGCGGGACGTGCTGAAGGTGGATGTGGATGCGCCGGCGCTCGCGGCGCTCGATGCGCGGCTCGGCGGGCGGCTGACGTTCGCGGGAAGCCTGTCCGGGGGCGCGGCACAGCCGGCCGGCAGCGTGAAGTTCGCGGCCGAGGCGCTGCGCCTGCCGGGCGACGTCCGCATTGCGTCGGCCGACGGCGAGGGGCTGCTCGCGGCGGGGGCGGACGGTGAGGTCCGGCTGGTGATGGGGCTGCGGGGAATGAAGTCCGTCGCCCGCGACGCGCAAAAGCCGCCGACCGGCGGGCGCGCCGCCGATGAGCCGGACTGGGTGACGGAGGCGAGCCTGCGGATCGGCGGGACCCGGCGGGCGCATGCCGTCGATGTCGTCGCCACCGGCCTGGGGGGCGACAGCCTGCGCCTGCGACTGGAAGGCGGGCTCGCCGGCGACGCGCCGGATATGCGCACGGCGGACGGCACCGGGGACGGCAGCGCGGCATGGCGCGGACGTCTGGCGACACTGGAAACGGGCGGCCGCTGGCCCACGCGCCTGACCGCGTCTGCGCCGCTGGAACTCGGACCGCAGCGCGTGCTGCTGGGCGCGGCGGCGCTCGATGCCGGCGAACGCGGGCGCATCCGCCTGGACGAGACCAGCTGGTCGCCACAGCGCATCGTCGCGCGCGGTTCCCTGACCGGTCTCACCTTCGGCTTGGTGGCGCGTCCCGACGGACGTCCGCGCCGCGGGCCGGGTCCGCTGGTGCTCGGGGCGGAATGGAACCTGACGCTGGGCGAAGTGGCGCAGGGTTCGGCGCGCGTCTTTCGCGAGGCGGGCGACCTGACCGTGACCGGCGAGATCCCGGCGCGCCTGGGACTGGAGCATCTGGAGGCGCGTCTCGGGGCCCACGACAACCGCCTCGCGCTGGCGCTGGAGGCGCGCGGCAGCGAGCTGGGCGAACTGGCCGGCTCCGCGACCGCACAGGCGGAGCGCACGCCGGGCGGCGGCTGGCGTCTCGCGCCCGATGCGGCGCTGCTCGGCTCGGCACACCTGGCGATGCCGTCGGTGGCCTGGGTCGGGCGGCTGATGCAGGAGAACGTCGTCACCGGCGGCAGCCTCGGTGCGAGCCTGGCGCTCGCCGGCACGCCGGCCGAACCGCGGGCGAGCGGTACGATCACGGGGCGGGAGCTGTCGCTGGCGCTGGTGGATCAGGGCCTGCACCTGTCGGGCGGGGATCTGCAGGCGGAGTTCGATCGCGACCGGCTGCGGCTCGCACGCCTCGAATTCGTATCGCCCAACCGGGTGCGTCCGCGCGACCCCCGTCCGCCGGTGGCGCGGCTCACGGCCACGCCGGGGCGTCTCAGCGCGAGCGGCGAGATCGCGCTGGACAGCGGCAAGGGCCAATTCGTCTTCGACGCCGAGCGCCTGCCGATCCTGCAGCGCGGCGACCGCTGGCTGATCCTGTCCGGCGTCGGCGCGGCCAACAGCACGTGGACGCACGTGGACCTTGCGGCAAATCTGAGCGCCGATGCCGGCTACATCGAGCTGGCCGATACGCCCGCGCCGAGCCTCTCGGACGACGTCGTGATCCTCGGCCGGGAACCGCGCACCAGCGGCGGCGGGCTGCGGGTCGCGGCCGACGTCGCGGTGGCGCTGGGGGATCACTTCTACCTGTCGGCGCTGGGGGTCGATACGCGCCTGACCGGGGGGCTGCGCCTGCGCCTGCGCGATGGTGTGCCGCCGAGCGCGATCGGCACGATCGCGACGGCCGGCGGAACCTACCGCGGCTACGGCCAGTTGCTGGCGATCGAGCGGGGGCGGATCAACTTCCAGGGCGCGCCCGACAACCCCGGCCTGAACGTCGTCGCGCTGCGCAAGGGCCTGGCGGTCGAGGCGGGCATCGAGATCGTCGGCAGTGCGCGGCGTCCCCGCATCCGGCTGGTGTCGGAGCCGAACGTGCCCGACCCCGAGAAGCTGTCGTGGATCGTGCTCGGGCGTGCGCCGAGCGCGGGCGGCGGCGGGGATATGGGCCTGCTGCTGCCGGCGGCGCAAGCCCTGTTGGGCGGCGCGGGCGGCGGCATGACCGAGCAGCTGTCGCGCAGCCTCGGCTTCGATGAATTGTCGATCGGGCAGGGAGAAGTTGGCGGTGTCACCCGAACTGCCACCAGCCGCGTTGTCGGAGAAGGTACCATCGTAAGCGGTGGCGACAACGTCGGCGGGCAGGTCCTGACGCTGGGCAAGCGGCTGTCGTCGGACCTCGTCCTGTCCTTCGAGCAGAGCCTGGGCGGGGCCGAAAGCCTCGTCAAGCTGACTTACCAGCTCAGTCGCAGGGTGTCGCTGGTGGCGCGCGGCGGGAGCGACAACGCGGCCGATATCTATTACACGATCTCGTTCGAATAACGGGAATCGCGGCCCGACGATGCTGTCTTAATCGCGGGCATCCACGGAGACACATGCATGACGAAGAACGACGCACCCGCAGCATGCGAGACCGCCATTCTCGCGGGGGGATGTTTTTGGTGCCTCGAAGCAGTGTTCAAGGAGGTCAACGGCGTGGAGTCGGTGACTTCGGGCTACATCGGCGGGCGTGTCGAGGCGCCCACCTACCGGCAAGTCTGCGACGGCGGCACCGGCCACGCCGAGGCGGTGCAGATCGTCTTCGACCCGGCGGTGGTGAGCTATCGCGACCTGCTGGAGATCTTCTTCGTCATCCATGACCCCACGAGCCTGAACCGCCAGGGCAACGACATCGGCACGCAGTACCGCTCCGCGATCTTTGCGGTGAGCGACGAGCAGCTGCACACGGCGCTGGATCTCATCGAGCACATGGGGGAGGCGCGCGTCTATCCGAGCGCGATCGTCACCAAGGTCGAGCGTGCGGACACCTTCTGGCCCGCCGAGCCCTATCACCACGACTACTACGCGAACAACTCGGACCAGCCCTACTGCCAGTACATCGTCGCGCCGAAGATCTCCAAGTTCCGCGAGAAGTTCGCCAGCCGGCGTCGGCGGGGCGGTTAGAATCGCGGTTTTAACCCCGCAGGAGAGTTCCGATGTCCCAAAACACCACCGCCAGCGGCCTCATCATCGAGGATCTGGAAGTCGGCAACGGCGCCACCGCCGCCGCGGGCAAGCGCGTGTCGGTGCATTACACCGGCTGGCTGACCGACGGCCGCAAGTTCGATTCGAGCAAGGACCGCAACGACCCGTTCGACTTCCCGCTGGGCGCCGGTCACGTGATCCGCGGCTGGGACGAAGGCGTGCAGGGCATGCAGGAAGGCGGCAAGCGCAAGCTGACGATCCCGCCCGAGCTGGGCTACGGCGCGCGCGGTGCGGGCGGCGTGATTCCCCCGAACGCGACGCTGGTGTTCGAGGTCGAGCTGCTGAAGGTTTTCTGATCACATAGAACGACAAGGGGCCACGCATAGGCCCCGGTGTCGCGCCGCCGGGCATCCGGGCGGCGCGCCGCCACGGGCGCCGGTTCGCCCGTCACGACAACAAGAGGGGAGACATGAAACTCGATCCGGTACAGCGGCGCATCCTCGCGTTGCTGCAGAAGGACTCGACGATCAGCACGCAGAATCTCGCCGAGAAGGTGGGGCTTTCATCGTCGCCGTGCTGGCGGCGGGTGCGCGAGCTGGAAGAGGCGGGCCTGATCCGCGGCTACGTCGCCCTGCTCGACCGCAGGAAGCTCGGGCTGGAGACCTGCGTGTGGGTGCGCGTGAAGCTGAAGAAGCACAGCGCCGAAGTGCTCGACCGCTTCGAGCAGGCGGTGAAGGGCTGCGACGAAGTCATCGAGTGCTACGAGCTCCTCGGCGAGACGGACTGCCTGCTGAAGCTCTACCTGCCCAACCTCGAGGCGCTGTCGTCCTTCATGCACAACTTCCTGCTGAAGATCCCGGAAGTGGACGTGACGAACTCGAGCGTCGCACTGCGCGAGATCAAGAACGAGACGGCGTTGCCGCTGTAGGGCGGGCAACGCCGTCGGCGTGACGGCGGACCGACTCAGGCCGCGGCCAGCTCCTCGATGTCTTCGCCCAGGTAGGCGCTGCGCACCTTCGGGTCGTCGAGCAGCGCCTTGCCGGTGCCTTCCAGCGTGACCCGGCCGCCTTCCATCACGTAGGCGCGTTCCGACACTTCGAGCGCGAGGTTGGCGTTCTGCTCGACCAGCAGCACGCCCATGCCTTCGCGCGTGATCGAGTGGATCACCTCGAAGATCTTCTCGACCACCAGCGGCGCGAGGCCCATCGACGGTTCGTCGAGCAGCAGCACCTGCGGGCGTGACAGCAGTGCGCGGCCGATCGCGACCATCTGCTGTTCGCCGCCCGACAGCGTGCCGGCGACCTGGTTCAAGCGTTCCTTCACGCGCGGCAACAGCGCGAACACCTTCTCCATGTCGGCGGCGATGCCGTCCGTGTCGCGGCGCGTGTAGGCGCCGGTCTGCAGGTTTTCCGCGACGGTCAGGCGCGTGAAGATACCGCGGCCTTCCGGCACGAGGGCGAGGCCCTTGCGCAGACGCAGGTGCGAGGGCAGCTTGCCGATCTCCTGCCCGGCGTACAGGATGTCGCCGCCGTTGTGCGGCACGACGCCGGCCAGCGTGTTGAGCGTCGTCGTCTTGCCGGCGCCGTTGGCGCCGATCAGCGAAACCAGCTCGCCCTTGCGCAGGGTGAGGTCGATGCCCTTGACGGCCTGGATGCCGCCGTAGGCGACCTTGAGGCCGCGGACTTCGAGGATGGGGGACTGGTTGGAAACGGAGTTCTCAGTGGGCACGGTGGCCTCCCAGATAGGCGCGGATGACGTCGGGGTCACGCTGGACCTCGGCCGGGGTGCCTTCGGCGATCTTCTTGCCGAAGTCGAGGACGGCGACGCGGTCGCACAGTCCCATGATGAGTTTCACGTCGTGCTCGATCAGCAGCACCGTGATGCCGTCCTTGCGGATCGTCTCGACGAGCGTGCGCAAGCCGGCGGTCTCGGTCGCGTTCATGCCCGCGGCCGGTTCGTCGAGCGCGAGGAGTTGCGGCTCGGTCGCGAGTGCGCGGGCGATCTCCAGCCGGCGCTGGTCGCCGTAGGAGAGGTTCCTCGCAACGGTGTCGGCGTGGCGGCCGATGCCGACGTAGTCGAGGATCTCCAGCGCGCGCTCCTGCATCAGGCGCTCTTCCTCGCGCGCGGCGCGGCTTTGCGTGAGGATGCCCCACACCCCCGCGGACGAGCGGATGTGGTGGCCGGCCATCACGTTCTCCAGTGCGGTGAGTTCGCGGAACAGGCGGATGTTCTGGAAGGTGCGCGCGATGCCGTGCTGCACGACGAGGTGCGGCTTGGCCGAGGGCAGTTCCGATCCGTTCATGACGAACTCGCCGCCGTCGATGGCGTAGGCGCCGGTCAGCACGTTGAAGAAGGTGGTCTTGCCGGCGCCGTTCGGGCCGATGAGGCCGTACACTTCGCCCTTGCGGATCGTCAGCGACACGTCGGTGAGCGCCTTCAGGCCGCCGAAGCGCTTATTGACGGCACGGGATTCGAGCAGCGTGATCATGCGTTCCTCCGGTCACGGTGGGCATAGCGGGTACGGGCGGGGAGCAGGCCGGCGGGGCGGACGAGCATCATCACGATCATCGCCAGCGACAGCAGCAGCATGCGCAGCACTTCGGGGTCGAGCAGGGTCTTGCCGAAGAGGGCCATCTGCATCGGCACGGCAAAGTGACGGAGCAACTCGGGCAGCGCGGTGAGCATGATTGCGCCGACGACGACCCCGGCGAGGTTGCCCATGCCGCCGAGCACGATCATCGTCAGCACCACGATCGACTCCATCAGGCTGAAGCTCTCTGGGCTGACGAAGCCCTGGAAGGCCGCGAACAGGCCGCCCGAGACACCGCCGAAGGTCGCACCCAGCGCGAACGCGAGCAGCTTCATCATGCGTGTGTCGATGCCGATCGCCTTGGCGGCGAGCTCGTCGTCGCGGATCGCGGCCCAGGCGCGGCCGATGCGCGAGATCTGCAGGCGGCGCACGAGGATGATCGCGAACACCACGCAGGCGAGGAAGGCGTAGTAGTACAGCAGCAGCGACGAGATCTGGAAGCCGAACAGGTCGAGGTCGCGCGACAGGTCGAGCCCGGCGATCGTCAGCGGGTCGATCGAGTCGATGCCCTGCGGGCCGTTGGTGATGTTGATCGGCTGGTTCAGGTTGTTCATGAAGATGCGGATGATCTCGCCGAAGCCCAGCGTCACGATCGCGAGGTAGTCGCCGCGCAATCGCAGGGTCGGGAAGCCCAGCGCGATGCCCGCGAGCGCCGCGAAGGCCGCGCCCAATGGCAGCACGATCCAGAACGGCAGGTGGATGCCGAAGTGCGGGGAGGCGAGGAAGGCCCAGGTGTAGGCGCCGACCGCGTAGAACGCGATGTAGCCGAGGTCGAGCAGGCCGGCGAAGCCGACGACGAGGTTGAGGCCGATCGCGAGCAACACGTACAGCAGCGCGAAGTCGAGCACACGCACCCAGCTCTTGCCCATGGCGAGGGCGACAAGGGGCGCCGCGAGCGCGAGCAGGATGACGAGCGGGCGCTGGATGCGGCGGTCGAGCGCGAAGCTCGCCGGCAGCGGGAGGGTCGAGGAAGTCGTGGTCATGTCTGTCTTTCCTGTGCGGGTCAGGCGCGGTCGGCGACGCGTTCGCCGAGCAGGCCGGACGGGCGGAAGATCAGGACGGCGCCGAGGATCACGAAGGCGAAGATGTCCTGGTAGCTCGAGTTGAGGAAGCCGAAGGTCAGGTGCTCGATGTAGCCGGCGCCGAAGCTCTCGACGAGTCCCAGCACGAGTCCGCCGACCATCGCGCCCGGCAGGTTGCCGATGCCGCCCAGCACCGCCGCGGTGAAGGCCTTCAAGCCCGGCGTGAAGCCCATCGCGTAGTGTGCGATCGCGTAGTTCGAGGCGAACAGCACGCCGGCGAGCGCGGCGAGGCCCGAGCCGATGATGAAGGTCGCGGCGATCACGCCGTTGGCGTTGATGCCCATCAGGCCGGCGACGCGGTGGTTCTCGGCGGTGGCGCGCATCGCGCGGCCCAGGCGGCTCTTGTTCACCAGCAGCATCAGTCCGCCCATCAGTGCGAACGCGACGACGATGGTGAAGATCTGCAGCGGCGACACGACGACGCCCGCCATCGGCTCCATCGGGGTCGTCGACACGAGCTGCGGGAAGACGTGGAACTCGCGGCCCCAGATGATCATCGCCAGCGTCTGCAGCAGGAAGGACACGCCGATCGCGGTGATCAGCGGCGCGAGGCGCGGCGCGTTGCGCAGGCGGCGGTAGCCGATGCGCTCGATCAGGTAGCCCACGGCCATGCACACCGGTACGGCGACGGCCACGCCGGCGAGCAGCAGGATTACCGGATGCAGTCCGGGGACCGCGGCGTTGAGAAGGGTCACGGTCTGCAGCGCGACCAGCGCGCCGACCATCAGCAGGTCGCCATGGGCGAAGTTGATCAAGCCCAGGATGCCATAGACCATTGTGTAGCCCAGCGCGACGAGCGCATAGATGCTGCCCGACACCAGGCCATTCAGTGTTTGTTGCAGGAAGGTTTCCATCGATTCACCCTTGGTGTTGTGCACACCCCGACGACAGCTGCCGCCGGATTGCCGGACGAGCGCCGCCGCCGTGTCCGCCGTCGGGCGGCGGACACAGGGCGAGCGTCGTTTTCTGGGGGAGGGGTGCGCCGACCGCGGAACTGCCGGCCGGCGCGAGGAGAACTGTTACTGGATGGTCTGCAGCGGCGCCCACTTGCCGGCGTCGAAGTTGTAGACGGTGATCGCACCGCCCTTGATGTCGCCCTTGTCGTCGAACGCGACCGGGCCGGTGACGCCCTGGTAGGCGAGGCTGCGCAGCGCGGGCTGGTACTTGGCCGGCTCGACCGAGTTGGCCGCCTTCATCGCCTCGATGACCGACATCATCGCGTCGTAGGCGTAGGGGGCATAGACGTGGATGTCGTTGCCGAAGCGCTGCTTGAACTGGGTGCGGAAGGTCGCGCCGCCGGGCATCTTGTCGAGCGGGATGCCGGCCTGGGTGCAGAAGGTGGTCGCCGACAGCGCGTCGCCGGCCATCTTGATCATCTCGCCGGTGCAGCCGCCGTCGCCGGTCATTAGCTTGGCGGTCATGCCGAGCTGCTTCATCTGGCGCGCGAGCGGCGCGGCCTGGGCGTCCATGCCGCCGTAGAACACCGCGTCGGGGTTCATGGCCTTGATCTTGGTGAGGATCGCCATGAAGTCGGTCGCCTTGTCGTTGGTGAATTCACGCCCGGCGATCTGCCCGCCGGAGCTCTTCACCGCGTTCGCGAAGGCGTCGGCGAGGCCCTGGCCGTAGGCGGTGCGGTCGTCGATCACGGCGATCTTCCTCGCCTTGAGCTGATCGACCGCGTACTTGCCCAGCGCGTTGCCTTGTTGCAGGTCATTGGCGATGACGCGGAAGGTCATCTTGTAGCCCTGCTGGGTCAGCTTGGGGCTGGTCGAGGACGGGGTGATCACCGGGATGCCGGCCTGCTCGTAGATGCGGGAGGCGGGGATCGAGGCGCCGGAGGTGACGTGTCCGACCACGCCCTTCACGCCGGAATCGGTCAGGCGCTGCGCGACGGTGGTCGCGGTGCGCGGGTCGGCCTGGTCGTCCTCGCTGACGAGCTCGAACTTGACCGTGTCGCCACCGATCTTGATGCCCTTCGCGTTGGCGTCCTCGATCGCGAGGCGCGCGCCGTTCTCGCCGTCCTTGCCGAAAGCCGCGGCCGGTCCGGTCAGCGGGCCGGCGTGGCCGATGCGCACGACGACTTCCTTGGCGTGGACGGCGCCGGCGGCGAGGCTGGCGGCAGCGAGGGCGAAAATCAGTTTGTTCTGCTTCATGGGTGTCTCCTCCTTGTGGGCGGTGCGCGGGTACTGCTGCACAGGTGTGGCGGAGACGAAGGGACACCGGCCGCTCGCGCGGCAACCGGTCGATCCACGATGGTTTGTCTCCTGCCTGTATTTTTTTCGCAGCCGTTCGTGGGGCGGTTGCGAGGTGATGAATGGTACGGAGGGCAGTGCGGAATTGTTTTGCGGCTTTTGCGGGATACACGGATGCCGGGAGGAAAATTCTTCCGCCTGCGGCGGGGTTTTGGCGGCATTCGTGCCGAAAGCGTGTGGCGCAGTGCAACAAGCATCCATTCGAGACGGCCATTTCCCCGCCCGAGAGTTCCTGTCGGCACAGCGCTCCGGTAGCATCGCGGACCCATCCCGCGGATACTTGTTTCATGGACCAACCCGCCCGCGCCTGCGGTATCGACTTCGGCACCTCCAACTCCACGGTCGGCTGGGTACGCCCGGGCGCGGCGACCCTGCTCGCGCTCGAAGACGGCAAGCCGACGCTGCCTTCGGCGATCTTCTTCAACGCCGACGAGGAGACGACCGCGTTCGGCCGCGCCGCGCTGGCGGAGTATCTGGACGGCTATGAAGGCCGCCTGATGCGTGCGCTGAAGAGCCTGCTGGGCAGCAGCCTGATCGAGGGGCAGACCGAGGTGCAGGGGCGGGCGCTGCGTTTTCGCGACCTGCTCGCAAGCTTCATCGGCGAGCTGAAGTCGCGCGCCGAGGCGCAGGCCGGGCGCAGCTTCGACCAGGCGGTGTTCGGCCGTCCGGTGCGCTTCGTCGACGACGACGACGAGGCCGACCGCAAGGCGCAGCAGACGCTCGCCGAAATCGCTGCGCAGGTCGGTTTCCGCGACGTGAGCTTCCAGTTCGAGCCGATCGGCGCGGCGCTGCACTATGAACTGTCGCTCGCGCGCGAGGAGCTGGTGCTGATCGCCGACATCGGCGGCGGCACCGCGGACTTCTCGCTGGTGCGCCTGTCGCCCGAGCGTGCGCGCCGTTCGCACGACGAACACGACCGCCGCGAGGACCTGCTCGGCAATGGCGGCGTGCATATCGGCGGCACCGATTTCGACCGTGCGCTGAGCCTGGAATGCGTGATGCCGCTGCTGGGCTACCGCAGCCGCATGAAGAGCGGCGCCGAGTTTCCGTCCAGCATCTTCTTCCAGCTCGCGACCTGGCACACGATCAATTTTGCCTACACGCGACAGGCGTGGGCGGACCTGCAGAACGTCTATCGCGACGCCGCCGCGCGAGCGGAGCTAGACCGTCTCGCGAAGGTCATCAGCAATCGCGAGGGGCACTGGCTCGCGCTGCAGGTGGAGCAGGCGAAGATCGATCTGTCGGCGGCGCCGGCTGCCGTCATGGATCTGGGGCGTCTCGAAGCGGAACTCGGCCACACGATCACCGATGCCGACTTCGCACGCGCCACGCTGTCGCTGGTCGACCGCGTTGCGGCCTGCGTGCATTCGCTGCTCGACGAGGCCGGCGTGCGGCGCGAGCAGGTCGACACGATCTATTTTACTGGCGGCGGCAGCGCGGTGCCGCAGCTGCGCGCGCGCATCGCCGCCGAACTGCCGCAGGCGCGCAGCGTCGAGGGCGACCTGTACGGCAGCATCGGCGCCGGTCTCGCAGTGGAGGCAGCTCGCCGCTACGGTTGAGCGGGGGCAGGCTTGGAATAGTCCTTCGCACCGAGCGCAGGCGCCGGCCGCGCCGTGCCCCCGCGGCAAGCGCTCGCGGTACCTTGCGGGCTGCCTTGGCCAGCAGGGCGATTTTCGCGCTCGTGCACGCTGGCGAGGTGGGGATGCTGCGGTGCAATGCCCGCAATCCCGCTGATATTTCCGCAAATCGCGCATCGGGGGAAAATTTTTTCTTCGATGCCTGAATTCCCCCGCAACAAGAAAAAACTCCCCGACGCCATCTCCTTACGATGCTCACTCGCGTTCGATGCCGCGGACGCACACAACAGCAACCATACAGGAGACAACGTCGGCAGGCCGGATACGGGCGTCACGAGCGCCACGCGTCCAGAGGCTTGCGACGAATCACGCGCCATGTCGAATACCCATTCGAACACCCACTCCCCGCAGGCTCCCGCCCCCGTCGCGCTCGACGACAAATACACGCTCACCTCCGGCCGCGCCTACATGACCGGCATCCAGGCGCTGGTGCGCCTGCCGATCATGCAGCGGCTGCGCGACCAGGCCGCGGGGCTCAACACCGCCGGCTTCGTCACCGGCTACCGCGGCTCGCCGCTGGGCAACGTCGACCAGGAATTCTGGAAGGCGAAGAAATACCTCGAACCGCATCACGTCCGCTTCCAGCCCGGTCTCAACGAAGACCTCGCGGCGACCGCCGTGTGGGGCACGCAGCAGGTGAACCTCGACCCGAACGCGCTGTACGACGGCGTGTTCTCGATCTGGTACGGCAAGGGCCCCGGTGTCGACCGCACCGGCGACGTCTTCCGCCACGCCAACGCCGCGGGCACCTCGAAGCATGGTGGCGTGCTTGTGATCGCCGGCGATGACCACGGCGCCAAGAGCTCGACCCTACCGCACCAGACCGAGCACGTCTTCAAGGCCATGATGATGCCGGTGCTCGCTCCCGCCGGCATCCAGGACTACCTCGAATACGGCCTGCACGGCTTCGCGTTGTCGCGCTATTCGGGCTGCTGGGTCGCGTTCAAGGCGCTGACGGACACCGTCGAGACCTCGGCCTCGGTCGATATCGACCCGTTCAAGGTCGAGACGATCATCCCGACCGACTTCCCGATCCCGGCAGACGGCCTCAACCTGCGCTGGCCCGATCCCCCGCTGGTGCAGGAAAAGCGCCTGATGCACCACAAGCTGTACGCCGCGCTCGCCTACTGCCGCGCCAACAAACTCAACCAGACGGTGATCGACAGCCCGAACGCCAAGCTCGGCATCATCACCTCCGGCAAGAGCTACCTCGATGTACGCCAAGCCTTCGAAGACCTCGGCATCGACGACGCCACCGCCGCCGAGATCGGCATCCGCCTGTACAAGGTCGGCATGGTGTGGCCGCTCGAAGCCGAAGGCGTGCGCGAGTTTGCCGACGGCCTCGACGAGATCCTCGTGATCGAAGAGAAGCGCCAATTCCTCGAATACCAGCTGAAGGAAGAGCTCTACAACTGGAAGGAAAATGTCCGTCCGCGCGTCATCGGCAAGTTCGACGAGAAGGGCGAATGGGCGCTGCCCCACAGCGACTGGATGCTGCCCGCGGCCGGCGACCTCACCCCGGCGATGATCGCCCGCGTGATCGCCGCGCGCATCGCGCGCTTCTACACCTCGGACCGCATCAAGGCGCGCCTCGCCTTCTTCGATGCCAAGGAAGCCGCACTCGCCAAGCCGCGGCTGTCGATCCAGCGCGTTCCGCACTACTGTTCGGGCTGCCCGCACAACACCTCGACCAAGGTACCGGAAGGCTCGCGCGCGATCGCCGGCATCGGCTGCCACTACATGGCGACTTGGCTGTCGCCCGAGACGACGCAGACCTTCTGCCAGATGGGCGGCGAGGGCGTGCCCTGGGTCGGGCAGGCGCCCTTCACGAAGACGCCGCACGTCTTCGCCAACCTCGGCGACGGCACCTACATGCACTCGGGCATCCTCGCCATCCGCGCGGCGGTCGCGGCGAAGGTGAATATCACCTACAAGATCCTCTACAACGACGCCGTCGCGATGACCGGCGGCCAGCCGCACGACGGCACGCTGTCGGTGCCGATCATCGCGCGCCAGGTCCAGGCCGAAGGCGTCGGCAACATCATCGTCGTCAATGACGGACCGCGCGCCTACGGCCCGGCCGATCTGCCGCACGGTGTGCCGATCCGCCACCGCGACGAGCTCGACGCCGTGCAGCGCGAACTGCGCGAAGTGCCGGGCGTCACCGCGATCATCTACGACCAGACCTGCGCGGCCGAGAAGCGCCGCCGCAGGAAGCGCGGCAAGTTCCCGGATCCCGCGCAGCGCGTCGTCATCAACGACCTCGTCTGCGAAGGCTGCGGCGACTGCAGCGAGAAGTCGAACTGCATGTCGGTGGCGGCGGTCGAGACCGAGTTCGGCAGGAAGCGCACCATCGACCAGTCCTCGTGCAACAAGGACTTCTCGTGCGTGAAGGGCTTCTGCCCGAGCTTCGTGACGATCGAAGGCGGCAAACTGCGCAAGGGCAAGGCCGCGACGGCGGTCGCCGACGTGTTCGCGTCGCTGCCCGAGCCGACGCTGCCCTCGACCAACGCGCCGTGGGGCATCCTCATCACCGGCGTCGGCGGCACCGGCGTCGTGACGATCGGTGCGCTGCTCGGCATGGCCGCGCACCTCGAAGGCAAGGGCGTATCGATTCTCGACATGGCCGGCCTCGCGCAGAAGGGCGGGGCGGTGTGGTCGCACGTCAAGATCGCGAACCGGCCCGAGGACATCTTCGCCGCGCGCGTCGCCGCCGGTGAAGCCAACGTCGTCATCGGCTGCGACCTCGTCGTGTCGGCAAGCGACGAATCGCTCGCGAAGATGCGCACCGGCCACACCCGCGTCGTCATCAACCGCGACCAGACCAACACCAGCGAGTTCGTCCGCGGCTTTGCGGCGCAGGCGCGCACCGGCAATGTGGTCAAGCACCCGGACCCGCAGTTCCCGGCCGGCTCGATGGAAAGCCAGATCGTCGACGCGGTCGGCAACCAGAATGTCGAGTTCCTCGAGGCTTCGCGCCTCGCGACCGCAATCCTCGGTGACTCGATCGCGACCAACCTCTTCATGCTCGGCTTCGCCTGGCAGCGCGGCTTGGTCCCTCTGACGCGCGACGCGATCATGCGCGCGATCGAGCTCAACGGTGCCGCGATCGAGGCCAACAAGTCCGCCTTCCAGTGGGGCCGTCGCGCCGCGGTCGACCCGGAGGCCGTCGCCAAGGCCGCGAAGCCGCAGCACGGCACGCCGGAGCACCACAAGCTGTCGGCCTCGCTCGATGAAGTCATCGCCCGCCGCAAGGCCTTCCTCGCCGACTACCAGGACGCCGCCTACGCCGAGCGCTACGCGAAGCTCGTCGAGCGCGTGCGTGCCGCCGAAGCGAAGGTCCAGCCCGGCATGACGCTGCTGACGGAAGCGGTCGCACGCGGCTACCACAAGCTGCTCGCCTACAAGGACGAGTACGAAGTGGCGCGCCTGTACACCGACAGCGACTTCCTCAAGCGCGTCGAGGAGCAGTTCGAAGGCGACTACAAGCTCGTCTTCCACCTGGCGCCGCCCGCCTTCGCCGACAAGGATCCGCAGACCGGTCAGCTGCAGAAGAAGAAGTACGGCCCGTGGATGCTCAAGGCGATGCGCATGCTCGCGAAGATGAAGGGCCTGCGCGGCAGCGCGCTCGACCCCTTCGCGCGCACGCACGATCGCAAACTCGACCGCCAACTGATCGCCGACTACGAGCAAGTCGTCGAGGAGATCCTCGCCGGGCTCGAGAAGGCGAACTTCGAAACCGCCGTCGAACTCGCGAACCTGCCCGACCAGATCCGCGGCTTCGGCCACATCCGCGAGCGCTACCTGCGCAGCGCGCGGATGCGTGAAGCGGAACTCCTCGCGGCCTTCCGCCGCAGGGAGCGCCCGGCGGACGGCAACGGCGCCACGGTCCGCAAGACCATCGCGGTGATTCCGGGCTAAGGAAGCTTGTTAATGCTGCAAGCAATTACGTGATGTCAGGTTGAGTGATGCACGGCCGCCCCCTCCCCTTCAAGGGGAGGGTTGGGGT
>NZ_WTVS01000096.1 GCF_012911005.2 Aromatoleum toluolicum | reverse complement strand
GGGTGACGCCGACGGGAGGGGTGACACCGACGGGAGCCGTCTTTCGGGCCGCCGCCCCGTCCGCCAACCCCTTGAGCTTCGCGACGTTGAGCTGATACTGCTTGGTGGTGCCGGGCGCGCCACCATTGGCATGCCCGACCACCTTGAGGTATCCCGCCTCTTCAAAACCGTGAATGATCCTGCGGGCCTGCTTTTCCGACACACGGATCTTTTCCGCAACAGCTTTCATCGACGGGTGGAGGCTCCCGCCCTCGTCATTGCACCAGTCGGCGAGGGCGAGCATTGCCAGCATCTCGCTTCCGGACGCAGGGAAGCCTTCCCACACGAGGGACATGACCTTGATGCTCACGAAGACGGTACCTCGCCCGCGCGGGCCGTGGGTCGAGGAGGGCAGCGCATCTCTTGATCGGCGTGAATCAAGCCGTCGAATTGACGCCCGGGACATGCTGCCTGTGATTCCTCCATGTGCTTTCCTCGCTGGCATTCGTGGTCCGAGATGGTCGATACATGCCAAGGCAGTCCGATGGCGATTGCATCGGCCGCGGGGCGGGGCATCAGTACGGGTCGAGGTCAGAGCGGCGGGAGGCGCCGGTCGACGAGCAAGGAAATGCGCGAGTGCCGCGCGAAGCGAGAGATCAAGAGCGTCCCCGCCGGGTCTCGAGTGACGGCATGGCGCCTTCGAGATAGCACAAAAATACCGGCCAGACCGTGGTTTGGCAAGTGCAGGGGAATTCGCTGGCGAATTCCCCTGACGGATCGACGCCACGGCTACGGCGGCCGCAGGATAGGCAAGACTACAGGAGCCCCCGCTGGGCGAAGGACACGTCCGCAGTGCCTGCGATGACGAAGTGGTCGAGCACCTTCACATCGACCGTGGCGAGTGCCTCCCTCAGTCGCTGGGTCAGGAGCTCATCGGCCGTCGAAGGCTCCGACGCGCCCGAAGGGTGCTGGTGCGAGAAGATCACGCCGGCTGCGCGAAGCTCGAGCGCTCGTCGCACTATCTCGCGGGGATAGACGCTGGTCTGGGTCAGCGTGCCGCGAAACGCCTCTTCGGCGCGGATAAGGTGGTTTCGGGCATTGAGGTACAGCACCACGAAGATCTCATACGGGAGCCCCTCGAAGAACGTCCGGAGGAACTGCCTGACGACATCAGGCGAGTCGAGAACGTTCCGGGTTGTCAGTTGCTCGGCGAAGCTGCGGTGCAGAACCTCGATCGCGCAGGCGAGCGCCTCCCATGCCGGGGTGCGCGGCTCCCGGGCAAGGTCGACGATCTTGCTCCAGGATCCATCGCAGTGCTCCCAGATGTCCTCGGCTTCGGGGCCGAAGAAGCGCTCGAGCAGTGCGGCATCCGCAAGGGACGTTTGAGAGGAAAAGAAGGACAACATCGGCGTCTCCTTGGAGAAATGCGGGGAGCGCCGTGTTCCCGCGGGAAAACAACTCCCCACGGGATTGACGAGAAACTGATCCTTGACCCCGAGCCCGAAGGCCGTTCCGGTTACAGGGGCTGACCGGACGCAACGCAGCCGCGCGGCTGGGCGTTGAAGACATGCTAGTTGGCGCGTCGCACGATTTCAATGTCAGACGGCACCCCTTGTGGCAGTGCGCGGCCTCGCTGACCTCACACGCCAGTGCGAATCGCCCCGGCGCCAACGCGCTTGTCCACAGAAACTGGGGATAGAGCTGTGGATAAACAGCGAAGGTCCTTAGCTGTCAGGGGCATGGCGCACAGTTCGAGAAAGGAGCGAATGTGCCGAAATGTCGTTAACCAGGAATTGAACCTCGGCCGTTGCAGGACGGGCACAGCTGGAATTCTCTGCTCGTCTCGACGCCGTATCCGTGACATGCCTGGCAGGTGTCGGCGCTGAACCGCGGATCGTCGGTCGAGGAGCGTCGGTCGCGACCGGTGCCTCCGCACGAGTGGCAAGTGCGCTCGCTTGCTACGAGGGTTTCGCCGGCCCCGCGGCACAGCGGGCAAGGACGTTCATCGAGCATGGTGAGGCTCCGGTGGTCAGAAGGTATTGTCGAGGCTCAAGCGGATCTTGGCCGGCAGATCCCGCCAGCCGGCGGGGTCATCGGTGGTGACGCAATACTCGCCGGTGACGCGGGTGCCGGAGCCGTCGCGGGCGAGGTCGAGCCGCAGCTTGTACTGGCGCCGGCCGTTGGCCACGTCGGGGGAATGCACTACCTGTTCAAGGCGGTACAGCGCGCCGGGAGCGGTCTCGTGGAGATAACCCGCGATGTAGAGTCCCGCCTCGCCGGTTCCTGATTGAACCTTGGCCTGGTTCGGAGTAACGAAGCTGTACCGGCTCATCACCTGCACATAAGTTGAATCGACGTCGCGAACAGAGCGTGTGGAGAATGGGTTGCACACCACGTTCTTGCGCCAGTTCCGATAGATCTTCTTGCCGAGGGTATCTTCGGGCGAGTCGAGATTCGTCATGGTCGGTGCGCTCGGGCTCGACTGCTGTCGCACCCGCTCGCGCGTTTCGTCGGCCTCGCGTCTGGCTTGCTCCTCGCAGGCCTTGCGATCGGTCGCGCCCATGCACTTGACGCCGAAGATCAGGCCGTCGAGCACGTCGGCGCGAGCGGGCTGCAGGGGCGCCACCAGAAGGAGGGCGGCGAGGTATGGCGTTCGTTTCATCATCGCCTCCATGGAACTCATCAGACCTACATCATGATGAGCAGCACAATCCATGTCAGAACAATAGCGCGACCGATGTCGACCGCGAGATCCCGCTTTGTATCAAATCCCTCCGACAGGCCGCGCCACTTGGCGACGACGACCCATGCGATCCAGGTAACGAGGGCCATTGCCGCGATTCCGACCAGCAACTGCCGGACCTGCCCCATCTGGTAGCCGGTGGCGCCGAAGAAGCCCTGGGCGGCGGAGGTGTAGCCGAAGCTCGTGCCCTTGAGCACGGCGGCGGAGCCTGTCCCGGCCGTCGGCTTCAAGGGGGCAGGGGTATGGACATAGCCGCCCGGCGAGCCGCTTGAGGGCGTGGCGGCGAGGACCTCGGCGTGGCTCGGGGGAGTGAAGGCCAGTGTATAGCCGGCAAACTGCCCCAGGTAGGAGACGAGCTTGGTGCCGTTGCCGTCGGCCGGATCGGTCGCCCCATCCGATCTCAACCACTCCCCTACGGCGCCAGCGCCGACAAGGTGTGCCGCGGCGACGAGACCCGACGCGGTGATGGGGATGCCATTGATCGTCGTCCCCAGATAGCTTTCGGCGCCATGGACTTTCTTGAGCGTGTTCCACACCTGCTCGTGGTAAGCGGTTACCGCTTGGATCTGAGCGTCGGGATTCGCAAGAAGATCGGCCAGCGAATTGACCCCGTACTTGCCGGTAAAGCTGCCCGTCCAGTCGTTGGTCTTCGGCGTGCCGTCGCCGGCGTAGAGGCCTGCGTCCTGCAGGGCTGCCTCGCCGAACTGGAAAAGACCGACGTGACCGAACTGGTTGGTGACCGCCGGGTTCATCGTGCTCTCCCGCTGCCCGAGCGCTTTGAGGAAATCGGTGTAGGCCACGCCGGCCCGGACTAGGCCGGCCAGCAGAAGCAGGACGAGCGCGAGCTGCATACGGGCGTTCATGCCACGTCTCCTATTGGCTTGGGCACGGTGTGCCGTCGGGCCTGATGGAGCGCGCGTACCGGTACCTACCGTCCGCGGCGAGGCGCCACACCCCTTGGCACAACCCACGGCCGCCGACGGCCAGGTCGTGCCACCCCTCGGTCGTTGTTGGCAGCACGCGGTAGGCGGCCGCCGTGACGTCGAGGCGCTGGCTCCAGCGCCCGTCGAGGCGTTTGGCGAACAGCCAGACGCTGCTGCCCGTCATCCCCGACGTGCAGGTATTGCCGGCGACAACGAAGACCTCGGGGCCGTCGTCGCCGTTCAGGTCTACGAGGGTCACCTCGGGATGCATCGCCGTTTCGCAGCCTGGGAGGCTGCTCACGACGACGCCGTTGCGCAGGGCGAGAGGCGTGAGGGCCGCGAGCTCGGCCCGGTCTGTTTGAGACAACGCGGCAGGCGGCACCGCGGCGAAGAGCGCGGCGGCAAGCGTCTGTAACTCGCCGTGCGACGTGTCTGCGGCCAGCGGCACGCCCGAATAGGCGAGGGCAAAGCCGATGGCAAGCCCCTGCGGGAGGTTGCTTCTCTGACTCATGGTGTGCCTCCTACTGCGAAATCGCCCCGTCGGCGCCGATGAGGACGGGCCAGACGTGAATCCCGGCCGCCTCGAGGAGCGCATCGGCCGACATGGGCACCATGTACAGGTCGACCGAGGTCCGCAGGCGCAGGAAATCCTCCGGGGTGCCCAGCGACGCGACGATTCCCCGCGCGCCCATCCGACGTAATGCGTCCGCGTTGCGCTGCAGCCAGTCGAGGGAGGCCGGGTCGTCGCCGACGATGAAGATGGACTGCCCGGGTCCGCCCGGCAGCTTGCTGGGCATTGGGTTCTGCAGCAACCGACCGGGCCCCGCGCGGATCGAGACCACCGGGAAGAGCTGAGGCGGCTGTGGTTGCGCCGGTATGTAGCGTGCCGGCTCGCGAGCCGCTTCGCCGGCGTCGTCGGCGAAAGGCTCGAAGTATGGCGCGAGCGGCACGCCTCCGGCGTCGTGGATGACGGTGGGCGGCCGGCTTGCAAGGGGGGCCGCCGACCAGGACGGCGCGGCGAAAAGAACGGCCAGCATGGGGATGAAACGGATCGGATTCATCGCATTCACCACAAGCCGAACTGGATGCTGCCAAGAAAGATCTGGCCGCGCACCCGGCAGCAGGCGTACGGACGCCACAGCGTGTAGGCATAGCTTCCGGAACGGGTGGTCATGGCGTCGCCATAGGAGACTGGGCTCGCAGTGTCATTGAGCCCGAAGACGTGGCAGGGTGTGGGAAGCGCGACGTTCATCTGCCACAGGCCCCCCATCGGATCGTTCTCCCGCGCCGGCGGCGGATCCCACACCAGCTGACCGCGCCGGCGCCGTGTGCCGCCCGAGGCGACGTAGGCGTAGACGTGCGGTTGCGCCGGCCGGGTGATGAAATCGGCGATGCGCTGCGACAGGACCGCGGCGGCCTTGACCTCGTGCTGTTGCACCACCTCGCCGGTGCGTGGATAGAGGTTGCCCCAGGTGTTGAGTGGCCAGGTGCCGACCTCGCGCATGCCCGGCACCCAGGAGGCCGGAAGCAGGAGCTCTGCCGGCAGATAAGAACGCCACACGGCCGCGTCCAGGGTCGATTGGTAGTAGGGCACGAAGGGAGTAACGGCCGAGGGGCAGGTGACGAGGTCGGGCAGTCCAGCCGCGGGATGGCCGATGACATCCGCGTCGCGGAAGCGCCGCTGCTTGTCTGTGCGATCGGTCTGAGAGTGTGTGCCGGCGCTGTCGGCCAGGTCGACGCCGAGCAGTGTCCCGAGGAGGCCTTGGCTCGCGGCTGCGAGCGGGATGCCGATCTCGGGCCAGGGGTGCGTGGCTGCATCGTGGTAGGTGCTTACTACCAGGTCGGGGGCGAAGTGGCTGAAGCGGGTGGATGTTCGGATGGAGCAGCCGACGGGCGTGCACTGCAACCAGTAGCAGATCCCCGAAACATGCCACGCGCTGCAGGCCGGATAGCTCGCGACAGCCTGGGCGAGAAGGGCGGCGGCGGTGGTGAACTCCACCGCACCCGACAGGGGCGCGCAGGTGACGACGCAGACGGCCAGGAGCGCGTGCAGACGCGGCGCCGTGGTCGACCGGGTGACGGGAGCGTGCATGCTGCTTCCTCCTACCGGCCGCGCCGGGCACGCCATGTCTGGTAGATGGCGCGGGCCTGATCCACGTCCTCCACGCCGTAAACCACGGCCGCCCCATCGAAGACGATCGCCGGTACCTTGGTGAGCCGGTACTGCATGGCCGCGGCCAGGCCCTGTGCGCTGATCCCGATCGCCCGGCGGTCAGCCTCGGTGAGCGCCTCGAAGCGGCGCCTGGCGATCGCTTCGGCCTGGGCGGGGTCGGGAAGCAGCCCGGCGGACAGGGCGGCATTGATTCGCTCCATGCCGTCTATGTGATAGACCGTCGCCGTTCCCGTGCCGCGCACGTGCTGGGTGCCGAGCAGGAAGACCTCGACCCGCTTCTGGGCCTGGACGGGCGGAAGGGCGGCGGCGCAGGCGAGTGACGCGACGAACCGGCGCATCGTCGTGTTCACTTGCTTGCTTTCCCGGCAGTGCGCGTCAGGGCTTCCTCGAGTTCGGGGCCGGGGATCGCACCGACCACCCGGCGCCCGTCGGCCAGCACGAGGGTGGGCGTGTTGCGGATACCACGGCTACGCCCGAACTCGACGATCCGCCCGACCCGCTCCATGGCCGGCTCGCAGTGAGGCTCGATCTGCCGTGGCGCCGGCGCGCCTTCCATGTAGGCCTGCCATTGACCGGCCTGTTGACCGCCCGTGCCGCACCAGGCGGCCACCGCAGCGGGAATCGATTCGGGGGAGACAACGGGGTACGTGAAGGTGTAGATCGTCACATTGTCGAGTGCGGCGAGCGTAGGCTGCAGCGACCGGCACGCGGGGCAAGCCGGATCCTCGAACACGGCGAGCCGCCTCGAGCCGTTCCCGCGCACTGTCTTGATCGCAAGGTCGAGCGGCAGATCGGCGAAGGCGATTGCCGTGAGCGCTTCGAGCCTCGCCTGAGTGAGGTCGCGGCGATCAACCATGTCCACCAAGCGACCCTCCACGAAGGCGTAGCGTCCGGTCGCGTCCACATAGAAGACGTCCGTTCCATTGACGATTTCGTAGATGCCGGAAACTGGCGTGGGGGCCACCGAGTCGGGCCGGACCTGTCCGGCGGTGTTGCGCGTGATGGCGGCCTTGATGTCGTCGGACGCCTTGATCGGATCGGCCGTAGCGATGCCGACGGAGAAGGACAGGAGGATCGCGCCCGCCACCACGTGGCTTACAGCGCGGTACATCTTCGAGGTGTACGTACCGGATCGGGCGGCGTATGTTTTAGGGTGGGCTATTGTCATTGGTACATTCCTCACGCGTGTAGGAGGTACGTATGAAGCCAATTGCGAACCTGATCCGCGCGATGTTCGTTTGCGCGTTTGCTCTTCTGGCGGGCATGGGGAAGCTGTTGGCTTTCTTCCTGACGACAGGGCGTGATGCGGATGCAGAGAACCATGAACGCGGCACTGACGCGTTCGGGCGAAATGACATCGCGCCGTTCGACTACGGACCTTTTGGGGGCCTGGACAGTACCGAGGGGGCTTACACCGGTTACACGGTGCACGGTCGCGAACCGATCTCTGTCGGTCGCAACGGGGAGAGGGTCGGCGCATATTCCGGCGACCCGATCGTCCATTTCTGAGTCTGACGCCATCATCATCGTCCCCGCCGGAGTGTGTGCCCGACACCACCGACAAAGCGGGTGGCGATCTGTGCTCCGGATTGACCCGCCGCCATGCCCGCTGTAATTGCACTGTGCTTCATGGCATCGATGCCATGCACTACGTGCAGGCTCGCCCATCCCATCATCCCGCTCCAGATCAGGGGCAGGCCGAGATAAAGGCCGATGAGGAGCGTATTCAAGGTGCTACGCTTGAGCGCCGCGTCGAACTCCAGGTGCAGGACGTTGAGTAGAAGGTGCTCGGCGTCCGGGTACATCGCGATCCACAGGTGTTCGTCGATCCACATCGCGATGTACCAAAGGACCGCCCAAAGCTTGACCGTGAAGATGGCAAGCGCGCCCAGGAACATGATCTGAAGGCTGTAGCGCCCGAAGACCAGGATCAGGGGCAGGAACATGTAGATGCCCATGAGGATCAGGGGCTGGGCAAGGGTTGCGAACTGGATGATGGGAAAGCGGGAAGCCTGGGTGTGGAGCGCCTTGTTCACCATCCCCGCCATCCCTGCGACGTCGGGTCCGGCTCCGAGTAAGGCCTGGTACCAACGGCGATTGTCATCGGGGAGCATCGTTTCGGGCGCGAGCGCCGGATTTGACCGCCCCGTGGCCAGCCTTGCCAAACCGTCCTCCCGCTTCTCGACGGCTACTGGGCTGAACACCAGCGCCACCTTCTCGGTCAGCGAGGTGGGTATCGCCGCGAGATTGCCGACGCCCTTGACCAGCTTGGCTCGCACCCCGATCGCAGGATCCGCCCACCATTCGAGACAGGTGGGGCGCCCGTAGTCCGGGACTGCGGTGTTGGCATCCATATCCGCATCCCGGACGGCCTTGTCGAGAGCGAACCCCGGCACGCCGGCACGCGCATGCAGGGCCGGGTAGAGGTTCGGGTCGGCCTGAAAAGCGTGGCTTCCCATCCAGTCGGGATCCCCTTCGCCGTAGGCCTCCAGCGCGGCAGTCGCGGCAGGGGATGGTGGATTTTCGAGATAACGGGACCGGCCCGGCAGGTAGCATTCGTTGTAGAAGCGCTGCACCTCCGCGCGCAGGGTCGGATCCTCCACCGCGGCGGAGCGGGCGAATTCTTCCACTTCCCGGAGGCCGCTCAAGCCGCCCGAGATGCCGCCGCGCACCGCATCATTGAACCCGGCAGACAGGCCCATGACGGAAAACCACCAGGGGGGCAGCGCAAGGTTCTGCGGCACCGAGCTGAAGGCATCGTCGTAGGTGCTGTCCGAGCTCGTTCCGGTTGCAGTGGCGGGAGCCGGATTGAGCGCGGTCGCTGCGGGCGTGTGGCGGAGACTGACGTTTTGGAGGCTGGTGCCGACCGGCGTGAAGCAGAAGGCCATGACGAAGATGGCGGTCCAGAACTCGACCTCCATTTTCCTCACCATCCAGGCCGCATCGGCGCCTTCGACGGCGTTCATTTCATGGGCGCGCAACCAGGTGCCGATGATGATGAAGAGGAAGGGGAGGAAGATGATGCCAGTGTCCACGAGGATGTCGCGAAAGATGCCCGCGAACGCCCAGCCGTACATGGTGGTGAAGAGCTCCAGGTAACTGTCGACGCTCACGGCAGGTCCTCCTACATGCTGAGGCCGAATGGAATTCCGAGCACCACGAGGAGCTCGATGAAGAGCAGGCCGATGCAGATCCGATGGCGCGCGCCCAAGAAGGCCGCGCGGGCTTCGTTGGGCCAGTGCGCCGGCAAGCGGCGGGTAAGCCACGGCCAGGCAAGCCACAGGGCGCCGATCGCGAGGAGGTGTAATCCGGCAAGGTACGGTTTGATCCGCCCGACGACCTGATGCAGGACCTCCAGATCGTCGCGGAATCCGAGCGCAATCAGCGCTACCACGACGAAGGCGGCGAGCCCGACAATCGCCAGCAGTGCGGTCATGACGGAGCGGGCGAGAGGACGAGCGACGAGGCGTCGGCGCCGCGACGGCAACGGGTGAACCGTCATTTCCTGACCCGCCCGTCGATCATGGGTCGCTGGTCGACCGGCTGCTGTACGGCGTTCGCGGCCGAAGCGGCGCGGGCTGCGTGATAATTGTCCAGCAGGATGGTCGCCGTTTCGGAGATGACGCGTTTACGGACGTTGGCCTCGTAGAGCACGTCGTCGATGTGGCGATTCAGCTCGGCGAGCTTCGATTCGATCTGTGTATTGGCGGTCTTGTACACCTCGGGGATCATCCGTCCCGTCAGGAGCAGGTTCCGGATGATCAGTGCCTTGTCGACGGTCCTGGCCAGTGCCACGTCCTGGACCAGGCGCTGGCGCGCAATACCTTGCTCGATGGCAGGGAGCTCGCGAATGGCGTCGACGAGCTCGCGGGTCACGACGATACCGGGAGCGGAGGCCGCCGCCAGATCCGTCCCGCGGGGTACGGCGTTGGCAAATACGGCGTCGACTTGCCGTTGCACGACCGCGATTTCAAGCTCGAACTTCTGAATCAGGCCAAGGCCGGTCTTCGACTGCGGGACCGGGCAGGCATTTTCCTTGCAGGTACTTATTTCCACATCGCCAAGTACGTCCGTTCCAAACGTGGCGGCGCTTCCCGGAGAGGGAAAGGTCTCTGTCAACTTGACGGCAGGATAGGCTGCTGCCGACGTCTTGGGCGATTGACCCATTGTGACGTTGAAGCCCCCGAATACCGTGTCATACACTATTCGGACAGGCTCCTGGGCGACTCCCCCAGCCTTTTCCCCTCCGACCCAGCTGATGCCCTCATTCCCGGCGCTGGCACCCACCTTGTCCTTCGCCACCACCACATCCCTGGTGACGGTCGCCTGCTGCTTCCAGGCCTCGCCCCGGGCCATGCGAATGAAATCCTCGTAGGGATCCTCGCCGGCCTTGATCTGGGCCTCCATCTCCTCGCAGCTCTTGGTGGCGATCTGGATTGCCACCTCGGCCTTCTTCGCGTAGGTCTGGAATAGCTCGTACAGCCCGGGCGATGCCCGCTGGAACAGGTACAGCGGCAACGCGGCGATGCCGGCCTGAACGGCGTTCGTGACCTGGGTGCCGAGTTGCGCGAACCGGTTCATGAGGTTCTGGAACGAAACCTCGAAGTCATAGGCTCCGCACGAGTAGTGGAGGCGGGCAACCCCCGACAGGGCGAGCTTGTAGGGCACGCCGTGGGGGTTGGCCGCACGCGAAGCGGAATCGCCGCCTCCCAGCCGGTAGTAGAGCCCGGATCGGGTGCTCGGGATGTCCGCGGCCTGGAGGGCCATGGCGGCGAGCCCAAGGAGGACGGCGGCGCCAATGCTTCGCATCGTCTTCATGGGTTCTTCCGTGAGGATTTGATGACACGGCCCGCGAGCTCGGCGGCTGTGCCCGAGAACCGGCCGTCGAGGATCTGGTCGACGGCGACGGGGTGGCGCCCGAGGCGACTCACGAACGGCATCGCGTCCGCAGTGTTGGCGACCGTCAGCGGCAGCCGGATGGCGGCCCATTCCAGCCACTGGAACAGGCGCTCGCCCAGGTGCTGGCGGGCTTTGTCGATGCCGGACACGAGGACCAGAGCCCGCCCGAAGAGCACGGTGTTGAGGTCGTCGTCCAAGTCGTCGCCGTCCACCTCAAGGCCGGCGATGACCCCGGAAATGACGCCTCGGCCGCTCGCCAGGAGGTGGATGTAGGCCACGTCGTCCGGCTCCGAGATCGCCTTGGTGCGGGCCCACAGGGCAAACGCGTCGTCGGGCACGCACTCCAGGAAGAGCAGCCGGTGGTGTCCGCGGGCTTCGGCCGTGACCCGATCGAGCTGCGCGGCCAGGATAAGGTCGGCGGCAAGGGGTTCGCGAGGATCCTGTGTGTCCATCACGCGGCCCTCTTCGCCGCGATCTCGCGGGAAATCGCGTAAGCCGCCTCGAGTTCGGTGCAGCCGGTGGCCTTCATGATGTCCAGGCGCCAGGCCTTCTCGTGCTTCTCCGTCATCGCGAGCGCGATGGCGAGCGGCGGGGGCACGTTCCTGAAGAGGGCCTGCATTTGCGGATTGAGGATCACCCCCTCGGTGTACTTCGGCGGTTCCTTGCGGGCGGACTCCATCAGCGCGCGCTGCTCGGGGGTCAAGGTGCGGAAGCGGGCGACCTGCGCGATCTCGTCGCGATCCATGGTGAGGAGCACCCAGTGCTCGCACATGTTGAGAATGCGGGAGGCAGAGGCCGGAAAGTCCTGCATGTTCTGAGTGCCGAGCCAGTACCACGCGCCGAGCTTCCGCCACATCTTGGTAATCTTGACGGAATAGACGTTCAGCAGATCATTGGCCGTGATGATGTGCCCTTCGTCGGTGAGGTTGATGATGGGGCGGTGGTCATACTGGGTCGCCTCGGCCAGCGCCTGGACGTGGGTGATCAGGGACGTATAGGCGACCGCGAGAGCATCCTCATATCCCTCCTGCGCCAGCGTGCCCATCTCCACGATCGTCACGTCTGCATCCGGCCAGGTCGCGCCGTAGCGGTTGAAGAGCCTTCCCCGCAGACCATCGCAGAACACCATCATCGCCTGGCCCATCTCCTCGGCCCGGTCACGCCGCGAGGGCCCCAGATCCTCGTCGCCACGCATGGCCATCAGGGCCTGGGCGACGTCCTGCACCCGGGGATGTGGCTGGCCGCGGTCGCGGGCCTGGCGCGCGGCGGCCAGGATTCCCCGAGCCACCAGGTAGCGGTCCGCGCGACTCATCTTGCGCATCTCGCATTCCTCTCCGCCAGTAATCATCAGCGTCGTCGCGATGACCATCTCGCCCAGGATGTCGCGCTTGCCGGGGTCCGCACCTTCGTCATCGTCCTCGGGCGACGCGGGGATACCATCGGGGTCCGAGTCCGGGAGCTCATCGTCATCCGCCGTCCCGAATGCCTCGTCGAGGGCCTTGATGCCTTCCTGATCGAAGAGCCGTGGGGCCATCGCGAAGGGTGGCAGACTGACATGCGTATCGGGGGTGAGCTCGACCTGGTTGACGGTGAGCCCGTGGCGGCGCATGTGCTCGCCCAGGAGGCCGAAGGATTTCCCTGCGTCGATGATGAAGAAGCGGGGTCGATAGATCGCCATCATCTGCATCGCGAGATAGCACAGGGTCGCCGACTTGCCGGCGCCGGTCGGACCCAGGGTGAGGAGGTGGGCGTTCTTATTGCGGTCGTGCGGATTCAAGGGGTCGAACAGGAGGGGCTCGCCGCCGCGGTTCCATAGCCAGAAGCCGGGGTTGCCCGTTCCTCGGGCGCGCCCATAGAGGGGAAGCAGGGACGCGATCTGGGAGGCGAAGGCGAGGCGCGAGCGGCGCAGGTGGCGCGCGTCGAACCGGGGGTCGAAGCACATCGGGAGTGCGCGCAGGAAGACGTCGCAGCCGTGCAGCTCGTCTACTGGCTGAATGAAGCGGAGCCCCGATGTATGCAGGGCGGCGGTGAGGTCCGCCACCGTGCGCCCCAGTTGGGAGGTGTCTTCGCCCCGCACGAACAGCGTGAGGTACATCGGGTAGAGCTTGTCGGTGCGCATGTTGTCGAGGACGGCCACTGCCTCGTCGTAGGTGTGAGCGGCTTCGAGGATGTTTGCGCGCGAGGCGCTCTTAATGGCTTCGATGCGACCAGTCATCGTGTCCTGCGGGCAGATCACGACGGTCGCCGAGAGCATCGTGCCTTCGGGAAAGCGGTCGAAGCGCGCGAAGAGCTTGCCGGCATGATCGCGCTCGGCGGTGAAGTGGCCGATCTCGGGGAGCTTGCGCATCGACTGCAGTGCCAGCGCCCGCACGGGCCGGCCGTCGAAAAACCACAGACCGGCCGTCGGATCCGACTTCGGCGCAGCGAGGAAGAGCAACTCCCCAAGATCGAGGTCGTCTGGCGCCTCGTCGGGTTGCGGGTACGGACACAGCCGGAGGAGGTCACCGACGGTTTTGGCGAAGTCGGGTTTCGGGTTGAAGAACGGCAACAGCCACGAGTAGAAGTCCGCGGCGTTCATCGGCCGGGCATGGATGCCGGTCTGCGCCAGGCCGGCGACGAGCCCGCGCGCCGTCTGCTGCAGCGTCTCGACGGGATCGAGGAGCTCCCGGGAGAAGTCGAAGCGCGGCGGGAATCGGCGATAGATGGCGCAACGCACGCGGCGGATCTGGCCGCGCCACCGGTTGCCCGACACCCCCTCATCGAGGAAGAGGCCCTCGGGCCGGGCTACGAGCGACAGATGCTCTGCCATCTCGGCGAGGAAGTGGCGCGTGAAGTCACTCGCGAGAATCTGCCGTGCCCGCTCGGGTGCCTTGGCATGCACCGAGACGATGTAGTCGCGAATGCGTTCGATCTGCCACGAGAGATCTGTGTCGTCGTTGCAGAAGAACTGGACGACCCACGGGGCCTCGTCGTACTCGGGCAGGGCCTGGAGCGCCGCCTGGACCTCCGCGCAGCGCGCCTTGAGATACTGATCGGCGCAGGCCTCGCTCGGCATTGGATCGAGCTCGTAGAGCAGTGCGCGCGAGACGCCGTCCTCGAGGAGGAAGGTGCCGGTCTTCTCGTCGAAGTCCCGCCAGGGCAGCAGGTCGGTGATGCTGGGTGGGCGGGAGGCGAGCCGTGCCCGCTCCCGCACCGGGAGGGGGTTCCTCGGCACGGCGGGCTCGCGGCGCGAAACCTCCGCGTCGGCAGGGGCGGATCCGGCGGTTGGCGCGAGCCCCAGCATGCGAATCAATCCGAGCATGACCGTCGCTCCTTCAGGGTTGGGCCACCCGGCTGGCGCCGGAATCGTGCGCCGACGGGACGCTCGGGGCGGGAGTTGACGTCGAAGCGGACGCCGAAGCGGGCGCGAGCACCGGCCGCAGCGCGTCCGCCTCGCCGGGGAGCAGGTACTCGACCCGCTCGTACATCGGAAACGCCGTCACGTATCCCGGTGCCGGGTACTTCCCTCGGGACAGGTGGGGAAACACGACCATGATGAGATCCGGGTTGGGCAGCCGGGCGAAGCGGCGCTCGAGCTGGAGCATCGCCGGCTCCAGGACGGGGCCGGGCAAGACTTCGGTGGCGGGCCGCAGCGGGAGGGCTTCGCGGGCCCGGATGCGTTCGTACTCGGAGGTACGCTTGCGGTAGATCTCCTCGACGGTGGGCCCGTCGTCCGGCAAGGGCGACTTGCGGGGCCCGGCGACGCTGCAGGCGCCGAGGGCGAGGGCCGCGACCGTGGCAGCTGCGATGAGGCGTGCGAACCGCGGAAAATCAGTCCAGTCCATAGTAACTACCTCGCAGATGGGAAGTCGTGGTTGCCGGGGCGTCTGGACGCCCGTAGTCGATTCGCCGCGCGTCGGGGGCCTTGTCGATCTGGATCTCGGTGTCGATGTGGACGTCCACCTCCCCCCCGGCGCGTACGACGACCGCATCGAAACTGTCAGCGAGCCGGCGCATCAGCCAATTCGTCACCTCGTCGGTGCCGGCGCTCGCCATCTGCCCGAGGATGTAGGTGCCCTTGCTCCCAGTGACCCGGCTGGAGGTTGTGCCGAAGACGTTCTCCGTGGTGGTGGTCTGGGCCGCGGCCGCAGCCTGGCCCGCGATCGACAGGCTCCGCAGGCCAATGGTGTCGGCGAGGACGGCCGGGGCATTGGTCACGAACTGCCCGGGGATGCATGGGTTGCCGTGGCGGTCGGAGATCCAGCCGAGCTTCGGCGCTGCGGCGAGTGAAGGCTTGCCGCCGGCTGCCCCACCGCTTGCGCCGTACAACGGGGTCGTTCCGTCGCGGCGACGGCTGACTGTCTGAATGCTTCCGTCGTTGAAGACGAAGGTCATGGACTGGATGAGGCCCTCGGCGCAGGAGAGCGTCATGTCGCCGATGGCAACGCCCGACACCACGATGCCGGCCAGGTTGCGGGGAAGGTAATGACCATTGGCGGCCAGGTTTTCAGGCCCCAGCAGAAGCTTGAACTGCATCGGATCGGTCACTTTGCCATCCACCGGTACGCGGCCGATGATCACGGTCATGTTGGCGACGCCTGTCAGGGTCGCGTTCTCCGGGATCGTGTAGAAGGGCGTGGGGGCGGGGGCGGCCGTTCTGTCTCTTATACACAA
>NZ_WTVS01000095.1 GCF_012911005.2 Aromatoleum toluolicum | reverse complement strand
CCACCCCAACCCTCCCCTTGAAGGGGAGGGAGTGAGCATGCTGCTATCAACGCAATCCCGTCGGCACACCATCGGTGAACGCCGCCCGAACCGGAATCCACCTATGAACACCGCTGACCTCAGCAAAGGCCCCCTCGCCGGCCTGCGCGTCCTCGACCTCTCGACCATGCTCGCGGGCCCCTACGGGGCCACTCTGCTCGGGGACATGGGCGCCGACGTGATCAAGATCGAGTCCCACTACGGCGACGAAAGCCGCCACCTCGGCCCCAAACGCGGAGAGGAGCGCGGCCCGTATCTGAGCCTCAACCGCAGCAAGCGCGACCTCGTGCTCGACCTGCAACGGGAAGAGGCACAGGAAATCTTTGCGCGCCTCGCCGCCACCGCCGATATCCTCGTCACCAACATCCGCGAGCCGGCCCTGTCGAAGCTGGGCCTCGACTACGAGCAGGTGAAGAAGCACCGGTCGGGCATCATCTGGATCCGCGTCACTGCCTTCGGCGCCGACGGCCCCTACGCCGGCCGCCCCGGCATCGACTTCCTCGCCCAGGGCTACACGGGTGTGCTCACACTCAACGGCGACCCCGATGGTGCGCCCGTGCGCACCGGCTTCCCGGCCGTCGACGTCATGACCTCGCTCCTCGTCAGCAACGCGGCGCTGGCCGCGCTGCGCGCGCGCGACCTCACCGGTGAAGGCCAACGCATCGAGGTCTCGCTCCTCGACGCCCTGATGCACGCCCAGGCAAGCTCCATCGGCACCTGGCTCACCACCGGCGACCGCCCCAAGCGCACCGGCAACCGCAGCCTCTACTTCGCGCCCTCGGGCGTGTATCCGACCAAGGACGGCAAGCACGTGGTCATCACCACCCCCGGCGAGAAGTTCTTCGCCAAGGTGTGCCGAGCGCTCGAATCCGACTGGGACACTGACCCACGCTTCCACGATATCCACGCCCGCCTCGCCAATGAAGACGAGCTCGATCGCGTCATGGCCGAGCGCACGCGCCAGTTCGATCGCGCGGAACTCGTCGACAAGCTCGTCGCCGCCGACGTGCTCACTGCGCCGATCAACGAGGTCGAAGACGTCGTCAAGGATCCCCAGATCCTGCACAACCGCATGATCGTTCCCGTCGAGCACCCCGTCCTCGGCCGCCTCGACGTCACCGGCATCCCGATCCGATTCTACGGCACCCCCTGCGAAGTCACCCGCCACCCGCCGATGCAGGGCGAGCACACGCGGGAGATCCTCGGTGAGTTGGGTTACGCGAAGGGGGATGTCGATGCGCTGATCGGCGAGGGGCTGGTTGCGGACGTCGCGGACATGACCCGCCGCAGAGACGAGCGCCGGGCAAGAAAGCAGGGCTGAGCCGACCGCGCGCGGTGGGCCGACATGCCACCGCTCATGGCGGGAATCTCAGCGAAGAAAAAGCCCGCCCCGCCTGTATGGCACGACGCTCGATTTCCGCAGCCGATTCGATCAATCCCTTCTGTTCAAGGAAGATCAGATAAGCCCGCGTACTGATCTTCCGGCAAGTATCCGGCACCATGAAGCTGGCGCGCGCGATCTTGTGGTCCTCGAACAGGAACACGCCGGTTGTCGGCGGCACCTTGAGTGCGAAGTCGCTCATCGTTTCCTGAATCGCCAGTTCACCAAGGTGTCGGCGACGTGCCGATGGAGTCCCGGTGGCGGACTTTTTGAAATGCTCGAAGGTCTTCGTCGGCAGCACGGGAATCTGTGCTGAAGCAGCCCAGTCCGCCAACTTGTTACTGGTTGGCGTCTGGTTGCGCGTAACTTCGTGCAGGACCATATCCACCAGCATGACCGTCCAGCCCGGCTTAAACAGGACATCGAGCGCGTCGGCATAGGCGAGCGTGATGAGTGGCCCGGCATCCGGCAACAGGGCGATATCGCTGGTCAACGACATCGCGTCCCGACTCAACGGGTTGGCAAGGCATTGAGCTGATCGACCATGCCTTGGGTCGTCGCATCCATCAGCCGTGGCATCGGCAAATGGGCCTGAGCCATGAGCAGGAACAGATCTTCCTCGCTGTCGATACCAAGCGCCTGCATGGCCTTGTCGCCGTCAATCCGGCCCAGCGAAAATTCGAGCAGCACCTTGAAGTTCTGGTTGCCCGTCGATTCGGCGGCCTCGAAGGTCTCGACGAGGTGGCGCAGTTCGGCGTTGAAAAGGGCGTTGACCGACGTGTCCGTCTTGGCCGCGATTACCTTGGCGCGCTTGAGCAGGTCGCGATCAACGGAGCCCGTGAAGTTGACGGTTGCCATACATTCCTCCGGCACTTAACACATAATTAAGTGTAGCACGTAAATGCGTGCATGCCTTTGCGAACAACCTTCAACCCGGCCGGGAAGTGGCACGAACCGGATCTGCGCGCCACATAAAGTGGCACGCAAATCCCATGTCAGACCATCATCCCCACCGCCGCCCCATGCCGAGTCGCCTCGGCCAACCGCCGCGGCACCCATGCGCCACCGGCAATGAACACCTGCGGAATGCTGCCGTCTGCCTTGAGAGCGTCATAGAGCGCCGGTTGCTGCACGGAGCCGTACATCAGCACCGCGGAATCGAAGCCTTCCATTCGGTAAGCCTGGTCACCCCAACTGGAGACGAAGTCGAGCGCCTCCGCGGTGATGCTGCGCAGGATCAGGTTCGGATGCACCTTCACGCCGCAGCGCTCCATGCGCTTCAGCACCATGCCGATCGAGTAGCGGGCGACTTCGGTGGCGAGATGCACGGACTTGTGGAAGATCTCCACCTGCCTGCCCTGCTCGGCGAGGTATTCCGCGACGCAGGGAGTCTGGTAGTAGTCTTCCTGGGAGACGATCGCGACACGCTGGCCCGTCTTCGCCCGCCCGCGCAGCACGTCCCAGCCCTGCACGACATGGGGCAGGTCGATGCCCGGCACCTCGGTCGGCACGCGCGGCAGCGAGCCGGTGGCGATCACGACGGCATCCGGGTTGAGCGCCTTGATTGCGGCCAGATCGGCGGTGCTTTCGAGGCGCACGTCGACACCGAGGCGCGCGAGCGCGTTTTCCTCGAAATAGACCTGATCCTCGAAGGAGTCGCGCCCGGGCGCCTTGGCGGCGAGGAGGAGCTGGCCGCCAAGGCGTTTGCCCTGCTCCAGCACGGTAACCCTGTGCCCGCGCAGCGCAGCGATGCGCGCGGCCTCGCAGCCCGCCGCGCCACCGCCCACCACGACGACGTGGCCGGGATTGTCGGCAGGGCGAAAGTCGGCCTCCCACTGCAGCTCGTTGCCGATTATCGGGTTGATCGAGCAGGTGGGCGTATAGGGGATATAGGCGGGTTCGGAGGCTTCGTCGATGCAGCGCGTGCAGCCGATGCAGCGGCGGATCTCGCCGAGGCGGCCCTCCTTCGCCTTGACGGCGAAATCGGGATCGGCGATACCCGCGCGCACCATCCCGACAAGGTCGCAGAAGCCGCCCTTGATGAGCTCTTCGGCGAGCACGGGATCGTTGATGCGGCCGGTGAACAGCACCGCAATCTTCGGATTCAGATCGGCGAGGTCGGCGCGCGCCGCCTTGCCGAATTCACGATACTCGGCGTGCGGATGATAGGACGAGGGCACGTAGGACGGCGCCCCCCAACAGTGACCGACGTCGAGGTCGACGAAGTCGAGCAGGCCGGTCTCGACGATGTGGTACAGCATTTCCCGCAGCTGCATATTGTCGTAGCCGCCCTCGCGGGATTCCTGGCCGTTCACGCGGATGCCGACGGCCATCTTCGCGCCGACACGCTCGCGCACGCGCTTGAGGGCCTCTACAACAAATCGGACGCGCTCGGCCGGCCCGCCGCCCCATTGGTCGGTACGGCGATTGGTGACCGGAGACAGGAAGCTATAGCCGACGGTCTCGTGCGCGCAGTGAATCTCGACCGCGTCCGCCCCACTCGCCTTCGCCGCCGCGGCAGCATCGGCATAGCCATTGAGCAGGAACTCGATCTCCGCCTCGCCCAGCACATGCGGGGTGTAGTCCTGGGCGCCGACGACCGGCACCGGCGACGGCGACCACAGTGCATTGAGGTGCGTGAGCTGGACCACCACGACCGCACCATGCCCATGCACTTCATCGACAAACTTCTTCCAGCCTTCCAGGAAGGCCGGGTTCTGGTGCGCGGCGAAGCGGCAGCCGAAACCGCCCTTCAGCGAGATCTCGTCGGGCGCGCCTGGAGGTAGCGGAACGTTGAGCAGCCAGGTCTCGCTGCCGATCCACCCCGTCCCCCCCTTGGCCTTGGCGCCGTGATGGGCAATGAAGTGCTCGTCGATGAGGCCCGGGGCGCGCGAGGAATTGATCGTGTTGGTCGTCTCGCAGATGCGGTTGGGCACGCGCATCGGGCCGACCTGCAGCGGCGAGAAGAGGTGTTCGAAGTTCACGGTGCTCATGGCGAGCGTCTCCACGGGAAAGCGACAGGACACGGAGCCGGCGGATGCAACCGGCGAGATGCCTCAGGCAGCGCCGGTCGGCGAGATGATCACGATGCCGAAGGGGCGGTCGGTCTGCTGCTGAAAGAAGCCCCAGGGCGGGAACAGGGCGGTCAGGTGCGGCCACAGCGCCTTGCGTTCCTCGTCGGTGGCGTCGCGCGCGACGGCGGCGGACTTGTTGCGGTCGAGCTGCACCCAGCAGTTAGGGTTGGCCGTGACGTTGAGGTACCAGGCGGGCGGCTCGTCATAGCCGGCGAGCGACGCGACGACGACCACATCGTCGCCGTTTTGCATGAAGACCAGCGGCGTGGTGCGCGGCTCGCCCGACTTGCGGCCGAGAACCGTCAGCAGCAGGGTCGGGAAGCCCGACGGCGAGCCCTTGCCGGAAGCCCATCCGTCCGGGTTCGCGAGATAGCGCGCGACATCGGCCTTCGCATCGCCCCGGATGCGCTCGAGGGAGGCGGTGGCATCCTTGATGGCCTGCCATTCTTCGTCGGACATGAAGTCCGGCTTGACCATGGTTTCGCGATTTTGCGTCGACATTGCTGGAATTCCTTCGGTAGACGATCCGCAGTCCAGTGTAGAGAGGGACCACGCGGCGCTTGCGGCGGCAGGGCTTCGGATCCGGCCGATCGCGTCTCATTTGCGGACAACGGTCGGCGAGGACTCAGGCGCTGCGGGTGAGACGTCGCGCGAGGGCGATCCCGGCCAGCGTCAGCAGCGTCGCGACGATGCCGACCATGCCGAATCCTTCGAGCTGTCCGTCCGCCTCGATGCCTATCACAGCACCGCTGAACATCGCACCGACCCCCATGCCGAACTGCGTCGTGACGCCGTTGAGCATCATGAAGGCGCCTCGCACCGGGGGCGGCGGCAGGTCGGCGAGGATGGCCACCGTCGGCGTCCAGCGCGCGTACACGGAGACGAAGAAGAGGCTGCTCACCACGAGCGCACCCGCGATCGGCAACACCGGGGCGTGTGTGGCGAGCATGATCCCGATCGCGGACAGAACGCTGGTCATCGCGAACACCGGAAAGCGCCCGTGGCGGTCAGCGAGCCGCCCCGCAAGAGGCGTCGTGAAGAAGCTGATCCCACCGGCCAGCAGATAGATCCACGGCAGGCTTGTCTCGGCGATCCCGACGTTCTTCACCCAGTAAGGCGCGATGTAGGCGATGACCGCGTAGCAGGACGAGGTCACGAGGAAGGTCAGGAGAAAGCCCCCCAGCGCACGGCCGCCCAGGAGGCCGCGCAACGAGGTCCGGGCCGGAGTATCCGACGCGGATTGAGGCCGGCGTGGCGGCACGGGCGGCAGGTTGCGTACGAGGCCCACGAACACGCCCACCGAGATCAGCGCGACCGCGACGAAAGGCCCCTGCCAGCCCAGCGCGGCAGCCACCCAAAGCCCCGCTGGCAGCCCGATCACGGCCGACAGCGCGTGCCCGCTCATGACGCGCCCGATGGCGCCAGCGCGCTGCCCGGGCGGCGCGACCTCCGCCACGAGTGACTGGATCAGCGCCGAGAGCACCCCGCCGCTCATGCCTGCGAAGACCCGTGCGCCGACCAGTTCGTCGAGGCTATCCGCGATCGCCGTCACGAGCAGGGAGAGCACAAATGCCGCATACACCACGCACAGCACGCGCCCGCGGTCGAAGCGGTCGATCACCGTGCTGACGAGCACGCCCGCGACGGCCGCGCTTGCCGTGTAGGCCAGCACGAGCCGGCCAAGATCGGCCGGCGTCGCGCCGAAGGCACCGATGAAGTGCGCGCCGAGCGGCATCATGACCATGAAATCGATCAGATGCGTCATGTGCGCCGCGCGCAGGACCGCGACGAGCCGGTCCCCGGTCAATCCATCCTCCTGCCCACGCTAGCCGACGCCACCGCGTGGGGGCATCAGCACGTATTGGCTGGTCTGCACGACGTCGATCTTATCCATGTCGATGAAGCGCGCGCAGCTGTCACGCATCGCCACGACGTTGCGCCGGAATTTCTCCTCGTCGCCGACGGCGTCGTAGAACGCCCGAATGTTGCCCGTCACCTCGGGCGGGAAGCCCTCCTCGACGATCGCGTCGTACTGCGGAGCGTCGGCCGTGAGCGCACGCGTGACGACGTTCTGCACGTAGAGGAAGGTGTCCTGCGTGTCGATGGCGATCTGCGTATGCGAACCGAGCCACACGTCGAGCCAGGCGTCCCGCTCGATGCGCGGCGGACGGCGGAAAAGGGCCACCTGCGCGAAGCCTGCGGTGCGCTCGCCGAGCGCAGGGAGGAAACGCGTGTTGCGCATCGGGCGCGATTCGGTCACGAGCCAGGCGGCGTAGCGCTCACACGCGGCCGCGACGGCGTCGTCGACCGGCTTGCGCAGCGCGGCGTTGGCGGAATCCACCCACACCGAGACGAAGGCGTCCATCGACACCGGTAACGCCTGCACCGTCGGCGCTGCATTCGCGGCGTGTTCGTCGGCGACGTTCAGCTGGGCGCCGAGCGCACCCAGCGCCACGAGGCGCGGCGCGAGTTCGCCATGCAGGCGCTCAGCGAAGGCGGCCTTGTCGGTGCCTTCGCCGCGCCAGAGGGCATAGATGATCTTTTCCACGGCCGTATCAGCGCAGCGGCGCCCGCTTGGTCGGTTCGATTCCGGTCAGGCGCGCGAGGTTGAGGCCCAGGATGTTGGCCTTGTCCTGCTCGGTGACCTGCGCGTAGCCCCACTTCTCCTGCAGCTCCTCGGGCATGTCGAGGTTCTTGATGTAGTCGGTGACGCGGCCGAGGTCGTCGAAGGGCAGGTCAAAGCCCAGTACGATCTTCTCGGACGTCATCCACTGCAACGCGGTGCCGATGGTGTGATATCCGCGGTACGGCGCGCGCTGGAACCAGCCGATGATGCCCGACAGGCTCAGGTAGAGGTTCTTGTGCTTGCCGCACAGGCCGATCAGTTCCTCCGAATGCGGCCAGCCGGCGTGATAGGCGATGATCTTGAGATCCGGGAACGCGAGCATCACGTCGTCGAGCTGCGACGGATGGCAGTGGTTGCTCGGCTGCGGACACACGTAGCTCATGCCGGTGTGCACGGTGAGCGGCACGCCCAGCTCGACCGCCTTCTCGTAGAAGGGCCACAGGCGCTTGTCGTTGAGCGGACCGTCGTCCTCCGGCGTGTACAGCTTGCACAGTTTGGCGCCACGCTCCTTGACGAGGTAATCGAGTTCCCAGTTCGCATGCTTGATGCCGCGCTTGATGACCGGGCCGACGTTGGCCTCCAGGTACATGCGCTCCGGGTAGGGCTCGATCTGCTGCAACATGAAGCCGTTGGTCGACATCGACACGACGCCGCCAGTGATGTCCATCATCGGCTCGCGCAGGCAGAACGCGACGTCGACGCTGGTCTGGTCCATGTACTTGATCAGCTCGCTGGCGATCGGCTGCGGCCACTCGCTGTCGAGGTCGCGCCCCGCCCAGGCGCGCAGCACGCCGTTCACGCTGTCGTGGAACTGCTGCATGCCGGGGTAGTAACCGATCTCACTCATGGTCTGCAGGTTCATGAAGTGAAACTCGGTCATTGCGACGAAGTAATCCTTGCTCATGCTGCGGTCTCCTTCCCGTGGTTCGTGGCGGTGTTGGGGTTTCAGTGGCCGATGTATTCCGGCTTGCACTTCGCGGCGAAGGCGCGCGGCCCTTCGCGCGCGTCCTCCGACGCGAACACGCGCGCGGACATGGTCTTCTCGAGCACGAAGGCCGGTTCGTTGTTGAGCGCGCGAATCGCGATCTCCTTCGCGGTGCGCACCGCGAGCGGGCCGTTCTCGCAGATGCGTTCGGCGTAGGCCAGGGCTTCGTCGAGCAGGCGTTCGGCGGGCACGACCTTGTTGATCAGACCGATGTCGTAGGCCCGCTGCGCGTCGATGGTGCTGCCGGTAAGGAGCATTTCCATCGCGATCGCCCACGGGATCTGCTGCGGCAGGCGCACATGCGAGCCGCCGGCCGGCACGACGGCCCAGCGTACTTCGGCAAGACCGAACTTCGCGTGCTCGGCGGCAATGCGGATGTCGGTGCCGAGGAGGAATTCCAGCCCACCCGCGACGCAGACGCCATTCACCGCGGTGATGATGGGCTTGTAGACGTTCTGGAACGGACGCTTGGCCGGGTCTTCGTAACCCAGCGCATCGCCCTCGTTGAGCGCCGGCAGCGCCACCTTGAGGTCGAGCCCAGTGCAGAAGGCGCGGTCGCCGGAGGCGGTGAAGATCGCGCAGCGAAGTTCGGGATCATTGTTGTAATCCTCGAAGGCCGCCTCGAGGCCGATCAGCATCTCCTTCGTCAGCGAATTCATCGCTTCCGGGCGGTTCATCGTGATGATCGCGATGCGGCCGCGTTTCTCGTAGCTCAGGCTCGCGGGCAGGTTCAGACCCATGTTCGTGTCCCCTTGTGGATGGTTACCGCGCCACGCTGGCGCGGCGGAATACGGGCAGCGTCAGCGCGTCGCTGACCTGCTGAAAGTCGACCTCGACGGGCATGCCGATCTGCAACTCGTCGGGCGTGCAATCGACGACCCGCGAGAGCAGGCGCACGCCCTCCTCCATCTCGACGATGACGGGCGCGTACGGCGTCGCTGCTGCGAAGGCCGGATGCAGGGCGCGGACGACGTCGGTCCAGGTAAAGACGGTGCCGCGCCCGCTGGAACGGACCCATTCCCACTCCATCGAGCTGCAATGCGCGCAGATGTCGCGCGGAACGTGCCGGTACCGTCCGCAGCCGGTGCAGCGCTGGAAGCGCAGCTCGCGGTCGCGGCACCAGGCGTAGAACTCGCCGTGCAGGCCCGTAAGGGCGGGCACCGGCTTGTCGTAGGGAGTCGCTTGTTCGCTCATGACACTTCTCCAGGGATTCTTCAGCGGCGCAGGACGGCGATGCTGCCGTCGCCGAAATCACCCCAACCGGTGACGACACCGATCTCGGCATCGGCGACCTGCCGCGCCCCGGCCTCGCCGCGCAACTGGCGCACCGCCTCGACAACGTGCGAAATGCCCAGCACATGCGCTTGCGAGAGCAAGCCACCATGCGTATTCACCGGCAGGTGGCCGCCCAGTTCGATGCCGCCGTTCTCGACGAAGGCGCCGCCTTCGCCGCGCTTGCAGAAGCCGGCCTCCTCGAGCTGCTGGATCACCTCGAAGGTGAAGCAGTCATAGATCTGCGCGAAATCCGCGTCGGCGGGGGTCACGCCGGCCATGCGGAAGGCTTCCGGCGCGGCGTTGGTGAGGCCGGTGCGGTGGAAGTCCGCGCGGTTGGTAATCTCGTCGGCGGGATACGGCTGGCCGGCGGCGGCCCCCATGATGTAGACGGGTTTCTGGCGCAGGTCGCGCGCGCGCTCGACGGTGGTGACGATGAACGCCGCCGCGCCATCGGTTTCCACGCAGCAGTCGAGCAGCCGGTAGGGCGAGGCGATGTACGGCGACGCGAGGTAATCGGCCATCATCAGCGGCTTGCCGTGCATCAGCGCGGCGGGGTTGAGCTGCGCGTGCTTGCGCATCGCCAGTGCCACCGCGCCGAACTGCTCGGCCGTCGTGCCGTATTCGTGCATGTGGCGGCGCGCCATCAGCGCGTACCACTGCGGCGGCGCGGTGAGGCCGAACGGCATGTAGAAGTCGCGCGCGATCTCGCCGCCCGGGATCGAATTGACGTCGTTGGCGGCCGTCTCGCGTACCCGCGCGCCGGAGTAGCCGTTCCAGCCGCCCGGCACCATCACATAGTCGGCCGCGCCGCTCGTCACCGCCATCGCCGCCATGTGCAAGGAACCGACCGGCGCTGCGCCGCCCATGTGGAGCGTCGCAGCAAAGCGCAGGTTCTCGCAGCCCAGGCTCGCGGCGAAGGCCTCCGCCTTACCGACGTTCGGGAAGGGAAGGATGCCGTCGATCTGCGCCGCCTCGAGGCCGGCGTCTTCCAGCGCGGCCACCGCCGCCTTGAGCTGGATGCCCATCTCGGTGAGCCCCGAGCCGGGCTTGCGGCAGAAGGGCGTTTCGCCAATGCCGACGATGCAGGCCTTGTCCTTGAACATTCGCCCGCGCTCCTACTTGTCCGCAGGCGCGTGCTGCGCCTCGTAATCCGCGAGCAGCTCACGGCGCGCCTCGGCCTCGCGCTGCCGGATGTCCCAGAAGCGCGCCTTGCGCTTGGCGAGGAAGGCCGCACCGCCCTCCTTGCCTTCGGGCATGTCGAACCAATCCGGGTACATCGCGGCGGAGGTCACGCAGGACTCCTTGTAGCCGTCCATTTCCTGGTCGAAGGAGGCCTTGAGCACTTCGAGGCAGCCGGGGCTCACGGCCAGCATTTCCTCGCACCAGCGATCGACCTCGGCCTCCAGCTCTGCGAACGGCACCACGGTGTTGATGAGCCCCATCTGGAGCGCCTCCGGCGCCTTGTACTTGCGGCACAGCATCCACATCTCGCGCGCCTTCTTGGCGCCGACGACCTTCGTCAGATAGGGCACGAAGAAGCCGTCCGCCGGGGACGAGACGCGCGGGCCGGCCTGGCCGAAGATGGCGTTGTCCGCGGCGATCGTGAAGTCGCAGCAGTACGCCATGTGGTTATGGCCGGCGATGCAGTAGCCCTGCACCTGGGCGATGATCGGCTTGCGCGACAGGCGCATCAGGCGGTTGTGCGGGTAGCGGTTGTAGAAGGCTTCGCGCAGGCCCCAGCGCTCCCACTCGACGTCGCCGCCCGCGCCGAAATGCTTGCCCTTGCCGGCGATCACGATCACGCCGATGGCGGGGTCGTGGTTCGCGTCGTAGAACGCGCGGAACATCTCGTCGACGGTCGCGAGCGTCAACGTGTTCATCTTGTCGGGCTTGTTCAGCGTGATGCGCGCAATCCCCCCGCCGAGTTCGGCATGCATCTTCTTCTCGTAGAGGATCTCGGCGAAGTCATTGAGCCCCTCGCCCTCCACGACACGCCACGCGCTCCACGCGGTCGGCACGTTTTCGTTCTTCATCAATTCGTCTCCGGATGCGCGCTCGACACTCAGGGAATGGCGCGCTGGGTTTTTAGCGCCTCGATCTCATCCCACTCGTAGCCGAGCAGGTCCATCAGCAGCAGCTCGGTGTCCTGCCCGAGTTGCGGGCCGAGGCAGTGGATCTCGCCGGGCGTCTTCGACAGCGTCACCGGCAGGCCGCGCACGTCGACCTCGCGCTGCACTTCCTCGCAGTACGCCTTCATGAAGTAGTTGTTGCGCCAGGCCTGTTCGTCGCGCACGACGTCGGCGAGGTTGTTGACCGGGCTGGCGACCACCGCCTCGGCGACGAAGGCCCGCATCAACGCCGGGTGGTCGTGCCTGAGCGTCAGCGCCTCGATGGCCGCGATCAGCGCCTCGTTGTTCCGGGTGCGCAGCGTGGAGGTCGCGAAGCGCGGATCGGCGTGCAAGGAAGGCGCATCGAGCGCGCGGCACAGCGCGGCGAAGCGCGCGTCCTCGTTCGGTTCGCACAAGTAGACCCACTTCCCGCTGGTCGGATACAGGTTCCACAGCGGGTTCTCGACCGCCTTGCGGGAGTGCTGCAGGGCCGCGTCCTGATTGCCGGCGAGGAAGGATTGCAGGTACGGCGCCGCAAGGAAGAGCTGCGCGCCATACAGCGACGCATCGAGATACTGGCCGCGTCCGGTGCGGCGGCGCTGATAGAGCGCCAGTGCAATGCCCAGCGCGGACATGATCCCGCCGTAGGCGTCGCCCGAGCCCATACCGAGGTACACCGGCGGCTCGCCCGGTTCGCCGAGACGCGCCATCGCGCCGGTGAGCGCCTGCACCGTCATGTCGAAGGACGGCTTCGACACCCCGCCGAAGCGCCCGTAGCCGGTGTTGGTCGCATAGACCAGCGCCGGGTTGATCGCGGAGAGCTTCTCGTACGACAAGCCCCAGCTCTCCAGCATTTCCGGCGCGAGGTTCGACAGGAACACGTCGGACTTCTCGACGAGCCGATACAGGATCTGGCGCCCGCCCTCGGTTTTGAGGTCGATCGCCATGCTCTTCTTGTTGCGGTTGATGACGAGGAAATATTGGTTCCAGTCGCCCACCGGCAGCGACTTGATCGAGCGCACGCCGCGCCCCTGGTCCCCGCCCTGCGGGCGTTCCACCTTGATGACTTCGGCGCCGAAATCGGCCAGATACTGGGCCGACACCGGCCCCTGGAACCACACGGTGAGGTCGATGACCCGGATTCCTTCCAATGCTTTTGCCACGAGTGTCTCCGTTCGCGCTGGTTTCTTGTCAGGCCACCACGCCGGCGGCGCGGAGTTCGTGAATGCTGTCTTCCGGATACGCCAGCAACTCGTGCAGCACCTGCGCCGTATGCTGGCCGACGCAGGGCGCGAGCCGTTCGAGGCGCGCCGGGCTGTCGCTCATGAAGATCGGAAAGCCGAGGCTCTTCACGGGACCAAAGCTCGGGTGATCGAGATCGAGGATGTAGCGGTTGGCGAGCACCTGTTGGTCGTTCGCCGGGTAGTCGAAGCGTTCGATGACGTCCGCCGACATCTGCTTCTCCTGGAACACCTGGCGCCAGTGGCTCCCGGGCTGCTTGCCGAAGGCGGCTTCGAGTTCGCGGATCAATTCGAGGCGGTTCGTCTCGGTGCGCTTGTCGTGCGTGTCGAAGCGCGGATCGTCGGCGGCTATCCCGACCGCCGCAGAAAACACCGGCCACCAGCGATCGGTGTCGGGCATCGTGAGCGTCACCCAGCGCCCGTCGGCGCTCGGATAGAGCGAGCCGGACATGGGGTTGGAGACGTCCATTCGGGAGATCGGATTGAGGAAGCGGTCCCCTTCGCCGATCGCGAGGAAGGCCTGGATGTCGAGCGCCGCGCCGTACATGTTGGCGCCGAACAGCGACACGTCGACCTCCTGCCCTTCGCCCGAAACCTGTCGGTGAATCAGCGCCGTGACGACGCCGAAAGCCAGCATCACGGTGGCGTGCATCGCCCCTGCGCCGGTATAGATCGGCGGCTGGCCGGGCTGTGGCAGGATCGGCATCATCCCCGTGCGCGCCGCGGCGAGCTCGTCGATCGGCGGCAGCTCGGCATCCGGCCCCTGCGGGCCGAAACCGGAGATACGCCCGAAGACGATGTCGGGACGCAGCGCGGACGCCCCCGCGTAGTCGATCCCCAGCGCCGCCAGCTCGTCGCGCTGCCAGTCGGTGACGATGACGTCCGCCTTGGCGACGAGCTGGTGCAAGAGCGCGCCACCACGCTTCGTGGAGGGATCGAGGGCGAGGCTCTCCTTGTTGCGGTGGATCAAGTCGGCCTCGTGGTTCCAGCGCCCGTCGCTGGGCGCGCGCAGGGGCGGCACGTCGAGGCGGATCACACGCGCCCCGAAGTCGGCGAGGAAGGCGGCAGACAGGGAGGCGCAGAACTGCCGGGTCAGGTCGAGAACGACGACATCGTCGAGGGCGCGGCTCATCGGGAGTCCTTGTGACGAGTTCGGATATGCGGGGCGAACTTCACCCCATGCCGAATCGAGTTTATCGATCCGGCTTTCCTCGTCAGGGACGGCGGCGAGTCATTTGCGGCCGATGGCAGATCAAATGCGGACGGGGCCGGAAGGCCCGCGCGGCGCGGGGTTCGCACCAATGCAAAGAGGGCCCGCAGGCCCCCTTCGAACGCCGTCTGCGGCGTGCCTTGCACCGCTCCGTTCATGGGGTGGAACCCGACACCGCGAGCCCGCCCTGCGGCTGCGCCGCAAGCAGCCCACCCACCCGCCGGATCGCGAACATCGCGACCAGCGTCGTCGCGCACACGAACAGCAACGCGTAGCGCAGGGACTCCGCACCGAACCACGGCTGCAGCCCGTCGCTGAACGCGCCGATCAGCAGCGGACCCACGCCGACGCCGAGCAAGGTGGTGAGGATCGTCAGGGCGGCGAGCGCGACTGCGCGCTGGCCCGGCGCGACCAGATGGGTGATGAAGCTGTACGAGGGCGCGACCCACCACACGGAAAAGAAGCCGTTCAGCCCGCACCACAGCATCGCGGTCGGCACGGCGACCGAACCGGCCTGCAGCAAGGTCGCGTGCGGCCACAACAGGTAGGCGGCCAGCGAGACGACGGCGATGCTGTGCCCGATCAGCGGAATCCTGAGGTGCCAGCGCTGGCTCCGATGGGTCAGGCGATCCGTCAGCCACCCGCTGAAGAGCATGCCGACGCCGGCCGAGGTGCCGCCGACGAGGCCCGCGAGGAGCCCGGCATTCTGCAGCGACAGCTCGTGCGAGCGCACGAGGAAGGTCGGATTCCACATGCCGTAGGCGTTGGCGCCGAGCGTCGTCACGGCGCTGGCGAGCACGAGGTAACGGTAGGGACGGCAGGCCCAGAGCTCGCGCAAGGTGCTCCACATTCCCGGCGGGACCGCGGGGCCCGTATGGCCGCCATCCCAAATGCCGCGCCGCGGCTCGCGTACGGAGAAGGCCAGCAGCGCCGCCACCGGCAGGACCGGCAGCGCGAGCACCATGAAGGCGTTGCGCCAGCCCCACGCCCCCACCATCCACGCCCCCACGCTCAGCGCGACGATCGCGGCGAAGGTCGGCGCCGCGGTGAAGCAGCTGATGGCGAACGAGCGGCGCTGCGGCGGATAGAGGTCGGCGATGATGGACAACGAGGCCGGCGTCGCCGGCGCCTCCGCCACCGCCACGGCCATGCGCGCCAACACCAGCAGCCCGAAGCTGCCCGCCAGACCGCACAGCACCGTCGCGACGCACCACATCAGGCCAGACACTGCAAGCAAACGCACACGCGACACGCGATCCGCGATGCGTCCCGCAGGCAGGCCCAGCAACGCATACACGCCGGCGAACGCAAGACCGGAGATCAGCCCCATCGCCGTGTCGCTCGCGCCGAACTCGCGCTTGATCGGTTCGATCATCACCGCCATGATCTGGCGCCCGATGAAGTTGTCCGCATACATCAGCGACAGCAGCAGGAGCAGCCGGTGGCTGCGCCAGGCGGAGGTCGTGGGGGGCGGTGCGGACATCGGGGCTCCTATCGATCAGTTCGGAAA
>NZ_WTVS01000094.1 GCF_012911005.2 Aromatoleum toluolicum | reverse complement strand
ATTGAATGATGTGTCTCGCGGCGTCCGCCGGGAGAATCGCCCCATCACGATCCACGAGGCGATTCACGGGAAAGCCAATGGAAAATGCATTGCTGTTATCCGAAGAGCAACTCGCGCTGCAGGACACCGCCGCGGCTTTCCTCGCCGAGTTCGCCAATGCCCGCAAGCCGCGGGACGAGGATGCGTCCCTGTGGAGGCGCATCAGTGAATTGGGCTGGCCGGCGGTGCAGGTGCCGGAGGACTTGGGCGGGCTGGGCATGGGGGCGGTGGAACTCGCCCTGCTGATGGAGGAAATGGGGCGTCGGCTGATTCGCTCGCCCTACTTCGCGAGCGTGGTGCTGGCGCAGACGGCTCTGCTCGAAGTGGGCAACACTGCCGCGCGCGAACGCTTCCTGCCCGAACTCGCGAGCGGTGAGGTGAATGCGACGCTGATCCTCGCGCCGGGCCTCGTCTGGGCGCCGGACGCGATCGGCATCGAGTGCCGCCGTGAGGGCGACGGATGGGTGATCAACGGTGACGTCGCGCAGGTGCTTGACGACGGCAGCGCCGCGATGGCCTTCGTCGCCGCGCGTACCGAGGACGGCTTCGGCCTCTTCCATGTTTCGGCGCACGCCGCCGGCGTCGAGCGCAGTCCGCTCGATGTCTGGGATCTGACCCGCCCGCAATGCGTGTGGCGCTTCCGCGAGCAGCGTATCGCCGCCGATGCGCGCATCGACGCTCCCCGGAAGCTTGACGCAGGTCTTGCGCGCACGGTCTCGCTCGCCGCGCTGCAACTCGCGGCCGAACAGGTCGGAGGTGCCGCGGCCTGTCTCGACATGACCGTGGCCTACACGAAGGAACGCGTCCAGTTCGCCCGGCCGGTCGCGAGTTTCCAGGCCGTGAAGCACCGTTGTGCGCAGATGATGGTGAAGCTCGAAACCGCCCGTTCGGCGGTGCGCGGCGTCGCTGCGAGCGTCGCCCGACTGGAAGACCCAGACGCGCTCGCCTGCGAGGTCGCCGTCGCCCGTGTGCTTGCGTCCGACGCCTATCGCTACTGCGCCCAAGAGGCGGTGCAGCTCCATGGTGGCGTCGGATTCACCTGGGAGTACGACCCGCAACTGCACTTCAAGCGCGCGCAGTGGGGGAGCCAGTGGCTCGGCCCGGCCAGCCGCTGGCGCGAGCGCGTGGCCACCCAACTTCTGGACCTTGCCTGACATGGATGCGACAAAGGATTCGATGAACGAGACGGCATTCCGCGCCGAAGTGGCCGGCTGGCTCGCGCGCGAGCTGACGGGCGAATTCGCCTGCCTGCGTCACCGCGGCGGCCCCGGTGACGAAGAGGCGTTCCCCGCTTTGCGCAAGGCCTGGGAGCGCAAGCTCGCGGAAGGCGGCTGGGTTGGCGCGGCGTGGCCGCAGGCGCACGGCGGACGCGGTTTGCCGCTGGAGCTGCAGCTCGCCTTCCACGAGGAATACGTGCGCGCGGGCGGCCCCGGTCGCATGGGCCACATCGGTGAAACCCTGCTTGCCCCGACGCTGATCGCGTTTGGCACCCCCGAGCAGCAACGTCGCTTCCTGCCCGGCATCCGCGAGGGACGCGAATTCTGGTGCCAGGGCTATTCCGAGCCGGGCGCGGGTTCGGACCTCGCGGCGATCTCCACGCGCTGCTGGCAGGATGGCGACATGTGGCGCGTGCAGGGACAGAAGGTATGGACCTCGCTCGCGCACGAATCCGACTGGATCTTCGTCATCGCGCGCAGCACGCCGGGCTCGGTGGGCCGCGAAGGGCTCACCTTCCTGCTGATGCCGCTCGACCAGCCGGGCATCGAGATCCAGCCGATCCGCCAGATGACCGGCGAGGCGGAGTTCAACGCGGTGTTCTTCGACGGCGCGGCGACCGATGCGGGTTGCATCGTCGGTAAGCCGGGCGAGGGCTGGCGAGTCGCGATGGCGCTGCTCGGCTTCGAGCGTGGCGCGTCCACGCTGGGCCAGCAGATGCACTTCGTGCATGAGATGCAGCTCGTCGTCGATGCGGCCATCGCCACCGGTACGGCCTTCGATCCCGCTATCCGCGAACGCATCGCCGACGCGTGGATCGGCCTGCGTGCCCTGCGTCACAACGCTCTGCGCATGCTCGCGGGCAATGACGGCGCCGTTCGCCCGGAATCGCTGATGTACAAGTACGCGTGGTCCAACTGGCACCGCGAACTCGGTCAGTTGGCGATGGACGTCCTGGGTGCGGCGGGCGACGTGCGCTCCGACGACGCCGCCGTCCGGCGGCTTCAGCAAGTGTTCTTCTTCTCCCGCGCCGACACGATCTACGCGGGTACCAACGAAATCCAGCTCAACATCATCGCCGAGCGTGCGCTGGCCATGCCGCGCTGACACCGATCGGAAGGGAGTTTCCATGCGCTTCGTGCTGCAACTTGGCTTCAGCAACTACCGCAATTACACGGCGATCGCCCATGCCGCCGAGGCCGCAGGCTGGAGCTGGCTGTCCATGCCGGACAGCCTGTTCTTCCCGCGGCTAACCGAATCCGACTACCCCTACGCCGAGACCAGCACGATTCGGCAATACCTGGAGCATTCGGACTTCATCGAACCCTTCGTCGCGATGTCGACGATGGCTGCGGTAACGCAGCGTATTCGCTTCTACCCTGGAGTGATGAAGGTGCCGGTGCGCCAGCCGCTGATCCTCGCGAAGGCGCTGAGTTCGCTCGCAGTGATTTCCAACGGGCGCGTCGCGCTCGGTGCGGGCCTGAGCCCGTGGAAGGAGGACTTCGTCTATAACGGCGCGGACTTCGAGCGGCGCGGCGAGCTGATGGACGAGTGCATCGCCGTGCTGCGGGGCGCGATGAGCGGCGAGTTCTTCGAGTTTCACGGCAAGCATCACGACTTCGGCCCGCTGCGCATGCGCCCGGTGCCCGAGCAGCCCGTGCCGATCCTGATTGGGGGCCACAGCAAGCCTGCACTGCGCCGCGCGGCACGCCTCGGCGACGGCTGGGTGTCCGCCAACACCGACCTGCCGACGCTGAAGGATCTGATCGCCGAGATTAACGGCTACCGCGCCGAGTTCGGCACGGCCGGACGCGAGTTCCAGTTCCACGGCATCGATTTCGCCGCGCGCACCGTCGATGATTTCAAGCGCCTCGCCGAGGTCGGCGTGACCGATGCCGGAGTGCTGCCGTGGGACGTGCGCAGCGATCCGACGGACCTGCAGGGCCAGCTCGACGCGGTCCGCCGCTTCGGCGACGAGGTCATCGCGAAGATGGACTAAACCATGGCGGACGGCGATCCCGCGATCCTCGACCTGACCGACCTGCGCGCGTTGCGTTTCGCGTCGGCCGGCGGGGCAGGGGGCTCGCCATTCGCGCGCGATCCTTTCCTCGTTGTCGCCCCCGCCGGGGCCGAAGAAGGCGATGAGGACGCGCTCGCCGCATGGCTCGCGCGCCAGCCCTGCCCTGTGATCGGGCTCCCCGCCAAGGGTACCGCCCCGGCGCTGCTTGCCGCCTGCGACGTCGTGCTGGACGACCCCGCCGAGCTCGCGCCCATCGCTGCGAACATCCGCAAGGCGCCGCTCGCGGCAATGACGCTGGTGCAGGTGCTGCGCGTCACCGCCGGGATGCCGCCCGCGCAGGCGCTCGTGGTCGAGTCGCTGGCTTACGCGACCCTACAGGCCGGTCCAGAGTTTGCCGCGTGGTCGCGTGAGAATCCGCCTGCGCCCGATCGGGTTGCGGCGGAAGATGGGCCGGCGGTGCGCATCGAGCGCGAGGGACCGCATCTTGGGCTCATCCTGAATCGTCCGCGTAGCCGCAATGCCATGTCGGTCGACATGCGGGACGCGTTGTGCGAGGCGCTGCAGCTGGTGGTCGCCGACGAATCCCTCGCGTCGGTCACGCTCTCCGGCGCCGGTGCCTGCTTCAGCACAGGGGGCGATTTGCGCGAGTTCGGCACCGCGCCCGATCCTGGGACAGCGCATGCCATCCGCAGCCAACGCCTGCCCGCTGCGCTACTCCTTCAATGCGCCGATCGGGTCACCGCCCACCTGCACAGCGCCTGCATCGGCTCCGGAATCGAACTCCCCGCGTTCGCGCATCGCGTCACGGCAACCCGCGACACCTTCATCCAGCTGACGGAACTTCGCTTCGGCCTCATCCCTGGCGCCGGCGGGTGTGTGAGTCTGCCGCGACGCATCGGGCGGCAGCGGACGGCGTGGTTGGCGTTGTCGGGGCGGCGCATCGGCGCGGCGACGGGCGTGGCGTGGGGGCTGGTCGATGAGATCGTCGACTAGCCCCGACGCCAGATCGCCCGCCCATCTTTGATCGTCGCATCCACCCCGACCGCTGCCAGATCGCCCAGCGCGGCCTCCCAGGAGCGGTCGAGTAGGCACAGGTCGGCGGGGGCGCCGCTTTCGATGCCGCGGGCAGGGCCGCCGGGATCGTTCGCGTCGCCGGTGAAGAGCGCGAGCGCTTCTGCGGGGGAGAGCGCCTCGTCGGGGCCGATGAGCGATCCCTTGCGGGTGCGGCGGCTGACGGCGGCGGCCATTGTGGTCCATGGGTTGAGGTCACCGCAGGGCGCGTCCGTGCCTGCGGCAAGCGGGATGCCGGCTTGCACAAAACCGCGTCCGCGATAGAGCCAGGGAAGATCCTCGGGGGCCACCTCGTCGAGGTAGCTGTCCCCGCGTTCGAGCACGAAATGCGGCTGGGTGACGACGGTGAGGTTGAGATCGCGGAGCAGTTCGAGGGCCTCGGGTGGGGCGACGGAGGCGTGTTCGATGCGGTCGCCGCGCATGGGGCCGCACTGGCGCAGGGCGGCGGTCGCGAAGATCAGTTCGCCGCGGGTCACGCAGTGGATCGCGACCGGTCGCCGGGCAGCGTGGCTCCGGGCGATGGCGTGGCAGAAGTCCTCGAAGGGCGGCAGCTCCGCGTCACGCAGGTACAGCTTGGTGGGACCGACCCGGATGCCGGGCGCGTCGGCGAGGCGGTCGAGCTCCGCGCTGCCCATCACCAGCACGTCCTGTTTCAGGCGGCCGTCGCGACGTTCGGCGACGAAATGTGCGAACTCGCTGCGCCCGTTGCGCGCGCCTGCGTCGGTAACGCCGGTGACGCCCAGCCGGGCGAGTGTTTCGCTCGTCCGCGCCAGCGAGGGGTAGGTGCCGGCGAGCCGCGCGCGGAGCCAGTCGTCGCCGTCGAAGAGACGTCCCGTGAGCCGACCGTCGATGCGCTCGAGCGGAGTCTCGCGGTTGCTTTCGGTGTCGTTCTCATCCACGCCCAGCCGACGTAGCGCGCAGGTGTTCAGGATCCACAGCCGGCCGCTGCGGTGCTGGATGCGGACGGGCACGCGCGGCGCCACGGCGTCAAGCCAGCGCCGGTCGATGGGGCCGGCGACGCCCTCGTGATAACCGACGCCGCGGATCCAGCCGGGCGCGGTCGGGTCTTCCATTCTTGCACGCATCAACAGCAGTTCCGCGAAACCGGTAACGCATCCGATCACCGGGTTGCCGCAGGGGAGCGATTCCAGCGCCGCGGCGTGCGCCATCAGGTGCAGGTGGTGGTCGTGCAGGCCAACCGACAACGCGCGGCCGCGCGCTTCGATCACCGCCTCGCCGTCGCGCGGCTGCAGTCCCGGCGCGATGTGCTCGATACGTCCGGCTGCCAGGCGCACGTCCACCCGTGCCCCGGATTGAAGCTCCGCGTCGCGGATCAGCAGGGCCGGGGCGGGGCTCATGCTGCGCGCAGGCCGAGGTCCGACAGCACGGCCGCGGTGTCGGCGCCCAAGGGGCGGGCGCGGCTCTGCGGCGCGAAGCAAAGCGGGGCGGGCGCGATGTTGCGGCGGGACTTCGCCACGCGGGTCCAGCGGGCATGGCGGTCGTGTAGCGCGTCGTCGGAGCGCGGCGCGCCGAAGCTCACGCAATGCCGCAGCACCGCGTCCAGCGAGAGCGCGAGCAGATGGCCGCCGCCCGCACGCCAGCTCGCCCAGGCGGCGAGCGCCGCATGCAGGCCGGTGAGCGGGTCGCCGATTGCGTCGCCGCAGATCAGGCGTTCGCCCGTCGCGCGGTGCATCAGTTCGGAGAGTCCCGCGCCCACCCCCGCGTCGTCGCCGAACGCGACCCATTCGGCTGCGTCGCCCTGTCTGCCGTGGCCGGTGATGCTCAACCAGCTGCGGCCCCGGCGCCCGGAGAGCCAGATTTCGGCGTCTATCCCCATCTGGCGCAGGGCGCGCGGGCGCGAGGCTTCGATCACGATGTCAGCGCGGTCGAGCAGTTGCCGTAGCTGATCGCGTCCAGCGGGCGAGGCGAGATCGAGCTGCACGCTCGCCTTGCCGGCGTTGAGCAGGTCGAAGAAGGCCGCGGGGCCGCGCCGGGCGCCGTCGGGCCTTGCAGACGATTCGACCTTGACGACGTGTGCGCCGAGCTCGCGCAGCAGCTGTCCGCACAGCGGTCCGGCCCACAGGGACGAGAGGTCGACGACGAGGGGGCGCTCAGCGTTGGCGCACCGCGGGCGTGGCGCCTTGGGGGTGCCATGAAGCTTGAGTTCGAGCCACGAGCGTGGCGTCGGGGCCGCCGACACGGCGGCCGCAAGCCCCAGCAGGCGCGCCCGCTCCAGCAAGAGCGCGGCCGGCAGTTCGGCGACCCGTGCGGCCCAGTCTGCGTCGCCATCGTATTCGAGCCACGCCGGGACCATGGTCCAGTCGTCGGGTCGGGCGAGGTTGATCGCGATGTGGCCGTCGCCACACGCGAGCAGGCGGCAGGTGCCGCCCGGCGAGGTCGCCCCCTGGCGGGCGAGCCCCGCAAAACGCGCACGCACGCCCATCAACGTGGCGCCGCTGCCGGGGGCGGCGCGCAAGCCGTCCCCAAGGGCGGCGAGCGCCGCGAGCGCCCCGTCGGCGCAGGACGTGAGCGGCACCGGGCACATTCGCGCCGCGCCGCCCGCCCGCCCGGTGAGCGCCATCAGTCCGCTGCGGCGCCACGCGAGCGCCGGGTGTTCGTCGGCTTCATCATCGCACGGTGAGTCGCTTTCGGCCCCGAGCGATGCCAGCAGGCTGCGGGCGTAGTCGCTGGCATGGCCTCGTCCGCCTGACGCGACGCGCAAGCCGGCGAGAGGGCGGACGGGGGCCATAGGCAGTGGTCTCAGGCCGGTTGGGCTTCGTCGCGGAAGTCTTCCTTCAGCACGCGCCGCAGCACCTTGCCCATCTCGTTGTAGGGCAGTTCGTTGCGGAAGCGGATCGCCGCCGGCACGCGCGATGAGCGCAGGCGTTGCCTCACCCAGTCCTGCAGATCGGCGGCTGCCACGTTCGCGCCTTCGCGCGGCACGACCACCGCCGCCACCGCCTCGCCCCACTGCTCGTCCGCCATCGCGACGACCGCGACGTCGGAAACCGCCGGGTGTTCACGCAGCACGTCCTCGATCTCGCCCGGCGAGATGTTCTCGCCGCCGCGCACGATCACGTCATCGGCGCGCCCGTCGAGGTAGAGGAAGCCGTAGCGGTCCACGAAGCCCCGGTCGCGCGTCGGGAACCAACCGTCGGCATCGAGCAGGCTGCCCACGCCGAGGTATTCGCCCGACACCTGCCCGCCGCGCACGAACACGTCGCCGAGTTCGCCGGCAGACAGCGCCTTGCCGCCCGCATCGCGGATCTCGATCTCCACGGTGCCGATCGGCTTGCCCACCGAGTGCAGGCGGCGGCGCACCTCCGGGTCCGCGCTGGTGAAGGCGTCACGGTGGTCCTCGGGGCCCAGCAGGCAGATCGTCGAGCTCGTTTCGGTGAGGCCGTATGCGTTCGTGAAATCCACTGCGGGCCAGATCGCCATCGCCTTCTCGATCACCTGCGGTGGCATCTTGCCGCCCCCGTAGGCGATCGCCTTCATCGCCGGCAGGGCGCCCGATTCGCCGATGGCATCGAGATGCTCCATCACGCGCGAGAGCATCGTCGGCACCACGAAGGCATTGGTCACGCCCTCGTCGCGGCATAGGGTAAGCCAGGTCGCGCCATCGAAGTTCGGTAGTTGCACCATGCGGCGGCAGGCGTAGGTCGAGCTCAGCACCGCCGAGATGCCGGCGATGTGATACGGCGGCACCGCCACCAGTGCGGCATCCGCGTCGTCGGCGCCGGCGAAGTCCACGGTGCCGAGGATGTAGCTCATCAGGTTTTCGTGGCGCAGCACCGCGGCCTTGGGCGTGCCCGTGGTGCCGCTGGTGAAGAGCTGCACGGCAACCGTCGACGGGTCACCCGGTGCTTCGGTGGCCGGGGCCGTATTGCCCTGCGCCAGCGCGAGAAAGTCCTCTGCGCTTACCACGCGATTGCCGGCCGGCATCGTCAGCGCCTCGACATAGGCCGGCGCCGCGACGAGGAAGGCCGGCTCGATGCGGGCGAGCAACGCTTCCAGCTCCGGGCGCGTCAGCCGGTAGTTCATCGGCACGTAGGGCACGCCCGCGTAGGCGGCGGCGAAGATCGCGACCGGGGCCGCGGGGCTGTTGATGTCGAGCAGGCCAAGGTAGCGGCAGCCGCTGTCGCGCACGACCGCGCCGGCAGTGCGCGCTGCGCGCAGCAAGTCCCCGTAGGTGAGACTTTTTGTGCCGGACGTGACGGCGATGCGATCGGGATGGCAGTCGGCCGCCATCTCCAGGGCCATGACGATGTTCATGGGCTCAGTCCGACGAGGGCAGGGCCTTGGCCTGCTTCACGACGAGCAGCGCGCCGTCGAGCGACAGGCTGCCCTTGCCGCCCTTCGTGCATAGCAGCTCGGTCGTGTCCTGCTCATCCACGTAGCGCTTGCCCACCAACGCGCCCTGCGCAAAGGCCGCGTCCGGCTCGGCGGCGGCCTTCTGGCCGTCCATCGCGATCATCTCCATCCCGCCGCAGCACAGCAGCACGGGCTCGGGGCGGGTGCGGATCACCATCACTTCGGTATCGCACGCGGCGCTCTTCAGGCGCGTTCCGGCTTTCAGGGTTTTCATCGAAGCTCCTTCGGATTGTCCGTTGATCGTTTTCGCGCCGCCCTTCCGCAAGACCGGGCCGAGCACCGCATCGCATTGATCGTGCTGCGATTCTGGGCGATGGATCTTGGGTAAACAATTGACTGGCCCGAATTGCAATGCCGATGGCCCGATCAGAAACGCAAGCCCGAAAAGCGCTTTCCGGCAATTCCCTATCGTGATCGCAACGGCCGATCCGTCCCGGTTCGGCTCGCTGCCCCCTTTCTTTGCAATCCCCGGAAACCCGCTCCGGACCACGAGGTGAATGCCCATCATGAACACGCCCGTCCCGCCGCTCGGCAGCCTGCGCATCATCGAAAGCTCGATTCTCGGCCCCGCCGCCATCACCACCGCGCTCGCGGATCTCGGTGCCGAGGTCATCAAGGTGGAAACGCCCGCCGGCGACTACATCCGCGAGATGACCTGGCCGATCATCGAGGGCGTTTCGCTGATGCACTACCGCCTCAACCGCGGCAAGAAGAGCATCGCGCTCGACCTCAAGACCGAGGCTGCGCGCCGCGTCTACCGCGACCTCGTGCGCGATGCGGATGTCGTGATCGAGGCGTCCAAGCCCGGCGCGCTCGCCAAGTACGGCCTCGGCTACGAGGACCTGCGCAAGATCAACCCGAAGATCGTGTTCATCACCGTCTCCGGCTACGGCATGAGCGGCCCCTACAAGGACATGCCCTCGCACGGCATCGCGTACGACACCTGGGCCGGCATCGTGAAGCCGGCGTATGACGACGAAGGCTTCTGCTACATCCCAGAGCACATCGGCATCGGCATCAATGCCGCGCCCTTGTTCGGCGGCCTCGCGGTGCTCGCCGCCGTGATCCGCGCCCGTGAAACGGGCGAAGGCTGCTTCATGGAGCTCGCGCAGAGCGACGCCGCCGCTGCCTTCGACTGGTACCGCAGCGAAAGCCACATGGCCTATGCGCGCCCGGAAGATGTCGTCACCGGCAACAAATCCGACAACTGGGTGCGCCGCCCGGTCGCCACCGCCGGCATGAAGGAGGGCGTGCGCTACCAGCTGTATGAGTCGGCGGACGGCCACGTGCTTTTCATGGCCTCGGAACAGGCCTTCTGGAAGAACTTCTGCGCCGGCGTCGGCCGCATGGACCTCTTCGACAAGTGGCCAGGCTCGAAGTACGCCGACCACGCGCGCGGCAACCGCGAGCTGCAGGCGATCTTGCGTGACATCTTCAAGACGCGCACCACCGAACAGTGGCTCGCCTTCGGCGTCGAGGCCAACACCCCGATCGCCCCGGTCAATACCGCACAGAACATCGTCGATGACCCGCAGTTCAAGGCGCGCTTCAAGCTCATCCCGCACGAGACGCACGGCGCCGACATGCTCGGCTTCCCGGTGCAGTTCGTCGGCGAGGAACTGCCCGAGCCGACCCGCGCGCCCACCGTCGGCGAGCACCGCGAGGCGGTGCTGCGCGAGGTGCTCGGCTACGACGCCGCGACCATCGATGCGCTCGGTCAGGAGAAGGCGTTCGGCTGACGCGCTGGCCGCGTCGCGAACGCCTGTCACTTACGGATACCCCGCGGGCCGTTTCGGATACCAAACGCGCCCTAAGCCCGCGGCGCCGCTCAATAGAATCAAATCGAGGCCGGCGTCGCTCGCCGGCCACCGCCGATTCCCGAAGGAGCCAAGATGAGCAATCCCCTGCACACCCCACTCTGCGACAAGCTCGGCATCGAGTATCCGGTCGTCGCCTTCACCCACTGCAAGGACGTCGCCGTCGCCGTCATCAACGCGGGCGGCTTCGCGGTGCTCGGCGAGGCGCTGCACACGCCCGACCAGATCGCCGCGGACATCAAGTGGATCCGCGAACGCATCGGCGGCAAGCCCTTCGGCATCGACCTCGTGCTGCCGTCCTCCGTGCCTGAGGAGAAGAGCGTCGACGAACTGCTCGCGATGATCCCGCCCGAGCAGCGCGAATTCGAGCAGATGATCAAGCGCAAGTACGACGTGCCCGATCCCAAGATCGCGCCGGACATCCACCACTGGGGCGGCCTCGACCAGAAGCGCGCGCTCGCCCAACTCGAGGTCATTTTTGACGAGCGCGTGCCCGTGTTCGCCTCCGGCCTCGGCTCCCCGGCCTTCCTGCTCAAGCGTGCGCATGAACTCGGCATGCAGGTGTGGGGCCTCGTCGGCAAGCCCAGGCAGGCGAAAAAGCAACTCGCCGCCGGCACCGACGTCATCATCGCGCAGGGCTACGACGCCGCCGGCCACACCGGCAACATCGGCACCTTCTCCATCGTGCCGCAAGTCGTCGATGCCGCGCGCGGCACCGGCGTACCAGTCATCGCCGCGGGCGGCGTCACCACCGGCCGTCACCTTGCCGCGGCGCTCGCGCTCGGCGCGGACGGCGTGTGGACCGGCTCGCTATGGCTCGCGTCGCGCGAATCGGACGTGAACCTCCCCCTCAAGGAGCGCCTCATCGAGGCCGAGACCGACGACACCGTCTACTCCAACTGCATCTCCGGCTACACCATGCGCACCACCCGCAGCCCGTGGCACAACGAATGGAGCAGCGACGCCGCGCCCGAAGTCCTCAAGCCGCCGCTGCAGATGATCCTCTCGTCCAACTACATCCAGGGCTCGCTCGACTACCAGCGCAAGGACCTGATGACCGAGGCCGCGGGGCAGGGCATCCACTACGTCACCGAGATGAAGCCCGCTCGCCAGATCCTGTCCGACATCGTCGAGGAGGCGCTCGATGTCTTCGACCGCTTCGCAGCCTGACTTTGCGTCCAAGTCGGCGGCAGACACCGGTTTCCGCCCCGGATTCGACGCCGCGATGAGCGGCCGCGTCGCCGAGTGCGACGGCGGCCGCCACATCGCCGGCACCAAGTTCGCCGGCCGGCAGGAATTCACCGGCACGCTCACCGGCGCCTACCGCGACTTCGGCCCCTATCCGTGGCGCTGGTACCTGCTCGCCCAACTCACCCGCAAGCCCGAAGGCTTCGCCCATGACGCCGTCTGGTGTGATGCGGAAAGCCTCACCCTGACCGGCGCGCTCGACGCCGCCGGCATCCGCCAACCCGAACAGGAGTGACCCGCCATGCGAATCGTCGTATGCGTGAAGGAAGTGCTCGACCCCGCCGCCGTCAACAACTACGCGCTCGCCGGCAACCTCAAGATCGCCGCCGACGGCCGCACCCCCGAGGTCGCCGCGATCCCGCGCCTCATCAACGGCTATGACGAACAGGCGATGGAAGCCGCGCTGCGAATCCGCGACCAGGGCGTCGCCTGCACCATCACCGCCGTCACCATCGGCACCGACCGCAAAGACCTGCTCAAGCACTGCGCCGCCCTCGGCGCCGACGAGATCGTCGCGATCGACCCCGGCACCGCCGAACTCGACGGCCAGGTCGTCGCCAACATCCTCGCCGCCTACGTGAAGAGCATCGGCGGCGCCGACCTCGTCCTGTGCGGCCGCCAGGCCTCCGACGACGACCAGGGCGTCGTGCCCCTGCTGCTCGCCGAAAAGCTCGGCTTGCCCGCGGCCACGCTCGCCCGTGCAGTGGAGGTCAGCGGCAATAGCGTCACGGTCACCCGCGCCACCGCCGACGGCGACGAAGTCGTCCGCGGTCAACTGCCCGCCGTCGTCACGGTCAGCAACGAACTCGGCACCCCGCGCTTCCCCACCGCCAAAGCCAAGATGGCGGCGCGCAAGATGAGCCCCGTCGAACTCGCCCCGGCGGCGCTGGGGCTTACCGCGCAGGAGCTTCAGCCGGCGGTCGTGATGCTTCGGCAGTATGTGCCGAAGGTGCAGGGGAATTGCAAGTTCCTGACTGGCTCGGCGGCGGACATCGCGCGGGAGTTGATGGAGAGGATTCGGGCTGCATAGGGCCGAAACTCCCTCGGCATGGAAGAGCCGGCGCGTTCGGTAGGAACGCGACGGCTCTTTGCGTTTACCTTGCCTCTCGAAGTGAAGGGCGGCTGGTCGGCCAAAACCGCCGTTCCGCTTCCCCCGAACGAACGACCGCAGCCCGATCTATCGCTATCACCTAGATGCTTCAAGCCTGAAGAAACCTACCCTCTGACGTGACCAGCAGTCGCCGCTAATGGCGGTACTCACGTCTGAGTCGGCATCCTGCAGTAACCGAGGAGACTGGTATCCAGCCCGATCACTTTACGGACCGAACGTCGGCCGAACCAATCGCGTCAGCTCGATCTCCGTAACAATGATCAGCTACCGCTCGGTCCAAGGCCTCTCGCCTGGATGTGCAGGCACGGTTCTGAGGCGCTTGAAATCCATCCCTCCAGAGCAATTTTATGCGACAATTTCGCAAATTCACGGCTTGGTGGAATCATGTTACTCCGTTTTGGCGTCGAGAATCACGGCTCAATCGCCTCTTATCAACAGCTACTGATGACGGTCACGTCCCTTAGGGACGATGAAAGTGGATTGCTCACAGTAGATCAAGCGGAAGAAACTGTTGCGGTCGAGTCAAGTCGGAAACCGCTGAGAGTCGCTCCCGTTGCATCCATTTATGGAGCGAACGCTGCAGGCAAGTCAACCTTGCTCAAAGCCTTCGACTTTTTTGTTGGAGGGATCCTCACGTCCCACACCCGTGTCGCCTCTTCAAAAGGCACTCCATATCAACCATTCTTGTTAAACGATGAATCTAGGCACGCACCGTCCAGATACGATGTGGATATCGCGATAGATGGTACTCGATATCATTACGGGTACACCCTAGACGGCAAGACGATTATTAACGAATGGCTTTACTCATACCCTCTGGGATCGTCCCGCCAAGTCAAGAGCACTCTATTTGTTCGCGAAACGGCAGGGGATTCTTCAACAGTTGAAGTTGCATTTGGAAAAGCACTTCGTGGTGAGAATCGCCAAATTTCTAAACTCGTTCGGCCGAATAGCCTTTTCTTGTCCGTTGCCGCGCAAAATGCGCACCCTCAACTGACTCCTTTGTTTGATTTTTTTAATAATAAAATCACACGTAGGCTTGATGATCGTATATCAACACCGGAAATCGCAGAACAGCTCTCAACCTACTTTGCTGCAGATGAGCGTAGAAGAACCAGCGCAATCAACTTTCTGAAGGCTGCAGATATTGGGGTTTCCGGCATTAACTTTTCAAAAGTTTCGCTTGATGAAAAAACGAGGGAGCTTCTAAGTAAATTCGAGGAGGTTATAAATCGACACTTTGCGGAAGACAGCGACGGCAGAAAGATACTGGTTGAAAATCAGCATGAGAAGGTATTTGCTCAGCTACAACACGTCGGTGCGAACCAAAAATCGTATCCAATAGAGCTGAATAGTGAAAGCGCTGGAACGCTGTCGCTATTGCGTTTAATTGGACCTGCCTTCGTGAGACTAAACGAGGGCGGGGTGCTGGTTATCGATGAGCTAAACAGTACGTTGCATCCGCTAGTGTCGCGCGAGCTCATACGCCTCTTTTCTATGCCGGAGACGAATCCGGGGAAAGCCCAGCTTCTCTTTACGACACATGATACAAATCTACTGTCCGGACGGCTTCTGCGGAGGGACCAAATTTGGTTCGCGGAGAAAGATTCCGGAGGCGCTACCTGCATATACCCACTTAGCGACATCAAGGTTCGTGCAGGGGACGATTTCGAGCGCGGGTACCTGAGTGGGCGATTCGGGGCTATCCCATTTATGGGTCACGATCTCAGTGGTTTGTTTGCATCTACTACGAGCTCAAGCGCTGAGTGAGAATGAAAAACAAACTTCCTCCGGCTCCGTCACTTACTCGGCGATCCTGTTTTGTTACGCCCAAGGTTGAGATCGTCATTGCTTGCGAGGGAAAGAAGACGGAGCCTCGCTATTTTTCAGATTGCGTCGCGGGATATGGGGCCGGGCTCGTTAGGTTACGGGTGCTTCCTGTAACTGGCGTGCCTTTGACAGTGGTTGATGCCGCGATCGAGGAACGTGAGAAGTTAGTCGAAAAATGTCGAAAATCCCCAAACAGTTTCGATGCTTGCTTTCGAGTCTGGGCGGTCTTCGACCGCGACGAGCATCCCGGAGTGTCCGATGCTTTGATGCGGGCAGATGAACATCGAATAGACGTTGCTTTTTCCAATCCGTGCTTCGAAATTTGGCCGATCCTTCATCTAGAAGACTATGGCGCTCAAAGCGGGCGTCATGCTGTCCAGGCCCGACTTGCTGCCCTTATGCCGAAGTATGATCATGAATCTGGAGCAGTAGTCGATTTTCCCGCCATCAAAGACTATTTTCCGATTGCGTATGATCGGGCACACAGGCACGCGCTTGCGCGGCAGGCGGAGGACGACCCGTACGGCAATCCCTACACAACGGTAGGTGAATTAGTGCTGAAAATCATTCAGAATGGCAAGGGCGTTTTCGCCAAGAGGCGTTAGCCTGGCCAATGGGCCGCTATGGGCGCTACTGTCGCCGTTCATCGGGCGCAGGGCTGGCCGACTGCGATGGTTTAGCGTTGTTCGACGCCTGCCAATCGGGAAGGGCGTCGATGATCGACCGCGGCTGATGGCAGGCGTTGGACAACGCTCCAGGGAGGAAACCGCGGATTGCGGTCGAGGTGCTCAGGAGGGGCG
>NZ_WTVS01000093.1 GCF_012911005.2 Aromatoleum toluolicum | reverse complement strand
GCCCGAACCCACCCGGTTCGCGAGCTGAACCTTGGGCACGCCGTTGACGACACGCAGATATACTTCGTTGCTCGTCTGGATCGCCTGGCTGGAGGCGGTGCATGTGCCGCCCAGGTAGGACGGCCCGGTCGCCGAATACGGCGCTTCGGGCACGATGTTGCTCATCGAGCCCGAGTTATCGACCATGAACATGAAGTTCGGCGGCGCGTTGTTGCTCACCGCCATCGGGATGTTCGCGAGGTCGGTGTCGGCCGCGGCGGCCGGCGGCGCGAATGCGGCGAGTTGGGCGAGGCCGGCCAGCAGGATCAGGCAGCGTCGGACGATCGGGTTACACACGGTCTTGCTCCGGGGGAATAACGGATGGTCAGGCCGCGGGGCCGCTATACATCACTTCGTAGAAACTGACGGTGCCGCGCGGCCCGCGGGCCCGCACCAGGACCCTGAAGAACACCCCGAGATCGCCGGGGCTGGCGGCGGACGCGCTGAGCGGATCGATCGCGCAGCGCGCCTTGATGCTGTTCACATCGCTGACGTCCGGCGCGGTTTCGCACTGGCGCTCGATGAGGTACTGGATGCGAAAGCCCCCGGTCTCGGCGGCGCAGTCGACGGTCATGCCGCGCTCGTCCGTGCAGGGCACGGCGTTGGAGTCCCACACGACCGCGGACGCCACGGCCGCAGCCGTGGTGAAGTCGGGCGAGGCGGTCTGGCGGGTGCCGTAGTAGTACGCCTTGCCGGTGTAGGTCCCCTGCACGAGTTCCTCCCACGCACGATCGACGGCGACGTCGGACGCATGCGTCGTAGCCTGGCGGAACGCGAGGTTGCCGGCCACCAGCGTGCCGGTGTCTGTTGAGCGGATCACCGAGGCCGCGGCGAGGCTCATGAGCGCAAGCACGACGAGGGCGATGATCAGCACCGCCCCGGACGCGTGCACGGCGGCGGGCACACGGCGGGAGCGGCGCGACATCAGCGGTTCCATGTCGAATTCCTCACCGGCACGATCGTCTCATGCACCCGGTAGCGGTAGTTCTGCCAGGTCTTGCCCGCAGGCAGGCTGAGGCCGGACAGATCCAGCGTCTGAGTGCCGTCGAAGACCACCGGCGCAGAGGACGTGACCTGCGCGCTGTCGACTTCCCCGCTTTGCGCGACGATCGCGACTCGCACCGCCTTCACGCGCGCCATCTCGCCTGCCGCAATGGCCGAGGCGCGCTTCCACTGGACGATCGCGTCGCTGCCGGCGTTGGCGATGCCGTACTGCGCCTTCAGCATCACGATGCCCGCGGCGAGCGCACTGTCGCGGTAGGACGGCGTGCCGATACAAGATGGCGTGATGGCGGCGTCGTGGCGCAGCAGCGAATTGCACCGCACCTGGTAGCGCGTGTAGGTGAAGTTCGGCAGCTTCATCAGCACCGACCCTGGTGCGTAGGGCTCGGTGGTCGCAAACGCCGTATTCGCGTTGGGCGGGTTGTAATCGGAACTCCCGGAACCGAAATTCACGTTGCAGCCATTCGCGGCATCGGCACAGTTGCCGGTAATGCCAGTCACCTGGATCAGCGTGCAGGGGTAGCCGGAGGTGTTGGGCGGCGGATGGGCGACCAACACGAGGTCGCCGACCGCAAGGCGGCCGCCGGGCTCGCTCACCTTCAGCACCGATGCACTGGTGGGCAGTTCCTTCGTGACCCCGACATTGAGGTTGATCGCGACGGCCGGAGGCGTGAGGATCAGGTCTATCGTGTCCGAGCCCGTGCCCCCATCGGTGATTCGCACCGGTGGCCAAGCGTCCCCGATCGGCGTGCCGTCGTTGATCGTCGCGGGCGCCTTGTAGGCATTCAAGCGCGGGCACATCGTCGCGACCGAACCGCTGAAGACCGCCGCGCCGGCCATGCGCGCATCGCGCTCCACCATCGCGAGACCCAACTGAGCGCTCTCGGCCGCGCTCGCACCGGCGCCGGTGATGCGGAACTGCTTGCCGATCGCCGCGACCGACGAAGTGATGGCGATCGCGATGATCAAGCCGACGACGATGCCGACCATCATCTCGACGAGCGAGATGCCTGCCTGCCCGCGACCGGTTGCGCGCTGTGTCATGACTGCCACTGAAAGCGGTTGGTGATCTCGAGCCGGTGATCGTCGCGGATCACCGTGGCCCCGTCGTTCATCTTGTAGCGCCCGCGCCATTCGAGCGTGATCGTGAGAAATCCCGTGGCGACTCCTGACGGACGGGCGATCGTGATTCTCGCGTCGTCGAAGGCGGCGCAGGTTTCGCGCATCCACGCCGCGGCCGGATGGGTGTCGGGGATGCCGTCGCTGCACGCACGGCGCGCCAGCAGGAAGTCGGCCGAGGGATCGGGAGCGGCAACGGTCGCGTCCTGCAGCGCGATCTGGCTGATGAGCCGGTTGATCAGGAAGCTCGCGTTCGCGCGCTCGTGTGCATCGACGCTCAGTTGTACCGCGCGCGCCTGCATCTCGATCATTCCGAGCGCTCCGAGAGAGAACACGACGATCGCGATCAGCCCTTCGAGCAGGCTGAAGCCGTGCTGATGCGCGCGCCCGCGCCGCGCCGCGCGCATCAGCATTTTCTCCGGTCATTGGCGTCCGTGACCGCCGGATCGCACATGCGCACCTGACCGCCGCCATGCACCTCGACACGCCAGGTGTTCACGCCGGGAACGCGGGTGCTCAAGTCGATCCGCTCGATTCGGGCTGCCGAGGTGTCGACGAGCCCGCTCGCGAGAAAGACGACGGCGGTCTGCGACGTGTTGGTCGTGAGCGTCACGCCTGCGGCCGCGGCCCCCGTGGACGTCTGGATGGTGCGGGCAGGGCTGAGCGTCGCGACCGACCAGTTGCCGCGCCCGTCGTCGAGCGTGAAACGCACGGCCTGGTTGCGACGCAGGGCTTCGGAACGCGCCAGTTGCAGCCCGGACATGAGCCCCTCTGCAGACACGCGCACGCGAAAGCGCACGAAGGTGGATTCGAAGCTCGGCGCCGCGAGCGACGCCAGGACGGCCAGAACGCCGACGGCGACGAGCGCCTCGACGAGCGTAAAACCCTTGTGCCGCGACGTCTGCCGGACACCGTTCAGCACGAATCCCCCGCGCGCACGATCCAGCAGTTGCGCGGCAGGCCGCTCGCGCCCGGAAAGGCGGTGGTCTGGCGCTGATTGTCGTGGTTGATCGTGAAGGAGAAGCCCGCCATGTTGCGCGACGCCTTGCCGGTCGCCGTCGCGAGGAAGGTCTGGTTGCTGCCGCCGCCGTTGTTGCAGGTGAAATCGAAGGCGTCCGACGCGGGCACGGCAACACCGCAGGCAGTCGCCGTCGAGCCGAAGTTGCGGTTGTCCTGATAGAACTGCTCCAGGCGCACGCGCAGGGTCGCCAGTTCGTTCGTCGCCTCGGTGATGCGGCTGCGCTGGACGTACTGCGTATACGCCGGAACGGCGATCGCCGCGAGGATTGCGACGATCGCAACGGCGATCATGAGCTCGATCAGCGTGAAGCCTGCCTGCCCGGCGCGATGGGCGTTCCCGCGATGGCCCACGCGGGCGTTGAATAGGTCGTAAGTCATACGCGGATGTCCAGCCGGGATAGCTGCGGAAAGACCGGGCGGCACGGACCCGGGTGAAATTCCCCGCGCATGCCCGAACGGATTCGGAACAAATGATACCGGAGGGCGCCAAATCGCTGAAAAGAATTGTAACAACGCGAAAGATCGCGGAAAAGCGCGACCGGAACGGTCAAAGGATACGCATTCAGGATACGAAATGCACCCTTCCCGACGCTCCGCGGTAGCATCTACCCGGCGCGCCAAAATACAGCTTGTCGAAGGGCTCGGTCAGCGTTTCGACGGGCTCGACCCGAACAGACTTTCGTCGCCGGGTCGAATGCACCGCGGCAACGGCGGCAGCGGCACGCGCTGCGCGCCTGGCGTTTCGTCCTGCACGTGCTAGCGTGAAGCATGAACGACCGCCCCTCTCCCTCCGCGGCCGTGACCTCCCCGCCGCGCCGGAAGGCACGGCGGCCTTCCTCCTGCGGGGTCCGCCCTCTTGCCGGATGCAGAAGCCGGCCTGTGCTGATTTCGCTTTCGACGGCAGATCAACATGACCACCCCCCAACTCGGACTGAAATGCGTGAAGGGCGTCGCGCTCGCGGTGCGCGACATGGCGCGTGCGGCGCGCTTCTACGGCGAAACGCTGGGCCTGCCTCCGGCCAGCGAAGGCGGCGAGCAGGCTGCCTTCCTGCTCGGCGGCACCGTGCTGATGCTGAAGGACGACTGGTACGGCACGCCGACGGCGGAGCCGAACCCGCGCATCACGCTGGAATGCGCGGACGCGCGCGCCCTGGAAGCCACCCTGCGCGGCCTCGACGTGAAGATCTCGGATGCGGTCGAGCTCTACGACGGCAGCTTCTACGTTGGTGCCTTCCTCGACAGCGAGGGCAACAAGCTGTGGTTCTGCTCGCCCGGATAGGCTCCCGGCCGCCGCCGCGCCCTCAGTCCACGGCGTCGATGAAGTCGAGCACGTCCCGCGCGAAGCGCTCGCGCTGCCACAGGTGCGGCGCGTGGTCGACGTCGTCGTAGATGTGGAGCAGCGCGTTGGGGATGTTGTCGCGCACGTAGTGGGCGGTGCGCGTGTGGTAGAAGTTGCTCGCGCCGGCATAGACCAGCAGCGCGGGGACGTCGATCTTCTCCAGCACGTCGCGGTAATCGGCCGCGGCGAGACTGGACCAGCAGTCGATCAGCGGCTGCGGCGTCATCTCGCGCAGGCGCTGGCGCGCGAGCGCCATGCCCTCGCCGTTCTCGAGGTACTTGCGCCGCGCACGTTCGTTGAGGCTGTGGCCGACCAGGCGCAGCACGCCTTCGGCGAAGTCTTCCTGCAGTGAACGCACGAAGGCGGCGTTGCGCGCCGCGTCGAAGTCGGCGTAGATGCCCCAGCGCCAGTGCTCGTCGGTGAGGATGCGCGGCGACTGGTCGATGATCACGAGCTTGCGCAGGCGACCGCAGCCGAAGTCGCGGATGTATTGCCACAGCGTCAGCGCGCCCATCGAATGACCGATGACGATCGCGTCGCGCAGGTTCCAGTGCTTGAGCATCTGCTCGAGGTCGCGCGCCATGCGCGCCGCGCTCGGCGGGGTGTCCGTATGCAGGGCATGGCCACCGTGCCCGCGCGCATCCCAGCGATACACGCGGTGGCGCGCGGCGAAGGCCTCGATGAAGGGGCTCCAGTCGCGATGGCTGGCGGTCCAGCCGTGCAGCAGCACGAGCGGCGGCCCCTCGCCTTCGATCTTCACGTGGATGTGTTCGCCGTCGTCGGCGATAAAATGGCTCATTGCGTGGGTCATCTCGCCAGCTTCTGTCAACGTATTGCGACAGTATAGCGGCAGACGCCGCGGCGGCCGCTCGAAAGGGTGCCCCCCGCCGCGCTCAGGGTGCGGCCGTCAAGTGGCGCAGGGGATGGAGCGGGGCGGACGGGAACATGGGGAAACCGCTGCGGCCGCCCATCTCCGGCCCGTCGTGCGGAAAGATGTAGGTGCGGCTCGTGCGCACGACCTTGCCGTCGATGAAGTGCACGTTGAAATAGGTGTAGATGCCCGGGCCATCGTTCTCGATGTTCCAATCCCACACTTCCTCGCCGCTCAGGCGGAAGAATTCCACCGAGCGATGCGTGCCGAGCAGGCGCGACACGTGCTCGCGCGTCATGCCGCGCTCGACGCGGGTGAGGTTCTCGAAGGACAGTGCGTTGTGCTGCCGCAGCACCGCCCCCGACGCATCGACGGTCACCATCAGGGTAACGTGGCCGAAGGGCTGGTTCGAATATTCCAGCGTGCGCGTGCCGTCTTCGTTCTGCCAGTGGCGTACCGGCCGGCCATGCGCCGCAATGGCGTCGGCCTCGGTCGCAAGCGGGCGGGAGCCGGGCATCGTCGCGCAGCTGCCGGCAATCGCCGCGGCTACGAGCAGCGCGGCGATGCGCCCCCAGGTCGCAATTGCTGCTGCATGCCTCATCTTCCGCACCGTCCTTGCGTCACCGTCCGTGCCTCGCCTTGCCTGCGTCAGCCGCGTTGTTCGACGAAGCGGCTCGTGCGTGCGACACGCGCGTCATCGTTGAAATGCACCAGGAAGTACACCGGATCGCCCGATGCCTCCTTGCCGACGCGCCAGCCCCACACGGTTTCCCTGGCGAGGTCGAAGCGCTCGCGCGATCCCGGCGTGCCGAGGATGCGCCGCACTTCGTCGCCGGTCATGCCCCGTTGGATGCGCGCGAAGTTGGTTTCGTTCAGTACCTGCTCGACCTTGCGCAGCACGTCGTCGCTGCCGATCGTCATCATGAAGCACTCCGAGCCCATGGGCTGGCGCGAGTATTCCCACGTCACCGAGCCGTCGTCGTTGTGCCACTCCATCTGCGGCGGACCGAAGCGCTGGCGCACGTCGGCGGCCGTGGACACCCCCGGCTCCAGCTCCTTCAGGTTGAGGTGATCGCAGGCAACCAGCCCGAGCGCAGCGAGCAGGCTGCACAGCAGGGTGAAAAAGCGTTTCATCAGGGCGATTCTCCTCATAAGGGGGCGCTGGCGCGCCAAGCGCACCGCATTATGTCGGCACCGCAGGGCGTGGGCTAGAATCGCACCATACCGGGGCGCGGCACAATCGCGAACCGGCCCCTGTCCGCATACAACGCTTCGGAGAACGGTTCATGAAGAAGACCCTGATCGCCCTCGCACTCGCCGCGGCCGGCCTGTCCGCCGCCCACGCCCAGACCGTCGTCAAGATCGGCCACGCCGGTCCGCTCACCGGCCCCATCGCCCACATCGGCAAGGACGGCGAGAACGGCGTGCGCCTCGCGATCGAAGATGCCAACACCAAGGGCACCACCATCGGCGGCCAGAAGGTCAAGTTCGAGCTCGTGAGCGAGGACGACCAGGCCGACCCGCGCACCGCAACGACCGTCGCGCAACGCCTGACCGACGCGGGCGTAAAGGGCGTGGTCGGCCACGTTACCTCGGGCGCCTCGATTCCCGCGTCGCGCATCTACGAGCAGGCCGGCGTGCCGGTCATCACGCCGTCGTCGACGAACCCCAAGCTGACCCAGCAGGGCTACAAGGTCACCTTCCGCGTCATCGCCAACGACCTGCAGCAGGGTGCGGCAATGGCCAAGTATGCGAACAAGCTGGGCGCGAAGAAGGTCGCGATCATCGATGACCGCACCGCCTACGGCCAGGGTCTCGCCGATGCCTTCGCCGAGAGCCTGAAGAAGGAAGGGGTACAGGTCGTCGGCCGCGAGTTCACGAACGACAAGGCGACCGATTTCACCGCGATCCTCACCAAGATCAAGGGCAAGCAGCCCGACGCCGTGTTCTTCGGCGGCATGGACGCGCAGGCCGCGCCGATGCTGCGCCAGATGAAGCAGCTCGGCCTCGGGGCCAAGTTCCTCGGCGGCGACGGCGCGTGCACCGGCGAGATGATCAAGCTCGCGGGCGACGCGATGAGCGCCGACGCCTATTGCACCCAGGCCGGCATCCCGATGGACAAGATGCCCGGCGGCGCCGCTTTCAACAAGCGCTTCAAGGAAGTGTACAAGGGCGACGTGCAGCTGTACGCGCCGTACAGCTACGACGCCGCGATGGCGTTGATCGAGGCGATGAAGGCCGCCGGCTCGGTCGAACCGGCCAAGTACCTGCCGGCGCTGCAGAAGCTCGACGTCTCCGGCGTGACCGGCACGATCGCCTTCGACAAGAACGGCGACATCCGCGACGGCGGCGTGACGCTGTATCGCTTTCAGGGCGGCAAGTGGGAAGCGCTCAACTGAACCCGCGCAGCGCCCGCCGCGCACCACTGCCGTGCGGCGGGCGCCGAACATGAACCGGATCGGGGCGCCGCGGCGCCCCTTTTTCTTGTCGTATCCCGCGCATCAGGCGGCTTTCCGGCTTCGCCTGCATGCATCCTGCGTGGGTATTAGGGTTTTCCACAATCTGGCATGACTTGTGCAACGCATCATGTGTGCAAACACAGACTGATCCGTTCGAAACCCGCGCCAACTGCCGATCCGCGCCGAAAGTGAAACGCCATGTCATCGCCGATGACCGGCACCGGCGGCCCCTTGCTGCACTGCAGAAGGCACAAAGCCGCACATCACTGTTGCTAATTGCGCATCACGGTCCGTTTTTGGGCAGAATACGCGGACTTTTCAGCCCCCCGGGACCGTTGCGGCGCAGCGGTGATAGTCGGGGGCGAACGGAAAAGCGGTATCACGTGCAGCACCCTGACGGCCCTTCGGCGCTCACGAAGGCTGGAAGTGTCGTTCAGGCCTTCAATCTCACGAATCGATCTCGCTGGAGGAGCAATATGAAGCAAACCGTCGTCGCACTCGCGATCATGGGATTCGGCCTGTCGGTCGCCCAGGCGCAGGAAATGGTCGTCAAGCTGGGCAGCGTCGCCCCGCTCACCGGCACCATCTCCCACCTCGGCAAGGACAACGAAAACGGCGCGCGCCTCGCCGTCGAGGACGCCAATTCCAAAGGCATCACCATCGGCGGCAAGAAGGTCAAGTTCGAGCTGATGGGCGAGGACGACCAGGCCGACCCCCGCACCGGCACCACGGTCGCCCAACGCCTCGTCGACGCCGGCGTGAAGGGCGTCGTCGGTCACCTGAATTCGGGCACCACGATCCCGGCCTCGCGCATCTACAACCAGGCCGGCGTGCCGATGATCTCGCCCTCGGCGACCAACCCGACGCTCACCCGTCAAGGCTACAAGGCGGTGTTCCGCACGATCGCCAACGACGTGCAGCAGGGCGGCGTGCTCGGCAAGTTCATCGTCGGTCCGCTCGCGGCAAAGACCGTCGCGATCATCGACGACCGCACGGCCTACGGCCAGGGTCTCGCCGACGAGACCGAGAAGGCGGTGAAGGCGGGCGGCGGCAAGATCGTCGCGCGCGAGTTCACGACCGACAAGGCGACCGACTTCAACGCGATCCTCACCAAGATCCGCGGCGCCAAGCCCGACGTGATCTTCTTCGGCGGCATGGACGCCCAGGGCGGCCCGATGCTGCGCCAGTTGAAGCAGCTCGGCGTCGAAGCGAAGTTCGTCACCGGCGACGGCGGCTGCAGCCCCGAGATGATCAAGCTCGCCGGCGACTCGATCGGCGCCAACGCCTACTGCTCGATGGCGGGCCTGCCGCTCGAGAAGATGCCGGGCGGCACCGAGTTCCGCAACCGCTACAAGGCGCGCTTCAACACCGACGTGCAGATCTACTCGCCCTACGCTTACGACGCCGCGATGTCGATGATCAAGGCGATGCAGGCGGCCAACTCGACCGATCCCGCCAAGTACCTGCCCGAGCTGAAGAAGAGCAACTACCCCGGCGTGACCGGGACGGTGGCCTTCGACGATCTGGGCGACATCAAGGACGGCGCGGTCACGATGTACCAGTTCAAGGCCGGTACCTGGGCACCGATGTAATTCCGGCGCTCATTCCGGCCCGCCAGTCTGGATGACCCGAAGCGGGGGTTGCGATCACGCAGCACGATCGCACCCCCTTTTTTGTGACTCTCGCGACATGTAACCCGATGTATTTTCAGCCTTTCTGCGGTCCGGCCGACACACCCGCGCCGAACCCGATGCGCGCGCGAACGGCGCGGGCGAAACCAGCGTCCGAACGGCGGACCGGCCTCACGACGGCCACCCCGCATCATTCACCCCAGTGCGGCCCGCACCCGACATTCCGAGGGTAAACATGGAAATCTTTCTTCAACAGATCGTGAACGGCCTCGTCGTCGGCAGCGTGTATGCGCTCGTCGCCTTGGGCTACACGATGGTTTACGGCATCCTGGGCCTGATCAACTTCGCCCACGGCGACCTCGTGATGGTCGGCGCACTCACGGCGCTGCAGACCATGATGTTCCTGATGGGCGTCGCTCCCGGCATGTCGCCGATCGCGATGCTGACCCTGTCGCTGCTGGTGGCGATCCCGGTGTGCATGCTGCTCGCGTTCACGATGGAGCGCCTCGCCTACCGGCCGCTGCGCAACGCGCCGCGCCTCGCGCCGCTGATCACCGCGATCGGCGTGTCCTTCCTGCTGCAGACCCTGGCGATGATCATCTGGGGGCGCAATTACCACACCTTCCCGCAGCTGATCTCGACGACCCCGATCCAGCCGATCGAGGGCGTGTTCATCACGCCGATCCAGATCACGATCATCATCGTCTCCGCGCTGATGATGGCCGGCCTGATCCTGCTGGTGACCAAGACCAAGCTCGGCCGCGCGATGCGCGCGACCGCCGAGAACCATCGCGTTGCGGCGCTGATGGGGGTCGACACCAACATGATCATCGCGCTCACCTTCGTCCTCGGTGCCGCGCTCGCCGCGGTCGCCGGCGTGATGTTCGCGAGCAACTACGGCATCGCGCACTACGGCATGGGCTTCATGCCCGGCCTGAAGGCCTTCACCGCGGCGGTGCTGGGCGGCATCGGCAACCTCGGCGGCGCCATGCTCGGTGGCATCGTGCTGGGCCTGGTCGAGTCGTTTGGCGCCGGCTACATCGAGCAGGCAACCTTCGGCTTCCTCAATTCGTCCTACCAGGACATCTTCGCCTTCATCATCCTCGGCCTCGTACTCATCTTCAAGCCTACCGGCCTGCTGGGTGAACGCGTGTCCGACCGGGCATAACGCGGGAGTGACAAGAACATGAACGAACTCGCACTGGCCGTTCCCTGGCTGGGCAAACGCAACCCGCAGGCCGCGCGCTGGCTGGTGATCGCGATCGCGATCGGCGCGCCGCTCGTCGCGATGATGTTCGGCCGCACCTGGGTGCGCGTGCTCGACTTCGCACTGCTCTACATCCTGCTGGCGCTGGGCCTGAACCTCGTCGTCGGTTTCGCCGGCCTGCTCGACCTGGGCTACATCGCGTTCTATGCGGTGGGGGCCTACACCGCGGCCTTCCTCGCGTCGCCGCACTTCGACCTGCATACGCCGATCTGGATCGTGCTGCCGCTGGCGGCCTTCTTCGCGGCAATGGCGGGCATCACGCTGGGCTTCCCGGTCTTGCGATTGCGGGGGGATTACCTCGCGATCGTCACGCTGGGCTTCGGCGAGATCGTGCGCATCTTCATGAACAACCTGAACTACCCGATCAACATCACGAACGGGCCGCAGGGGATCAACTCGCTCGACCCGATCGTGCTGTTCGGCTGGGACCTGTCGCGCAACATCCAGGTGACCGAAGAGCTCGCGATCAACTCGCTGTTCCTCTATTACTACTTCTTCCTCGCGTGCGTGGTCGGCTCGATCATCTTCATCTCGCGCCTGCAGATCTCGCGCGTGGGCCGCGCGTGGGCCGCGATGCGCGACGACGAGCTCGCCGCCAAGGCGATCGGCATCAACACGCGCAACATGAAGCTGCTGGCGTTCTCGCTCGGCGCGACCTTCGGCGGCGTGTCGGGCGTGCTGTTCGGCACCTTCCAGGGCTTCGTCTCGCCCGAATCGTTCTCGCTGATGGAGTCGATCGCGGTGCTGACGATGGTCGTGTTCGGCGGCATGGGCAACATCGCCGGCGCGATCGTCGGCGCGATCATCCTGTCCGCGCTGCCCGAAATCCTCCGCCACCTCGCGGTGCCGGTGCAGCAGGCCCTGTTCGGCCACGTGCTGCTCGACCCCGAAGTGCTCCGCATGCTGCTGCTGTCGCTCGCGATGATCCTGATGATGCTGCTCCGCCCGTCCGGCCTGATCCCGGCCAACGCCAAGTACTCCCACATCCGCTACCTGAAGGCCAAGGGGGTGACCGAATGATCACCCTGCTCGAAGCCCGCAACATCGGCAAGCGCTTCGGCGGCCTGCAGGCGCTCTCGGACGTCTCGCTGACGATCCGCAAGGGCGAGGTGTACGGCCTGATCGGCCCCAACGGCGCCGGCAAGACGACCTTCTTCAACGTGCTGACCGGCGCCTACACGCCCGACGGCGGCGAGTTCGTATTCAACGGCGCGGTGCTGCCCTCGGGCAAGCCGCATCTGGTGGTCGCGCAGGGTATCGCGCGGACCTTCCAGAACATCCGCCTGTTCCGCGAGCTGTCCGCGCTCGAGAACGTGATGGCGGGCCATCACATCCGCACCAAGGCGAGCGTGTGGGGCATCCTCACGCAGAACAAGTCCACCGTCGAGGAGGAGCGCCTGACCACCGAGCGCGCCTACGAGCTGCTCCGGTACGTCGGCATCGAGCGCTTCGCCACCGCGACGGCGAAGAATCTCTCCTACGGCGACCAGCGCCGCCTCGAGATCGCGCGCGCGCTGGCGACCGAACCGCAGCTCCTCGCCCTCGACGAACCGGCCGCCGGCATGAACGCGACCGAGACGGTGCAGCTCAAGAACCTGATCGAGCAGATCCGCAGCGACGGCGTCACCGTCCTGCTGATCGAGCACGACGTGAAGCTCGTGATGGGCCTGTGCGACCGCGTCGCCGTGCTCGACTTCGGGCGCAAGATCGCCGAGGACGTGCCGGCCGAGGTGCAGAAGAACGAAGCCGTGATCGGCGCCTACCTCGGCGGAGGCCACAAGCATGCACACTAATCCCACCGCTCCCCTGCTCCAGCTCTCCGGCATGGAAGTCGCCTACGGCGGCATCAAGGCCGTGAAGGGCATCGACCTCGAACTGTACCGCGGCGAGCTCGTGAGCCTGATCGGGGCCAACGGCGCCGGCAAGACCACGACGCTGAACGCCATCGCCGGCAGCCTGAAGATCGCCGGCGGCGAGATCCTCTACGAGGGCGACAAGGTGCACGTGCTGCCCGCGCACAAGCGCCTGCGCCGCGGCATCGCGCTGGTGCCGGAAGGGCGCGGCATCTTCACCCGCCTCACCGTCGAGGAGAACCTGCGCATGGGCGCCTACACGCGCAACGACAAGGCCGTCATCGAACAGGATCTGGAACGCGTATACACGATGCTGCCGCGCGTGAAGGAGCGCCTCGCCCAGGTGGCCGGCACGCTGTCGGGCGGCGAGCAGCAGATGGTCGCGATCGGCCGCGCGCTGCTGTCGCGCCCCAAGCTGCTGCTGCTCGACGAACCGTCGATGGGCTTGGCGCCGCTGGTGGTGGAGAAGATCTTCGAGGTCGTGCAGTCGGTCGCGAAGGAAGGGGTGACGATCCTGCTCGTCGAGCAGAACGCCAACCTCGCGCTAGAGTTCTCGCAGCGCGCCTACGTGATGGAATCGGGCAAGATCACGCTGACCGGCACCGGCGCCGACCTGCTGACCAACCCCAAGGTGCGCGCCGCCTACCTCGGCGAAGCGGCCTGACGCAGGCGTCGGCCTGCGATCCGGACGGGCGCGGACCTCGGGTTCCGCGCCCGTCGTCCGTTTACGGGCCTGCAATCGGCGCCGCCGTGCGCCCCGGCCCGGCTTCACGAGGAACTGGACCATGCCTGCACATGCGCTGCGCGGAGGCTGCCACTGCGGCGCCATTCGCGTCGAACTGGAACTCCCCCGCGAGCCGGCCGCCTACACCCCGCGCGCCTGCGACTGCAGCTTCTGCCGCAAGCACGGCGCCGCCTACTTCTCCGATCCCGCCGGACGCCTGCACCTCGAGGTCCGCGACCAGACCGCGCTGGGGCGCTACCGGCAGGGGAACGCGCTGGCGGAGTTCCTCTTCTGCAAGTGCTGCGGCGTGCTCGTCGCGGTGATCTACGCGGAAGACGCCCGCCGCTACGCGACCGTGAATAGCCGGGTCATCGACGGCGATCCCGGCTTCCCCGACGCCACAACCGTGTCACCGCAGACCCTGGCCCCGGACGACAAGGTCGCGCGCTGGAAGGCGGTGTGGTTCGGGGGTGTGACGCTCGCGGGGGACGGCACCGGTCAGGCGAAATGAAGCGACACGCGGTATGTAGCCGACAACGGCCCCTGTGCCATTTTCCGCACACCACTACTCCACCCATTCCGAAAACACACACATCCGCTTCACGTTCTTCCCGGCGGTCGACCTGAAAAAACCCTGCAAAATCAAACGACTGACTAGCCAAATCGCCAGCTGGCACACCTCCTGCGTTAAGGATGGGCACAACAACCGTGGAGGAGTCAGTCATGAAAACCACCTTTTCTTTCCGTCCTGCCGTGCTCGTGAGCGCCGTGCTGGGCGCTTGTGCGCTGCCGGCACCGGCCGTGGCGCAGACGCCGGACGTGGTGCGTCTGGGCAACCTGAAGTTCGCGCATTACGGCGCGGTGTCCTACATGCAGGAGGCCTGCGCCAAGTACAACCTGAAGGTCGAGGAGCGCATGTTCCCGAAGGGGCCGGACATCATGCCGGCCATTGTCGCCGGTGAGATCGACATCGCCGCGCTGGCTTCAGACGGTGCCATCTCGGGCCGCGCCAACGGCGTGCCGATCTACACCGTGGCCGGTTTCGCCAAGGGAGGCGCGCGCCTGCTCGCCGGTGCCGACACCGGCATCAAGGACATCCAGGGCCTGAAGGGCAAGAAGGTCGGCGTCACCCGCGGCGGCGCGCACGAACTGCTGCTCTACGCCGAACTGGAAAAGGCCGGACTGACCTGGTCGGACAAGCCGGGCAAGGACGTCCAGATCGTCTTCCTCGCGTTCGCCGACTTGAACCAGGCGCTGGCCGCCCGGCAGATCGACGCGATGAACCAGTCCGAGCCGCAATCGTCGCAGGCGATCAACAAGAAGTTCGGCGTCGAGATCATGAAGCCCTACACGACCAAGATGGGTGAGCCGGTGCGCCTCTTGGTGATGACCGAAAAGATGTACAACGAAAAGAAGGATGTCGCCCAGCGCCTGATGAAGTGCTTCGTCGAGACCACCGCGCTGTTCAACAAGGACCCGGTGCTGGCCGAGAAATACGTGCGCGAATCGATGTTCAAGGGCCAGATCACGCCCCAGGATTTCAAGGACGCGCTGGACAACGCCGCCTACACCTACGACGTGACGCCGGAGCATATCGACATCACCACCGACTTCATGCAGAAGTACGGCGTCGGGCGCATGCAGAAGCCGCCCAAGGCCGCCGAGTGGGTCAAGCTCGACCTGCTGCAGCAGGCCAAAGCCGACCTGAAAGTGAAGTGAGGGCCATCATGCAGAAACTCGAAGACTTCGCCCGCGGCGCGCTGGTGCCGGTGCTGCTGCTGATGCTGTGGGAGGCCGGCTCGCGCTTCGGCCTGTTCTCGGAAGTGCTGCTGCCGTCGCCATCGGCAGTCGCCGCCAAATGGTGGGCCTACCTGTTGCCGGCCCAGCCGCAGGAGGCCGGCCAGACCTATCTCGCCTGGCTGCTCTCCGGCGAATTGCCGCACGACGCCTATTCCAGCCTGTTCCGCGTCGTCGCCGGTTTCCTGATCGGCGCCGGCCTGGCCCTGCCGCTCGGCCTGTTGATGGGCGCCAGCCCCCGCATCTACGCGCTGTTCAACCCGCTGATGCAGATCCTGCGGCCGATTCCGCCGATCGCCTACATTCCGCTGGCGATACTGTGGTTCGGCCTGGGCAACCCGCCGTCCTTCTTCCTGATCGCCATCGGCGCCTTTTTCCCGGTGCTGATGAACACCATCGCCGGCGTCCGCCAGGTGGACGGCATCTACATCCGCGCGGCAAGGAACCTCGGTGTCCGGCAATGGACGATGTTCACTCGCGTCATCCTGCCCGCCGCGACGCCCTACATCCTGGCCGGCGTGCGCATCGGCATCGGCACCGCTTTCATCGTCGTCATCGTTTCCGAGATGATCGCGGTCAACGACGGCCTCGGCTTCCGCATCCTCGAAGCGCGGGAATTCATGTGGTCGGACAAGATCATCGCCGGCATGATCACCATCGGCCTGCTCGGCCTGTTCATCGACAGCGCGGTCAGCCGCCTCAACAACCATCTGCTGCGCTGGCACCGCGGCCTGGAGCACTGATATGAGTCAGATCCTGATCAACAACGTCCAGAAGGTCTTCAAGACGCCCGGCGGCGACGTCGTCGCCTTGAAGGACATCGACCTGACCATCCAGCCCGGCGAGTTCGTCTGCCTGCTCGGCCCCTCGGGCTGCGGCAAGTCGACGCTGCTCAACGCGGTGGCCGGCTTCCAGCCGCCGTCGGCCGGCGACATCGTCATCAACCGCCAGAGTATCCGGGCTCCCGGCCCGGACCGCGGCATGGTCTTCCAGGAATATGCGCTGTTCCCGTGGATGACCGTCGCGCAGAACATCGCCTTCGGCCTCGAAATCCAAGACACGGAAAAGGCCGAGATCGACCTCACGGTCAATCAGCTGCTCGATCTGCTGCACCTCAAGGACTTCCGCGACCGCTTCCCGAAGGACCTCTCCGGCGGCATGCGCCAGCGCGTGGCGATCGCCCGCGTGCTCGCGCTCGATTCCCCGATCATGCTGATGGACGAACCCTTCGGCGCGCTCGATGCGCTCACCCGCCGCAACCTGCAGGACGAACTGCTGCGCATCTGGGAAAAACTCGGCAAGACCATCCTCTTCGTCACCCACTCGATCGAGGAGTCGATCTACCTGGCCGACCGCATCGTCGTCATGACCTACCGCCCCGGCACGGTCAAGCGCGATCAGTATGTCGAC
>NZ_WTVS01000092.1 GCF_012911005.2 Aromatoleum toluolicum | reverse complement strand
GTGGAGGCGGGGGCGCAGGCGGGCTACATCAAGACCGAGGACTGCAACGGACATATGCAGGAAGGCTTCGGCGCGATGCACATGACGGTCAAGGACGGGGTGCGCTGGTCCACGGCGAATGCCTACCTGCGTCCCGCGATGAATCGGCCGAACCTGAAGGTCGTCACGCATGCGATGACGCGCGAGATCGTCATGGAAGGCAAGCGCGCGGTCGGGGTGCGCTACGAGACGGGCGGCGACGTGCGCACCGTGCGCGTGCGGCGCGAGGTGCTGGTCGCGGCCGGCCCGATCGGCTCGCCACACCTGCTGCAGCGTTCGGGCATCGGCCCCGGCGACGTGCTGCAGCGCGCCGGCGTCGCGGTACGCCACGACCTGCCCGGGGTGGGCGCCAACCTGCAGGACCACAGCGAGATCTATATCCAGTGGGCGTGCAAGGAGCCGATCACGCTCAACAGCAAGATGGATCTCATGGGCAGGGCTGCGATCGGTGCGCGCTGGCTCGCGCGTCGGGACGGGCTCGGGGCGAGCAATCACTTCGAGGCAGGGGGTTTCATCCGCTCCGCGCCGGGGCTGCGCTGGCCGGACATCCAGTTCCACTTCCTGCCGGCAGCGATGCGCTATGACGGGCACAAGCCGATCGAGGGGCATGGTTTCATGGTCCTGACCGGGCCGAACAAGCCCAAGAGCCGCGGCCATGTGCGCCTGGTGTCGGGCGACCCCTATGTGCATCCGGAAATCCGCTTCAACTATCTGGAGCACGAGGCCGACCGCGAGGGCTTCCGGCGCTGCGTGCGCCTCACGCGCGAGATTGTCGGGCAGCCGGCGATGGACCGTTATCGCGGCGAGGAGCTCGCGCCGGGGCCGGGCGTGCGCACCGACGACGAGATCGACGCCTTCGTGCGCGAGAACATGGAGTCGACGATGCATCCCTGCGGCACCTGCCGCATGGGGGAGGATGAGATGGCCGTCGTCGATTCAGGTCTGCGCGTGCGCGGCGTCGAGGGGCTGCGCGTGATCGACTCGTCGGTGTTTCCGACCGAGCCGAACGGCAACCTCAACGCCCCGACGATCATGGTCGCCGAGCGCGCGGCCGACATCGTCCGGGGGGGCGCGGTCCTCGCGCCCGACGACGCTCCCGTGGGCTTCGTCGAAGGGTGGGAGAGGACGCAGCGCAGTGGCAAGCCGCTGAGGCGCGTCGCTTCCTGATCCGCTCCGCCTGACACATCCCCGTTTGCTGTCGCATGGGGGTGGCCGCCGGCCACCCCCAAGGCTCACTCCATCCCTACGATTCGGGAGACTCCCATGAATTTCCGCTGCATCGCCCTCGCACTCGGCTTCGTCGGCGCCGGTACCGCCCTCAACGCGCACGCCGACCTGATCTTCAACGTCGCAGCCGTCAGCGACTACCGCGCGCGCGGCCTGTCGCAGTCGCGCTTCCATCCGGCCGCCCAGGCGGGCGTGGACTATACGAATGGCGGCCTGTATCTCGGCGCCTTCGCGTCCACGATCAAATGGATCGAGGATTTTCCCGGCGGAGGCGCCGACTACGAGCTCGATGTGTATGGCGGCTACGCCGGCGAGCTCGGCGGCGGCTTCGGCTACGACCTCGGTTTCCTGCGCTACATCTTCCCCGACAACGGGCTCGAGCCCGACGCGAACACGACCGAGATCTATGCCGGCCTCACCTACGGCGTCGGCAAGCTGAAGCTGAGTCGCACGGTGAGCAAGAACTTCCTCGCGATCCCGGACAGCGGCAAGAGCTACTACGTCGACCTCAGTGCAAGCCTCGACCTCGGCGACGGCTACACCCTCGTGCCGCACGCTGGCTACCAGTTCATCAGCGGTCCGTACTCCGGCGACGCGAGCTATGCCGACGCTTCGCTGACGCTTTCCAAGGATTTCAACGGCCTCGTGCCCAGCGTGTCGCTGTTCGCGACCAACGCGGAGCGCTCCTTCTACATGCCCGGCGGGGGGGCGAAAGGAGATTCGCGCAACCTTGGACGGGCCGCCGTCGTCGTCGGGCTCAAGTACAACTTCTGAGCCCCGGCGGGCGTCGCGACCGGGCATCCGCAACCGGTCGCGCGCCGACGCGCGCCTCCGCCACCCCTTCATCACGCAAATTCGCTTACTCGCTCGGAGAAAGACCATGTCCAGGAACTCCTATGAATCCGGCCGCCTCAACCTGCCGTTCGTCGGTCACTGCACCTTTGCCAAATCACCCCCCTGCGTCGATTGGGAACAGATCGACGCCGACGTCGCCGTGCTCGGCGCGCCCAACGACATGGGCACGCAGTGGCGCTCGGGCGCGCGCTTCGGGCCGCGCGGCATCCGCGAGGCCTCGACGCTGTTCTCGTTCGGCCACTCGGGCGCCTACGATTTCGAGGACGACGTGATGTACCTGACGCAGGACGAGGTGCGCATTACCGACGTCGGCGACGCGGACATCGTGCATACCGACATGGCGAAGAGCAACGCGAACATCGAATTCGCGGTACGCAAGATCCTCGAGAAGGGCGCGATGCCGCTGGTGCTCGGTGGCGACCACTCGATCCACGCGCCAGTGATCAAGGCCTTCGAAGGCCGCGGGCCGATCCACATCCTGCATGTCGACGCCCACCTCGACTTCGTCGACGAACGGCACGGCGTGCGCTACGGCCACGGCAATCCGCTTCGCCGTGCATCCGAGATGGACCACATCGTCGGCATGACGCAGATCGGCATCCGCAACGTGTCGTCATCGAACCGCGACGACTACGTGGCGGCGCGCGAAGCCGGCTCGCAGATCCTGTCGGTGCGCGACGTGCGCCGGCTCGGGACGGAAGGCGTGCTCGCGCGGATTCCGCAGGGCGTGTCCTACTACATCACGATCGACATCGACGGCTTCGACCCCTCGATCGCGCCGGGCACCGGCACGCCGAGCCACGGCGGTTTCCTGTACTACGAAGTGCTCGAGATCATCCAGGCGCTCGCCAAGCGCAGCCGCGGCAACATCGTCGGCATGGACCTCGTGGAGGTCGCACCCGCCTACGATCCGACCGGCACCACTTCGATCCTCGCGGCGCAGCTGCTGATGAACAGCATCGGGTTCATCTTCCATGCGCGAACGGATAAGGACCGATGATCGGAGCTGGCTGATGCCCGCACGCCGCTTTGGCAGGATACGGCGCGCTCCTTCATCCGTCCTATGCAGGGAGGGCGCCTTTTGCGGAGATTATCCGGCTCATTCACCGCATTCACGACCACGAAAGCGGGTATCCGGCTGCGCAGCGTTGCGCCCATGGCCGAGGTAATGATCACGCCGTGCCCTACAATGCACGCATTGCAATCCAATGGAGATTGCCGTGGCATCCAGTCCAGTTGTTCGCAACATCGAATCCGCGGTAGCACAGGCCGCGAAGGATGCGGTGGCCGCGCACGGCCGGAGTGTCGACGCTGAAGATCGCGAGATCGTGCATGCTGCGCAGTCCGGGCCTGTCCGCAGTACCTTCAGGGAAGTTCCGGGCAGCATCCCTGATGTTGGTGCCGATGAAGATTTCGACTTCAGGCGGGGCTGATGCGCCCGCTTGACCCGCCACAGGTCCGTCCCATGACGATACCCGCCAAGACTCACCGCAATCGATGCGAATCGTCATGACAGCCACTCAGCTTTCCTGCGGTCTGTTGGTCATCAATGAGCGCGGCGAGTTGCTGGTCGGGCATTCGACCGGCAGCCGGCATTGGGATCTGCCCAAGGGGCTCATCGACGCGGGGGAGGGGCCGATGAGCTGCGCGTTGCGGGAGGCGCAGGAGGAGTTCGGGCTCGTGTTCGATGCGCGCCGGCTCACGGACCTGGGCCGGCATGCTTACTATCGCGGCAAGGACCTGCATCTCTTCGTGGTCCGCACTTCGTCGGACGAGACGCGAGCCGATCGGTGCCGGTGCACCAGTTACTTCGACCACTACGTAACCGGTCGGCGGGTACCCGAGGTGGATGGTTTCGCGTGGGCCGACGACGCGCAGTTGGCCACCATGCTGGCCGGGAGCATGCGGCGCTTGCTTCTGGACAAGGGTTTGCTGGCCCATGCCAGATCAGTGGGTACGATCGGCCCGGCCGCCGGGCGGGCGCTTGCCGGGGAAGGGATCGGGGATCCGGACCGGACGGAGTGAGGCGTCCTGCTCGCGGCTGCGCAGCGCTCGACCAGGACCACGGTCAGGCGCATCCCCGGATCTGGACGTGGCTTCCGGCTGCGCCGAGGCTGATTTCGATGCCGGTGTCGATCTGCCGCTTGAGCTCATCGACGTGGGAAATGATGCCGACCATGCGGCCTTTCTGCTGCAGGTCGATGAGCGCCTTCATGGCCATGTCGAGCGACTCCGGATCGAGGCTGCCGAAGCCCTCGTCAATGAAGAGGGTGTCGAGCTGGATGCCGCCGGCGTAGGACTGGACGACGTCCGACAGGCCGAGCGCAAGCGACAGCGATGCCATGAAGCCTTCGCCGCCGGAGAGGGTACTGGCGGGGCGGGCGCGCCCGGTGTAGTCGTCGAACACTTCGAGATCGAGGCCGGAGGCCTTGCGTGCGTCGGCGACGTCCATGCGGCGCTGGAGGGTGTAGCGTCCGCGGCTCATGGCCTTGAGGCGCAGGGAGGCCTGGCCGAGCACGTCGTCGAGGAGCGCGGCGAGGACGAAGCGCTGGAAGGTGAGCTTGCGGCTGTTGTCGCCGTTGGCGATGGCGGCGAGGTGGCCCATCACGCGGTAGCGGTCTTCGATGTCGCCCAGTTCGCGGCGGATGTCGGCGAGGGTGTCGAGCGTCTTGCGTTCGTGGGCGATCTTTTCCTTGAGGGTGTTTTGCACGGCGACGAGCGCTTCGACGCGTTCGCGCGTCGCGCTCTGGGCGGCCTTCAGTGCGGGCAGATCCGGTGCGGTCTTGCCCGCAGTGCTGCCTTCGGCGCGTGCGACGCGTTCCTTTGCGGCGGCGAGCGCTTCGTCGTGGGCCTGCAGCATGGTGCGCAAGGCGGTGATCGCGTCGGCTGGGCGGCGGGCGAGCCGGAAAACGTCTTCGCCGGCGAAACCGTGTTCGCTCAGGTTCCCGATGAGGGTCTCGTGCGCCTCGGTGCTGCGGCGCTCGGCCGCGGCGAGTGATTCGCGTAGCGTGGCGAGGGTGGCCCGCGCCGCGGCGGCGGTGGCGTGGGCTTGGCGATGCGCGTCCTGCGCCGTTTTCAGCTGTTCGAGGAGTTGGTCGCAGCGCGTCTTCGCGACGCGGATCGCCCGTTCGAGGGCGTCGTCTTCGCGCAGGTCGGCGGGGACTTGGGCGGACCGCTCGGCGACGCGGGATGCCGCCGTGGCGGCCTGGAGTCCGGATTCCTCGCTCTTGCCGCGCGCGAGTTCCACGGCCTGCGCCGCGGCGGCGATGTTCCGATCGCAGGTTTCGATTGCAGTTTTCGCCTGGCTCAGGGCTGCCGCGGCCTGCCTGGCGGAGGCGAGTTCCCGTTCGAGCGTCTGCAGGGCCTGTTGTGCCACCGCCGCATCGGGCACGTCCGCGGGCAGGCCGGATTGCAGGGTCGTCACGGTCGATTCCTCGGCGGCGACCCGGTTGGCGGCTTCGTGATGGGCGGTGCGGGCCAGATCCAGCGCGCCTTCGGCTTTGTTCAGCGCGGCGGTGGCGGCGCGCAGCTCCGTTTCGGTCGGAACGGCCTCGCCGCTCGCGGCGGGGTGGGGGTGCTCGGCGCTGCCGCAGACGGGGCAGGGCTGACCGTCTGCGAGATGGTGCGCGAGCGCGGCAGCCTGCCCTTCGCGCCAGCGTGCTTCGAGGGCTTCCTTGTGGTCGAGCGCGCGCTGGCGAGCGGTCTGCGCCGCTTCGCAGGCGCGCTTGCGGTTGGCGGCTTCGATCTGGCTCGTGGCGAGCGTGGCCTTCGCGGCAGCAAGCCGGGTGAGCGCCGCGACGCGTTGGGTTTGCTGCTCGATCTTCGCCTGCAGGGCATCGCAGCGGTTTGCCTGGGGGCCGTGGAGCTCGATCGCCTGCTGCAGCGCGCTGCGTTGGGTGGTCAGGTCGGTGTGCTGCTTTTGCAGTGCCGCGAGTGTCTGGAGGGTCGAGCGCGCCGCGGCATCGGCTGCGACATGTTCGCGCTGCGCGGCTCGCAGCCCCTGCACGGTGTCGCGCAGGCCTTCGAGGCGCGCATGTTCGCGCGCCGCGGCATCGCGCTCGGCCGCGCGGGCGGTTTCCTTATTCAGCACGGTTTCGGCCGCGGACAGTGTCGCCGTGGCGTTTTCCGCCCCGGTTGCGGCCATTGCGGTCTGTTGGGCGAGCTGTTGCTGGTGCCGGCGGGCCTCGGCGAAGGCGGCGTGGGCGGGGATGACGTGCTGCGCGCGCGTGGCGTCCGCCAGCTCGCGCCGTTGCGCATCCGCGAGCGCCGCCCCGGTCGTCAGTTTCTCCAGGGCCTGTCGCGACACGTCGACTTCCTTGAACTGGGCGGCCAGTGTTTCGCCTGCGGCGAGCGCCGCAGAGGCCGCGGAGTCGTCGCTGCGGCTCTGCTTCTCCTGGATGGCGAGGTCGGCAAGGCGGGCTTCGGATTCGCTCACGCGCGCGGCCAGTTCGTCGCCGGATTGCGCGCCGGCCTGCTCCAGCAGCGTCGTGCGCCGCGCCCTGGCCGCGTCCGCCTGTTGTTCGAGCTGCCGCGCGGAGCCGTTGAGGCATTCCTGCAGGCGCTTGTAGGTCTCGGTCGAGAACAGCGCTTCGAGGATCTTCTCGCGATCCCTGGAGTCGGCGGTCAGGAGCTTTCGGAACTGCCCTTGCGGCAGCATGATCACCTGGCGGAACTGGTCGGCCTCGAAGCCAAGGAGCGCGACGATGCGCTCGGTGACTTCGGTGGTCTTGCTCACCAGCGGCGTCCAGTCGCCCGTTCCGGCGGCGTCGTGGACGTGAAGCTCTGCCTTCGCCGGCGTCTTGACCAGTTCCTTCTTGCCGCGCAGGGCGGTGCGTTCCTGCTCGGGCGAGCGGCGGATGCGGTAGCGCGTGCCGGCGAGTTCGAACTCGAACTCGACTTCCGTCAGGACGCTGTCCGGGGCGTGATGGCTGCGCATCTCCTTGGCGGAGCGCTCGCTGCCGGAGGTTTCGCCGTAGAGCGCATAGCAGATGCCGTCGAGGAGCGAGGTCTTGCCCGCGCCGGTCGGACCGTGGATGAGGAAGAGGGCGTCGGACGGCAGCGCGCCGAAGTCGATTTCCTCGCGGCCGGCGAAGGGGCCGAAGGCTTGCAGGGCGAGACGGCACGGTTTCATTGCGCGGCCTCCCGGTCGGCGCGGGCGAGGGCAGCGATCTCGGCATGCAGGAGCTGCGCGGCGGGTTCGTCCAGGTCGGCGCCGGTCATCTCGCGATAGAAGCTGGCGAAGAGGTCCTGCGTCTCGACCTTGCGGTGATCCGTGCCGCCTTCGAGGCCGGCGCCGCTGCCGGACAATTGCGGGCGTTCGATGGAGAGCGCGTTGGGGTAGGCCGTGCGCAGCTTGCTCATCGCGTCGAGGATCGCGCCGGTGTCGGAGATGCGCGCGAGCACGTAGTCGTCGCGCTGCGGGTCGTCGGCCGCGCGGCGGACGATGTCCTCGAGCGGGCCTTCGAGGATGCGCAGGTCGCGGCGCGGGGTGAGCGGCAGACGGCGGATTGCGCTGCGGCCGCGGCCGTCGATCTCGATCAGCGAGACGCTCTTGGCGTGCCCGGCTTCGGCGAAGGAATACTTCATCAGCGAGCCGGCGTAGTCGAGGCGACCGCTTTCCAGTGTTTGCGGGCGGTGCAGGTGGCCCAGCGCGACGAAATCGAAGCCGTCGAAGACGTCGCTGCCCACCGCGCCGGTGCCACCGACCGAGAGGGGACGTTCCGACTCGGAGGCCGTGCCGCCGATCACGAAGGCGTGGGCGAGGACCACCGAGCGCCGCGAGCGGTCATGGCATTCGCGCACCCGGTTCAGTTGTGCCTTGAGGCCGGCATGGTGGTCAGCGATGGTGTCTTCGGCCAGGTAGTGCCGCAGCATCGAGGGTTCCGCATAGGGCAGCGGATAGAACGCGACTTCGCCGTCGGCGTCGCGCAGGATCACCGGCGCGATGTCGGCGGTGACGGTGCCGCGCACGGTCAGGCCGGCCTCGGACAGCAGGCGGGCGCCGAAGCCGAGGCGGTCGGGGCTGTCGTGGTTGCCGGCGATCAGGATGACTGGCACGCGCTCGCCGATCACGATGCGGGTGAGGGTGTCGTCGAGCAGGCGCACGGCCTCGGCCGGCGGGACGGAACGGTCGTAGATATCCCCGGCCACGAGTACGGCATCGGGTTTTTCGGCGTGGATCAGCGCGACGAGGTCATCGAGGACCTGAGCCTGGTCTTCGAGCAGCGACACGCCATGATAGACGCGGCCGAGGTGCCAGTCGGCGGTATGCAGGATTCTCAATTCGTGGGTCTCGACAGGATGTGGAAGTGCCGCTCGGCCACCGGGGCACGTCAGGGGCTGAAATATCGCTCATCGTCGCCTGTCTGGCCACTCTTCTGCGTGCTGGCGGAGTACGTCGGGCAACACGTGGGCCGCTTCACCGTGCGGCGACCCACACGCCGGTTACGGCCGCGAGTCGAGGAGGAAGTTCGTCGCCGGGGTGGCGAGGCGTTCTTCGGGCGTCTGCGTGTCGTCCTTGAGGGACACCCCGGACAACTGCCTGCTGCGTGCCTCGTTCATCAGCCATAGCAGCTTGTCCGCAGCGACGTCGATATCGAGTCCTTCGCGGCGGATGTTGGAGATGCAGTTGCGCTGCGCGTCCGTCGTGCCGATGCGGGGCTGCCAGGTGAGGTAGATGCCCAGGCTGTCGGGGGAGCTGAGGCCGGGGCGTTCGCCGATGAGGATGGCGACCATGCGCGCGTGCAAGGTGACGGCGATGTCGTCGCCGAGGGCGACGCGGGATTGTGTGGCGATTACGAGCGGGGCCAGCTTCCATGCCGGGGCTGGCAGGCGGGGCAGCATGGCGTCGAGGAAGGGCAGGGCGTTCTGTTCGATGGCGAAGGCGGAGAGCCCGTCGGCGAGTATGAAGGCGACGTCGAAGGGCGCGTCGTCGGCCGCACTGAGTGCGGCGAGTGTTGCCCGCGAGGTTTCGTCCAGGCGTCGCCCGAGGTCGGGGCGCTGCAGGTAGGTCTGGCGATCGGGGGCGGCGCTGTGGACCGTGGTGACGGTGTGGCCGCGTTGCGCGAGCGCCGCGCGCAGGACGTCGGTCGCGAGGGGGTGATGGACGGCGTCGCGCGCGCGGGCGTGGGCGAGTTGGAAGTCGAGCTGGGCCTGGGTCGGGAGGCTGGTGCCGGCGCGTCCGAGGGCGATGCGGGCGGGGGTGAAGCGGCGGAGTTTTGCCCAGGCGTCGGGGATGACGGGCGTGTCGGCGGGTTCGTCCATCACGGTATCCTCAGTCGAGTTTCGCGAGTGCGTGGCGGAAGGGCGCGGGCAGGTCCTGCGTGAGCGCCAGCGCCTCGCCCGGCACGAAGATGCCGATGTCGCGCAGCCAGGCTTCGAACTCGGGCGCGGGGCGCAGGCCGAGGACCTGGCGGATGTACAGGGCGTCGTGGAAGGACGTGGACTGGTAGTTGAGCATGACGTCGTCCGAGCCGGGTACGCCCATCACGTAATTGACGCCGGCGGAGGCGAGGAGCGTCAGGAGCGCGTCCATGTCGTCCTGGTCGGCTTCGGCGTGGTTGGTGTAGCACACGTCGCAGCCCATCGGCACGCCCAGCAGCTTGCCGCAGAAGTGGTCTTCGAGGCCGGCGCGGGTGATCTGCTTGCCGTCGTACAGGTATTCCGGGCCGATGAAGCCCACGACGGTGTTCACCAGCAGGGGCTTGAACTTGCGCGCGACGGCGTAGGCCCGCGCCTCGCAGGTCTGCTGGTCGACGCCGTGATGGGCGTTGGCCGACAGGGCGCTGCCCTGGCCGGTCTCGAAGTACATGACGTGGTTGCCGACGGTGCCGCGCCGCAGCGACAGGGCCGCGTCGCGCCCTTCGGCGAGCAGGGCGAGGTTGATGCCGAAGCCGGCATTCGCGGATTCGGTGCCGGCAATCGACTGGAATACCAGGTCCACCGGGGCGCCGCGGCCGATCGCCTCGATGGTGGTCGTGACGTGGGTGAGGACGCAGGCCTGGGTCGGGATGCGGTACTTGGCGATGATGGCATCGAGCATGCGCAGCAGCGTCGTGACGGTGTGCACGTTGTCGCTGGCGGGATTGACGCCGATGACCGCATCACCGCAGCCGTACATCAGCCCGTCGACGATGCTGGCGGCGACCCCGGCGGGGTCGTCCGTCGGGTGGTTGGGTTGCAGGCGGGTGGCCATGCGGCCGGCGAGGCCGATGGTGTTGCGGAAGGCGGTCACGACGCGGCATTTCTTGGCGACGAGGATCAGGTCCTGCACGCGCATGATCTTGCTGACGGCTGCCGCCATTTCGGGCGTGAGGCCGGGCGCGAGGGCGGCGAGTGCGGCTTCGTCGGCGGCTTCGGACAGCAGCCAGTTGCGGAAGTCCCCGACGGTGAGGTGGCTGACCGCCGCGAAGGCGGTCTTGTCGTGCTCATCGATGATGAGGCGGGTGACTTCGTCCTGTTCGTAGGGGATCGGCACCTCGTCGAGGAAGGTCGCCAACGGCAGTTCGGCGAGCGCCATCCGGGCGGCGACCCGCTCTTCGTCGCTGCCTGCGGCGATGCCGGCGAGTTGGTCGCCCGAACGTGCCGGCGTGGCCTTGGCGAGCAGGCTCTTCAGATCGGCGAACCGGTAGCGCTTTCCATCCACGGTGTGTGCGTAGCGGGGCATGTGTCCGGTTCCGGTGGCGGCATGTATGGATTGTAGTCAACGTCGGGTTTCAGTCCGTTTGCGGCGCGGACTTCCCGGTCGGGCGCTGCCGGCACCGCCGGTTTTTCTGTCCTATCATGCATTTGGGGCGTTTGCCCCATGGCGATTGACTAGCCGCCGGTGCCGGCGGCCGAACGGTCCCGTCAATGGCATCGACGAACGCATCCGTGTGCGGAGGGCGTCATGCGCAAATCCGTTGCAGTTGCACTCCTGGCCGTTTTCGCGGCGGGGCCGGTCTGGGCGCCGCAGCGCCCAGGGCTGGCCACCGGGACGCCGTCAGGAAGCGAGTCGCCACCAACCGTGCCGGCCCCCGTCCCTCCGGAGCAGGCAACGGGATCGCCCCCCGGAGCTGACCGCGATCGGCAGGTGCCGGGAATGAGCCGCAGCGGTGAGTCGTCCGGGGACGTCACGTTGCTGCGCCGCGAGAATGCGGTGCTGCAGCGCAAGGTGGACCTCCTCGAGAAGCAGGTCGAGCTGCTGAGGCAGCGCGTGAGATCGCTGGAGGGTGGGCAATGACGAAGGCGGAATTCGACAAGCAGATGGCCGATCTCGACCGGGAACTGTCGCAGGTGCCCGCTGCGCCGGCAAAGACCGTCGTGCCGCCGCCCGCCGCGGGGCCGGAGTGGTGGTCGAACCAGAACGCGATGACGATGAGCGCGGTGGTGCTGATCTTCGGCATCGTCGTGCTCGTTCTGTGCGCCGGGCTGATGCGCAGTTCGCGTCCGTCGCCGGAGGCAATCCTGCGCGTCTTCGGCACGGTGCTGATCATCACCGGCGCGCTGTTCCTGGTGGTGGCCGGATATACGGACCAGCAGGTGGCGCCGGTGATGGGCTTGCTGGGGACACTTGCGGGCTACCTGCTCGGAAAGGGTTCTCCGAACGAGCCGACGCCGCCCCGAACGGACAAGTCGGACAAGTGAAGGGCGATGTGGATGCCGTTCCCGGTCACTGCGCCATGAGGCCGGCGTGGGCGCTGATCGTGTGCGTGCTGCTGGGCGGCTTCTCGCTGCCGGCCGGAGCGCAGTTCTTTGCCGTGTGCGACACCGGATCAAAGGCGGAGCTGGAGGCGAACATCCGCGCCCACGAGGAGCACATCGGCCGGCTCGAGAACAAGCTCGTCACGGGCTGGTACTGGCAGGGCAAGCGCAGCAAGGATTTCCATCCCGTTACGCTGGTGGACGTGCACTCGCGCCTGGCGGAGACGGCGCCGCGCAGGACGGCGGTGCTGTTTCACGCGTACAACGAGGCGCGGCGCCGGCTCTGTGCGTGGCTGATCGTCGGACCGGGGACGGTGCTTTCGGCCGTGACGCCGCTCGCCGGCACGCAGGGCATCCTGGATCTTCGACCGGCGGTGATGGAGGCGCTGGGTGTCGCCGAGCGAAGCCTGCCGGTGCGCTCTGCGGCAATGAGCAAGGCCGAGTTCGACGCGCAGATGGCCCGGCTGGAGGAGGAGCTGGCTGCGGTCTCGCGGGATCGGCCGGCCGCGCCTTCATTGCCCGCGGTGGCGGCTGCGTTGCTGCCGCCGGTGTTGGCCGAGGCGCTGGAGGCGAACGCGATCGATACCGTGGTCGTGGTTCCGGTGTTCGACCTCGGTGTGATTCCGTTCGCCGCGTTGCCGATCGGCAAGGGACGCATGCTGATCGATGCCGCGTCGATCATCGTCGCGCCGGGATTCTTCGTGTTCCGCGAAAAGCCGCTGACGGCACCGCGCGATTTTTCCGGGGCGCTGGTCGTCGGCAATCCGCAGCGGACGGATGCGGACTGGCATCTCGCACCGCTCCCGGGGGCGGAAGCGGAGGCGAAGGAGGTCGCACGCATGGCGCAGGTCGAGCCGCTGATCGGCGATCGGGCGAGCAGGGCGAAGGTGCTCGCGCGCCTGCGGACGTCGCCCCCGCCGCCGCTGTTGTATTTCGCGACGCACGGCATCGCGGACGAGGTCAACCCGCTCGATGGCGGCTTCCTCGTGCTGAGCGACGGTCGATGGACCGGCAAGCAGATCGCGAAGCAGGTGCCGCGTGGCGGGCAGCGTCCGCTGGTCGTCTTGAGCGCGTGCCAGACGGGGCTGGGCAAAACCTTCGACGTCGGCACGATCGGGCTCGCGCGGGCGTGGCAACAGGCCGGGGCGGCCAATGTCGTCATGAGCCTGTGGCTCGTCGGTGATCGGGCCACGCAGGAGCTGATGACGCGCTTCATGGCGCTCGCGCGGCAGTTGCCGCCGGACAAGGCGCTGCGCGAGGCGATGCTGGAACGGCGCAGTGCCGAGCCGCGGCCGATGGCGTGGGCGAGCTTCGCGGTGTTCGGCGGGCCGTTGAAGTGATCGTTCGCCTGCGCCGGGAAGCGCGCGGTCAGGGTGGCCCGTCCCGTGCCCGCTGCGGGAGGGCAGTGCATGGTTGAGGACAGGCGCTGGTCGCAGACGGTGACCGAGAGCAGCCACGCGCTGGAGCTCGAGGCGGGCGTGTTCCTGCTGGCCGAGCCGCGCGAGATTGCGCTGTCATTGCAGCGTTCGGCCGAGGCGAGCGAACACCGCAAGAGCGACCCGTTCCGGTCGGCGATGTCGATGCTGAACTTCTACATCAACCGGGCAGGCAGGAACCTCCCCGTCGAGCGGCGCGCGTGCCTGGAGGCGGCGAAGGACGAGCTGCGTCGCCTCTACGGCCGGGCGGGCCCGCAGGACGCCGGATGAAGCGGCGGTTCAGCGCGGGGCCGCAGCGTCCGGACGGCCATCGACGGTCTCGGCGACATAGCGGCGCATCAGCGGCGCCTCGGGGCCGATATGGAAGGCGAGCCGCCGTTCGCGCAGGCCCAGGTCCGCGGCGGTGAAGCGCTCCAGGCGCCGTTGGTGCTCGATCCAGTTCTCGTCGAGGAAGTATTCGATGTAGCGCTCCGGCCGCGCCGTGTCGCGGAACAGCCCCCACGAGAGCGCGCCCTGACGCAGGCGGGCGCGGCGGGTTTCCAGCATCACGGCGTTGAAATCGGCGGCGCGCGCGGGGTCGATGAGGTATTCGATGGTCACCATCACCGGCCCCTCGTCGGGTTCGATGTCGATCGCCGGCGGGGGCAGCGTCGCGACGACGGCCGCGGGACTGTGGTCGACGTCGTGCGCGCCGATCCGCGCGTGGCGGCGGGTGAGCAGCAGCACCAGCGGACCCACGACGGAAGCGACGAGGATGCTGGTGGTGACCGACGTCAGGTTCGCCACGTAGCCCCACACCGCGGCGCCGGCGGCGCTGCCGCCCATCAGGGCCATCTGGTAGATCGACATGCCGCGGGCGCGAACCCAGTTCGGCAGCCCCATCTGCGCCGCCACCGTGAGCGCGTTCGCCGTGGCGATCCACGCCATGCCGGCGGCGAACATCGCGGGAATCGCGACCCACAGTGTCGGCACCAGGACGACGACGGCGGCGCTTGCGGCGTGGACGAGGGTGCCCCAGTGCACGAAGTCCTCGCGTTCCAGCCGGTGGCGCAGGCGCTCGAGGTTCAGCGCCGCCAGGATCGCACCGCCGCCCATCGCCGCGAGCAGGCTCGTGTAGGCCGTCGCGCCGCCCGCGTGGAGGTCGCGTACGACGAGGGGGAGCAGTGCGGTCAGCGAGGTCGATTGCAGGAAGAACAGGAAGATCCGGGCGAGGACCGCGCGCATCGGCGGCGACTGCATCACGTGCTGCAAGCCCACGCGCATCGCCGCGAGGAAGCGTTCGCCGGGCAGCGCGCTGAGCTTCGGTTCGGACTTCCAGCGCAGGATCATCACGAAGGCGAAGATCGACAGCAGCGCGTTGAGCAGGAACACGTAGGCGCTGCCGGCGCCGGCGAGCAGGGCGCCCGCGACCACCGGGCCGATGATGCGCGACATGTTCATCGCGACGCCGTTGAGGGCGAGGGCGGCGGGCAGGTCGCGGCGCGGCACGATGTCAGGGATGATCGCGGCGAACACCGGCCAGCGCATCGCGAGGCCGATGCCGTTGGCGAAGGTGAGCGCGAGCAGCAGTTCCGCGGTCAGCGCGTCGGCCAGGGCGAGTCCGCACAGCAGGATGGCCGCAACCGCGATCCACAGCTGGGTTGCGGCGAAGTACTTGCGCCGATCGATGATGTCGGCCAGCGCGCCGCTCGGCAGGCCGAGCACGAACACGGGCAGCGTCGAGGCGGCCTGCACCATCGCGACCATGAAGGCGCTCGACGTCAGCGACGTCATCAGCCAGGCCGCGGCGACGTCGTTCATCCACATCGTGATGTTCGCGGCGAGCCATGCGATCCACAGCATGCGGAACATCGGCTGGCGCAGCGGCCCGAGGGCGGATGGACTGACGTCGGTTTCGTTGGGCAAGGCGATTTCCCCGGTGGCGTGTGTCCGCGACGGCCGGGGGCGGTGGTGTCGCGATGCCCCCGGTGGGTACGAGTATAGCGAGGCCGGCGGCTGTGACGCCCGCGCCGATCGCATATGCAGGTGGGTCCGCGCCAAGCGCACGTGATAATCTCGCCGGTTCTCGGCCATTGCCACAGAAATCCCGATCAGGAGCGTCCATGCTGAAGCTGAAGAACGTCGCAGTCTCCCTCGCACTGTGCGGTGCAGTTGCCGCCCATGCCGAACCGGTCAAGGTCGGTGTCGCGCTCGACATCTCCGGTCCGTTCGCGACGATCGGCGCCGAGACGCGCGACGGCCTGAACCTCGCGGTGGAGCGCCTCGGCGGCAAGCTCGGCGGCCAGCCGGCGGAGTTCATCCAGCAGGACTTTGCGGGCAATCCGGAGCAGGCGAACCAGCTCGTGAACCGCTTCGTGCAGCGCGACAAGATCGACTTCTTCACCGGTCCGGTGGCGTCGAATTCGGCGCTGGCGGTCGGTCCGGCGTTGTTCGCGGCCAAGGTGCCCTTCCTGTCGAGCAACCCCGGGCCCAGCCTGTTCGCGGGCAAGCAGTGCAGCCCGTACTTCTTTGGCGTCTCGTACCAGAACGACACCTACGACGAGGCCGCCGGCAAGGTTGCGAACGAGAAGGGCTTCAAGAACGTGGTCCTGATCGCGCCGAACTACCCGGCGGGCAAGGACCACCTGGGCGGCTTCAAGCGCCTGTACAAGGGCACGCTGAAGGACGAGATCTACACCAAGGTCGGCCAGATCGACTACGCGGCCGAGATCGCACAGATCCGCGCGGCCAAGCCGGACGCGGTGTTCGCCTTCCTGCCGGCGGCGATGGGGATCAACTTCATCAAGCAGTACGTCGGCGGCGGCCTGAAGGACATTCCGCTGATTTCGCCGGGCTTCACGGCCGACCAGGACGTGATCGAGGCGGTCGGCGATCCGACGCTGGGGATGCTGAACACGGCCCACTGGGCGCACGACCTGAAGGTGCCGGCCAACGTCGAGTTCGTCGAGGCCTTCCGCAAGAAGTACAACGGCCGCTACCCGACCGTGTATGCGGCGCAGGCCTACGACGTCGTGATGGCGATGGACGCGGCGGTGCGCGAGGTCGGCGGCAAGGTCGAAAACCGCGAGGCGGTGATCGCGGCACTGAAGAAGGCGAACTTCAAGTCCGTGCGCGGCGAGTTCAAGTACGGCGCGAACAACTTCCCGGTGCAGAACTATTACCTGCGCGTCGTCGACAAGGACGCGAGCGGCAAGCTCACGAACAAGCTCGTCGGCACGGTGATGGAGAAGCACCAGGACGCCTACGTCGGCGACTGCAAGCTGTAAGCGCTGGTCAGCACGGTGCTCCCTCCCCTTCAAGGGGGCGGAGGCGGGGTTTCGCAGAGCACCGCTCTGCGCCGCTGCAGCGGCGGAGCGAAGCGAAGACTCCCGGGCTGGGGTTGGGATGGGTCTAGCAC
>NZ_WTVS01000091.1 GCF_012911005.2 Aromatoleum toluolicum | reverse complement strand
CTTCAAACCCGCTCGAACACCCCCGCCGCCCCCATCCCGGTCCCGATGCACATCGAGATCATCCCGTAGCGCAAGGATGTATCCCGTTGCATCGCGCTCATCAGCGTCGCCGTGCGGATTGCCCCGGTCGCACCGAGCGGATGCCCCAACGCGATCGCGCCGCCGAGCGGATTGACCTTCGCCGGGTCGAGCGACAACTGCCGCATCACCGCCAGCGCCTGCGCCGCGAAGGCCTCGTTGAGCTCGATCCAGCCGACCTCCCCGAGCGCGACGCCGCCCGCCTTCAGCGCGCGCGGGATCGCCTCCACCGGCCCGATCCCCATGATCTGCGGCGGCACGCCCGCGACGGAGTAACTGACGAAGCGCGCGATCGGCGTCACCCCGTAGCGCTTCACCGCCGCCTCGCTCATCAGCAGCACCGCCCCGGCGCCGTCGGACATCTGCGAACTGTTGCCCGCCGTCACCGAACCGCGTGCCGCGAACACCGGCTTCAGCTTGCCCAGCGATTCGAGCGATGCATCCGCGCGCGGCCCCTCGTCGGTATCGACCACGCGCTCGACGACGCGCACCGCGCCACCCTCGCCGGGCACATGCGCACGCACCGTGTAGGGGCTGATCTCGTTGCGGAAGAGGCCCGCCGCGATCGCCGCACACGCGCGCTGATTCGAATGCAGCGCGAAGGTGTCCTGGTCCTCGCGGTTCACCTTCCACTGCTGCGCGACCTTCTCGGCCGTCAGGCCCATGCCGAAGGCGATGCCGACGTTCTCCTGCCTGGCGAAGATCGCCGGGTTGAGGCTCACCTTGTTGCCCATGATCTGCGGCATCGCGCTCATCGACTCGGTGCCCGCGGCGATCATCACCTCCGCCTCGCCCAGCCGGATGCGCGCCGCGGCGTCGGCGACCGCTTGGAGGCCGGAGGCGCAGAAGCGGTTGATCGTGACCCCCGGCACCGTGTCGGGCAGGCCCGCCAGCAACAGGCCGATGCGCGCGACGTTCATGCCCTGCTCCGCTTCCGGCATCGCGCAGCCGACGATCACGTCGCCGATCTCCTGCGCGTCGAGCCCCGGCACCTTCGCCACCACCGACGACAGCACGTGCGCGAGCATGTCGTCCGGACGCACGCTGCGGAACAGGCCGTTCCGCTTGGCGACCGGCGTGCGCGTCGCGGCGACGATGTAGGCTTCCTGAATCTGTCTGCTCATGTCGTTTTCCCCATCCGTTGCGAGGGTTAATTCCTGAGGGGCTTGCCCGTTTCGAGCGTGTGCGCGATGCGCTGCTGCGTCTTCTCCTGCTTCAGCAGATCGACGAACAGCGCCCGCTCAACGTCGAGGATCCACTCCTCGGACACGCGCGAATTCGTCTCCACCTCGCCGCCGCACAGCGCCGTGGCCGCGGCCTTCGCCACCTTGTAGTCGTAGGGCGAGATGAAGCCGCCCTCGGCCATGTTCACCAGCATCAGCTCGCAGGTCGCGATGCCGTTGCGGCCCGCGACCGTCACCGCGCGCTGCACCAGCGGCGGCCGGTAGCCCGATTCCGCGAGCGCCCGCGCCCGCCGGATGCCGACGTAGAGGAGTTCCTGCGGATGGAACACGACGTCGTCGGTGGGCTTGGCGAAGCCGAGCTGCACCGCCTCCAGCGCGCTCTTCGCGACGGTCGCCATCGCGATCGTCTGGAAACTCTGCTGGATGTACGGGAACACGTCGCCGCCCGCGGCCTTCTGCGCGAGGGTGTGCGCCTGCAGCGCGAACTCCTTGCTGCCGCCACCGGCCGGGATCAGGCCGACGCCCGCCTCGACGAGGCCGACGTAGCTCTCTAGCGCCAGCACGCGGTGCGCCGAATGCATCGCGAACTCGCAGCCACCGCCCAGCGCCATGCCCTGCATCGCCGCGACGACCGGCACCTGCGCGTGCTTGAGGCTCATCGACGCGCGCTGGAACTTCGCGACGGTGCGCTCCAGCATGTCGAACTGCCCGGCCCTGCACGCCTCGACGACCTGCTGCAGGTTCGCGCCGACCGCAAACGGCGCCGGATGCCACAGCACGATCCCGTCGAGGTCCGTCTCGGCGCGCGCGACGGCTTCCAGCAGCCCGTCCAGCACCTCGTCGCCGATCGCGTGCTGCTTCGACTTGAAGGACAGGATGCCGATGCGCGCGTCCTGGTCGGGGCGCGTCCACAACCTGACCCCATCGTTCTCCCACAGCGTCTCGCCACGCTCCGACGGCGCCTCGCCCAGCACCTGCTCCGGATAGAGCTGGCGCTTATAGACCGGCAGCGTCGAACGCGGCTTCAGCGTGGCCGTCGTCGCGGAATACGAGCCGCCCGCCTCATGCACTCCCTTGCGCTCGAACACCCACGCCGGCATCGGCACCTTCGCCATCGCGCGACCGTGGTCGATGTCGAGCTGGATCGTCTTGGCGATCTCGCTCCAGTCGGCCGCCTGCCAGGTCTCGAACGGCCCCTGCGACCAGCCGAAGCCCCAGCGCATCGCCAGATCGATGTCGCACGCGTTGTCGGCGATGTCGCCCAGATGCACGGCGCAGTAGTGGAACACGTCGCGGAAGATGGACCACAGGAACTGCGCCTCCAGCAGCTCGCTCGCGGCCAGCAGTGAGAAGCGTTCGACGGGATCCTTGATCTTGAGCATCGTCTCGACCGCCGGGATCACGTCGCCCGCGCTCGGGCGGTAGTCGCCGGTCTTCAGGTCCAGCACCTGGATCTGCTTGCCTTCCTTGCGGTAGATACCCGCGCGCGTCTTCTGCCCCAGCGCCCCCTTCGCAATCAGCGCCTGCAGCCACTCGGGCGTCTTGAAGTGCGCGTGCCACGGGTCGTCCGGGAGCGTCGCCTGCATCGTGCCGACGACATGCGCGAGGGTGTCGAGGCCGACCACGTCGGCGGTGCGGTAAGTCGCACTCTTCGGACGACCGATCAGCGGACCGGTCAGGCCGTCGACCTCGTCGAAGCCCAGCCCCAGGCGCGCGGTGTGGTGCATCACCGCGAGGATCGAGAACACGCCGACGCGGTTGGCGACGAAGTTCGGCGTGTCCTTCGCGCGCACGATGGATTTGCCGAGCCGCGTCGTGAGCCAGCTCTCGAGCTGGTCGAGCATCGCCGCCTCGGTGTCGCGCGTCGCGATCAGCTCGACGAGCGACATGTAGCGCGGCGGATTGAAGAAGTGGATGCCGCAGAAGCGCCCGCGCAGCGCGGCGGGCATGCCCTCGGCGAGGCCGTTGATCGACAGCCCCGAGGTGTTCGACGCGAAGATCGCGTCCGGGCGGATGAAGGGGGCGACCTTCGCGTACAGGTCCAGCTTCCACTCCATCTTCTCGGCGATCGCCTCGATGATCAGGTCGCAGTCGCGCAGCTTTTCCAGGTCGCTGCCGTAGTTCGCCGCGTCGATGAAGCCCGCGCGATCCTTCGCCGCCAGCGGCGCGGGGTCGAGCTTCTTCAGGCCGGCGAGCGCCTTGTCGACGATCGCGTTGGGCTTGCCGTCCTTCGCCGGCAGGTCGAACAGCAGCACGGGCACGTCGGCGTTCGCGCAGTGGGCGGCGATCTGCGCGCCCATCACGCCCGCGCCGAGCACTGCAACCTTGCGGATGATGAAATTGCTCATGCAAACTCTCCGGTCAATGCACATGACATGCATTCAGCGCGAACGCTGCCCGCGGCGAATGCTGCTTTCTTCTTTTTAGCGGATGATTGCGGCGGATGCCGCGAAAAGGGACGGCAACCGGATGCGGCCGCCATCCACCTGTCGGCCGATCAGAACGCCATCGAATACTGCGCGCCGAGGATCCACACGCTGGACGTGTATTCGCCGGTCACGCGACCACGACCGAGGGCGGTCTGGTCGTTGTCGATCTTGGTCTTGGGCACGTAGAGATAGGCTGCGCCGAGGTCCAGCGTGTTCGTCTTGCTGAGCTTCCACTGTGCGCCGGCGCTGAACCAGGTCCGGTCGTTGTCCGGCAGCGAGGTCAGGCGGCGCTCCTTGTCCTTCACCGGCGTCTGGTCGTAGGCGATGCCGAACTTCAGCTTCCACGCATCGTTGAGCAGGTAGTTCGCGCCGAGCGCGACGCGCCAGGTGTCCTTGAAATCCGCTTCCAGCGTCTGCGCGACGGAGCCGGCAAGCGGTCCGGAGGTGCGCACGATGTCGACCTCATCGACGCTGCTCCAGCCGGTCCAGGACAGGTCGCCGAGCATTTCCCAGCGGTCGTTGAGCTTCTGCGTGACGCTGACGATGAACGTGTCGGGCAATTCGACGTCGGCTTCGGCCTTGACCGAGCGCAGTGACGGCACGACACCGGCGAACGCCGTCGCCGGGCCTTCGACCTTGAGATCGCCTTCGAGCTTGTGATCGACCGTCGAGCGGTACGACACGCCGACTTTCATCGACGGCGACAACGTGAACAGCGCGCCGATGTTCCAGCCCCAGGCGTCCGAATCGGCGTCCAGTGTCGCGAAGGTCGAGCTCAGCCCCGGAACCGGGGCGATGCCGTTGGGCAGCACCGACACGGTGCGCTCGTACTCGGCTTCGAGACGCTGCCAGCTGACGCCGCCGCCGATCGAAACCTTGTCGTTCACGCGGAACGCAATGGAGGGATTGATGTTGTAGGTCTTGAGGTCGAACTTGATCGATTGCGCGCGCCCGACCCAGTCGTCGTCGTACTCGGTGATCAACCCGAACGGCGCACCGAGACCGACACCGACGTAGAGATCCTTGTTAAGCGCCCAGGAGAGGTATCCGTTCGGCAGGGCCGCCCACGAGCCGGCGTCTCCGCCGCCACCACTTGTCGGAAGGGCCGGCGCGTTCAGGATCACGCTGCCCTTGTTCTTGAAATCGAAGCTCGGCCGCACCGCGGACACCCCCAGCGAGACCTCGCGCGCCTGCAGCTGCGTCATGCCCGCCGGGTTGAAGAAGATCGTGCTCGCGTTCTCGGCCACCGCCGCCGAACCCGCGTAGGCATTGCCGATGCCGCTCGCGTTCTGCTCCAGCAACTGGAAGCCCGCAGCGGACGCGGCCCCCGAACCGAGTGCGAGCAGGGCGGCGGGCAGCAGGCGGGCAATCGTGGTTTTCTTCATCTGTCACATCTCCTCGTGAATTGTCTGTGCAATCTCGGCGCTGCACTCCGGACCGCGGCGCGGTCTTCCCAATACCTCCACGCGAACCCGGCGCCGCGGGGCCGCGCGAAACCTCTCGATGCAATTCAGGCGGGCGGAACGGGCCGCTTGCGCCCCTTGTCGTCGAGCGCGACGTAAGTCAGCGTCGCCTCGGTGACCTTCACGACCACCGGATTCTCGGGGTCGCGCTCGGCATACACCTCGACGTCTACAGTGATGGAAGTGCGGCCGACGGACACCACTTCGGCATAAAAACTTACAAGGTCGCCGACCGAGACCGGCTGCTTGAAGACGAAGGAGTTCACCGCGACCGTCGCCGTGCGGCAGCGCGCGCGCCGGTGCGCGGGAATCGCCCCGGCGATGTCGACCATCGCCATGATCCAGCCGCCGAACACATCGCCCGCCGGATTCACGTCGGCCGGCATCGGCATCATGCGCAAGGCGGGCTGCTTGTTCTCGGGCAGTTTCACCGGCTCGACTGCGTCGTCGCTCATAAGAGTCCCCTCATGCTCATCCAGCATGCACGATAGCACCAACCCGGCCGCCAGAATCCGCGCCGGACAATGTTTCCCCCGATTCAGGGGAATAAGTCAGCGGCCCGCCCGTGAAGGGGGTGAAGCCGGTCCCGAATATCACTCCGGCATCGGCGAGATCCGCGTCGGCGACCACGCCGCGGTCGACACAGCGCCGTGCCGCCGCGACGAGCGGCGCGACGATGCGCTCCGCCAGCCCGGCAGGAATCGCCCCGACCGCGCCCTTCTGCGCCTTGCCGTCCGCCCAGCGGTAGTAGCCCTGGCCGCTCTTGCGGCCGAGCTGCCCGGCCGCGACGAGCTCCATCAGCCGGCGCGGCGGCTCCGCGGCCTCGCCCGCGAGCGCCTTGCCGGCCGCGACCGCGATGTCCAGGCCGACGGTGTCGACCAACTCGACCGGCCCCATCGGCATGCCGAAGGCGACCAGCGCGGCGTCGACCATCTCGGGTGACAACCCCTCGTCGACGCAGCGCAGCGCCTCCAGCATGTAGGGGCCCAGCACGGCGTTCACGAGGAAGCCCGGCGCGCTCTTCACCGGCAGCGGCAGCTTGTCGATGCGCCGCACGAAGGCCGCCGCGCGGCGCAGCGCCGCGTCGTCGGACGCCTCGCCGCGCACGACTTCGACGAGTGGCATCAGCGCGACCGGGTTGAAGAAGTGGATGCCGACGAGGCGGCGCGGATCCGCGAGCGCGGTCGCGATGTCCTCGATGCGCAGGCTGGAGGTGTTCGTCGCGAGCACCGTGTCGGGCTTCGCGCGCCGTTCGAGGTCGGCGAACAGCGCACGCTTCGCCTCCAGGTTCTCGAAGATCGCCTCGATCACGAGGTCCGCGCGCGCGGCGCCGTGCCCCTGCGGGTCGGGGATCAGGCGGTCGAGCGCGAAACGCACCTGCCGCCGGTCGCCGCGGAACTTGCGCTCGAAGAACTTCGCGGCGCGCGCGACCGCCGGCGCGATGCGCTCGACGGACTGGTCCTGCAGCGTCACCGTCATGCCCACGAACGCGCACAGCGCGGCGATGTCGCCGCCCATCACGCCGGCGCCGACGACGTGCACGTGGCGCGGGGCGAAATCATTGTCCTTGCCGAAACCCTTCAGCCGCTCCTGCAGGAAGAACACGCGCACGAGGTTCTTCGCGGTCGGCGAGCGGAAGATCGCCTCCAGCGAAGCCGGATCGTCCGCCGGCACCGCGAGCGCGTTGCCGCCATATTTGCGCCAGCTGTCGAGGATCGCGTAGGGCGCCGGGTAGTGCTCGCGCCGCGCCTTCGCGGCGACCTGCCGGCGCGCCTTGTTCGCGACGATCGCCTTCAGCGGCCCGTTCAGCAGCTTTTGTCCGAAGGGCAGCGCGCGCCGCGCCTGGCCGGAGCGCACCAGCATGCGCGCGGCGTTCTCCATCACGCGCGGCGGCACACATTCGTCGGCAAGGCCCAGCTTGTGCGCGCGGCGTGCGTCCACGCTCTTGCCGGTGAGCATCATGTCGAGCGCCGCCGCCGGGCCGATCAGCTCGGGCAGGCGCTTCATGCCGCCCCAGCCGGGGACGATGCCCAGCATCACCTCGGGCAGCGCGAGCTTCGTCGCGGGCTCATCGACGACGATACGGTAGCGGCACGCGAGCGCGAGCTCCAGCCCGCCGCCGAGACAATGGCCACGAATCAGCGCCAGCGTCGGAAACTTCAGGCGCGCGAGCCAGTTGAAGAGCTCCCAGCCGCGCTGCACCAGATCGCGCGCGCCCTCGGCCGAGGCTATGCGCGTGAATTCCTCGATGTCGGCGCCGGCGACGAATCCGGCCGGCTTCGCCGACGCGATGATCAGCCCTGTCGGCGGATCGGCTTCGAGCTGCGCGAAGGCCGCGGCCAGCTCGTCGAGCAGTTCGCGCGACAAGGTGTTGGTGCTCGCATCCGCGCGGTCGAGATACAGCCACGCGAGGCCCTCTTCATCGCCCTTGCGCGCAAGCACCAGATGCCTGAATTCGCTCATCACAGCGCCTCCACCAGCATCGCGCCGCCCTGCCCGCCGCCGATGCAGATGCTCGCGACGCCACGCTTCCAGCCCTGCCGCCGCAGCACGTTCAAGAGATGCAGTACGATGCGCGCGCCGCTCGCGCCGACGGGGTGGCCCTGCGCGATCGCGCCGCCATCGATGTTGAGCTTCGCTTCGTCGAGGCGCCCGAAGGCGTCGGCAAGGCCCAGCTCATCGCGGCAGTAGTCCGCGTCGTCCCACGCACGTACGCACGCGATGACCTGCGCGGCGAAGGCCTCGTTGATCTCCCACGCGTCGATGTCGGCGAGCCCCAACCCGTGGCGCTGCAGCAGCGGTGTCGCCGCATGCACCGGCCCGAGGCCCATCTGCGCGGGGTCGAGGCCCGCCCACTGGCTGTCGGCGATGCGCCCGAGCGGCGTCAGGCCGTGGCGCTCGACCGCCGCCGCGGAGGCGAGCACCAGCCAGGCCGCGCCGTCGGTGATCTGCGAGCTGTTGCCGGCGGTCACGCGGCCGTACTTGCGGTCGAAGAAGGGTTTCAGCTTCGCGAGGTTCGCGGGGGTCGAGTCCGCGCGCACACCGTCGTCGTCCGCAAACACGGTGCCGTGGCGATTTATCAGCGGCACAATCTCGCTGAAGTGCCCAGCCTCACGCGCGGCGAGCACGCGGGCATGGCTGCGCGCCGCGAAGGCGTCCATGTCGGCGCGCGAGATGCCGAATCGGTGCGCGAGGTTCTCCGCGGTCTGGCCCATCAGCTGGCCGACGATCGGGTCGGTGAGGCCCTTCATGATGCCGATCACCGGCGCGAGGTAGCCGGGCCTGAAGCGGCGCAGCGCGGCGAACTTCTCGCCGACGCTCTTCGTTGCGTACCAGCCCGACAGCCAGCGCACCATCGCATCGGAGAACAGCAGCGGCGCGCGCGACAGCGCATCGACGCCGCCCGCGAGCACGAGCTCCGAGCGTCCCGCGTGGATGTTGGCGATCGCCGAGTCGAGCGCCTGCATGCCCGAGGCGCAGTTCCGCATCACCGTCCAGCCCGGCACCTTCTGCCCGCAACCCATGCGCAGCGCGACGACGCGGCCGATGTTGACTTCGTCCGGCGACGGGCTCGCGCAGCCGAGGATCACCTCGTCCAGCTCGTCCGGCGCGAAGCGCTGACGCGCGAGCAGCGCCGACCCGGCAGCGGTCGCGAGATCGGCGGCCGCGAACGGCCCCGGCGTGTTGCGCGACTTCAGGAAGGGCGTGCGCGCGCCGTCGATGATGAAGATGTCGCGACTCATGCTGTTGCGGCTCATGCGGCGGCCTTGACCGAGGCGGATGCCTGCGGCTCGATCTGCGCGAGCGCGGCGCGCAGGCCGAAGTCGTAGGGGAAGTCGTCGACGCGGATCACCTTGTCGCGCAGCTCGCCGCGGCGCTTCAGCAGCGCGAACTCGTCGGCGGTGATCACGCCGGCTTCCAGCGCCCGCTGCCACACCGCATCGACGCCGCCGCCGATCATCAGCCCCGGCTCGAAACGCCCCGCCTTCTGCGCGTGACGCACCTTGGCCTCGATCGGCTCGGCCGCGACGGTCGCGGCGAGCGCGGCTTCCAGCGAGCCGATCGGCTCCTCGACGTCGCTGGCGAGATACACGTCGGAGGTCAGGCGGTCGCGCGTCGGCGAAGGCTCGATCAACAGCTTCGCGACCTCGTGCCCCAACTGGTCGGACGGCACGACGTAGGGCCGCCCGAGCGGGAACACCACGACGCGGCGCAGCAGCGTCGCGAAGACGCGGTTCGGGAAGTTCGCGATCACGCCCTCGAAGGCGTTCTGCGCCTTGAACATGCAGTCCCAGATCGCCCAGTGCATCAGCGGCGCATCCGCGGCCTGCCGCCCTTCGGCCTCGTAGCGGCGCAGCACCGCCGAGGCGAGGTACATCAGCGACAAGATGTCGCCGAGGCGCGCCGAGAGTTTCTCCTTGCGCTTCAGCGCGCCGCCCATCGTCCCCATCGAGATGTCCGAGAGGAAGGCGAAGGCGGCCGAGAAACGCGTGAGCTGCTGGTAGTAGCGCCGCGTCTCGGGGGCGACGTTCTCCGGCACGCCGACAAAGTGCGAGCCGGTGAGCCCCATCACCAGCGCACGCGCGGCGTTCGACACCGTGTAGCCGACGTGGCCCCACAAGGCCTCGTCGAAGGCGGCGAGGTCCTTCGTTTGCGCCGCGTGCATCTCGTCGAGCACATAGGGATGGCAGCGGATCGCACCCTGGCCGAAGAGGATCAGGCTGCGCGTGAGGATGTTCGCGCCCTCGACCGTGATGCCCACCGGAATCTGCTGGTAGGCGCGCCCCAGCATGTTCTGCGGCCCGAGGCAGATGCCCTTGCCGCCGATCACGTCCATGCCGTCATTGACGGTCTGGCGCGCGCGCTCGGTGACGTGGTACTTCACGATCGCGGACACCACCGAGGGCTTCTCGCCGAGGTCGATCGCGCCTGCCGTCATCACGCGCGCCGCGTCGCTGAGATAGGTGTTCGCGCCGATTCGCGTCAGCGCCTCCTCGACGCCCTCGAAGCGACCGATCGCGGTCTTGAACTGGTAGCGCACCCGCGCATAGGCGCCGACCGCACGCGCGGTCATCTTCTGCATGCCGGTGTTGGAACCCGGCAGCGAGATCGAACGGCCCGCCGCGAGGCACTCCATCAGCATGCGCCAGCCCTGCCCGGCCATCTTCGGCCCGCCGATGATGAAGTCGAGCGGCATGAAGACGTCCTTTCCCCGCACCGGCCCGTTCATCCAGATGCCGTTGAGCGGGAAGTGGCGACGGCCGGTATCGACGCCCGGGTGCTCGGCCGGCACCAGCGCGCAGGTGATGCCGAGATCCGCCTCGGCACCGAGCAGGCCGTCCGGGTCGTACAGGCGGAACGCCAGCCCGAACACCGTGCACACCGGCGCGAGCGTGATGTAGCGCTTGTCGAAGGACACACGCATACCCAGCACCTCGCGCCCCTGCCACGTTCCCTTGCAGACGACGCCCGCATCGGGAATCGACGCGGCGTCCGACCCCGCCCACGGGCTCGTCAGCGCGAAGGCCGGGATCTCCAGCCCCTTCGCCAGCCGCGGCAGGTAATGGGATTTCTGCTCCGGCGTGCCGTAGTGCAGCAGCAACTCCGCCGGCCCGAGCGAGTTCGGCACCATCACCGTGATCGCAGGGGCGGACGCGCGCGTCGACAGCTTGGTCACGACCTGCGAGTGCGCATAGGCCGAGAAGCCCTTCCCGCCGTACTCCTTCGGGATGATCATGCCGAGGAAGCCCTTGTCCTTGATGTACTGCCACACCTCGGGCGACAGGTCCTGGCGCAGGTTGTCCTGCCAGTCGTTGGTGAGCCGGCACAGCTCGCCGGTCTCATTGTCGAGGAAGGCGCGCTCCTCGGCGGTGAGCTTCGGCCACGGATAGGCGAGCAGCTTCGACCACGCCGGCGCGCCGCGGAAGAGCTCGCCCTCCCACCACACCGTGCCAGCCTCCAGCGCGTCGCGCTCGGTCTGCGACATCGACGGCAGCGCCGCGCGGAAGGCGCGGAACACCGGCGCGGTCACCAGCGCGCGGCGCACGGGCCGCAGCAGGAAGACCGCCATCACGCCCGCGAACACCACCAGCGCCGCGACGATCGCCGCCGGCGCCCAGCCTCCGGCCCAGCCGGCCGCGGCCAGCCAGACCAGTCCGACACCCGCCCAGGCAAAAAGGGGCGCTCGCCCGTAGGCGAGCGCGATTGCCAAGGGAGGGAGCAAAGCGATGAACCACCAGATCATTGTCGTCTCCTCGATCGTTCAGGATCCGTCCCGGGGCGGTCTGCGCCGCCATGCACATCGGGACAGGTCAAAGTTCAGTTCTGAGTGCGGGGCGCACCCTTCCCGTTCTCGCCCGGCACCCCCTGCCCCGGCAGCGGCGCGCGCAGGCCGCCGAGCAGGAAGGACATCAGGCGCGGCAACAGCCGCTCGGGATCGGCGTCATCGAACTTGCCGGCGAAGAGCTGCAGCGCGTCGGTGCCGGCGATCGCGTAGGACATCGCCCCCATCATGAAATGGAAGCGCCACAGGATCTCCTCCCGCGGCACGTCGGGCAGCGCGCGGTACAGCGCAGCGAGGAAGCGCTCGACCGCCTCGGCGTATTCCTCGGCGAGGAACTGGCGCACGAAACCGTTGGGCTCGGTATAGGTACGACCGAGCAGACGCATGAAAGTGTGGCCGCCGTGCGCGGTATCCGCTGCCATCTCCAGCGCGGTGCCGAAGAAGGCCTCGACGATGCGGCTGGGCTTCAACGCCGCCCCGCCCGCCTCAGCCTCCAGCCGGTCGAGCGCCGCGAGGCGGCGCCGGTTCAACTCCGTGAGCCGGCGCTTGAAGACTTCCTGGATCAGCGCGTCCTTGCTGCCGAAGTGGTAGTTCACCGCGGCGATGTTGGCACCGGCCTGCCCGGTGATCATGCGCATCGAAGTCGCCTCGAAGCCATGCTCGACGAACAGCGCCTCGGCCGCATCGAGGATGCGGTCGCGGGTTTCGGGGGCGGACTGGCGTTCGGTGGGTGCGCGCATGACAGCTCATCAATCAAACGATTGTTTTAATCATACGTTTCATTGATGGGAAGTCAAGAAATATTGATGCGCGGGACGGCATGGCGCGGAATGTTGAGCAACATCAAACTTCATGCGGCACGATGGTGCCGTCAGGTGAATCGCATGCTAGAAACAACAAGGCTTCAGACCATGCGCAGGTGAAATGATGAGCACATGCCCTCCCTCCCTGCGGCGTATCGCGACGCAGTATGTCCCTGCGCTGCTGTGCGCGATTCTCCCGGCTTATGCCGCAGCGGACGCGACGCTCGCATGGTTGCAGCAGACCCGCGGCGTCTCGGTCGCGCTGGATGCGAATGACTCCGTGTATACGGTGGACCACGAGCAGGCGCTCGGCGCGGAGATGACGCTGACGAAGCGCCATTCCAACGGCACCCATGCCTGGGTCGCCTCTTACGACCAGACCGACTCAACCAAGTGGGAACGCGCGAGCTGGGTCGTCGCCGACAGCGTCGGCAACGCCATCGTCTGCGGCACCCTCATGTCCGGCTACTCCAACCCCGTGGAAGCAGCCAGCATCGTCATGAAGTTCGACGCCAACGGGGCCCTGGTCTGGCGGCGCGTGTTCGAAAGCGGGTTCGACGGCTCGTCCGTGAAGAAGTGCCTCGTTGACCGCTCCGACAATGTTTACGTGTTCGGCATGGGCAGCGGCCCCAACGGGCGGGTAACCAAGGTCAAGAAATTCGACCCGGATGGCACGGCGCTATGGTCGTACTTCGATTCCGCCGGCATCGGCGCGGCGGTGAACTTCAAGCTCACCCCGGATCACCACCTCCTGCTCACGGGGCGCTCCATCACGGGGAGCTTCAACGGCTACGCCAAGATCGACCTGAATGGCAACGCCGTGTGGAGTCTGCCGGCGGTGGCCAGCCTCACTGTTGGCGATTCCGCTGGCGACGCGTTCGGCAACACCTACGTCGTCCACGGCCAGTACGGGGTGGCCAACCCCGGGACTGTCGTCAAGAAACTCGACCCCGCTGGCGATCTCCTCTGGGAAAACGTCTACCCGCTCGCGGGCTTCCGCATTGAAGCTGGCAGCGACAATGGCGCGGTGGTGAGCGGATTCCCGAACAGTGGGAGCCCCGGCGCAGCCTTCGTGAAACTGAACGACAAGGACGGCGCCTTGATCTGGTCGAACCTCGATGCAGACGGAGCGCTCGCGCTGCTCGCCCACGCCCACATGTTGCTGGACGTGGACAACAACGCCTACCTGGCCGCCGGCACCCTGTCCGAGATGGCGGTGACCCGCGTCAACGTCGATGGCACGTCAGGCTGGACACGAACCATCCCGTACGGCTACGCCCAGGCCATCGCACTCGGCAACACGGACAGGAGCGTCTACGTGGTCGGCGGCACGACGGCCCGGCTTACACAGGGCGACCCGACGCTCGTCCCCACCCAACCGACGCCGCTGAGCTACTTCGATCTCAAGCCGAACAGCATCTACCTTGGCTGGAGCGACAATTCGACGAACGAGACCGGATTCACCGTCGAACGCTGCCCGGGCGCAGCGGCCGTGTGCGACGCGAACCCGGGCAGCTGGGCAGTGCTCGCCACCTTGGCCGAAAACGTATCGACGTACGTGGACGGCGCGCTGTCCAGCGAAGTGACCTACAGCTGGCGCGTCCGAGCCTTCAATGGCGCAGGCGCCTCGCCCTACTCCAACACCCTCTCGGTCACGACCCCGCCGCTGCCGCCCCTTGCTCCCTCCAACCTCAAGGCGCAGGCCAAGCGGGTCGGGCCGGCAGTCGAGGTGCGCCTGAGCTGGCTCGACCGCGCCGGCAACGAGACGAGCTTCACGGTGGAACGGTGCACCGGAATCGGCTGCACCAACTTCGCCGCCATCGCATCGCTGCCCGCCAATACCCAGAAATACACCGACCCCGCAGTCGCGCGCGCGACGCGCTACCAGTATCGCGTAATGGCGTCCGGCAAGGGCGGCAATTCCGGATACTCGAATATCGCAGCGATAAAGACGCCCTGACGGCCTGCTGCCGCCCGTTCGTCGCCGTCCTTCGCCCAGTTGCCGCAGGTCATGTCGTCGGCGGGCGGCGCCAGCACCGACAGCGTCGCCGCGGCGATCCCTTCTTCGTGTGATCGGAGAGCATCAGGGATCAAGACTGCGCATTCGGCTCGCCGACCTTGCGCCGGTCGCGCCGCTCGCTCCATTCGCGCGCGGTGCGTTCGAGGTGCCCGAGAAAGACGGCCGCGACCGGGGATAGCCGCTTGCCGCGCGGATGGAGCGTGAACCAGCTGGACTGGAGTGGAAAATCCGCGACGTCGAGAATCGCGAGCTGGTCGTCCGCGGGCCGCGCAGCCAGGGCGTGACGCGAGATCACCGCGAGGCCGAGGCCACCCGCGACGGCCTGCTTGATCGCCTCGTTGCTGCCGAGTTCGAGGCGAACTTCCGGCACGAAGGCATTGCGCGCGAAATGCGCGTCGCACGCGAGGCGCGTGCCGGAGCCGCGCTCGCGCAGGATGAAGCGCTCGGCCGCAAGGTCGGCGAGTTCGAGCCCGTGCCCCGCCAGTCGGTGCCCTTCGGGGGCGATCACGACGAGCGGGTTGGGCAGGAAGGCGTGCCGTTCGAGGTCCAGGTTCTCGGGCGGCATCGACATGATGTAGAGGTCGTCACGGTTCTCGCGCAGGCGGGCGACGACGCCGTCGCGGTTGAGCACTTCGAGCGCGATCTCGATGTTCGGGTGCTCGGCGCAGAAACTGCCCAGCAGGCGCGGCACGAAGTACTTCGCCGTGCTCACCAGCGCGACACGCAGCCGCCCGCGCTCCAGCCCCTTCATCGCGTCGATCGCCTGCTCGAACGCGAGCCACTCGTTGAGCATCGCCCGCGCGGTTTCCGCGAGCGCCTCGCCCGCCGCGGTGAGGTAGAGGCGCTTGCCGATCTGCTCGTACAGCGGCAGGCCGACGGCATCGGCGAACTCGCGCAGCTGCATCGACACGGTGGGCTGGGTGACGTGGCAGGCCTCGGCTGCGGCGGTGATGCTGCCATGGTCGGCAAGGGCAAGGAACAGGCGAAGCTGGCGAAAGGTGGCGTTCATAGAGCTTTCTCGATGTACATCATCATGAATATCGATTATTAATTATTTTCACCCTTCGGTAACATCGCGGCCAACGTCAATTGTCTGAAGGTGAGGTGCGCCCTCGATGAAAACGCATACGTCCGAAACCCAGGCCACCGTCACCCCCGCACTTGCGCTGCAATTCCTCAGGGAGGGCAACGCACGCTTCGTCAACAACCTGCGCATGAGCCGCGACCTGTTGCAACAAGCCAACGAGACGCGCGACGGCCAGTGGCCCTTCGCCACCATCGTCAGCTGCATCGACAGCCGCACGTCGGCCGAACTCATTTTCGACCAGGGCCTCGGCGACATCTTCTCCGTGCGCATCGCCGGCAACGTGATCAACACCGACATCATCGGCAGCCTCGAATTCGCCTGCCACGTGGCCGGATCGAAGCTCATCGTGGTGCTCGGGCACACCTCGTGCGGCGCAATCAAGGGCGCGTGCGACCACGTGGAGCTGGGCAACCTGACCGAGCTGCTGTCGAAGATCCAGCCGGCCGTGTACGAAGAGAGCCAGACCGCCGATCCGGCGAAGCGCAACTCGAAGAACGCCGCGTTCGTCGAGAACGTGGCCGACCTCAACGTGCGCCGCTCGGTGCGCTCGATCGTGAACCGCAGCTACATCCTCGAGCACATGATCGCCGCCGGCAAGGTCGGCATCATCGGCGGCAAACACGACCTGGCCAGCGGCGAGGTGACGTTCTTCGACGACACCTGGTTGCACGACAGCGCGTCGATGCAGCTCATCGCCGGCTAGCTTCGCCCCCGGGCTGGCTGAACGCGAGCCGCGCCGTGACCGGGAAGTGGTCGGACGGATAGCGCCGGCCCGCGCACCAGGTGTCGGCGCCGGCCGCTTCGGTGCGCAAGTGCGGCGAGGCGAGGATCCAGTCGACCGCCTCGCGCTCCGGGGCACGGCCATAGTCGTGATAGGTGCCGATCGCCGACCCCGCTTCCAGCAGCACTTCGCGCAGCGCGCCGCCGGCGGTGAGCTCGCGGAAAGCTTCCGAGTCGCGCTCGGCGTTGAAATCGCCCGTGACGACGACGCCCTCGCCCCCCGGAAGCGCCTGCACCCAGCGTCGCAGCAGGCGCGCCGACGCTTCGCGCGCCGTGCCCTGGTAGTCGAAATGGGTGTTCAGGAAGACGACCGGCGGCGCACCGGACGCTCGCGGCTGCAGCCTCACCCAGCTCGCGGTGCGCGGATAGGCCGCCCCCCAGGACTGGCGCCCGGGCGTGTCCGGCTCGTCGGCGAGCCAGAAATGGCCGCGCGCGATCTCCACGAAGGCGGCGCGCCGGTACAGTAGCGGCGCCATCTCGATCGCCGAATCGCCTTCGCCGAGACGATGCACGCCGACGAATTCGTAGTCCGGCAGGGCCGCACGCACGAAGGCCGCCTGCTCGTCGTCGCGGCACTCCTGCAGGCCCAGCAGGTCGGGGTCGAAGGCACGGATGCGCTCGATCACAAGGTCCTTGCGGTACGCCCACGCGTGCTCCCCGTCCGGCGCCGACGCGCAGCGGATATTGAAGGACATCACCCTGAGCTGCATGTTCTCCTCCGCCGCGATCCCGTGAGGTGACGCCCCGTGCCCCGGCGCTCCGCGGGCCTGCTACTTAGATCACGGTTGTATTGAGCCCGATTGCGATAGTCTAAGCATCGCAACAATACTTTCACGCGACGGGGACGGCCAGATGTTCGTTGCAGCGATGCTTGCCAACGGAGGGGTGGCAGGGCGGCGCCCGTGCGCGGCGGCCCGCTCGCGCCTCGACGGCAAGGTCGCAGTAGCGCGCACGTCCGGCTCGCCACGGCCGGCGGGAGACGGCTGATGGTCACCGCCGAACCGCCGCAGGAATCC
>NZ_WTVS01000090.1 GCF_012911005.2 Aromatoleum toluolicum | reverse complement strand
GCGCAAGGGGGGGCGGTAAACGACAGCGAGGGGGCCGGGCCCCCTCGCGTTCATTGTCGCCGGATACGGTTCAGACGCGAATCAGGCGGCCTGTTTCGCGTCGAGACGGATCTTGACGTAGGAGCCGGGGGCCTCCTCCAGCACCTTCAGCTTGCCCTTGGCGGGGTCGCGTACGTCGACTTGCTCCGAGTCGTGCGCGGTCACCCAGGACTGCCAGTCGGTCCACCACGAGCCCTGCTGGTGCTCGGCGCCCTCGAACCACTTGTCGGCGGTGTCGGCGAGCTTCGCGGCCGGGTTCAGCCAGTAGCCGTACTTGTTGGCGACGGGCGGATTGACGATGCCGGCGATGTGGCCCGAGCCGCCCAGCACGAAGCGCACGGGGCCGCCGAAGTTGGTGGCGCCGGTGTAGGTGCTCTTCCACGGGGCGATGTGGTCTTCCAGCGTCGAGATGAAGTAGCAGGGAACTTTGATCTTGCCGAGATCGATCTGGACGCCGTCGACCTCGATGCCGCCCGGCTGAACGAGGAGGTTTTCCATGTACAGCGCGCGCAGGTAGAAACTGTGCATCTTCGCCGGCATGCGCGTCGAGTCCGAGTTCCAGTACAGCAGGTCGAACGGGAAGGGATCCTTGCCCATCAGGTAGTTATTGACGACGAAGGACCAGATCAGGTCGTTGGCGCGCATCATGTTGAAGGTGCCCGCCATCTCCGCGCCTTCGAGGTAGCCGCGCTCGAACATCTTCTTCTCGAGGCTCGAGATCTGCTGCTCGTCGATGAACACGCCCAGTTCGCCCGGCTCGGAGAAGTCGGTCATGGTCGTGAAGAAGGTTGCCGCGGCGATGCGCTTCTGCTTCTTGCCCGCGAGGTAGGCGAGCGTGGTCGCCAGCAGCGTGCCGCCCAGGCAGTAGCCGCAGGCGTTCACTTCCTTCTCGCCGGTCTGCTTCTCGATCGCGTCGAGGGCCGCGATGATGCCTTCGAGCACGTAGGACTCGAAGGTCTTTTCGGCGAGGCGCTCATCCGGGTTCACCCACGAGATCACGAACACCGTGTGGCCCTGGTCCACGCACCACTTTACGTACGAGTTCTTCTCGCGCAGGTCGAGGATGTAGAACTTGTTGATCCACGGCGGCACGATCAGCAGCGGCCGCTTGTACGCCTTCTGCGTCGTCGGCGTGTACTGGATCAGCTGCATCATGTCGGTCTGGAACACGACCTTGCCCGGCGTCGTGCCGACGTTCTTGCCCAGCTCGAAGGCGCTGGTGTCGGTCATGCGCACGCGCAGCTGGCCGCCGCCGTCTTCCATGTCGCGCAGCAGGTTGTTCAGACCCTTGATCAGGTTCTGGCCGTTGTTCTTGACCGTCTCGCGGAACACTTCCGGGTTGGTCAGCGCGAAGTTCGACGGCGACAGCGCGTCGATGTACTGGCGCGTGTAGAAATTGACCTTCTTCTGCGTCTGCTCGTCGAGGCCCTCGACGCAGCACACGGTGTCATGCACGTGGCGCGCGGCGATCAGGTAGGACTGCTTGATGAAGTCGAACAGGAAGTGCTCTTCCCACTGCTCGTCCTTGAAGCGCTTGTCGCTCTTTTCCGGTTCCGCGATCGGCGCGCCGTGCATGCCTATCACGCGCAGCATCGAGTGCTGCCACAGCGAGAAGTAGTCCCAGACCAGGTTCATCTGCGACTGCGCCAGCTTGTATGGGTTGGCCAGCAGCTTGGCCATCATGTCCATGAAGGCCTGAGCGATGCCCAGCTCGTCGCTCGGGGTGCTGACGCCCCGTTTGAGCTGGCGCTGGACGTGTTCGCTGATGAGGTGCGAGGCGCGCTGGGCGACCTCGGCATAGGTTTTCGCGACTTCCTTCGGGTCGGGCAGGTCGGCGAACACTGTCTCGGGGGTTGGTGCGGCCATTTCTTGTCTTGCTCCTGTCTTCATGCTGATTTTTCGAATCGGATGATGCCTGTCCGGTCGCCCACCTTGCGGACCTCGCCGCGCGCGACGAGGTAGTTGAGGTGCGCAATCGCCTCTCCCATGGCGAACATGACCTGATGGGTATCCAGCTCTCGGGGGAACAGCGTCGATAGCAGTTCCCCAGCGCTGTGGGGGGTCTTGATTTCGTCCAATAGTGCATCGCAGCGTTCACGGTGGTGCACATTGAGTTGTTCGATGCGCGCACGGATACCGCGGAACGGATGCCCGTGTGATGGTAGCACGAGCGTATCGTCGGGCAAGTCCTTGAACCGATTTAATGATTCGAGAAACCAGCCGAGCAGGTCGTCGTCCGGCGTGAGGGCGTAAACGCTGACATTTGTCGAGATGCGCGGTAGCAGCATATCGCCCGAAATGAGCACTCCGAGCGCCTCGCAATACAGGCTCGCGTGTTCGGGGGAATGGCCATAGCCGACGATCACGCGCCAGTCGTGCGCACCGATGCGCAGCACGTCGCCGTCGAAGATGCGCTGGTAGGATGTCGGCAGCGCCGGGACGCCGTGGCGGTACGAGTTGCCGCGGTCGCGCAGCGCCCCCTGGCGCGCGGGGTCGAGGCCGTGGGCGGCGAAGTGCGCGACCATCTCGTCGACGGCGTTGCCCGCGATCTGATTCCAGATCGTGTGGCCGTTGAGGAATTCGCCCTGCGTCATCTGCACCGGCGCGCCGTCGCGCTCGGCGAGCCAACTCGCAAGGCCGAGGTGGTCGGGGTGGCTGTGGGTGACGACGATGCGCGACAGCGGGCGCCGGTCGCGGTCGAGTATGGCGTTCCAGTTGTCGCGTACCGGGTCGATGCCGAAGCCGGTGTCGACGACGGCGAGCGCGTCGCCGTCGTCCAGCGTCCACAGGTTGATGTGGTTGAGCACGAAGGGCAGCGGCATGCGCACCCAGCCCACGCCGGGTGCGACCTGCTTCACTTCGCCCGCGCCGGGAGTGTCGTCGAAGGGGTACTGCAGTTCTGCTTTTGCCGTCATTGCACTGTCTCCGTTGGAGGGAAAGCAATCGAGCATTGCCCTAACCCTCGAATTCTGATTAACTTTTTCGCCCTGTCCGGGCAGGTGGGCACGCGATGCGCCCGCTCCGGACCGGTTTTACTTCGATCGGTCGGCCAATGGCAAGCGAACAAACCTACACCATCACGGAACTCGCACGGGAATTCGACGTGACCCCGCGGGCGATCCGCTTCTACGAAGACCAGGGGCTGCTGAAGCCTTCGCGTGTCGGTCGCACCCGCGTTTACTCGAAAGCCGACCGTACCCGCCTCAAGCTGACGCTGCGCGGCAAACGCCTGGGCCTGTCGCTCGCCGAGATCAAGGAGCTGATCGAGATGCACGGCGGCGTGCGCAACGCGGCGCCGCAGCTGCTGCGCTTTCTCGTCGTGCTTGCCGACCGACGTGCCGCGCTCGAACAGCAGCGCGAGGACATCGAGGCCGTGCTGGGCGAGATCGATTCGCTGGAGCGGCAGTGCTCGGAACTGCTCGGTCACGACACGTCCCGTGCCGCCGAGGAACGCGCGGAAGTCGTTCGCCGCATGCGCGCCGGGGCTTGATTTTTTTGTTGGTTAGTTTACGTTGACGTAAACGTAACAACAGCGGGAACGGCAGGGCGGGCGTGAGCGGTGCACGGCACGGATGCCCCCGGCTGGCCGGTCGCGGCCGCGGGGATGTTGCGATGCGCGGGAGCGCGCCCGGACTGTGGCAGGATTGCGGGTTGAGCGCGTCCGCTTGCGGCGGCGTTGGCGCACGCCTGGCGCGGGACCATGGTTCCGCGCTGCACCGATAACCTGCGGAAGCCGGTGACGGATTCCGCCTGTGACTGTTCCTGGGAGTGACGATGGCAGCGAAGCTTCGCATATTGAGTGCTGACGACACGGTCGAACTGGATCACGTACGCCAGTTCTTCCGCAATTACGCGGCGTGGCTGGGAGTAGATCTGTGCTTCCAGGGCTTCGGCGACGAAATGGCCACGCTGCCTGGTGCCTATGCGGCGCCCGAGGGGCGCCTGTACTATGCCGAGAGGGACGGTCAGCCGGCCGGCTGCGTGGGCCTGCGTCCGACCACCGGCGGCATGTGCGAGATGAAGCGCCTGTACGTCGACCCCGCACACCGCGGCCTGGGCATCGGCCGTGATCTGGTGCTCGCGGCGATCCGCAGCGCCAAGGATCTCGGCTACCGCCGCATCCTGCTCGACACCATGCCGGCGATGCGCATCGCGCTGAAGCTTTACCGCGAGATGGGCTTCACCGAAGCCCCGGCCTACTACCCGACGCCCGTCGAAGGCGCGATCCTGCTCTCGCTCGATCTCGAGAACTGGTCCGAGGAAGAGATCGCCAACGAGAACCTGTTCCACCTGTTCGACTACAACCGCGCCTGGTCGCAGCAGATGCGCCAGGTGGATGCGGACTTCTTCGAGAAGCTGTCCAAGCTGCAGTCGCCCGAGTACCTGTGGATCGGCTGCTCGGACTCGCGCGTGCCGGCGAACCAGATCATCGGCCTGCTGCCAGGCGAGGTCTTCGTGCATCGCAACGTCGCGAACGTCGTCGTGCATACCGACCTCAACTGCCTGTCGGTGATCCAGTTCGCCGTCGACGTGCTGAAGGTCAAGCACATCATGGTCGTCGGCCACTACGGCTGTGGCGGCGTGAAATCGGCCCTGATGCGCGAACGCATCGGCTTGGTCGACCTGTGGCTGCGCCACGTGCAGGACGTGCATGTGAAGCACCAGAAGTCCGTCGACGCGCTTGCGCCCGAGCTCGCCCACGACCGCCTGTGCGAGCTGAACGCGCTGGAGCAGGTCGTGAATGTATGCCAGACGGTGGTGGTGCAGGACGCATGGCGTCGCGGCCAGCCGCTGACGGTGCATGCATGGATCTATGGATTGAAGGACGGACTGGTGCGCGACCTGGGACTCAACGTACGCCGTCCGGAAGACCTGATGCCGCGCTATGTTGCGGCGCTCGAATCACTGGCCTGAGAGCCGGACAACCAAAGACGTTTTACAGGAGAGAAGCATGAGTGATCCCGTCGTTATCGTTTCCGCCGCCCGCACCCCGATGGGCGGTTTCCAGGGCGAACTGTCCGGCCTGACCGGCCCGCAGCTGGGCGCCGTTGCCATCAAGGCCGCCGTCGAGCGCGGCGGGATCTCTCCCGAACAGGTGCAGGAAGTGCTGATGGGCTGCGTGCTGCCGGCCGGTGTCGGCCAGGCGCCGGCCCGTCAGGCCTCGCTCGGCGCGGGCCTGCCGCTCTCCGCCGGCTGCACGACGGTGAGCAAGGTGTGCGGTTCCGGCATGAAGTCGGTGATGCTCGCGCACGACCTGCTCGTCGCCGGCACCAACGACGTGATGGTCGCGGGCGGCATGGAGTCGATGTCGAACGCTCCCTACATGCTGCCGAAGGCGCGCGGCGGCTACCGCCTCGGCCACGGCCAGCTCGTCGACCACATGTTCTACGACGGCCTCGAGGACAGCTACAAGAAGGAGACCAAGGGCCGCCTGATGGGCACCTTCGCCGAGGACTGCGCGAGCCACTTCAGCTTCACGCGCGCCGCCCAGGACGAGTTCGCGATCGCCTCGACGACGCGCGCGCAGGCCGCGATCAAGGACGGCAGCTTCGCGTGGGAAGTCGCGCCGGTGACGGTGTCGGGGCGCAAGGGCGAGGTCGTCATCGACAAGGACGAGCAGCCGCCGAAGGCGCAGATCGACAAGATCGCCGGCCTGAAGCCCGCCTTCAGCAAGGACGGTACCGTGACCGCGGCGAACTCGAGCTCGATCTCGGACGGTGCCGCGGCACTTGTGATGATGCGCCGCTCGACCGCCGACAAGCTGGGCCTGAAGCCGCTCGCGACCATCGTCGGCCACGCGACGCACGCGCAGGAACCGGCGTGGTTCACGACCGCCCCGGTCGGCGCGATGCAGAAGGTGCTGGCCAAGGCCGGCTGGACCAAGGACCAGGTCGACCTGTGGGAGATCAACGAAGCCTTCGCAGTTGTCACGATGGCGGCGATGAAGGAACTCGATCTGCCGCACGACAAGGTGAACGTGCATGGCGGCGCCTGCGCGCTGGGCCATCCGATCGGCGCTTCGGGCGCGCGCATTCTCGTCACGCTGCTCGGCGCGCTGAAGAAGTACGGCAAGAAGCGCGGTGTCGCCAGCCTGTGCATCGGCGGCGGCGAAGCGACGGCGGTTGCGGTGGAGCTCGCCTAAATGATCCTCACGCAAGAACAGGAAATGATCCGCGACTCCCTGCGCGCGTTCGCGCAGGAGCGCCTTGCCCCCTTCGCCGCCGAATGGGACCGCAACCATACCTTCCCGCGCGAGGCGTTGAAGGAACTGGCCGAGCTCGGCGCGCTGGGCATGGTCGTGCCGGAGCAGTGGGGCGGCGCAGGCATGGATTACGTGAGCCTCGTGCTCGCGCTGGAAGAGATCGCCGCCGGCGACGGCGCGACCTCGACCATCGTCAGCGTGCAGAACTCGCTCGCCTGCGGCATCCCGAACCGCTACGGTTCGGATGCGCAGAAGGAACAGTGGCTGAAGCCGCTGGCGCGCGGCGAAAAATTGGGTTGCTTCTGCCTGACCGAACCGCACGTGGGTTCGGACGCCGCGGCGCTGAAGACCACGGCGGTGAAGGACGGCGATGCCTGGGTCATCAACGGCGTGAAGCAGTTCATCACGACCGGCCGCGAGGCCGACGTCGCGATCGTGTTCGCGGTCACCGACAAGACGGCCGGCAAGAAGGGCATCTCGTGCTTCCTCGTGCCGACCGACACCCCGGGCTACATCGTCGCGCGCATCGAGGAGAAGATGGGCCAGAAGGCCTCCGACACCGCGCAGATCCTGCTCGAGAACTGCCGCGTGTCGGCCGACGCGCTGCTCGGCGCCGAAGGCGAGGGCTACAAGATCGCGCTGTCGAACCTCGAAGCGGGCCGCATCGGTATTGCCGCGCAGTGCCTCGGCATGGCGCGTGCGGCGCTGGAAGCGGCGGTGAAATACGCGCACGAGCGCGAGACCTTCGGCAAGCCGATCTTCGAGCACCAGGCGGTGAACTTCCGCCTCGCCGACATGGCGACGCAACTGGAAGCCGCGCGCCAGCTCGTGTGGCACGCCGCGACGCTGAAGGATGCCGGCCGGCCGTGCCTGAAGGAAGCCTCGATGGCGAAGCTCTTCGCCTCCGAGATGGCCGAGAAGGTGTGCTCGGACGCGATCCAGGTTCACGGCGGCTACGGCTACGTCAGCGACTTCCCGGTCGAGCGCATCTACCGCGACGTGCGGGTGTGCCAGATCTACGAAGGCGCGAGCGACATCCAGCGCCTCGTGATCGGCCGTTCGCTGGCGAGCTGACGAAGCAGTTTCCCGATCCTGCGGGGGCAGGCGCCGGGGGTGTTCTCCCTGCAGCCCTCCTCTAGATGCTCCCGGTGTCCCGTGGGATCCTTTTATTCGCAATCCGACCGGGGCCGACAAGAGCCCCGGCGGTGACGGCGTCGCGTGCAGGCGGTGCCCGTCGACCAGAACATGGCAGGAGACGATAGAACATGTACGAAACTCTCGAAATCGTCGTCGCACAGGGCGTTGCGACGATCTGGATGAACCGTCCCGACGTGCATAACGCGTTCAACGCGCAGCTGATCGCGGACATCACTGCGGCCTGCCGCCAGCTCGACGCCGACGACGCCGTGCGTGTGGTCGTGCTCGCCGGCCGTGGCAAGAGCTTCTCCGCGGGTGCCGACCTCAACTGGATGAAGGCCGCGGGCGAGGCGAGCGTCGAGGCGAACCTCGCCGATGCGCGCAAGCTCGCCGGCATGCTGCGCACGCTCTCCGAGATGCGCAAGCCGACGATCGCGCGCGTGCAGGGCGCGGCGCTGGGTGGCGGCATGGGGCTCGCGTCTGCGTGCGATATCTGTGTCGCGTCCGACAAGGCGGTGTTCGCGACCTCCGAAGTCAAGTTCGGCATCATCCCGTCCGCGATCAGCCCCTACGTGATCCGCGCGATCGGCGAGCGCCAGTCCTACCGCTATTTCCAGTCGGCCGAGCGCATCTCGGCTCAGCGCGCCGGCGAGATCGGCCTCGCACACGAGGTCGTCGCGGCCGAGGAACTGGACGCCAAGGTGGGTGAAATCGTGACGGCCCTGCTGCAGGGCGGTCCGAAATCGCAGGGGGCGGCGAAGGACCTGATTCGTGCGGTCGCGAACCGTCCCGTTTCGGACGAGGTGGTCGAGGACACCGCGCAGCGCATCGCCGGCCTGCGCGCGACGCCCGAGGCGAAGGAGGGGCTCGACGCCTTCCTGTCGAAGCGCCCGGCGGCGTGGGTGTCGGCGCAATAAGCTCGGGACGGGAGAAGATCATGAAACTGCCGCAAAATGTGCGCATCGTTGACGTCGGTCCGCGCGACGGGCTGCAGAACGAGAAGCAGATCGTGTCGACCGAAACCAAGGTCGAGCTCATCGCGCGTCTCGCCGACGCCGGCCTGACCGCGATCGAGGCGACCTCTTTCGTGTCGCCGAAATGGGTGCCGCAGATGGGCGACAACGCCGAGGTGATGGCGCGCATCGCCCGCCGCCCGGGCGTCGCCTACCCGGTGCTGACGCCGAACCTCAAAGGTTTCGAAGCGGCGCTCGCGGCCGGCGCAGCGGAAGTCGCGGTGTTCGGTGCGGCGTCCGAGTCCTTCAGCCAGAAGAACATCAACTGCTCGATCGCCGAATCGCTGGAGCGCTTCCGGCCGGTGACGGAAGCGGCGCATGCCGCGGGCGTGAAGGTGCGCGGCTACGTCTCCTGCGTTGCGGGCTGCCCCTACGAGGGGCCGGTCGCGCCGCAGAAGGTCGCCGAAGTCGCCGCGACGCTGATGGATATGGGCTGCTATGAAGTGTCGTTGGGCGACACGATCGGCAGCGGCAATCCCGCGAACATCTCGCGCATGCTCGAAGCAGTGATCAAGCGCGTGCCGGTCGAGCGCCTCGCCGGCCACTATCACGACACCTACGGCATGGCCGCGGCGAACATCTACGCCTCGCTGCAGATGGGGGTGTCGGTGTACGACGCCTCCGTCGGCGGCCTGGGCGGCTGTCCGTATGCGGCCGGCGCGTCGGGCAACGTCGCGACCGAGGACGTCGTGTGGCTGCTGAATGGACTGGGCATAGACACCGGCATCGATGTCGAGCGCCTGGTCGACATTGCCGCGTGGATCAGCGCGGTACTTGGCCGCGAACCGGCCTCGCGCGTCGCCCGCGCCGTGCTCGCGAAGCGGGCGAAGGCGGCGTGTGCCGGCTGATTTCGTGCCGCAACAATGAACTCGATCGGGCTGCGACGGACCAAACACCACAACAAGCCGCACCCGCTACCTACAACACCCCGACCCCGACATGAGCATTGCATCTCCCTGCATCAACATCTGTCGCATGAGTGCGACGACCGGCCTGTGCGAAGGCTGCTTGCGCAGCCTCGACGAGATCGCGCGCTGGAGCCGCCACGACGACGCCGAAAAGCGGCGCATCCTTGAACTCGTCGCGCAGCGCCGCGCGGCCTTGGGCGTTGCGGCCGCGCCGACGCTCGCATCCACGGAGGGCGCATGAGCGAGACCTTGTGCGTCGGCGTGTGCATGATCGACTGGGACTCCGGCGTGTGTCTCGGCTGCGGGCGCACGCCCGAGGAAATCGACGGCGTGCCGGTGCCGCCCGCGGCCGACCCGCCGCCGACCACGGTGCCGCTACCCGACAACGTCGCCGCGCAGGTCGGCGAAGGCTCGGAATGAGCGTCGCGGCCTCCTTGCCCGAGACGATCCGCGTGCTCGAACGCGGCTGGCTGTCGGCCAACAACGTCGTGCTGTTCGATGGCGGGCGGGCGACCGTGGTGGATAGCGGCTACGTCAGTCACGGCGAGCAGACCGTCGCCCTGCTGCGCGAGGTGCTGGCGGGGCGGCGCTTTGCCGAGCTCGTCAACACGCATTCGCATTCCGACCACATCGGCGGCAACGCCCTGCTGCAGCGCACCTTCGGCTGTTCCATCAGCGTGCCGGCCGGCATGCTGCCGGCGGTCGCCACGTGGGACGAGGACGCGCTGCTGCTGACCACCGCGGCGCAGTCGGGCGAACGCTTCCATGCCGACCGCGCGCTGCACCCCGGCGACACGCTGGAGATGGGCGAGCTCGTGTGGCAGGCGATCGCTGCTCCCGGCCACGACATGGATGCGCTGGTGTTCCACAACCGGGATCGGCGCATCCTGATCTCGGGCGACGCGTTGTGGCGCGACGGCTTCGGCATCCTGTTCGCCGAGGTGCTGGGCCTGGGCGACGGTATCGGCGCCGCGCGCCGCACGCTGGAGGCGATCGCGCGCCTGCCCGTCGACGTCGTGATTCCCGGCCACGGCGCGCCCTTCGTCGAGTTCGACGACGCGCTCGCGCGTGCCTTCGCCCGCTTGCGCGCGTTCGAGGAGGACGGCTCGCGCATGGCACGCAACGCGATCCGCGCCTGCATGACCTTCTCGCTGCTCGACGAGCGCAGCATGGCGATCGACGCACTGCCGGCGCATCTCGCCAGCGTGCCGTTGTACCGCGAGGCCAACGCGCGTTTCCTCGGCCTGACGCCCGAGGCGCTGGCGGACTGGCTGGTCGGCGAACTCACGCGGGCCGGGGTCGCCCGCCGCGAAGGCGAGCTGCTGGTCGCCGCCTGATCCGACTTTAGTCATAGTTGTCAGCGTCCCGCGCTGGCCGTGGAGCCTCGCTTTGGCGATAATCGGCGCTCCAGGCGGAGTTTCGGGTCATGCAGATCGTTCTGATTAGTGGCTTGTCGGGTTCGGGGAAGAGCGTCGCGCTCAAGGTGCTCGAAGACGCGGGCTATTACGCCGTCGACAACCTGCCGGCGAGCCTGCTCGCGAAGCTCGCGGCCGAGCTGCGGCGGCTCGGCTACGAACGCGTCGCGGTCGCTGTCGATGTGCGCTCCGGCGTGAACATCGAGGCCCTGCCGCAGAAGGTCGAGCATCTGCGCAAGACGGTCGGCGACCTGCGCGTGATCTTCCTCGAGGCGCGCGACGACACGCTGATCGCGCGCTTCTCCGAGACGCGCCGGCGTCATCCGCTGGCGAGCGACGAGGTCTCGCTCGAAGAGGCGATCCAGAAGGAGCGCGACGCGCTCGAATCGATCGCCGCGCTCGGCCACCGCATCGACACCAGCGATCTGCAGGCCAACACGCTGCGCGCGTGGATCAAGGACTTCATGCAGATCGAGGCGACGGCCGGGCTCACGCTGATGTTCCAGTCATTCGGCTTCAAGTACGGCATTCCGCTCGACGCCGATCTCGTGTTCGACGTGCGCTGCCTGCCCAATCCGCACTACGACCCGCTGCTGCGCCCCTTCACCGGCAAGGACCAGCCCGTGATCGACTTCCTCGAGAACCTGCCCGAGGTCGACCAGATGTACGAGGACATCCGCCGCTTCATAGCGACCTGGCTGCCGAGCTATGCGCGCGACAACCGCAGCTACCTCACCGTCGCGATCGGCTGCACCGGCGGCCAGCACCGCTCGGTGTATCTCGCCGAGAAGCTGGGGCAGCATTTCGCCGCATCGGTCCGCGTACTGGTCCGCCACCGTTCGGCCGCACGCCGCCAGGTGGACCACGGGGCGCGGCCGGCGGACCAGTGAAAGCGCGCCTGGCCGAATGGATCGTCCTGCTGCGGCCGGGCGACTGGCTGGTGCTCGCCGGCGCGCTTGCTCTGTGCGTGCTGTCGGCGCTGGCGCTGTGGCGCGGCGGGGCGCCGGACAAGGCGGTCGTGCGCGCCGGCGGCAAGGTGTTCGCCGAAGTGGGGCTCGCGCGCGCGCAGGTCGTCGAAGTGCCCGGCCCGCTGGGCGTCACGCGTATCGAGGTCGAGCCCGGCCGCGCGCGCGTCGCATCCGACCCCGGTCCGCGCCAGTACTGCGTGCGCCAGGGCTGGCTCACGCGCTCGGGCGCGGTGGCGATCTGCGCCCCCAACCAGGTGTCCCTGAGCCTCGCTGGCGGTGCCGCGGACTATGACTCCCTCAACTATTGAGATCGTGCCGACCCCGGACGACCAGCGCATCGCGCGGCTGGCCGCTGCCGCGATCGTGCTGACCGTCGCCGAGGCCGCTATCCCCCTGCCGCTGCCCGGCGTGAAACCGGGGCTGGCGAACATCGTCACGCTGATCGTGCTCGCGCGCTGGGGCTGGCGCGACGCCGTGTGGGTCGCGCTGCTGCGCGTGTTCGCCGGCAGCCTGCTGCTCGGCCAGCTCTTCGCGCCCGGCTTCTTCCTCAGCCTCGCCGGCTCGCTCGCCAGCCTCGCCACGCTCGGTCTCGCGATGCACCTGCCGCGACGCTGGTTCGGCCCCGTGAGCCTCAGCGTGTTTGCCGCCTTCGCGCACATCGGGGGCCAGCTCGTGCTCGCGCGGCTGTGGCTCGTGCCGCATGACGGCGTGTTCTATCTCGTGCCGGTGTTCGCCCTCGCCGCGACGGTGTTCGGCCTGGTCAACGGGCTGGTGGCCGCGAAGCTGATGCAGGGCCGGGTTTCGGGGTAAATTTGATTGCAGCATAAAAATAATAATATGCTGATACTTATCGAGAGAGGAGAGATGACGTGAGCGAACAAGCGATCAGCCGTTTTCCGGTCCCCGAACTGAAGGACCTGCCCGTCGACATCCGCGAGAAGATCCTCGCGGTGCAGGAGAAGGCGGGCTTCGTGCCCAACGTGTTTCTCACGCTCGCCCACCGTCCGGACGAGTTCCGCGCCTTCTTCGCCTACCACGACGCGCTGATGGAGAAGAACGAGGGGCTGACCAAGGCCGAGCGCGAGATGATCGTCGTTGCGACCTCGGGCGCGAACGAGTGCCTCTACTGCGTCGTCGCGCACGGCGCGATCCTGCGCATCCGCGCGAAGAACCCGCGCGTCGCCGACCAGGTCGCGACCAACTACCGCAAGGCCGAGATCACGCCGCGCCAGCGCGCGATGCTGGATTTCGCGATGAAGGTCGCCCTCGCGGCCGCGACCGTCGACGAGGCCGACTTCGCCGTCCTGCGCGAACACGGCTTCAGCGAGGCGGACATCTGGGACATCGGCGCGATCGCCGCCTTCTTCGCGATGAGCAACCGCCTCGCGAACCTCTCCAGCATGCGGCCGAACGACGAGTTCTACCTGATGGGGCGCCTGCCCAAGGTCTGAGCTTGCCCGGGCACGATCCTCGTCAGCGCCGCTCCGGCATGACGAGGATGCGGCCGGCGCGGCGGCGTCCGCCGATCCCGCCGGTCATCCCCTCGCCGCCATGCGCGTGGCAGATCGCGCACGCGAGCGCGTCCGCGGCATCCGGGCTGGGGCTGCTGTCGAGCGCGAGCAGGCGCTGGACCATGTGCTGCACCTGCTCCTTGTTCGCCTTGCCGTAGCCGACCACCGCCTGCTTCACCTGCAAGGCCGTGTACTCATGCACCGGCAGGTCGCACGCCACGGCGCCGCAGATCACCGCGCCGCGCGCCTGCCCGAGCAGCAGCGTGGATTGCGGGTTCACGTTCACGAACACCTTCTCGACCGCGGCCTGATCCGGCGTGTAGGTCGCGACGACCTCGCGCACGCCGTCGAGCAGCGTCTTGAGTCGTCCCGGAAGCTCCCCGTCGCGCGTCCTGATGCAGCCGCTCGCGACGTAGCGCAACTGGCTGCCGAGCTTGTCGATGACGCCGAAGCCCGTGATGCGCAGCCCGGGATCCAGGCCCAGGATGCGGGTCGCGACGATGCGCGATGCGGATGTGACCTTCATTCGTGCATTCTAAAGGAAGGCCGCCTATCCTCACCGCACCCGCTGTTACACGTCGTGCCTTGCATGACGGCCGGATTGATGCCGGATAATGCCGGTACGATACTCGCCCCCCTTCGCCTCCCTCGCCGTGAGTCGGCTCGCGGCAGGAACCAACAGGAGATTGACGATGATCAGACCGTCCCTGCTCGGCATCGCCGTCTCGGCGGCATTCAGCGCGAGCGCGACTGCGGCCGATTTCAGCCGCACGTATTTCTTCGGCGACAGCCTGAGCGATGCCGGCAGCTTTGCGGCCTTCGTGCCGCCCGGCACCGGCCGCTTCACGACCAACCCGGGCCCGGTGTGGAGCGAGGATCTCGCCGCGGCGCTCGGGACGGAGGCTACCCCGGCCGTCGCCGGCGGCACCAACTACGCGATGGGCGGCGCGCGCGTGACGTCCCTGCCGGGATATCCCGACGCCGATCCGACCCGCTTCGCCACGCCGATCCAGAGCCAGATCGCCGCCTACCTCGCGTCCACCGGCGGCCGGGCCGACCCGGGCGCGCTGTACTCGGTGTGGGGCGGCGCCAACGACCTGTTCCAGGCGCTCGAGACCTCCACCAACCCGCTCGGCGACATCGTCACGGCCGCGTCCGATCAGGTCGCCGCGATCGGCGCGCTGAAGGCCGCGGGCGCGCGCTACATCCTCGTGTCGACGCTCCCCGACGTCGGCGCAACCCCTTTCGGCGCCTCCGTCGGCCCCGTCAATGCCGCGGGCATCACGGCGCTGTCGAGCGCCTATAACCAGGTGCTGTACGGCGGCCTGGCCGCCGCCCGGATCCAGGTCATCCCGCTCGACACCTTCGCCTTGCTGCGCGAAGTCGGGGCCGATCCGGCCCGCTACGGCTTCGCCAACGTGACGGTGCCAGCCTGCGGTGCAACGCCTTCATTGCTGTGCACCGCCGCCGACTTCGTCGTCCCCGGTGCCGAGCAGAGCTTCCTGTTCGCCGACGGCGTGCATCCGACGACCGCCGGCCATCGCTTGATCGCCGACTACGCGCTGGGCGTGCTGCGCGCGCCGGGTGCGGTATCGCTGCTGGCCGAGTCGCCGCTGTACACCCGCGAAGCCCTCTTCTCCACCGTGCAGGACCAGCTCGCGCTGGGCGCCTGGGCGCGCGGGCAGAGCGGGCGCAACCTGTGGGCCAGCCTGGGCGGCGGACGCCTCAAGTACTCGTCGAGCGGCACAATGCCCGGCGCCAGCGGCAACCCGTACGACCTTGCGGTGGGCGTCGACGCCTGGCTCACGCCCTCGCTCAGCGTCGGCGCGGCGGTCGGCCTGGCGATGCTGGATGCGGACTTCTCCGCCGACGCCGGCGACTACGAACAACGCGAACAGACCGTCGCGCTGTATGCCGGCTATCGCAGCGGCCCCTTGCATGCGACGGCCGTCGGCGCCTTCGGCAGCATCGACTACGACACCCGGCGCGACGTCACCCTCGGCGCGGCGCAGCGCACGATGAAGGGCTCGACGACGGGCACCAACCTCTCGTTGGGCGTGCTCGCCGGTTTCGACTTCGGTGCGGGCGCGCTGCGCCACGGTCCGACGCTCGGCGTGCATCTGCAGCAGGTCGAGGTCGACGGCTTCAGCGAGAAGGGGCAGTCCTCGACCACGATGTCCTTCCGCAGCCAGGACCGCAATGCCCTGCTCGGCAGCATCGGCTACCGGGCGAGCTGGGATCTCGGCCGCTACCTGCCGTACGCGCGCGTCGCCCTCAACCACGACTTCGAGGACGACGACCGCAGGGTGCGCGCGAACCTCGCCAGCCTGCCGGCCAACGGCTTCGCGCTGCCGGCCTTCGCCCCCGAGCGCACCTGGGGCTCGGCCGTCGTCGGTGTCGGCGCGAAGTTCTCGCCGACGCTGAGCGGCAACCTCGCACTGTCGACCCGCATCGCGCAGGACGACGTGCGCGCGTATGCGCTGCAGGCGGGGCTCAGTCTCGGCTTCTGAGGTTCTGCGGGCGGTGGGTAGCGCTCACATGCCCGTCGCCGCGAACCACGCGCCGGCCGGATTCGTCACGAAGATGATCGGCGCGATGCACGGTTCCGGCAGACCGACATTGGCTTCGATGTAGGAGTCGCCGGTCGGCGTGGCCGGGAAGGGCGCGGTCATCACGTTGACCGTCGACGGATTGCCGGCCACATCCGTGCTCATGCAGCTGACGATGGCGCGGAAGGTGGCGGCCGGATTGAGGCCTGTTTCGGTCAGCACGAGACCGGTGACGCGGATCTCCAGCTTGCCGTCGAACTTCAGCTCCCCTTCCGCCGTGCTGATCGACCATGGCCTGCCCCCGCCGCTGACCCCACGGATCGGATTGGTGCTGCCCGTATAGGGCGCCGCCACTCCCACCATCGAATCGAACTCGAGGATCTTGTCCTGCGGCCCGCGGGCCATCGCGGCCGTGCTCATGAACCCGGCTGCCGCCAGTGCGCAGATGCCCGTCAGTGCGAGTCGTTTCATTTTCGTCTCCTTGTAGGGGTCATTCCGACCGGCGCCATCCGTCTGCCGGTAGTGAGTCAACGCGACGCGGAGGCGCAATATTCCGCAGTCCGGAGCATTGGCCGAAAGTACCGTCGATTTGACCAAACCCATGATCGCGCTATGGCTAATGCGCTAGACTTCTGTCATGGGCGGCACGTCCGTCCCGTCCCGCTTCCGGATTGAAGCCACGGGAGGCTGGAAGCGGGGAAGGCTATGCACCGGACTAGGCAAAACAAGGGGAAATGCATGAAGAACGGATCGAAATTCGCCCTCGGGGCCGCGCTGATCGCGGGCGCGGGCCTTCTCGGAACGGCCGACGTGTTCGCGGACGTACAGTCGGCCCGCGTGGTGGCTGCCGAGGAAGCGCGGATGAAAAGCGACTTCGCGAGCAAGCTCGAAAGCACCAGGGAACTCAACAAGGCCCTCAAGCGCGTCGGCGAGCAGCGCAAGGTGGACAATTCGCGCGTCGTGCAGGGCAACGAAGCGAAGATCAAGCAGGCCGAAGCCGCTGCGGCCGACGGCAAGCTCCTCGATGCGCGCCTGCTGCTCGAAGACGCCTACCTCGGCGCCAAACTGTCCATCGCCGAACTGGTGAAGCCTGCGGCTGCGGCGGCCAAGCCTGCCGCGCCCGCGGCGGCCGCGGACCCGCGCGAGCTCAAGGAGTACACGGCGCGCAAGGAGTCCACCAAGGCCCTGCGCGACGCGCTGGCGCGCATCGCCGAGGAAAAGAGCGACGACAAGGGGCGGAGCGAGGTGAAGGTGGTCGACAAACTGATGGCGGACGCCGATGCCGAGGTCGCCGACAACGCGCGTCGCGGCCGTGCGATCCTCGATCACGCCTACCTGCGCACCAAGGTCCAGATCGAGCGCCTGCGCGGTGGCGAGACGCTCGTGCGCACGCTGCAGTTCGACAGCAAGGGCGACGAATACCGGTACGAGCAGGATCGCAACGAGACCTACCGCATGCTGATCCCGATGCTGGTGCCGAACGGCAGCGCCCGCGAGGCACAGCTCAAGGGAACGCTCGACCGCGCCGCCAAGCTGCGCGTCGATGCCGACGCCCAGGCAAAACGCAACGAACTCGACGGTGCGCTGAAGACGATCGACGAATCGACGGCCGAGTACCAGAAGGCGATCCGCAACGCCGGCGTGTTGCTGCCCGGCTGACGCACAGCGGGGGCGG
>NZ_WTVS01000008.1 GCF_012911005.2 Aromatoleum toluolicum | reverse complement strand
CCCTTACCCCGACCAAGTCCCAACGGAATCCGCCCCCGATGACTGCCCTGCTTCGCTGGTTCGACCGCACCATCCTCGAACTCGGCCGCGAGATGCGCCTGTCCTACCTGCCGCCGCTGATGGTCTATGTCGCCGCAGGGGTCTCCGGCCTCACCGGCATCGTCGGCACCTTCTTCGTCAAGGACTACCTCGGCCTGTCGGCCTCCTTCCTTGCCGCACTGGGATTCTGGGCGGGCATCCCGTGGGCGCTCAAGATGCCCATCGGCCATCTCGTCGACCTGCTGTGGCGGCACAAGGCCGGGCTGGTCTATCTCGGCGCCTCGCTCATCGCCGCCAGCCTGATCATCATGATCGGCCTGATCGGCAACCCCGCCGCAATGCGCGAGGTCATGTCGGCGGAGGCCTGGTTCGTCCTGTCGACCCTGCTTGCGCCGATCGGCTACGTGATGCAGGACGCCGTCGCCGACGCGATGACGGTCGAAGCCGTGCCGCGCATCGGCGAGGACGGCCGCCCCTTCCCGGCCGAATCCGTGCGCCTGATGCACACCACGATGCAGATGCTCGGCCGCGTCGCGATCATCGGCGGCACCGTGCTCGTGTCGCTGGCCAACGTCGCGATGTTCCAGGGCAGCGAAGCGCTGCCGGAAGCGGACAAGGTCGCGATCTACGTACGCATCTACGAGCTCGCGCTGGTCATCCCGCTGCTGTCCGTGAGCGGCGTGCTGCTCGCAGGCCTGCTCAAGCGCCGCGAAGCCCGGCGCCTCGCCGGCCTCGGGCATAGCGCGGAGGAAATCGACCGCCTCGTCCACGCACCCGAGCAGCCCACCGCCCCCAACTGGTGGATCCTCGGCGGCAGCGCCGCCTTCGTCGCGCTCACCCTCGCGGTCGGCCTGTCCGGCCTCGGCTACGGCCAGGAACTGATCTTCGCCGCCTCGTTCACGATCATCGGCGTGATGATCTACCGCTTGGTGCGCGAACTGTCCGACGACGCCCGCCGCACCCTGCTCGGCACCGTCATCGTGATCTTCGTCTTCCGCGCCATGCCCGGTCCCGGCGCCGGGGCGAGCTGGTGGATGATCGACGAGCTCGGCTTCGACCAGAGCTTCCTGTCGCGGCTGGACCTCATCACCAGCACCCTCACGCTCGCAGGGCTCTTCCTCTTCCGCCGCTTCATGGCAGAAAAGTCGATCGCGCACATCGTGATCTTCCTGACCCTCGCCAGCACGCTGCTGTCGCTGCCCATCCTCGGCATGTTCCACGGCCTGCACGAATGGACCGCTGCCGCGACGGGCGGATTCGTCGACGCGCGCTTCATCGCCATCGCCAACACCGCCCTCGAATCGCCGCTCGGACAGGTGTCGATGGTGCCGATGCTCGCGTGGATCGCGAACTCCGCCCCGGCACACCTCAAGGCGACCTTCTTCGCGGTGATGGCCTCGTTCACGAACCTCGCCCTGTCGGCCTCCCAGCTCGGCACGAAGTACCTCAACGGCATCTACACGGTCACCCGCGAAGTGCGCGACGCCGCGACCGCAGCGGTCACGGTGCCGGCGGATTACTCCCAACTCGGCCAGCTCCTCGTGACGGTCCTCGTACTGGGCCTCGCGCTGCCGCTGCTGGCGATCGCCGTCACCCGCCTGCTCGGGCTGCGCAGCGCATGAGCATAGGCGCGAAACCGTTGCACAGCCGCGGAGAGAGGGGGAAACTGCGAGACAAAGGCCACGTGAGGACAAGTCCATGACACCTGCTTCGGTTCACGACATCCGCAACCTTGCATTGCTCGGCCATGCCGGTTGCGGCAAGACCACCCTGCTCGAGGCCCTGCTCGTCGCCTCGGGCACCATCGGCGCCGCCGGCACGATCGAGCGCGGTGATACGGTCAGCGATTTCGATCCCCAGGAAAAGGCGATGGGGCATTCGCTGTCGACCTCGCTCGCGCACCTCGAATGGGCGGGGCACTGGGTCAATCTCCTCGACACCCCGGGACTGCCCGACCTCGCCGGCCGCGCCCTGAGCGCGCTGCCCGCGGTCGAGACCGCCGCGGTCGTGGTGAGCGCCCAGGCCGGCATCGAAAGCGGCACTCGCCGCATGATGGAGGCCGCGCACGACAAGTGCCGCCTGGTCATCGTGTCGAAGATCGACGCCGCCACGCCGGCAACGCTCGCGGCCCTGCTGGACGACCTGTGCGCGACCTTCGGTCGCGAGTGCCTGCCGATCAACCTGCCATCCGCGAGCGGCGATTCGGTGATCGACTGCTTCTTCGACCCCGACGCCAACCGCGAGCCTGCTTTCTCCTCGGTCTCCGCCGCACACGACAGCATCGTCGACCAGGTCGTCGAACTCGACGAGGCCCTGATGGCGAGCTATCTCGAACAGGGCGAATCGCTCGACCCCGAGCAGCTCCACACCCCCTTCGAGCAAGCCCTGCGCGAAGGCCACCTGATCCCGGTGTGCTTCGTCTCCGCGCGCACCGGCGCCGGGGTGAAGGAACTGCTCGACATCCTCGGCCGCCTCATGCCCGACCCGACCGAGGGCAACCCGCCCCGCTTCCTCAAGGGCGAAGGCGCCGCCGCGCAGGCAGTCGAGGTCGTCGCCGATCCCGAACGCCACGTCATCGCGCACGTGTTCCAGGTTGCCAACGACCCCTACCGCGGCAAGCTGGGCCTGTTCCGCATCCACCAGGGGCGCATCAGCCCCAACACCCAGCTCTACATCGGCGACAGCCGCAAGCCCTTCAAGGTCTCGCACCTGCTGCGCCTGCAGGGCAAGAACCAGGCCGAGACGCCGCTGGGCGTGCCCGGCGACATTTGCGCCGTCGCACGCGTCGACGACATCCACCCCGACGCCGTGCTGCACGACTCGCACGACGAGGACAACTACCACCTCGCACCCGCCAGCTACCCGCAACCGGTGTTCGGCCTCGCACTGATCCCGCAGAAGCACGGCGACGAACAGAAGCTCGCCGAAGCGCTCGCACGCCTGTTCGACGAGGACCCCTGCCTCGAAGTGGGCTTCGACCATCAGGCCCGCCAGACCGTCGTGCGCGGCCTCGGCGAACTGCACCTGAAGATCATCCTCGAACAGCTGCGCACGCGCTGGAACCTGCAGTTCGACACCGCGACACCTTCCGTACCCTACCGCGAGACTGTCAACGGCACGGCCGAGGCGCGCTACCGACACAAGAAGCAGAGCGGCGGCGCCGGCCAGTTCGGCGAAGTCGCGCTGCGCGTCGAATCGCTGCCGCGCGGTTCGGGCGTCGAACTCGGCAACGAGGTCAAGGGCGGCGCGATCCCGACCAACTTCCTGCCCGCCGTCGAGAAGGGCGTACGCCAGGCGCTGGCCGAAGGGGCGCTCGCCGGCTTCCCGGTACAGGACGTCAGGGTCGTGCTGGTCGACGGCAAGGCGCACGCCGTGGACTCGAACGAGGTGTCCTTCGTCACCGCGGGCCGGCACGCGACGCTCGAGGCGCTGCTCGGCGCTCGCCCCGTGGTGCTGGAACCGCTCGTCAGCGTCACGGTGAAGATCGCCGACAGCCACTTTGGCGAAGTCAGCGCCGAATTTGCAGGTCGACGCGGTCATCTGACCACGACGGAAAGCCCGGCGAGCGGCGTCATGCTGCTCACCGCAGTCCTGCCGCTGGCGGAGATGGAAGGCTTCGAGGCGCGACTGAAGGCCATCTGCGCCGGCGAGAGCGAGTTCTCGATCACCGCAGCCGGCTACGAGCCCGCGCCGCAGGACGTGCAGCAGCGTCTCGCCAAGTCCTGGACCGGCCACGGCAGCGGCCAGTAAGACCGACGCGGAAGCACGATGAAACTCACCGAACAGCACCGGGCGTATTGGCGCAGCAATCTGCTGCTGACCTTCTCGCTGCTGTCGGTGTGGTTTCTCGTCAGCTTCGTCGCCGGCTACTACGCCGACGAGCTCAACCGCTTCTCGTTCATGAGCTTCCCGCTCGGCTTCTACATCTTCGCCCAGGGCTCGCAGATCACCTTCGTCATCCTGATCGGGATCTACGTGCTGGCGATGAACTACCTCGACCGCAAGTACCAGATCGGCGAAAAGCGCTGAGATCGACACAAGGATCAACAAAAAACCCGCCGACTCGACGAGAGGGCGGGTTTTCCGTCTGAGTGCCCCGCGCGGGGCACCTGGGCGTCGTCTTACATGCGCGCGATCATCGCATCACCAAAGGCCGAGCACGACACTTCCTGCGCGCCCTCCATCAGGCGCGCAAAGTCGTAGGTCACGACCTTGTCGCCGATCGCCGCTTCCATGCCCTTGATGACGAGATCCGCGGCTTCCTTCCAGTCGAGGTGGCGCAGCATCATCTCGGCCGACAGGATCAGCGAGCCGGGGTTGACCTTGTCCAGCCCGGCATACTTCGGTGCCGTGCCGTGGGTCGCCTCGAAGCACGCGTACTGGTCCGAGATGTTCGCCCCCGGCGCGATGCCGATGCCGCCGACCTGCGCGGCCAGGGCGTCCGAGATGTAATCGCCGTTCAGGTTGGTCGTCGCGATCACGTCGTATTCGGCCGGACGCAGCAGGATCTGCTGCAGGAAAGCGTCGGCGATCGCGTCCTTGATGACGATCTCGCGGCCGGTCTTCGGGTTCTTGAACTTGCACCACGGGCCGCCGTCGATCGGCTGCGCGCCGAACTCTTCCTGCGCGACCTTGTAGCCGGTGTCACGGAACAGACCTTCCGTGAACTTCATGATGTTGCCCTTGTGCACCAGGGTCACCGACTTGCGGTCGTTGTCGATCGCGTACCGGATCGCCGCGCGCACCAGTCGCGTCGTGCCTTCCACCGACACCGGCTTGATGCCGATACCGGAAGTCTCGGGGAAGCGGATCTTCTTCACGCCCATCTCGTTCTGCAGGAAGGAGATGACCTTTTTCACCTGCTCCGAGCCGGATGCCCACTCGATGCCGGCGTAGATGTCCTCAGTGTTCTCGCGGTAGATGACCATGTCGGTCAGTTCCGGATTCTTCAGCGGCGAGGGCACGCCCTTGAAGTAGCGCACCGGACGCACGCACTGGTACAGGTCCAGTTCCTGGCGCAGCGCGACGTTCAGCGAACGGATGCCGCCGCCGACGGGGGTGGTCATCGGCCCCTTGATCGATACCGAGAACTCCTTCAGCGCGTCGAAGGTCTCCTTCGGCAGCCACTCGTCCGGACCGTACAGCTGGGTCGATTTCTCGCCCGCGTACACCTCCATCCAGTGGATCTTCTTCTTGCCGCCGTATGCCTTCGCGACCGCCGCGTCGATGACCTTGATCATCACGGGGGTGATATCGACACCGATGCCGTCGCCCTCGATGAACGGGATGATCGGTTGATCGGGAATTGCCTGGCCGGCAACGATCTTCTGGCCGCCTGCGGGAACCTTGATCTTGGATGTGCTCATGCCTACTCCCTCTTCATGTGGATATGTCTCGCTCGATTCAGCTCGTCGCTGAAAACCCTTGGCTTGCAGCTGGGGGACCATCGCGCATGCAGGTCGTGACAGGATCATGCAAGGCGGATGACATCTCCCCAATCCAGCTTGCGATTATGGCTCAAAAATGCAGGACGAACGATCCGACGCGCGTTGTACCGCCGCTACGGGGCTCCCCGGGAAAATCCGCCGACAAAAAAAAGCCAGCGCATAGCGCTGGCTTTCTGGGATTGTCGGCTCCGCCCGGCTCAAGGGCAGGGCCGGCGCAACTCGCCGTCAGGCATTCACTGCAGCAAGCACCGCGTTGAGCGTCGCGCTCGGCCGCATTACCGCCTCGGTCTTGACCGGATCGGCATAGTAGTAACCACCGATATCGACCGGCTTGCCCTGCACGGCGCTGAGTTCCGCGACGACCTTCTGCTCGTTCTCGGCCAGCGTCTTGGCAAGCGGCGCGAAACGGGCCTTCAGATCGGCATCCTCATCCTGCGCGGCCAGCGCTTCGGCCCAGTACAGCGCGAGGTAGAAGTGGCTGCCGCGGTTGTCGAGCTGGCCGGTACGGCGCGACGGCGACTTGTCGTTGTCGAGCAGCTTGCCGGTCGCCTGGTCCAGTGTCTTCGCCAGCAACCTGGCCTTGGCGTTGCCGGTCTTGAAGCTCATCTCCTCGAGCGACACCGCGAGCGCGAGGAATTCGCCGAGCGAATCCCAGCGCAGGTGGTTTTCCTCGACCAGCTGCTGCACGTGCTTGGGCGCCGAACCGCCCGCGCCCGTCTCGTACATGCCACCGCCGGCCATCAGCGGGACGATGGACAGCATCTTCGCGCTGGTGCCCAGTTCCATGATCGGGAACAGGTCGGTCAGGTAGTCGCGCAGGATGTTGCCGGTCACCGAGATCGTATCGAGACCGCGAGCGACCCGCTCCAGCGTGAAGCGCATCGCGCGCACCTGCGACATGATCTGGATGTCGAGGCCGTTCGTGTCGTGATCCTTCAGGTACTTCTGCACCTTCTTGATCAGTTCGTTCTCGTGCGGGCGGTACGGGTCGAGCCAGAAGATCGCCGGCATGCCCGAGTTGCGCGCGCGCGTCACGGCGAGCTTGACCCAGTCGCGGATCGGCGCGTCCTTGACCTGGCACATGCGCCAGATGTCGCCCTCTTCCACGTTCTGCGACATCAGCACTTCACCGGTGTCGAGGTCGGTGATGTTCGCGACGCCGTCTTCCGGAATCTCGTAGGTCTTGTCGTGCGAGCCGTACTCCTCGGCCTGTTGCGCCATCAGGCCTACGTTCGGCACCGTGCCCATCGTCGCCGGGTCGAAGTTGCCGTGCCACTTGCAGAAGCTGATCATCTCCTGGTAGATGCGAGCGAAGGTCGATTCCGGCATTACGCACTTGCTGTCGTACTGCTTGCCGTCGGCGCCCCACATCTTGCCGCCGGAGCGGATCATGGCGGGCATGGAAGCGTCGACGATGATGTCGTTGGGCGAATGGAAGTTGGTGATGCCCTTGGCCGAGTCGACCATCGCCAGACGCGGACGGTGTTCCTGGCAGGCGTGCAGGTCGCGGATGATCTCGTCGCGCTGCGATTCCGGCAGCGTCGCAATCTTCTCGTACAGCGTGGCCATGCCGTTGTTGACATTGATGCCCAGCTGGTCGAACAGCTTGCCGTGCTTCTCGAAGGCTTCCTTGTAGTAGATCTTCACGCAGTGGCCGAAGACGATGGGGTGCGACACCTTCATCATCGTCGCCTTCACGTGCAGCGAGAACAGGATGCCGGCTTCGCGGCAGTCGTCGAGCTGCTTCTCGTAGAACTCGTACAGCGCCTTCTTGCTCATGAACATCGAATCGATGATCTCGCCGTCGAGCAGCGCGACCTTCGGCTTCAGCACGATGTTCTTGCCGCTCTTCGTGACGAGTTCCATCTTCACGTTGCGCGCGCGGTCCAGCGTCATCGACTTTTCGCCGTGGTAGAAGTCGCCGTGCTCCATGTGCGAGACGTGGGTCTGCGACCACTGCTTCCACTCGCCCATCGAATGCGGGTGCTTCTTCGCGTAGTTCTTGACTGCCGCAGGCGCGCGACGATCGGAATTGCCTTCGCGCAGCACCGGGTTCACGGCGGAGCCGAGGCACTTGCCGAAACGAACCTTCAGCGCCTTTTCTTCCTCGGTCGTCGGGTTCTCCGGGTAGTCGGGGATCGCGTAGCCCTTCGACTGGAGCTCCTTGATGCAGGCGATCAGCTGCGCAACGGAGGCGCTGATGTTCGGGAGCTTGATGATGTTGGTGTCCGGATCCTGGGTCAGGCGGCCGAGTTCGGCGAGGTTGTCCGGGACCTTCTGAGCGTCGGTCAGGCAATCCGAGAATTCAGCCAGCACGCGGGCCGCGACCGAGATGTCGGTCTTCTGGATCGTCACACCGGCCGGCGCCGTGAACGTCTCGATGATCGGCAGCAGCGAATAGGTCGCCAGCAGGGGCGCCTCATCGGTGAGCGTGTAGATGATCGTCGAACTCTTGTCTGTCATGCATTTCTCCCGGATTATCTCTATATGGCGCGAAGCCAGGCCGACGCTTGAACCGACCGGAGTACGCCCCCAATTGCGGGATTGCACCCGGACCTCTTTAGACGACCGCTTATTATAAACGTGCACCGGCAGCAGTTTGGCGCAATTCCGATAAATCAGGTCTTATATAAGACACAAGATGTTTCAGACAGCATAAACACCGCCCGCCCATCGACGCGTCCCGAACGAGGGAGCGGCACAGGGCCAGCGCCGGCAGGCAGCTGCGCGGTTGCCATGATCCGTCGGGCAACACGTTCGCGGCGCGTTAGAATCGAGCGCATTCGCCCTGTTGCCACGCCGCCATCACCGTGACGAGGAAGCCATGGAAGCACCGACGGGAGAAAACGTCCTTGCCCAGTCGATCGCACAGACACTGATCGAGGGCTTCAACAAGCACTACCGCATCTTTCGCGAGACCTCCCGACGCGCGAAGGAAAGCTTCGAGGCCGCCGACTGGCAGGCCCAGCTCGCTGCGGTGCGCGACCGCGTGCAGTTCTACGACGACCGCGTCGAAGAGACGGTGCGCCGCCTGCACGAGGAGTTCGATGCCGATTCGGTCGACGACGACACCTGGCAGCAGGCCAAGCTCCACTACATCGGCATCCTGATCCGCCACAAGCAGCCGGAACTCGCCGAGACATTCTTCAATTCGGTGTGCTGCAAGATCCTGCACCGCACCTACTTCAACAACGACTACCTGTTCGCGCGCCCGGCGATCTCCACCGAGTACATGGAGTCCTACCCGCCGGTGTACAGCAGCTACTACCCGCGCGACGCGGGCCTGCGCACGACCGTGCGCCGCATCGTCGAGGACTTCGACTGGGAGCGCCCCTTCGAGGACCTCGACCGCGACATCGACCTGATCCTGCACACCGTGCACCGGCACCTCGGCGAGTGGCCCGACATGGAGGTCAACTGCCAGATCCAGGTGCTGTATTCGGCCTTCTACCGCAACAAGACGGCCTACATCATCGGCAAGGGCATCAACGGCTACCAGGAATATCCGTTCGCGATCGCCGTGCGCCACAATGCCTCGGGGCGCCTCGAGATCGACACCATCCTGCTCGACCCGTGGCGCATCTCGGTGCTGTTCTCGCTGTCGCGCGCGTACTTCCTCGTCGACATGGAAGTGCCGTCCGGCTACGTCCAGTTCCTGCGCTCGATCATGCCCAACAAGCACCGCTCGGAGCTCTACACGATGCTGGGACTGGGCAAGCAGGGCAAGACGATGTTCTTCCGCGACCTCATCGCGCACCTGCGCCACTCCAACGACCAGTTCGTGATCGCGCCGGGCATCCGCGGCCTGGTGATGCTGGTGTTCACGCTCCCCTCCTATCCCTACGTGTTCAAGGTCATCAAGGACGTGTTCGGCGCCTCCAAGAACATGGATCGTGCCACGGTGAAGCGCAAATACCTGATGGTCAAACGTGTCGACCGCGTGGGCCGGATGGCCGACACGCTGGAGTTCTCCAACGCCGCCCTGCCGCTGGCGCGCTTCCATCCCGAACTGCTGGAGGAATTGCGCGCCCTCGCCCCGACCGCCTACGAGTTCGACGGCGATTCGATCGTCATCAAGCACCTGTATATCGAGCGCCGCATGACGCCGCTCAACATCTACCTCGAGCGCTCCAGCGACGAACAGGTCGAGCACGCCGTGCGCGAATACGGCAACGCAATCAGGGAGATGGCCACGGCGAACATCTTCCCCGGCGACATGCTGTGGAAGAACTTCGGCGTCACGCGCTACGGCCGAGTGGTGTTCTACGACTATGACGAGATCGACTACATGACGGACATGAATTTCCGTCACATCCCCGAGGCGCCGTACCCTGAGATGGAGATGTCGAGCGAGCCGTGGTACTCCACCGGGCCCATGGACGTTTTTCCCGAGGAATTCGCGACCTTCCTGCTAGGCGCCCCGCGCGTGCGCCAGGCCTTCCTGAAACACCACCGCGACCTGCTGACGCCCGCCTTCTGGCAGCGCACGCAGGCGTCGATCCGCAGCGGCTACGTCGAGGACTTCTTCCCCTACCCCGACGAACTGCGCTTCTGTCACCTGCACGCGACCCGCGACCGCCACATCGGCGCCTGAGCCGCTACGCGACCCGGATCGTGTCGCTGCGCGTCTCGCCGAGGTTGTCCCGCCAGCTCACCACGATTTCGTCGCCCGCGGCACCGCCGCCGACGCTGAACGCAAGATAGGGATTCGTCGCGATCGACGGGCCGAAGTCTGCCGCCAGCACGACTTCGCCGTTGCGCCGCACGCTCAGCTCGGTGATGAAGTGCGCCGGAATGCGCTTGCCCTCGGCATCCTTGCGCAAGCCGTTCTCCATCGGATGCGACAACAGCATACGCAATTCCGTGCCCCCGTCCTTGAGCGTCGCGCGGATACGCGTCGGCGTGCTCATGTCCCGCAGCCCCCGACGGTCACGGTGACCTCCCGCCGCGCCGCGAAGAGGCGGCCGTCGGCCTTCACCAATACGTGCACGCGCGTCGAACGGGCCATCTTCACCCGCGTCTGGATCGACGGAGCCATCGCCCCGGAGAGGCGAAAACTCGCGGCGACCTTGTAGGGATTCTCTTCGATGAGGATCACGATCTGCTCGGTCCGCGGAATGTCGCTGGCCACCGAGAGCGCCACCGCACGCCCGTCCTCCGCTACATCCGGGGCTCCGATGCGGATCGCGCCGCTCTCCGCGGCGTTCCCGGCACCCAGCGCCCGCAAGGCGTCGTCCAGAGTGGTGGCCTCGAACGCGGCCACGTTCCTCGCATCCTGAGCCTGCGCCGGCGTGACGATCCCGGCGGCCGCCAGCACGGACCAGATCCCCAGCCCACCACCCGCCTTCAGCACATCCCTGCGCCGACTATCCATCCCTGCTCCCGAAATTCCATTTACCTCTCAGCCGCCCGGACGCGCCTTTCACGCGCGCTATACTGCGCAGTCCCCCGTACGCGCCACGCATGGAGAACGTCCGTGACCGGCAAGTCTACCCTCGCCGCCCTGTGCCTGCTTGCCGGCACGACTCATGCCGCCGAATCCGCCACCGACCTCGCCGCCCTCCACGCGCGCAATCTTGCCGCCAACTGCACCCCCTGTCACTCGGCCGACACCCCCGCGCCGAACGCGATCCCGCGCATCGTCGGCCTGCCGGCGGACAGCATCCTGCAGCGGCTGCGCGCGTTCCGCAGCGGCGACGCACCCGCGACCGTCATGCATCAGATCGTGCGCGGCTACAGCGACGAACAGCTCTCGCTGATCGCCACCCATCTCGCCACCAGCCCTGACCTGGCACTCGATCCGCGATGAACCGACGCCGTTTCCTGCACAGCCTGAGCCTTGCCGCGACCGCGCCGGCCAGCGCAATCCTGGCCGCGTGTTCGTCCGCCCCGCGGCGCGGCGCCGCGCACGTCGTCGTGGTCGGTGGCGGTTACGGCGGCGCGACGACGGCGAAGTACCTGCGCATGTGGAGCGCCGGGCGTATCGACGTCACGCTCATCGAGCGCGAGGCGCGCTTTGTCTCCTGCCCGATGTCCAACCTCGTCCTCGCCGGCCTGCGCAACCTGGGCGACCTCACCGCCAGCTACGACCGCCTTCGCACGCGCTGGGGCGTGCGTGTGGTCAACGATGAAGTCGTCCACGTGGACGTCACCCGACGCCAGGCCCGCCTCGCCCGCCACGGCGACATCGGCTTCGATCGCGTCGTGCTGGCACCCGGCGTGGATTTCCTCACCGAACAGATCGCCGGGCTGGCAGGCAACTCCGAGCGCATTCCCCACGCGTGGAAGGCCGGCCCGCAGACCGAACTGCTGCGTCGCCAGATCGAGGCGATGCCGGACGGCGGCGTGTTCGCACTGCACGTCCCGAGGTTCCCCTACCGCTGCCCGCCCGGCCCCTACGAGCGCGCCTGCCTCGTCGCACACTACCTGCGAGCCCGAAAGCCGCGCGCGAAGCTGCTCGTGCTCGACGCGAACAGCGAGATCCAGTCCAAGAAGGCGCTGTTCGCGGCAGCCTTTGCAGGACCGTACAGGGACATCATCGAGTATCGCCCCGACAGCACCCTGCTGTCGGTCGATGCCCAAACCCTGAGCGCGGACCTGGAGTTCGACAGGGTCCGTGCCGACGTCCTCAACGTCATTCCGCCGATGCGCGCGGGGCGCCTCGTGGACCGCATGGGCATCCCACTGACCAATGGCCGCTGGGTCGACGTCGACTGGCGCACGATGGAAGCGCGCGCGCTCCCCGGCGTCCATGTCATCGGCGACGCGGTACTCGCCGCACCGGGTATGCCGAAGTCCGGCCACATCGCGAACCAGCAGGCGAAGCTCGCCGCCGCCGCGATCGTCGAACTGCTCGACGGACGTTCGCCCGACCCCATCCCGACACTGCTGAACACCTGCTACAGCTTCGTCGATGACCGCAACGCGATCCATGTCGCGACCGTACACCGCTATGACGCTGCCGCGGGCACCGTCCTGCCGGTCGCAGGCGCCGGCGGCCTGTCGTCGGCGGCAAGCGAAGAGGAAGGCCGCTACGCCGCAGCGTGGGCGCAGAGCATCCGGGCCGACACGCTCGCCTGAAGCGTCCGGAGGCGCCTCGCCGGCCCCTTAATTGCCCCTTAATTGCCCCCTTACCTGCCCGGTTCCGACCCCTTCTCGGGCGCCTGCCAGCCGAGCTCCAACAGCCACGGCCCCTCGCCCGCGGCCAGCGCCTCGCGCACGTAGGCCACCGTGTTCGCCGGCAATTCGCCGCGCGCGAACCAGCCCAGCGCATCGCACTTGGCGGGCTCGCAGATGTGCGGCTCACCCGACCAGGCCCTCGCCCGCAGGAAGAAGTCCACCCGGTTCGTGTCCGACCGCCGATGCACGACGCCCATGTTCGCCAGCTCCGCCGGAGCAATGTCGATCCCGAGCTCCTCGCGCATCTCGCGCACCGCGGTCCCGGCCAGGGATTCACCCGGCTCGACGTGGCCGCCGGGCAGGCTGAAGAGCCCGTCGAAGAAGCCCGTCCCGGCACGGTGCATCAACAGGATGCCGCCATCGCGCTCGAGCAGGACATGCACCCCGACGGGAATCCCCACATGCATCAGTGTTTGCCGGTGCTGCCGAACCCGCCCTCGCCGCGGTCGCTTTCGGTGAATTCATCGACGACGTTGAAGCCGACCTGCAGCACCGGCACCACGACCAGTTGCGCGATGCGCTCCATCGGCTGCAGCGTGAAGCTCGCGCGGCCGCGGTTCCACACCGACACGAAGATCTGCCCCTGGTAATCGGAATCGATCAGACCGACGAGGTTGCCCAGCACGATGCCGTGCTTGTGGCCCAGCCCCGAACGCGGCAGCACCATCGCAGCGAGCCCGGGGTCGGCGAGGTGAATCGCGAGGCCGCTCGGGATGAGCGCGGTCTCGCCCGGATGGAGCGTTACCGGCGCGTTCAGGCAGGCGCGCAGGTCCAGCCCGGCCGAACCCGGCGTGGCGTAGGACGGCTTGTGATCGCGCAGGCGATCGTCGAGGATCTTGACGTCGATTCGGTGCATGTTCGCTCTCAGTTGGCAGCCGTCTTCAACAGACCGGCCAGGTGTTCGACAATCCTGCGCGCGACCTCGGTCTTGGGCGCACGCTCCAGCGGATGACGCCCCGCGTCGTCGTACAGGATCACCAGGTTGTCGTCGCTGCCAAGACCGTCCTGCACCAGGTTGCCCACCAGCATCGGCAGGCGCTTCGCCCGCCGCTTGCCTTCGGCATAGGCATCCAGGTCGCGGCTCTCCGCAGCGAAGCCGACGCAGAACGGCGCATTTTCGCGCGCCGCCACCTCGGCCAGAATGTCAGGATTGGGCGTCAGCTGCAGCGTCATGTCTGCCGACGACTTCTTGACCTTGTGCTCCGCGGCCTCGGCCGGACGATAGTCCGCCACCGCCGCCACGCCGATGAAGACGTCCGCACCAGGCAGGGCCGCGGTCACCGCATCGCGCATCTGCAGGGCGCTGCGCACATCCACGCGCTGCGCGCCAACCGGCACGGGCAGGCCCGTCGGGCCGCTCACCAGCACGACTTCCGCACCGGCCCGCACGCATGCCTGCGCCAACGCATAGCCCATCTTGCCCGAGCTGGTGTTGGTGATCCCGCGTACCGGGTCGATCGCCTCGAAGGTCGGCCCGGCGGTCAGAACCACCTTGCGCCCCGCGAGCAGCTTCGGCCGGAAGAATGCGATCACGTGCTCGAGCAGCTCCTCCGGCTCCAGCATCCGCCCCATGCCCACCTCCCCGCAGGCCTGGTCGCCGGCAGCCGGCCCGAGAAGCGTCGCGCCGTCGGCGACGAGCTGCGCCATGTTGCGTCGCGTCGCGGGGTGTTCCCACATCTGGCGGTTCATCGCCGGCGCCACCAGCAGCGGGCACTCGCGCGCGAGACACAGCGTGCTCAGCAGGTCGTCCGCGCGCCCCTGCACCAGCTTCGCGATCACGTCCGCCGTCGCCGGTGCGATCAGCACCGCATCTGCGCTGCGCGTCAGATCGATATGCGCCATGTTGTTGTCCATGCGCGCATCCCACAGGTCCGTCCACACCGGATTGCCCGACAGCGCCTGGTAGGTCACCGGCGTCACGAAGCGCGCACCGCCCTCGGTCAGCACGACATGCACGTCCGCCCCGGCTTTGCCCAGCAGCCGCACGAGCTCCGCTGCCTTGTATGCGGCCACCCCGCCGGTCACGCCGAGGACCAGTTTGCGTCCCTTCAATTCGCACATGGCATATGCCTTACAATTATCGATTCACCCACAACCTGCTCCCGACATGGCTATCACCGACTGGCCGGAAGACGAAAGACCGCGCGAAAAACTCCTCGGACGCGGGCCCGCAGCCCTCTCCGACGCCGAACTCCTCGCGTTGTTCCTGCGTGTCGGCATCCGCGGCAAGAGCGCCGTCGATCTCGCCCGCGACCTGCTCGACCGCTTCGGCTCGCTCACCCGCCTGTGCGCCGCGCCGGCAGACGATTTCGCTGCAGTCCCCGGCATGGGGCTGGCGAAGTATGCCCAACTGCAGGCAGTCATGGAACTGGCGCGGCGCGCGCTGAGCGAGGAGATGGCCGCACGCGACGTGTTCGACTCACCCTCCGCGGTGCGCGACTGGCTGCGCCTGCGCATCGGCAACCTGCCGCACGAGGTCTTCTGCGTCCTGCTCCTCGACGCCCGCAACCGCCTGATCGAGGCGGTCGAACTTTTTCGCGGAACCCTCACGCAGACCAGCGTCTACCCGCGCGAGGTGGTCAAGCTCGCCCTGTCGCGCAACGCCGCCGCAGTCATCCTCGCGCACAATCACCCCTCCGGCGCCAGCGAACCGAGCGGCGCCGACGAGTTGCTGACGCGCAACCTCAAGCAGGCGCTCGACCTCGTCGACGTGCGCGTCCTCGACCATTTCATCGTCACCGCCCATGCACGACCGCTCTCCTTCGCCGAACGCGGCCTGCTGTAGGGCAGGACGACCCGCCGGCGAGACCGACCTTGTCCGACAATCGCACGACGGACTTGCTCCTGTCCGGGCACATCGGATATCATCTTGCGTTTTCCGCAATCCGAATTCCCTGGAGCAACCTATGGCTCGCGTTTGCCAAGTTACCGGTAAGGCACCGATGGTGGGAAACAACGTTTCCCACGCCAACAACAAGACCAAGCGTCGTTTTCTCCCGAACCTGCAGAATCGCCGGTTCTGGAGCGAAGCTGAAAACCGCTGGATCCGCCTGCGCGTGTCCAACGCAGCGCTGCGCACCATCGACAAGAAGGGCATCGACGTCGTCGTGTCCGAGCTGCGCGCCCGCGGCGAGAAAGTTTGACACTGAGTCTGACACTGCAGATCCAAGCGCTGCGCCACGCAGCGCTGTAACTGAACGGAGATTCAAATGGCTAAAGGCGGCCGCGAAAAGATCAAGCTGGAATCGACCGCAGGTACCGGTCATTTCTACACGACCTCGAAGAACAAGCGCACCACCCCGAACAAGCTTGAGTTCAACAAGTACGACCCCGTCGCACGCAAGCACGTCCTGTACAAGGAAGTGAAGCTCAAGTAAGCACCCTCGCAGGCTGCGGCCTGCTCCAGGGACGCAGCGCGTAAAACAAGAGGCCGCCGGAGTGATCCGGCGGCCTCTTGTTTTTCCTGAAGGCCTTTCGCTGGAGCGTACGACCTTCGGGACTAGAGGGACATCAGGCCTTCTGGATGTTAGAGGCCTGCTTACCCTTCGGACCCTGGGTGACTTCGAAGGAGACTTTTTCGCCTTCCTTCAGCGTCTTGAAACCGGCCATATTGATCGCGGAGAAGTGAGCGAAAAGGTCCTCGCTACCATCGTCCGGAGTAATGAAGCCAAAACCCTTGGAGTCGTTGAACCACTTAACGGTACCAGTTGCCATGTTGCCTTAATCCTTCAAGATTTCTTAAAACGATGCGGGGTCTCCCCCTTCAGTGCATCAATGCTCAGTGAAGCCCTACCTGCACTGCCATGCTGGGGCCCCAAAAACGGCCAGGACCACATCACCAGTGCATTGAACTTTGCATCTCGCACCCGTCCTGCTTTTACGCATTTGTCAGCACAGCGTCAACAATTTATTGCCCCCCGAATTGCTGCATCGCAGCGACTCAAACCCCCTGAATATGCGCACTTCGACGCCGTTTGCAGTCAATCCAATGCGCTTATCCATCGACGCGCATTCGTTGCGCCGCAATATGCCGCTTGTCGCATCGGCGCACTTCCGCGAAGGCGCAGACCCCTTGCCCGGGGCGCCCGGCAGTTGTTGCACTCCGCTTCCACTTCATTAGAATGGATTGCATGGCCACGCAAAAACAGGGCGAGTTCATACTCGAGGCGGAGCGCTCTCGCACCAAGCCCCCGCCGCTATACAAGGTGCTGTTGCTCAATGACGACTTCACACCAATGGATTTCGTCATCGTTGTGCTGCAGAAATTTTTCGGCATGGACCGCGAACGGGCTACGCGGGTCATGCTCCAAGTCCACAGAGAGGGCATGGGGGTCTGCGGCGTCTTTCCGAAGGACGTCGCGGCGACCAAGGTGGAACTGGTCGTATCCTTCGCCCGTCAGCACCAGCACCCGCTGGCATGCGTGATGGAGGAAAACTGAGAATGATCGCGCAAGAGCTTGAAGTCAGTCTGCACATGGCGTTTGTCGAAGCCCGGCAAAAGCGGCACGAGTTCATCACCGTTGAACACCTGCTGCTGGCGCTGCTCGACAACCCCTCTGCAGCCGAGGTCCTGCGCGCCTGCGCAGCGAACGTCGAGGAGTTGCGTCGGGAACTGACGAATTTCATCAACGAGCACACCCCCAAGGTCGAAGGCACGGACGAGATCGACACGCAGCCGACGCTCGGCTTCCAGCGCGTGATCCAGCGTGCGATCCTGCACGTCCAGTCGTCGGGCAAGAAGGAAGTGACCGGCGCCAACGTGCTCGTGGCGATCTTCGGCGAGAAGGATTCGCACGCAGTCTATTTCCTGCAGCGGCAGAACATCTCGCGCCTGGACGTGGTGAACTTCATCTCGCACGGCATCTCCAAATCGCCGCAGCAAGGGCAGCCGCCAGCGGGAAAGAGCGAACCCCAGGAACAGGGCGAACAGGAAAGCGAGGGAGCGCAGAGTAACAGCGCGCTCGAGAACTACACGCAGAACCTCAACCAGCAGGCCCTCATCGGCAAGATCGACCCGCTGATCGGTCGCGAGCGCGAGCTCGAGCGCGTGATCCAGACGCTGTGCCGGCGGCGCAAGAACAACCCGCTGCTGGTCGGCGAAGCCGGCGTAGGCAAGACCGCGATCGCCGAAGGTCTGGCGCGCTCCATCGTCGAAGGGCGCATCCCGGAAGTGCTCGAAGGGGCGCAGGTGTACGCGCTCGACATGGGCGCCCTGCTCGCCGGCACCAAGTATCGGGGCGATTTCGAGCAGCGCCTGAAGGCCGTGCTGAAGCAGCTGCGCGAGACGCGCAACGCCATCCTCTTCATCGACGAGATCCACACGCTGATCGGCGCAGGCGCGGCGTCGGGCGGCACGCTGGATGCGTCCAACCTGCTCAAGCCGGCGCTCTCCTCCGGGCAGCTGAAGTGCATCGGCGCGACCACCTATTCCGAATTCCGCCAGATCTTCGAGAAGGACCACGCGCTGTCGCGGCGTTTCCAGAAAGTCGATGTGACCGAGCCTTCGGTCGCGGAGACGGTCGAGATCCTCAAGGGACTCAAGAGCCGCTTCGAGGAGCACCACGGCGTCAAATACTCGACGGCCGCCCTGAGTTCGGCGGCCGAGCTTTCGGCCCGCTATATCAATGACCGCCAGTTGCCCGACAAGGCCATCGACGTGATCGACGAGGCGGGCGCCGCACAGCGCATCCTGCCCAAGTCGAAGCAGCGCAAGACGATCGGCAAGGGCGAGATCGAGGACATCGTCGCGAAAATGGCGCGCATTCCTCCGCGCAGCGTGTCGAGCGACGACAAGGCCGCGCTGAAGAACCTCGACCGTGACCTGAAGAACGTCGTGTTCGGCCAGGAGGCGGCGATCGACGCGCTCGCCAAGGCGATCAAGATGTCGCGCTCGGGCCTGGGAAATCCCGCGAAACCGATCGGCAGCTTCCTGTTCTCCGGCCCCACCGGCGTCGGCAAGACCGAGGTGGCACGTCAGCTCGCCTTCACGATGGGCATCGAGCTCGTGCGCTTCGATATGTCGGAATACATGGAGCGCCATGCGGTGAGCCGGCTGATCGGTGCGCCGCCGGGATATGTCGGCTTCGACCAGGGCGGCCTGCTGACCGAGGCGATCACCAAGAAGCCGCACTGCGTGCTGTTGCTCGACGAGATCGAGAAGGCTCACCCGGACATCTTCAACATCCTGCTGCAGGTCATGGACCACGGCACACTGACCGACAACAACGGCCGGCAGGCGGATTTCCGTAACGTCATCATCATCATGACGACCAACGCGGGGGCCGAGATGATGCAGAAGTCGGTGATCGGCTTCTCGGCCAAGCGCGAGGTCGGCGACGAGATGGGCGAGATCAAGCGCATGTTCTCGCCGGAATTCCGCAACCGGCTGGATGCGACGATCTCGTTCAAGCCGCTCGACAACGTGATCATCCTGCGCGTCGTCGACAAGTTCCTGATGCAGCTGGAAGCACAACTGCACGAGAAGAAGGTCGAGGCGCATTTCACCGACGAACTCAAGGGCTGGCTGGCGTCCGAAGGCTTCGATCCGGTGATGGGCGCGCGGCCGATGGCACGCCTGATCCAGGACACGATCCGCTCGGCGCTCGCCGATGAACTGCTGTTCGGTCGCCTCGTGCACGGCGGCAAGGTGACGATCGATCTCGACGGAGAAGGCAAGGTCAAGTTGGTCTTCGACCAGACCGAAGCGGCCACAGTCTGAGCGTTCAAGCGCTGCGAACCGGGCACAACCGGGAAGGGCGACCTGCGGGTCGCCCTTTTTTTGTGTGTCGCGCTGGTTTATCGTGCCAGCCCTGAGCACGCGCAGGTGTGCGCGTTTCATCGAGTCCCCCTGTCAACCGCCAGCAAACAAGGAAACGCAAGCATGGAAATCCAGACCGCCGACCTCTGCGACGCCCACGAGGGCAAACTCCGCGTCGTCAGCCCGATGTTCCGCAGCTACGGCGGCCGCCCCGCTTTCGGCGGCGAGATCGCGACACTCAAGGTCTTCGAGGACAACTCGCTGGTGCGCACCGCACTGGAGGGGCCAGGCTACGGCCGCGTACTCGTGATCGACGGTGGCGCGTCGATGCGCTGTGCGCTGGTCGGCGACCAGTTGGCGCAGCTGGGCGTGAAGAACGGCTGGGCCGGGGTGATCGTCTATGGCTGCATCCGCGATTCGAAGGCGATCGCCGGCATGGACATCGGCGTCTTTGCGCTCGGCACGCACCCGCAGAAGAGCATCAAGAAGGGTGCCGGCGACAGGGATCTGCTGGTGACGTTCGGCGGCGTCACCTTCGTGCCCGGTCAGTTCGTCTACGCGGACGAAGACGGCGTCGTGGTTTCCGAATCGCCCCTGCTATAACCCGCACGGGGCTGCGCTGCATGCGCCGGCCCCGGCCTTGAGCCTGCGCCCGCGCGACCGACCTTGCGCGCCGCAGCAGAATTTCATTTCACAACGCCAATCACCATCTCACGGTATGAAATCACGATCTCAACTCGTTGATTTTATTTAATCAAATAATTTCTTATATCTTATATAAGACTTATTGCTGCAAAGCGAGATCGTCCCTATACTTTTCCCCACACGAGGACGCTTCAGCGGACCCCGTACCGGCGAGACCCGCCCGACCCGAACACCGACCGGGCGAGCAGCCGAGTTGAAACCAGCACGTAAACCATCCGTCGAGAAGGAACTGTCATGACCCTGACCCGCGAACAGCAAATCGCCGCCCTCGAAAAAGACTGGGCCGAAAACCCCCGCTGGAAAGGCATCAAGCGCGGCTACGCCGCTGCCGATGTCGTCCGCCTGCGCGGCTCCCTGCCGATCGAGCACACCCTGGCCAAGCGCGGCGCCGAGAAGCTGTGGGAAAAGGTCAATGGCGGCGCGAAGAAGGGCTATGTGAACGCCTTCGGCGCGATCACCGCCGGCCAGGCGATGCAGCAGGCCAAGGCCGGCCTGGAAGCCGTCTATCTGTCGGGCTGGCAGGTCGCCGCCGACGGCAACACCTCCGAAACCATGTACCCGGACCAGTCGCTGTACGCCTACGACTCGGTGCCGACGATGGTTCGCCGCATCAACAACACCTTCAAGCGCGCCGACGAGATCCAGTGGTCGCGCGGCGTCAACCCGGGCGACAAGGAATTCATCGACTACTTCCTGCCGATCGTCGCTGACGCGGAAGCCGGTTTCGGCGGCGTGCTGAACGCTTTCGAACTGATGAAGAACATGATCGCTGCCGGCGCCGCCGGTGTGCACTTCGAAGACCAGCTGGCTGCGGTGAAGAAGTGCGGCCACATGGGCGGCAAGGTGCTGGTGCCGACGCAGGAAGCGATCGAGAAGCTGATCTCGGCCCGCTTCGCCGCCGACGTGATGGGCGTGTCGACGCTGATCCTGGCCCGTACCGACGCGGAAGCCGCGAACCTGATCACCTCGGACCATGACGCCAACGACAAGCCCTTCCTCACCGGCGAGCGCACCCAGGAAGGCTTCTACCGCGTGAAGAACGGCCTCGAGCAGGCCATCAGCCGCGGTGTCGCCTACGCCCCGTACGCCGACCTGGTGTGGTGCGAGACCGGCACCCCGGACCTCGGCTTTGCCCGCGAGTTCGCGCAGGCCGTGCTGTCCGCCTGCCCGGGCAAGCTGCTGTCGTACAACTGCTCGCCGTCGTTCAACTGGAAGAAGAACCTGGACGACAAGACCATCGCCAAGTTCCAGGACGAGCTGTCGGCGCTGGGCTACAAGTACCAGTTCATCACGCTGGCCGGTATCCACGTCAATTGGTTCAACACCTTCCAGTTCGCGCACGCTTACGCTCGCGGCGAAGGCATGAAACACTACGTCGAAATGGTCCAGGAGCAGGAATTCGCCGCCCGCGATAAGGGTTACACGTTCGTCTCGCACCAGCAGGAAGTCGGCGCGGGCTACTTCGACGACGTCACCACCGTCATCCAGGGCGGCTCGTCCTCGGTCAAGGCCCTTACCGGTTCGACCGAAGAAGAGCAGTTCCACTGATCAAAGGGGCATAGGCGGGCCGCCATCAGGCCCGCCCAAGCTGAAAGCCGCGCCCACAAGGCGCGGCTTTTTCATTGTTGCGATACGCCGACGCACGAGGCTTCCGTGCGCCGGATCAAGCTCAGTTCGTGCCGTCGGCGCCCGCCGGAGGCATCATTCCCGGCCCCATGCGGCCGCCGCCTTTCCCGCCGCGCCCCATTCCGCGCGGTCCGGACATCGGGAACCGTTCGTCGAAGGTCTTCTTCTGCGTCGCATCGAGTCCGCCATACAGCGCCTCGGTGGCCTTGCGCACGTCCTGCATCGACACCAGGCGCTCCTTCGCGTGGGACTCCATGCGCTCCATGCGTTCAAGCGCAGTCTTGGGACGCTCCTGCGTGCGCATCGCCTGCATGTGTTCGGACATCCTCCGCGCCTTGTCCTGCATCACACTCTTGAATTGCTCCCACGCCAGCACCTGTTCGGGTTTGAGGGAGAGCGCGGTCTGCAGCGTCGCAAGGCGCTGGGTCATGTGCTCGGACATGGCTGCCGGGTCCATGCGGTGGGTCCGGTGCATTGCGCCACGCGGACCGTCACAGTCGCCCCACGGCGCCGCAACAGCCCCACCGGCTCCCATGCCGATCGTCGCGATCAGCGCGGCGGCAAGTGAATTCTTCATCCAGGTTTTCATGGTCCTTCTCCGGTGGGTGTTCGGGTTCGCCCGTCGTGGGCGGCAGAGTCATTTGATCACCGGCGTGTATGCGCGATTTGTCCGCAGAGGGTCCGATTGAATGGTCGTGTTTCGCGCGCCGTGGGCGATACTCTGGGATACAAACCGGCAGCCTCGCGGCCGTAAGATTCGATCGACCCGAACTCCCGGGGCGGCCCCTGCCGCCCCGCTGCAACGATTCAATGATCATGACGAACGCGCCCGACCATATCCTCATCGTCGACGACGACCGCGAGATCCGCACGCTCCTGGCCGACTACCTCGAAAAGCAGGGAATGCGCTGTACGACCGCCGCGGACGGGCGCGAGATGAAGGCGGCCCTCGACCGCCACCGCGTGGACCTGATCGTGCTCGACCTGATGCTGCCCGGGGAGGACGGCCTGACCCTGTGCCGCAACCTGCGCGCCGCCGGCGCACACGTGAACACGCCGGTCCTGATGCTGACCGCGCGGGGGGAGGACATGGACCGCATCCTCGGGCTGGAAATGGGAGCGGACGACTATCTACCGAAGCCTTTCGTGCCGCGCGAGCTGCTCGCACGCATCCGCGCCGTCCTGCGCCGCGCACGCGCGCTGCCGCCCAATCTCGATGCGGCGCCGGTGCAGCACGCGAGCGAACTGGGCTTTGCGCACTGGCGCCTGAATACCGTGGGTCGCCATCTCGTCGGCGCCGACGGTACGATCGTCCCCTTGTCCGGCGCCGAATACAGGCTTCTGTCGGTATTCCTCTCGCATCCGCAGCGGGTGCTGAATCGCGACCAGCTGATGGAACTGACCCAAGGCCGCGAGGCGGACGTCTTCGATCGCTCGATCGACCTGCTCGTGAGCAGGCTGCGCCAGCGCCTCGGCGACAATGCGCGCGAACCCGAGATCATCAAGACGGTGCGCAACGAGGGCTACGTGCTCGCATGCGCGGTGACGCCGGTCACGCCGGAAGACGAGGCGTCATGAGAGCACGCTGGACCCGCACGCTGTTCGCCCGCCTGATGCTGATCTGGCTGGGCGGGATGGTGGTCGTGCTCGCGGTGAGTCTGGCGCTGTTCGTCAGCGAACGCGACCGCTACGCGCGCGAGGTCCTGTTCGAGGGCGTCGCGCGCGAAATCGCGGCCGCCGTCGATGTGCTCGAACACCTGCCCGCGGGTCAGCGCGAAGACTGGATCGATGCGGTCGGGCGCCGCCGCCTGCGCTTCGCGCTTGCACCGCCGCCGCCCGACGCGACCGCCAGTACCGCATCGGCCCCGCTTGCCGCAGCCATTCGCGAGGCCCTGCCGGATCGCCGTGTCGAGGTGCTCACCCGTACGCGGTCGGACGACGAGCATCCGCACCGCTCCCAGTCCTTCGTCAGCCTGAGTCTGGGCGACGGCACTCCGCTGCTGATCCGCATGCCCGGTCCGATGTTCGGCATGCGGCCACCGCTGCTTCCACCTGGCAGCCTCGTGACCTCGCTGCTGGCGCTGCTCGTCGGCGTCACGCTACTGACCTGGTTCGCCGTGCGCATCGCGACGCGCCCGATCACACGGCTCGCGGCCGCCGCCGACGCGCTGGGGGAGGATCCGAACCGCACGCCGCTCGCCACCGACGGACCCGCCGAAGCCGCGCAGGCAGCGCACGCCTTCAATCGCATGCAGGAGCGCATCCTGCGGCACGTGGATGAACGCACGCGCATCCTGGCCGCGATCTCGCACGACCTGCAGACCCCGATCACGCGCCTGCGGCTGCGCGCCGAGCTCATCGACGACGAGGCCCTGCGCGCGAAGTTCCAGAGCGACCTCGACGCGATGCAGGCGCTGGCGAAGGAAGGGCTCGACTACGCGCGTAGTCTGGACGCGAGCGCGCCGAAGCAGGCGATCGACGTGAACGCCCTGGTCACGGCCTTGCGCGACGACGCCCAGGACATGGGCTGGGACGTCGAGATCGAGGGTGACACGGTCCCGCCCTGCCGCGGGCAAGTGGGCGGTTTGCGGCGCGCGCTGTGGAACCTGATCGAGAACGGGCACAAGTTCGGGGGGCGCGTGCGCATCGCGCTGCACACGCAGCCCGCTTCCTGCGAACTGCGCATCCGCGACGATGGCCCCGGCCTGTCTCCGGACGAGCTCGACAAGGTGTTCGAGCCTTTCTACCGCGTGGAGTCCTCGCGCAGCCGGGAAACCGGCGGTACCGGACTGGGGCTGGCGATCGCGCGCAACCTGCTGCGGGCGCAGGGCGGCGACGTACGGCTGGCGAACAGACCCGAGGGGGGGCTCGAGGCGGTCGTCACGCTGGCGCGCAGCGTGGCCGGCACCGGCACGACGGCCACCTGAACAAAGGGATCACATCAGGGCGGCAAAGCTCCCGCGCCCCGTCGGCAGCGGCGCCAGAGGTGTTGCAAGATCGGTCGCCACCTCGGCACGCAGCCACTCGAGAAACGCCGTGAGCAACGATGTCTCGGGCGTCCGTTCCGGCAGCACGATCCAGTAGCGCCACAGCGGGCGCTGCGCGAACGGCAGATCAGGCGGAAAATCGTGCGCACAGAGCCCTTCCGGTGCATGCCGCGCCTCGATCGCGATATCGAACGGTCGCAGCAGTTTTCCCGCACGCAGCGCCGAGGCGGCAAGGCTGCGGCGGGCGAGCGCGACGCCGCGGCCTTCCAGCGCAGCCTGAAGCACCAGGGCGGAATCGGACAGCATCAGGCCACTGGCCGGTTCCGGCCAGTCGAGTCCCGCGGCGCAAAACCAGGGCGCCCAGTCCTCCCCTTCCGAGCGAAGCAGCGGCAGCCCGGCGAGGTCCGCCGGGACGCGCAGTGGGTGCCCGGCACACAGGGCGGGGCTCACGACCGGGAACAGGACGTCGTCCATCAGCAGTTCGCTCCTGACTCCCGTGTAGCCTCCCGGGCCCCAGCGGATGCTCAGGTCCATGCCGTCGCGGCTGAAATCCGTGAGGGCGCCGGTGGCGGTGATATTCACTTCCGCCGACGGGTGGGCGTCGATGAAGGCGCCGATTCGGGGCGTCAACCAGCGGCTGGCGAAGGACGGCATGACGCTGATCGACAGGCGGTTCGGATTGGAGCGCCGTCTGAGACTCGCCACGCTATCGGCGATCTGCCGCAGGGCGCCGTTTGCGGCCTGCAGGAGCTCTTCGCCGGCCGGCGTCAGTGCGACTGCCCGGCCCTGACGCTGGAAGAGCGGAAAGCCGAGATGCTCCTCGAGCGTGCGGATCTGGTGGCTGACCGCGCCGTGCGTGACGAACAGTTCGTCGGCCGCGCGCGAGACGCTCGACAGGCGTGCCGCCGCCTCGAAGGCACGCAGCGCCGGCAGCGGCGGAAGCTTCCCGGGGCGTTCCATATGTGAGCCTTATTCACAAACATGCCAGAAAAGATCGATTTTCACGATCGCCGTTCGCGATGACAATTCCTCCCACGACGGTTGTTCGACCGGAGCATCAGGAGGCATCATGGAAGCGAAATATGCGCGCCCGGAATGGAATCTGCAAGCAGGCGGAATCCTCTCGATCAACGATGCGAGTGACTGGGAAGTGAGTCTGGAAAGCGGCCACGCATGGCTGACACTTGAGGGATACTCACAGGACAAGTGGCTCGGCGCAGGCGACCGCTTCCGTGTGCCAGGCGATGGCCGGCTGGTCATCGAGGCTGACCGCGAGTCCCGCATCCGGCTCGAACCGCCCCCCGCCAGCGCGTTGCAGCGCGTCCTCACGCGGATCGAGAGCGGCACGCGGCAATTCGCGCGGACGGTTGCCAGCGCGACCGTATATTCGGCCGAGCGCATCAGCTGCGGCCCGGCACGCTGAACTGCGCCGATCAGGCACGGCGCTTGAGCAGCACGATGGCGACGCCGCCGAGGATCGCGATCGACGACACGACGAGGCGCAGGGTCAGCGCCTCGCCGAGGAACAGCACCCCGCCCACCGCCGCGATCACCGGCACGCTGAGCTGGACGGTCGCGGCAGTCGTGGCGGTCAGGCCGCGCAGCGCCGCGTACCACACGGCATAGCCGGCCCCCGAGGCCAGCGCGCCGGAAAGCACCGCGTAGAGCGCACCGACCGGATCGACGCGAACGTCGCCGGTACCGAGGATGCCGAGCGCAAGCGCCATCGGCACCGTGCGAAGGAAATTGCCGCCGGTTGCCGCCAATGCGTCGGAAACCTTGCGGCCACGCAGCGAATACACGCCCCACGCGATGCCTGCGCCTATCATCAGCAGCGCTCCGCCAAGCGGCGGCGCACTCAGGCCCGGCATCAGCAGGTACACCAGCCCGCCGAACGCGAGCAGCAAGCCGGCCGTCTGCTGCGCGCGCAGGCGCTCCCCGCGCGCGATTCCGGTCAGGATCATGGTCGCCTGCACGGCCGCGAATAGCAGCAGGGCCCCCACGCCGGTCGGCAAGGACACGTAGGCGAAGGAAAATCCCGCCGCGTAGGCGAACAGGGCCAGGGCCGATCCCCAGTTGCCCGCCGTGCCCGGACGCTGGCGTCGCCACTGCAGCAGGATGACGAGCATCACCGCGCCGGACACGAGGCGGATCACGGTGAAGCTCGCCGGATCGATGGCGGTATTCTGGAGCGCAAGACGGCACAGCACCGAATTGGCCGCGAAGGCGATCATCGTGACCAGGGTCAGCGATGCGATACGCAAGGATGTCACGCGGGTCTCCTCGACGGGCAAGCTGCACGGGCGGCTTACGCTCCGCGCGACCTTCCCTTCTTATTTTTCTTCGGGCCGGGCGTATTGTCGGGCGAGCGCGCCGAAGCGCCCCACCTCGGCCTCGCACCAGGCCGCATCCTTTCCCAGTTCCTCTGCCAGCAGGCGCGCGACCTGCGGCGCAGCGGCCGCCGCTCCGGCGGCGTCGAGGAACAGCGCGCGGTGCCGACGCGCCAGCACGTCCTCCACGCCGCGGGCGAGCTCGCAGCGCGCAGCGTAACGCACTTCGGCTTCGGTCAGGCGCAAACCCGCATGCACGGGGCGTCCGGCGCCGGGCAACGCGTCCACGGCGGCGCGCGCCGAACCGTAGGGATCGGAGGAGGCCCCCGCCTCCGCGCCGTGCAGACGCAGCTCGGCGGTGACGCACGGACGGCGCGACAGGCCGGCAACCGACTGCGCGGTATCGACGGTCTCCTCAGCCATGCGGCGATAGGTGGTCCATTTCCCGCCGGTGATCGTCACCAGTCCGCCCGGTGACACCTCGATGCAGTGCTCGCGCGACAGGCTACGGGTGGCGGAACGGTCGCCCGCGCCGATCAGCGGACGCAGGCCGACGAAGACGCTGCGGACATCTGCACGTGTGGGCGGCCGCACGAGATAGGGCGCAACGGCGTCGAGGATGAAATCGATCTCGCCCGCGAGCGGCTGCGGCTCCAGCGGGAGGTCCTGCCGTGGCGAATCCGTGGTGCCGATCAGCACCCGCCCCTGCCACGGAATCACGAAAAGGACGCGTCCGTCGGCGGTTTGCGGCACCAGCAGCGCATCGCGTCCGGGGAGGAATTCCGCATCCACGACGACATGCACGCCCTGGCTGGGTTTCAGCAAGGGACGTACCTGCGGGAGCTCCGCGCGGCGGATGGCGTCGGCCCACACCCCGGTGGCGTTGACGACGACACCCGCGGCGATGCGGAACGTCTCCCCGGACTCGGCGTCGTGCGCAAGGACGCCGTTCACCTGTCCGTCCTCGACGACCAGGCCGTCGACGGGAAGATAGTTGAGCGCGAGCCCGCCGAGGTCGACATGCGTGCGCATCAGGGCCAGCGCAAGTCGCGCGTCATCGAACTGGGCGTCCCAGTAGGCGATTCCTCCGCGCAGGCCGCCGGGCCTGAGCGTCGGCAGGGCGACGATGGTGCTCGCGGCATCGAGCACGCGGCTGCGGCCGATGCCGTGCATGCCCGACATCAGATCGTAGAACGCGAGGCCGGCCCCGAACTTGGGGATATCCAGCCAGTGATAGGCCGGAACGACGAAGCGCAACTTGCGCACCAGATGCGGCGCATTGGCGAGCAGGCGCGATCGCTCGGCAAGGGCCTCATGCACGAGCGGGAGATTGCCCTGCGCGAGGTAGCGCACGCCGCCGTGGATCAGCTTGGTCGCGCGCGAGCTGGTCCCCTTCGCGAAGTCGTGGGCCTCGAGCAGCAGCGTGCGGTGGCCGCGCGAGCTCGCATCGACTGCGCAGCCCAGCCCCGTCGCTCCGCCGCCGATCACGACGACGTCCCACGCATCGGTCTCACGCAGACGGGCGAGTAGCGACACCCGATCGAGCCGGCCCGCCGCGTCCCTGCCCTCCGTCACGCTCACGCTTCGGCCCAGCCGCGCGCGCGCTCGACGGCCCGATGCCAGCGGGCGATCAGCGCCTCGCGCCGCCCCGCATCCATCGCCGGCTCGAAACGCCGCTCCGCACACCAATGCGCCGCGACCTCGTCCGCTCCCGACCACACGCCGACGCCCAGACCGGCAAGGTAGGCGGCTCCCAGCGCCGTCGTCTCCAGCATCTGCGGACGCACGACGGGTACGCCGAGCAGATCGGCCTGCATCTGCATCAGCAGGTCGTTCGCCGCCGCGCCGCCATCGACACGCAGCTCCGTCAGGGGCCCGGCGCCGTCGCGATCCATCGCCGCGACCAGATCCACCGTCTGCAGCGCGATCGCCTCCAGCGCCGCGCGCGCGATATGGGCGGCGCCGGTGCCACGCGTCAGCCCGAACAGGGCACCGCGCGCGTACGCGTCCCAGTACGGCGCGCCCAGCCCGGTGAAGGCCGGGACCAGCACGACGCCGCCGCTGTCCGGAACGCTCGCGGCGAGCGCCTCGATCTCGCCCGAATGCCGAATCAGTCCGAGGCCGTCGCGCACCCATTGCACGATCGCCCCGCCCATGAAGATGCTGCCTTCCAGCGCATAGCTGGTCCGCCCGCCTGCACGCCAGCCGACGGTCGTCAGCAGGCGGTTGGTCGAGGCGACGATGGCGTCGCCGGTGTTCATGAGCAGGAAGCAGCCGGTCCCGTAGGTGTTCTTCGCCATACCGGGCGTGAAGCAGGCCTGGCCGAACGTTGCGGCCTGCTGGTCGCCGGCGATGCCAGCGATCGGTACGGCAGCGCCGAGCACCTCGGCACGCGTCGTGCCGCACACGCCGCTGCTATCGACGACCCGCGGCAACAACGCGCGCGGAATGTCGAACAGCGCGAGGAGCTCGTCATCCCAGCCAACGGTGTGGATGTTGAACAGCATCGTGCGTGCGGCGTTGCCCGGGTCGGTCACGTGCAATGCGCCGCCGCTCAGGTGCCACACCAACCAGCTGTCGACGGTGCCGAAGGCCAACTCGCCGGCCTCCGCCCGCCTTCGCGCGCCCGGCACATTGTCCAGCAGCCAGGCGAGCTTGGTCGCCGAGAAGTAGGCATCGAGCTCCAGGCCGGTACGCTCACGGATCCGCTCCGCATGTCCTGCCGCGCGCAGGCGGTCGCACTCGGCGGCGGTGCGGCGGTCCTGCCACACGATCGCGGGCGCGAGCGCCCGGCCGCTCGAGCGCTCCCACAGGATGGTCGTCTCGCGCTGGTTCGTGATGCCGAGGGCCGCCAGGTCGCGAGCGCCGATCCCGGCGTCGGCGAGCGCGGCACGCGCACAGTCCAGTTGCGACGCAAGGATTTCGTCCGGATCGTGCTCGACCCAGCCCGGCTGCGGAAAGGACTGGGCGAAGGCCTTCTGCGCGACCCCGCGCACGCGCCCGTCGGCATCGAACACCATGGCCCGCGAACTCGTCGTTCCCTGATCCAGCGCCAGCAGCCAGCTCATGCCATCCCCGCAAAGACCCGCGATGACGCAAGCCTACCGCGGCGCAGCGCGCGTGACCATCCCTCCCCGCTCTCGCGCACCCGGCCCGCATGTGGTTCAATATCGCCTTTCGCTGCACCGCAACAAGCCGCCATGCAATCCCTCTGGATGATCGTCGCCAGCGTTCTCTTCGCCTGCATGGGGTTATGCGTCAAGCTCGGCGCCGGCATTTTTTCCACCGGGGAGCTCGTGTTCTACCGCGGTTTCGTCGGCCTGCTGGTCGTCGCACTTATCGCGCGCATCCAGGGCGTGCCGCTGCACACGCCGCACTGGCGGCTGCAGATCACCCGTGCCTTGTCGGGCTGTGCGGCGCTGATGTGCTACTTCTACGCGATCAGCGCCCTGCCGCTGGCGACGGCCGTTACGCTCAATTACACCTCGCCGATCTTCGTCGCCCTGCTGCTCGCCCTGTGGTTCCGCGAGCGACTGCGCGGCCCGGTGATCGCTTCGGTCGCACTGGGCTTCGTCGGCGTCATCCTGCTGCTCAAGCCCACGCTGCAGGCCGAACAATGGCTGGGCGCCTGCGCAGGCCTCGGCTCCGGCCTCGTCGCGAGTCTGGCCTACATCAACGTGCGCGAACTCGGACGCGCCGGCGAACCCGAGGCGCGGACGGTGCTGTGGTTCTCGGCGATCACCACCCTGCTCGGCATCCCCTGGGCGCTGTCCGGCGAGCTGAGCGCCATCGACCTGCAGGGCGGCGCGGCGCTCGCGGGCGTCGGCCTGTTCGGCGCGCTGGCCCAGCTCGCGATGACCCGAGCCTATCGCTTCGGCAAGACCATCGTCGCGGCCAATCTGGCCTACACTACGGTGATCTTCTCGAGCCTTTTCGGCGTCCTGCTGTGGGACGAAATCCTCCCGCTCGACGCATGGATCGCCATCGTGCTGATCATCGCCAGCGGCGCGGCCGTGTCGGTCGCCGCGCGCCCGGCGCCGCAAGCGCTCCCCGCCGCGGCGGCACCTGGCGGCCGCAGCCCCGATTGAAGCGGCTACCGCCCGGGGATATAGTAGTCTGCATAATCCAGTCGCCATGCGGAGGCAGTCATGATCACAACGGACCATCGCCCCAATCTGGTCGCCGTTGCCGTGTTCGGCGAATTCACCCTCGCGGACTACAAGGAGTTCGAAGAACTGGTCAATTACAAGATCCAGTTCGAGGGCCCGGTGAGCCTGCTTTTCGACCTGCGCGAAATGGCCGGTTTCACGCTCGACGTCGCGTGGGAGGAGATCAAGTTCTCGCGCAAGCACGCGCACGACTTCCGCCGCGTCGCGGTGCTCACGCAGGACCAGTGGCTGACGTGGAGCGCGTGGATCTCGCAGATCTTCGTCGACGCCGAAGTGCTCGTCTTCGACGACGAAACCGAAGCGCGCACCTGGCTCGAGGCGACCGAGGAGCCGGCACAGTGAGCAATTCCGCGTCCGGCGGCTCCGCCTCGTACAGCACGCTGATCAGCGCCCACGAGCTCGCCCAGCATCTCGATGATCCCGCCTGGGTGATCTTCGACTGCCGCCACGACCTCGCGAACCGCGACTTCGGCCGCGATGTCTACGCCCGCGCCCACATCCCGGGCGCGCGCTTCCTGCACATCGACGAAGACCTGTCGAGCCCGCTGACGGGAACGAACGGCCGCCATCCGCTGCCCGACCCCGCAGTATTCGCGCAGCGCCTCGCGCGGGCGGGCGTCGGCAACGAAACCCAGGTCGTCGCCTATGACGACGCCGGCGGCATGTTCGCCGCGCGCCTGTGGTGGATGATGCGCTGGATCGGACACCACTGTGCGGCAGTCCTCGACGGCGGACTGGTCGCATGGCTGGAAGCCGGCCAGGCCCTCACCGCGAAAGTCCCCGAACCGGTCCCCCAGAGCTTCCGCGTCTCGCTGCGTCCCGAAGTCGTGGATGCGGCCTATGTCCTCGAGCACCTGCAACACCCCGAGATGCTGCTGATCGACGCCCGCAGCCCGGACCGCTACCGCGGCGAGAACGAGACGCTGGACCCCGTCGCCGGACACATTCCCGGCGCGATCAACCGCTTCTTCCGCGACAACCTCGACGGCCGCGGACACTTCAAACAGGCTTCGGTCCTGCGCGAAGAGTTCGGCGCGCTGCTGAAGGGCGGCGACGCCCACCGCGTCGTCCACCAGTGTGGCTCGGGCGTCACCGCCTGCCACAACCTGCTGGCGATGGAGTCCGCGGGACTGACCGGCTCGCGTCTCTACGCGGGCTCGTGGAGCGAATGGTGCGCCGATCCGGCGCGTCCCGTCGCAACCGGCCCCGAGCGCTGACGGCCCTGGACGGACGTCCTACCACTCGACCTTTTCGACGGTGCCGAGCGAGCGCCCGAGAAAGCGCTCGCCTATCGTCTGGAAGCGCAAGGGCACATCGGTGACGACGAAGCGATAAGCCGTCGGCCCTGCGTGAGTGCTGGCGATGCCGAGTTCCATCAGCTTCGCGGCCGCCAACTCCGCCGTCGTGATCGCGGAATCGACCAGGCGCACGCCCGGACCGACGACATCGCGCAGCAGCGGTTTCAGCAATGGATAGTGAGTGCAGCCAAGAACGAGGCTGCCAACTTCCTCGGCGAGCACCGGCTTCAGGTATTCCTGCGCCGTCAGCCGCGTCACCGGATGATCCAGCCAGCCCTCCTCGACCAGCGGCACGAACAGCGGGCAGGCCTGCGAATACACCCGTACGCCGGGATCCAGCGCATGGATGCGCCGCGCATAGGCATTGCTGTTGATCGTCGTCGGCGTGCCGATCACGCCGATCCCGCGCCCGTTCGACTCCGCGACGGCCGCATGCGCGCCCGCCTCGATCACGTCGAGCACCGGGATGTCGCGCGCCAGGCGCCGCACCACGTCGGCCGCCACCGCCGCCATCGTGTTGCACGCGACAATCAGCATCTTGACGTCCTGCTGCAGCAGGAACTCGGTGATCTGCGCGGTGAAGTGTTCGATGGTCGCGACGGACTTGACGCCGTAGGGCACCCGCGCGGTGTCACCGAAATACACGATGCGTTCGAGCGGCAGCCGCTCCATCAGGGCGCGCACGACGGTCAGTCCGCCGATGCCGGAATCGAATACACCTATGGGTCGGGAGGAGTCCAATGCAGAAACCAGGTCAGGACAAAAACGGATTTTAACGCAAGCTCACCCCTGCCGTAGCCCGTGCCGCTCCAGCGCCCAGGCGACATGCTCGCGCACGAGCGCCGACGGGTCGTCCGCCCGCGCCCGCAGCGCATCCAGCACCACCGGCGTGCCGGGCGCGTTGCCCAGCGCCACCGCAAGATTGCGCAACCAGCGCTCGAAGCCGATGCGATGAATCGCGCTGCCCGCCATCCGTTCCCGGAACTCGCTCTCGCTCCACGCGAACAGCTCGGCCAGACTCGCCTCGTCGAGCCCGTGGCGCGGCGCGAAGTCCGCTTCCGCGCCGAGCTGCGCGAAGCGATTCCACGGGCACACGAGCTGGCAGTCGTCGCAGCCGTAGATGCGGTTGCCGATCAGCGGTCGCAGCGCCTCCGGAATCGCGCCCTTGAGCTCGATCGTCAGGTAGGAGATGCAGCGCCGTGCGTCGACCCGATAGGGCGCGACGATCGCACCGGTCGGGCACGCGTCCAGGCAGGCGCGGCAGCTGCCGCAATGCGGCGTCTCGGGGGCGTCGAGCGGCAGCGGCAGGTCGGTGAAGATCTCGCCGAGGAAGAAGTACGAGCCGGCGCGGCGATTCAGCAGCAAGGTGTGCTTGCCGCGCCAGCCGAGTCCGGACCGGCTCGCGAGTTCGACCTCGAGGACCGGCGCGGAATCGACGAACACCCGGAAACCGTGCGGCGCCTCGGCGGCGATGCGCTCCGCGAGCTTCTGCAGGCGGTTGCGCATCAGCTTGTGGTAATCGCGCCCCAGCGCGTAGCGCGACACGTAGGCGCGCTGCGGGTCGTCCAGCGCCGATTGCGCGTCTGCCGCGCGGGGCCAGTAGTTCATGCGCATGCTCACAACGCGCAGCGTGCCCGGCACCAGGTCCGCCGGGCGCGCCCGCATCATGCCGTGCCGCGCCATATAATCCATCTCTCCGTGGAAACCGTCCGCCAGCCAGGCTTCCAGCCCGGGCTCGGCCGACGACAGATCCACACCGGACACGGCCAGGTCGGCGAAGCCCAGCTCGCCGGCCCATACCTTCATCCGCCCGACGAGCGCGCTCAGGAACGCGTCGGGAGCGACATCCTCAGGAACTTCATCATGATTCACGTTCATCACCGGGTAGATGATAGCAGCCCGTTCTCTGCGCACCTCGACGACGAATCCGACACCGCAAGCGCGGGTGCCGCCCTCGCCACAGCCCTGCATGCGGGCCTCGTCATCTACCTGCGCGGCGACCTCGGAGCCGGCAAGACGACGCTGGTGAGAGGGGTGCTGCGTGCCCTCGGTCACGAGGGAAAGGTGAAAAGTCCGACGTACACCTTGATTGAACCTTATATTGTTTCTAGATTACACTTATATCACTTTGATTTTTATCGCTTCGCAGTCCCAGAAGAATATCTGGAAGCAGGGCTGGACGAATACTTCGACGGAAACGGGGTATGTCTGGTGGAATGGCCGGACAAGGCGGCGCCTTACATTGCCGCACCGGACCTCGAAATCCGCCTCACCGTATCCGGCCCGGGTCGGCGCCTCGAAGCGCTGGCACTGACGGAGGCAGGACGGACATGCATACGCAAACTGGATTCGGAGCTGACCCGGAACCCGACATGACTGCCGCGCCCGGCGTGACGCGACGCGACCTGCTGAAATTCGCCGGCGCGACGCTGGCGCTGCTCGTCAGCCCCGTCGGCATGGCCGCGACCAGCCTCCTCGCGGTACGCGTGTGGCCCGCGGCTGAATACACGCGCGTCACGATCGAAGGGAACTCGCAGCTCAAGTTCACCCACCTGCTCGTCACCGACCCGCACCGCCTCGTCGTCGACCTCGAAGGGGTCGAGTTCGACAGCGTGCTGCAGTCGCTGCCGTCCAAGGTGCTCGACTCGGACCCCTACATCAAGCTGATCCGCGCCGGGCGCAACCGCCCTGGCGTCGTGCGCCTGGTGGTCGAACTGAAGAGCGAGATCAACCCGCAGGTGTTCACGCTCGCGCCGGTCGGCAACTACGGCCATCGCCTCGTGGTCGACCTGTATCCCACGACGCCGGTCGATCCGCTGCTCGCCCTGATCGAGAAATCCTCGCCGATGGACGCCGCGGCGGGACAGACGGGCGACGCACAGACGTCCACCGATGCGCCCGCACAGATCGCGCGCCCCGACCCCGCCGAGCAGGCGTCCGGAACCCGGCGTTCCAAGCGCCCGGCCGCCAACCGCCTCGTCACCATCGTGCTCGACCCCGGCCACGGCGGCGAAGATCCGGGCGCGGTCGGCGCACGCGGCAGCTACGAGAAGAACGTCACGCTCTCGATCGCACGCCGCCTCAAGCAGAAGATCGACGCCGAGCCGAACATGCGCGCGGTGCTCACACGCGACGGCGACTACTTCGTGCCGCTGAGCCAGCGCGTCACGCGCGCGCGGCGCGTGCAGTCCGACCTCTTCGTGTCGATCCACGCCGACGCCTTCGTGCGCCCCGATGCACGCGGCAGCTCCGTCTTCGTCCTGTCCGAGCGCGGCGCATCGAGCTCGGCCGCACGCTGGCTCGCGCAGAAGGAAAACGACGCAGACCTCATCGGCGGCGTCAATCTCGCCAAGCAGGACGGCCACCTCGCGCGCACGCTGCTCGATCTGTCGCAGACCGCGACGATCAACGACAGCCTCAAGTTGGGCAAGGCCGTGCTCAACGAGCTGGGCGACATCAACAAGCTGCACAAGGCGCACGTCGAACAGGCCGGCTTCGCCGTACTGAAGGCGCCGGACATTCCCTCCATCCTCGTGGAAACAGCGTTCATCAGCAATCCCGAGGAAGAGCAGCGGCTCAACGACGACGCCTACCAAGACAAGATGGCGAACGCGATCCTGCGCGGGCTGCGGATTTATTTCCGCGACAATCCGCCGCTCGGCCGCACCAAGATCGCACAGCTCGACTGATTCGACGGGCCGGGCATGAAGGCCGCACGGGCGGCCGCCTCCCGCTTCCACAGCACCCGCAAGCACCTTCTGCGCCCGCCCCCCAGAGCGGGCGCGTTGCCGTTATAATTACGGCTTTTTTCAGGCGGTTATGCAGGTTTTTCGCGGGATTCCCGGGCACGCCGCACACGCCTCGGTGCTCACCATCGGCAACTTCGACGGCGTGCATCGCGGCCACCAGGCGCTGCTCCAGATGCTCATCGACACCGCGCGCGCAATGTCGCTGCCGGCGGTGGTGATGACGTTCGAGCCCCATCCGCGTGAATATTTCTCGCCCGACGACGCCCCCGCCCGACTCGCCTCGCTGCGCGAAAAGCTGCTGCTGCTCGCCGCGGCCGGCGTCGACCGCGTGCACGTCTGCCGTTTCGATGCCCGCTTCGCCGCGGTGACCGCCGATCAGTTCATCGACGACATCCTCGTGCGTGGTCTCGGCGTGCGCCATCTCATCATCGGCGACGACTTCCGCTTCGGCGCGCGCCGCCAGGGCGACTTCGCGCTGCTGAAGGCACGCGGCGCGCAACAGGGTTTCGCCGTCGAGGCGATGCACACGCTCGACGTGGCGGGCGAGCGCGCCTCCAGCTCCGCCGTGCGCGAGGCGCTCGCCGAAGGCGATCTCGCCCACGCCGCGCGCCTGCTCGGACGCCCCTACAGCATCGCCGGCCGCGTGGTCCGCGGCGATCGGATCGGCCGCCAGCTCGGCTTCCCGACCGCCAACATCCAGATGAAGCACCGCCGCCCCGCGCTCGCCGGCGTGTTCGCGGTCAGCGTCGAGGGCTTGGGCGAAGCCCCGGTCGCCGGCGTCGCGAACATCGGCGTGCGGCCGTCCGTGACCAGCGCCGGCAAGCCCACGCTCGAAGTGCACCTCTTCGACTGGAGCCGCGACTGCTACGACGCCCACCTGCGCGTGCATTTCCTCAACAAGTTGCGCGACGAGGCGAAGTTCGCTTCGCTCGACGCCCTCAAGGCCCAGATCGCCAAGGACGCGGCCGACGCCCGCACCTGGTTCGCCGACAACCCGATCTGCCCCACCAATTGCCCCTGATCGCCACCGAGGCCCGAACCCACCATGGCTGACTACCGCAAGACGCTCAACCTGCCCGACACCCCCTTCCCGATGCGCGGCGACCTCGCCAAGCGGGAGCCGGGCTGGATCGCCGCATGGCAGCAGAAAAAGCTCTACCAGAAAATCCGCAAGGCCGCAGCCGGCCGCCCGAAGTTCATCCTGCACGACGGCCCCCCATACGCGAACGGCGACATCCACATCGGCCATGCGGTGAACAAGATCCTCAAGGACATCATCGTCCGCTCCAAGACCATGGCGGGCTTCGACGCCCCCTACGTGCCCGGCTGGGACTGCCACGGCCTGCCGATCGAGCACCAGATCGAGAAGCAGCACGGCAAGCACCTGCCGGCCGACCGCGCGCGCGAACTGTGCCGCGAGTATGCGGGCGAGCAGATCGAGCGCCAGAAGAAGGACTTCATCCGCCTCGGCGTGCTCGGCGACTGGGACAACCCCTACCGCACGATGCAGTTCTCCAACGAGGCCGACGAGATCCGCGCGCTCGGCGAGATGTACCGCAAGGGCTTCCTGTTCAAGGGCCTGAAGCCGGTGAACTGGTGCTTCGACTGCGGCTCGGCGCTCGCCGAAGCCGAAGTGGAATACCAGGACAAGAAGTCGCCGGCGATCGACGTCGGTTTCCCCCTTGCCGACAGCGAACGCGACAAACTCGCGCGCGCCTTCGGTCTCGACGCGCTGCCCGAGCAACCCGTCCACATCGTGATCTGGACCACGACGCCCTGGACGATTCCGTCCAATCAGGCGCTCAACGTGCACCCCGAACTGATGTACGAACTGATCGAAACGCCGAAGGGCCTGCTGATCCTCGCCGCCGAGCTGCGCGCCTCGGCCCTCGAACGCTACCAGCTCGAAGGCCGCGTGCTCGCTGCCGCCCGTGGCGTCGCGCTCGACCGCATCCAGTTCCGCCACCCCTTCTACGACCGCATCTCGCCCGTTTTCCTCGGCGACTACGTCGCGGCCGACGCCGGTACCGGCATCGTGCATAGCGCGCCCGCCTACGGCCTGGACGACTTCCAGTCCTGCATGCGTTACGGCATGCGCAACGACGACATCCTCAACCCCGTGCAGGGCGACGGCGTGTTCCACGAAAGCCTGCCCTTCTTCGGCGGCCTGTCGGTGTGGGACGCCAACCCGAAGATCGTCGAGAAGCTCGCCGAGGTCGGCAGCCTGTTCGCCTCGGGCAACCTCACGCACAGCTACATGCACTGCTGGCGCCACAAGACGCCGGTGATCTACCGCGCCACGACGCAATGGTTCGTCGGCATGGACCGCCTGGCCGGCCGCGAAACGGTCGAGCCGGGCGCACCGACGCTGCGCGAACTGGCCCTCAAGGCCATCGACGAGACCCAGTTCTTCCCGTCGTGGGGCAAGGCCCGCCTGCACTCGATGATCGCGAACCGCCCCGACTGGTGCGTGTCGCGCCAACGCAACTGGGGCGTGCCGATCCCGCTGTTCCTCGACAAGGAAACCGGCGAGCCGCATCCGCGCAGCCTCGAACTCCTCGAAGAAGTCGCGCTGCGCGTCGAAAAGGAAGGCATCGACGCCTGGTTCAAGCTTGACGCCGCCGAATTCCTCGGCGCCGAGGCGGCGCAGTACGACAAGATGCGCGACACCCTCGACGTCTGGTTCGACTCCGGCACCACGCACTGGACGGTGCTGCGCGGCTCGCATGCCGACGTCAGCCGCTGGCCGGCCGACCTCTACCTCGAAGGCTCGGACCAGCACCGCGGCTGGTTCCACTCGTCGCTGCTCACCGGCTGCGCGGTCGATGGCCGCGCCCCCTACGACGGCCTGCTGACCCACGGCTTCGTCGTCGACGGCCAAGGCAAGAAGATGTCGAAGTCCAAGGGCAACGTCGTCGCGCCGCAGGAAGTCTCCGACAAGCTTGGCGCCGAGATCCTGCGCCTGTGGGTCGCCGCAACGGACTACTCGGGCGAGCTGACGATCTCGAAGGAGATCCTCGACCGCGTCGTCGAGGTCTACCGCCGCCTGCGTAACACGCTGCGTTTCCTGCTCGCCAACACCGCCGACTTCGACATCGAGAAGGACGGCGTGCCGGTCGAGCAGTGGCTCGACATCGACCACTACGCCCTTGCGCTGACGCAGCGCCTGCAGGAACAGGTCACCGGCGACTACGCGCGCTACGAATTCCACAAGATCGTCCAGGCGCTGCAGAACTTCGCCGCGGAAGACCTCGGCGCGTTCTACCTCGACATCCTCAAGGACCGCCTGTACACCACCCAGGCGGACTCGCCCGCGCGACGCGCCGCGCAGACGGCACTGTGGCACATCACCCAGGCGATCACCCGCATGATGGCGCCGATCCTCGCCTTCACCTCCGAGGAGATCTGGCACCTCATCGGCAAGAACGGTGAAGACAGCGTCATGCTGCACACCTGGCACGAACTGCCCGCACTTGCTGACAGCGAGGCGCAGGTCGCCCGCTGGACGCTGATCCGCGAGGAGCGCGCGAAGGTGCAGAAGGTCCTCGAAGGCCTGCGCACTGAAGGCAGGATCGGCTCCTCGCTGCAGGCCGAAGTCGTCGTGCGTGCAAGCGGTGCAAAGCACGACGCGCTGGCGAGCCTCGGCGACGACCTGCGCTTCGTGCTGATCACGTCGCGCGCCGAGCTCGTGCGCGCCGCCGACGAAGCGACCGAGGGTGTCGACGCGGGCTCGTCGGCACACGCCAAGTGCGGTCGTTGCTGGCACTTCCGCGCGGACGTCGGCAGCCACGCCGACCACCCCGAACTGTGCGGCCGCTGCCACGACAACCTGTTCGGTGCCGGGGAAACGCGCGTCCATGCGTGATTCCGCCGCAGCCCCGCAAGCGGCCCGCGGCGCCCCCGCGCTGACGCGCCGCTTCTTCGGCTGGCTCGAACTTGCGGCGCTGGTGATCGGCCTGGACCAGCTCACGAAATGGCTTGTGCTGTCGAAGCTCGAATTCGGCGAGGCCATTCCGGTCACGGGCTTCTTCCAGCTCGTGCTGGTCTACAACCCGGGCGCGGCGTTCAGCTTCCTCGCCGACCACTCCGGCTGGCAGCGCTGGTTCTTCGTCATCCTCGCCCTCGGCGTCTGCGGCTGGCTCCTCGCACTGCTGCGCCAGCACCAGCGCGAGACGCTCCAGCCGCTCGCCTTCAGCCTGCTGATCGGCGGGGCGCTGGGCAACGTGATCGACCGCCTGGTGCACGGCGCCGTCGTCGACTTCCTCTATTTCCACATCGGTCGCTATGGCTGGCCGGCCTTCAACGTGGCGGACTCGGCGATCACCGTCGGCGTCGCCCTGATGCTGTGGGCGCAGTTCCGCGCTCCGCGCAACACCACTCCGGAGAACCCCTCGTGACGCAGACCGTCCAACCGAACAGCCTCGTAACGCTGCACTACCGCATCGCACTGGAAAACGGCCAGCCGCTCATCAGCACCTTCGAGGGCACGCCCGCGACGCTGCAACTGGGCTGCGGCGATCTCCTCCCGAGTCTCGAGCGCGTGCTCGAAGGGCTCGAGGTCGGCACCCGCCAACAGTTCACGCTGGCGCCGGAGCAGGCTTTCGGCCCCTACAACCCGGACCTCGTCGAGCACGTCAAGCGCGAACACATGCCCGACGAGGAGATCGAGCCGATGACGATCATGGAATTCGGCGCACCGGACGGCACCCGTTACTCCGGCCTCGTGCGCGAGATCGACAACGTCCGCGCGATCGTCGACTTCAACCACCCGCTCGCCGGCAAGACCATCCGCTTCGAGGTGGACATCATCGGCGTTCTCTGAGGCACCCCATCGCCCCGCCCCCGACACAGAGACCACAATGAACGACCCTGAAATCCTGCTCGCCAACCCGCGCGGCTTCTGCGCCGGGGTGGAACGGGCGATCGAAATCGTCGAGCGCGCGCTGGAACGCTTCGGCGCCCCGATCTACGTGCGCCACGAAGTCGTGCACAATAAATTCGTCGTCGACAGCCTGCGCGCCAAGGGCGCCGTGTTCGTCGAGGAACTCGACGAGGTGCCCGCGGGCAACACCGTCATCTTCAGCGCCCACGGCGTGCCCCAAGCGGTGCGCACGGAGGCCGAGAAGCGCGGCCTGCGCGTGTTCGACGCCACCTGCCCGCTCGTCACCAAGGTGCACATCGAAGTTGCCCGCATGCGCGAGCAGGGCCGCGAGATCGTCATGATCGGGCACAAAGGCCACCCCGAGGTCGAAGGTACGATGGGCCAGGTGAAGGACGGCATCCACCTCGTCGAGAAGGTCGAAGACGTCGCGGCACTGCAGGTCGCCGACCCGGAGAAGCTCGCCTACGTCACCCAGACCACCCTCTCGGTGGACGACGCGGCCACCCTCGTCGCCGCCCTGCGCGAACGCTTCCCGGCCATCGTCGGACCGAAGAAGGACGACATCTGCTACGCGACGCAGAACCGGCAGGACGCCGTGAAATTCATGGCACCGCGCGTCGACCTCGTCTTCGTCGTCGGCTCGCGCAACAGCTCGAACTCCAACCGCCTGCGCGAAGTGGCCGAACTGCTCGGCGTGCCCGCCCACCTTATCGACAACGCCGACGGCATCGACCCGGCCTGGCTCGAAGGCAGGAAGCGCATCGGCGTGACGGCCGGCGCCTCGGCGCCGGAAGTGCTCGTCGATGCCGTCATCGAGCGCCTCAAGGCATTGGGCGGCGGCTCGGTTCGGACCCTCGAAGGGGTCCCCGAGCGCGTCACTTTTCCGCTGCCCAAGGAACTGCAGACCGACGCGTGAGCGCCCCGGCCCGCCGGTTCGTCCGTCATGACGGGCCCACGGCGGGGCGGTTTCCGCTTCAGCCATAGCGCGCGTGTTGCCAAGCGGCGAACAAGAGGGCTAAATATGCCGTTATCGAGCGTCGTGCGCCAAGCCTCCGGTCCGCACGCCGCTCGTGTGCCCAGACGCATCACCACCGAGCGTCGCTCGAGACCCGGTGATATCCAGCAGCCCCAGGGGAGCCCCTGCCGCGATGAAACGCCAACATTCCGAACGGCTGGCTGCGCTCTTGCCGGCCGCCGCGCTCGCCATCCTCGGGGCGTGCAGCGCACCGAATGCCGATGCGCCACAGCCCCCCGCCGCCGCCGCGACGTCCGCTGCCCGGCCGGCCCTCACCGTCGAAGTCACCAGCCCGCAGCCGGTCGCATGGAGCAGATCGATCCCCGCGACCGGCAATATTGCCGCCTGGCAGGAGACCATTGTCGGAAGCGAGATCGGGGGACTGCGCATCGCCCAGGTGCACGCGAACGTTGGCGACCGGGTCAGGAAGGGGCAGATCCTTGTGACCCTCGACGACGCCGTCGTGCAGGCCGACCTCGCCCAAGCTCGCGCGCAGCTCCAGGAGGCGCGGGCCATGCACGCCGAAGCGCGCTCCAACGGGGACCGCGCCCGGCGCTTCCAGCCGACGGGCATGATGAGCGAACAGCAGGTCACGCAGTACCTGACGGCCGAGCAGACCGCGAAGTCGCGCATCGAAATCGCCGCTGCACGCGTCCAGCTGGCTGAACTGCGCGTCCGGCAAACCCGCATCCTCGCCCCCGACGACGCCCTCATATCCGGTCGCGCCGCAACAATGGGAACCGTCCCGCAGGCGGGACAGGAACTCTACCGCCTCATCCTGCAGGGACGCCTCGAATGGCGCGCAGAGGTCGCGGCCGACGACATCGGCCAGATACGCGCCGGCGACACGGCAACGCTGAAGCTCGCCAGCGGCGAAACCGTCGATGGCCGCGTACGCAGCATCGCACCGTCGATCGACCCGCAGACCCGCAATGGAATCGTCTATGCCGATCTCGCCGATAGCACTGCGAAGGCTGGCATGTTCGCAAGTGGCGAAATTACGCCGGCCGCCCAGAAGGCTCAGCAATCGCTGAGTCTGCCGCAGTCCGCAGTGCTCCTGCGCGATGGCTTCTCCTACGTCTTCCGGGTAGGCCCCGACAAGAAGCTGACGCAGGTCCGCGTGGTGCCGGGCCGCCGCCGTGGTGATCGCATCGAGATTGTGTCCGGTGTTGCCGAAGGCGAACAATTCGCCCAGAGCGGCGTCGGCTTCCTCAACGACGGCGATCTGGTCGAGCTTGCGGCGGCCACACCCACCGCCTCGCCGCAGCAGTGAGGCGCGGGACATGAACGTTTCGGCGTGGTCGATCCGCAACCCGGTACCGGGGGTGCTTCTGTTCATCCTGCTGAGCCTGCTCGGCATGATGTCATTCGCACGCATGAAGGTGCAGAACTTTCCCGATGTCGACCTGCCCATGGTCGTGCTCACCGCGAGCCTACCCGGGGCGGCACCAGCCCAACTCGAAACGGACGTAGTGCGCAAGATCGAAAACTCGATCGCGACACTGCAGGACGTCAAGCACATCTATACGCGCATCCAGGATGGCGTCGCAACGATCACGACCGATTTCCGCTTGGAAAAGCCCGTTCAGGAAGCAGTCGACGACGTCCGGGATGCCTTTTCGCGCGTGCGCTCCGACTTGCCGGGCGACTTGCGCGACCCGGTCATCCAGCGGTTCAACCTTTCCGGCCTACCGATCGTCACCTACACGGTCGCTTCCACGACACTAGACGAAGAGGCACTTTCGTGGTTCATCGATAACACCGTCGCGAAGGCCCTCCTCTCGGTTCCCGGCGTCGGCCTCGTGTCCCGCGTAGGCGGCGCAACGCGCGAGGTACGTCTCGAACTCGATCCGGACCGGCTGCTTGCGCTCAACGTCACAGTCGCGGACATTTCCCGTCAGCTGCGAAGGATCCAGCTGGAATCCTCGGGAGGACGGGCCGATCTAGGCAGCGGCGAACAGGCGGTCAGGACGTTGGCGACAGCACTGAGTGCCGCGGAACTCGCGGACATGGAAATTGTGCTGAGCGACGGACGCAACGTGCGCCTGGGCAGCCTCGGCCGACTCGAGGACACGGTGGCCGAACGGCGCTCCGCGGCGCTCCTTGATGGCAAATCGGTCGTCGGTTTCGAGATCGTGCGTGCACGCGGAGCCGGCGAGATCGAGGTCGGCGCAGGGGTCGCCGAGCGGGTCCGCGAACTTTCCGCCACGCACCCCGACATCAGGTTTCGCGAGGCCTACAACTTCGTCGACCCGGTGCGCGAGGGTTACCACGGTTCGCTTTGGCTGCTCGCCGAAGGGGCGATCCTCGCGGTGATCGTCGTATGGTTCTTCTTGCGTGACTGGCGCGCGACCTTCGTCGCGGCAACCGCGCTGCCCCTTTCCGTGCTGCCTGCGCTGATCGGCATGGAGTATCTTGGCTTCACGATCAACGTCGTGACGCTGCTTTCGCTCTCGCTCGTGATCGGCATCCTCGTTGACGACGCCATCGTCGAGATCGAGAACATCGTGCGCCATCTGCGCATGGGCAAGACGCCCTATCAGGCGGCGATGGACGCGGCCGACGAGATCGGACTCGCGGTCATCGCCACCACCTTCACACTCGTCGCGGTGTTCCTGCCGACCGCTTTCATGAGCGGCATCTCAGGCAAGTTCTTCAAACAGTTCGGCTGGACGGCCTCGCTCGCGGTGATGGCTTCGCTGCTTGTCGCACGAATGCTTACCCCGATGATGTCCGCCTACATGCTGCGCCCCTTGCCACCCAAGACGCACGAAGGCCGCCTCATGGCCGCCTACCTCCGCTGGGTGCGTACCTGCCTGAACCGCCGCTGGGCCACGATGCTCGCTGCAACCAGTTTCTTCGTCGGCTCGCTCGCCCTGATTCCGCTCCTGTCCACCGCGTTCCTGCCCCCTGACGATCTCGCACAGACGCTCGTGTCGCTCGAACTGCCACCGGGAAGCCGCTTCAACGACACATTTCGTGCAGCCGAACAGGCCCGCGTGATCATCCAGCAGAACCCCCACGTGAAACAGGTCTACACCGCGGTCGGCGGCGGCAATGCAGGTGCCGACGCTTTCAGCCTGGGCGGCGCCCCCGAGGTCCGCAAGGCCTCACTCACGATCAACCTCACCCCCCGTGGCGAGCGCCCGATCACCAAGCAGGCGATCGAGGAGCAGTTGCGCCATTCCCTGCGCAGCCTGCCCGGCGTGCGCGTGCGCGTCGGGCTCGGCGCGGGCGGGGAGAAATACGTATTCACGCTGATCGGTGAAGATTCCGCGGTGCTGTCGCGTACGGCGAGGGAGGTCGAACGCGAACTGCGCACAATCCAGGGCATCGGCAATATCACCTCGAGCGCCAGCCTCGTGCGTCCGGAGGTCGTCGTTCGCCCGAATTTCGCCCGCGCAGCCGATCTCGGCGTCACCGCGGCCGCCATCTCGGACTCCCTGCGCATCGCGACTGCCGGCGACTACGATTTCGGCCTCGCGAAGCTCAATCTCTCGGAACGCCAGGTACCCATCGTCGTGCGCTTGCCCGAAGCCGCACGCGGCGATCTCGACCTCCTCGCGCGCCTGCCGGTGCCGGCACGGCAGGGGAACGTCATGCTCGGGAACGTCGCGGACATCAGCATCGAAAGCGGCCCATCCGAAATCGCCCGCTTCGACCGCCGGCGCAACATCAACTTCGATATCGAGCTCACAAGCCGCCCCATGGGCGAGATCGAAGCCGAGATCCGCGCGTTGCCCGCACTCAAAGCGCTCCCCCCAGGCGTTACGTGGCTGCCGATCGGCGACGCCGACGAGATGCGCGTCCTCTTCAAGAGCTTTGGCATCGCCATGCTCACGGGGGTGCTATGCATCTACATCGTGCTCGTGCTGCTGTTTCGTGAATTCACCCAACCCGTAACCATCTTGGCGGCGCTACCGCTGGCGCTGGGCGGCGCTTTCGTCGCACTACTCGTCGCCGGCAGCAGCTTCTCGATGCCCTCGCTGATCGGCCTGATCATGCTGATGGGCGTCACCAGCAAGAACTCCATCCTGCTCGTCGAATACGCGATCGTCGCGCGACGCGATCACGGCATGTCGCGATTCGACGCGGTCATCGACGCCTGCCACAAGCGCGCACGCCCAATCATCATGACCACGATTGCGATGGGCGCGGGCATGCTGCCGATCGCGCTGGGTCTCGGGGTCGACCCCTCGTTCCGCGCCCCCATGGCCATCGCCGTGATCGGCGGACTGGTCACCTCGACCTTCCTGAGCCTGCTCGTGATTCCGGTCGTCTACACACTCGTCGATGACGCGCTCGCGCGCTGGCGCAAGCAGCACGACCGCCGCACAGCGATCCGGGACGAACAGGAAGCAGCGGAAACCAGCCTGCGCCGCTCCTGACAAGAAAACGGGCCGCCCGCAGGCGACCCGTTTTTTTGCGCTCCTCGCACACGGTGCCGAAACGCACCGTGCAGCGGCATCGCGTATCAGAGGCGCTCACCCATGACACGACGGTAGAACTCGTGAAAGTGCTGCATCCCGTCCTCGTACGGAGACTGGTAGGGGCCGACCTCGTTGCGCCCCTCCTGCAGCAACGCCCAGCGGCCGCGATCCATGCGTTCGCCGATCACGTCATCCTCGATCGCCGTCTCCATGTAGGCGGCCTGCTCGGCCTCGACGAACTCGCGCTCGAACTCGACGATGTCCTCGGGATAGTAGAACTCGACGACATTGGTCGTGCGGTTCACGTCCGTCGGAATCAGCGTGCTGACCACCAGCACGTGCGGATACCACTCCACCATCACGTTCGGATAGTAGGTAAGCCAGATCGCACCCTGCTCCGGGCGCTTGTCGCCATAGTAGTCCAGTACCGCCTTGTGCCACTTCTGGTAGGTCGCGGACCCCGGCTTCGCGAGCGAGGTGATCCCCACGCGCTGCACCGAGTACCAGTCGCCGAACTGCCATGTCAGGTCGTCGCAGGTCACGAAGTTGCCCAGCCCCGGGTGGAAGGGCACGACGTGGTAGTCCTCCAGATAGACCTCGATGAAGGTCTTCCAGTTGTACTTGCACTCGTGGATTTCGACGCGGTCGAGTTTGTAGCCGGAGAAATCGAACCGCTCGCCCACGTTCATGCCGGCAAGATCGGCAGCGGCCGAACGCGGCCCGGCGAACAGCAGACCGTTCCAGTTCTCGAGCGCATCACGCTTCAGGTTGAGGCAGGGGTTCACGGGGAAATGCGGCGCCCCGAGCAGCTCGCCCTTCTGGTCGTAGGTCCAGCGGTGGATCGGGCAGACGATGCGCTCGGTCTTGCCGGAACCTTCGAGCATGATCGCCTGACGATGGCGGCAGATGTTCGAAAGCCGATGGACGCCGTCACCGCTGCGAAACAGGAGCTTGGAATGATCGAGCCACTCGAGCGACCGGTAGCTGCCGACCTCCGGCACCATCAACTCATGACCGACATAGCCCGGCCCGGCCTGGAACAACAGACGTTTTTCGAGCTCGAATACGCTTTCGTCGAAATACGCCGACACCGGCAACTGAGACACCGCCGGGGACAATTTGGCCTTGGAAGCAAGGTCGGACACCCCCGAACCTCCCATGAAAAGTCAAGAAATTCGGAAAAACCAGCAGACCATTTTATGCGAGAAGTAATTTGACCGCCAGTAGCCCGATCGGTTACTTTTCTCCCTTTTACTGGCCCCGCTTCGAGTCATGGCAAAGACGGCAAACTCGCCGAAATCCTTCGAATCGGCCATCGCCGAACTCGAATCGATCGTGCAGGAAATGGAAACCGGCAACATCACGCTGGAACAGGCGCTGGAACACTACCAGCGCGGCGCCGGCCTGCTGAGATACTGCCAGGAAACCCTGCAGGCGGCCGAGCAGCGCGTGCTTCAGCTCGAGAACGGCGCGCTCGCCCCGCTCGACAACCCCGAAGACAGGAGGAGCCCGGAGTGAGCGGGAATCATTTCGCCGCCTGGATGGAAAGCGTCCAGCACCGCACCGAATCCGCCCTCGGCACGATCCTCCCTGAAGCGTCCATTGCGCCGCAGCGCCTGCACGACGCGATGCGCTACGCCGCCCTGGGCGGCGGCAAGCGCGTACGTCCGCTCCTCGTGCATGCCGCCGGCGAGATCGCCGGCGCCGCGCCCGAGCGCCTCGACTGCGTCGCCTGTGCCGTCGAGCTCGTCCACGCCTATTCCCTCGTCCATGACGATCTGCCCTGCATGGACGACGACGTCCTGCGACGCGGCAAACCGACCGTGCATGTCGAGTACGACGAGGCGACCGCGCTGCTGGTGGGCGATGCGCTACAGGCGCTTGCCTTCCAGACCATTGCCGAAAGCCGCGTCAACGACGACCCGGCAGTACAACTCGAGATGATCACGCTCCTCGGTCGCGCCTCCGGGTCACGTGGCATGGCCGGCGGCCAGGCCATCGACCTCGGCGCCGTGGGCAAGCAACTCACGCGTGAAGAACTCGAGTTCATGCACATCCACAAGACCGGCGCCCTGATCCGGGCCTCGGTGCTGCTCGGCGCGCAGTGCGGCGCCCCGCTCGCCCCCGACGCACTGGCCCGCCTCGACCGCTACGGCAAGCTCGTCGGCCTGCTGTTCCAGGTCGTCGACGACATCCTCGACGCCCAGGCCGACACCGCGACGCTGGGAAAGACGGCGGGCAAGGACGCGGACCAGAACAAGCCGACCTACGTCACGCTGCTGGGCCTGGCCGAAGCGCGCACGCTGGCCGACGCCCTGCTTGCCGACGCCCGTGACGCCATCGCGTCCTTCGGCGCCGCAGCCGCCAGGCTGGACGAACTGGCGAACTTCATCGTTCACCGCCGATTCTGAATTCCGCTCTGCCGGACATCCACATGCCTCAGTACCCCCTGCTGCACCGCATCGACTCGCCATCCGACCTGCGCCGCTTCGAGCGGCGCGATCTGCATGCGCTTGCAACCGAACTGCGCGCCTTCCTGATCGAGTCGGTATCGAAGACCGGCGGACACCTGTCGTCGAACCTCGGCACCGTCGAACTCACGATCGCGCTGCACTACATCTTCGACACACCCGACGACCGCATCGTCTGGGACGTCGGCCACCAGACCTACGGCCACAAGATCCTGACCGGACGCCGCGAGGCGATGAGCGGGCTGCGCCGCTTCGGCGGCATCTCCGGCTTTCCGCGGCGCTGCGAGAGCGAGTACGACACCTTCGGGACCGCCCACTCCTCCACCTCGATCTCGGCCGCGCTGGGCATGGCGGTCGCCGCACGCGACCGCGGCGACGGCGAACGACGTTCGATCGCGGTCATTGGCGACGGCGCAATGTCGGCCGGCATGGCCTTCGAAGCGCTCAACAACGCGGGCGACACCAGCGACGTGAACCTGCTGGTGATCCTCAACGACAACGAGATGTCGATCTCGCCGCCGGTCGGGGCGCTGACCAAGATCCTCGCGCGCATGCTCTCGGGCAGCACCTACAACGCCGCGCGTCGCGCCGGCGAAAAGGTCCTCGGTGTCGCCCCGCCGATGCTCGACTTCGCCCGCAAGGTCGAGGAGCACGTCAAGGGCCTCATCACACCGGGCACGCTGTTCGAGGAGTTTGGTTTCCATTACTACGGACCGATCGACGGCCACGACCTCGACGCGCTCATCCCCACGCTGCAGAACCTCAAGAAACTCAACGGCCTGCAGTTCCTGCACGTAATCACGCGCAAAGGCCAGGGCTACAAGCTCGCCGAGGCCGACCCCATCCTCTACCACGGCGTTTCGAGCTTCGACCACCGTGCGGGCATCCAGAGCGGCAAGGGCGGTGGCAAGCTCAGCTATACCCAGATCTTCGGCGACTGGCTGTGCGACATCGCCGCGCGTGACGACAAGGTCATTGGCATCACGCCGGCAATGCGCGAAGGCTCGGGGATGGTGCGCTTCGCAAAGGAATTCCCCGACCGCTATCACGACGTCGGCATCGCCGAGCAGCACGCCGTGACGTTCGCGGCGGGCCTCGCGTGCGAGGGCTTCAAGCCGGTCGTCGCGATCTACTCGACCTTCCTGCAGCGCGCCTACGACCAGCTGATCCACGACGTCGCGCTGCAGAACCTGCCCGTCGTGTTCGCGATCGACCGCGCGGGCATGGTTGGCGCCGACGGCGCCACGCACCACGGCGCCTTCGACCTGTCCTACCTCGCCTGCATCCCGAACATGGTCGTAATGACGCCTGCCGATGAGAACGAATGCCGGCAGATGCTCTACACCGCCTACCGGCACAACGGCCCCGCGGCCGTGCGCTATCCGCGCGGCAGCGGCATGAACGTGCGCCCAGAGAACACGATGACCGAACTGCCACTGGGCAAGGGCGAAATCCGCCGCCAGGGCAGGAAGGTCGCACTGCTCGCCTTCGGCAGCCTGCTGACCAATGCGCTCCTCGTCGGCGAGGAGATCGACGCGACGGTCGCCAACATGCGCTTCGTGAAACCGATTGACGCGGCGCTGATCGAAGAACTGAGTGCCAGCCACGAACTGATCGTGACGCTGGAGGAAAACGCGGTGATCGGCGGCGCGGGGTCCGAAGTCGCACGCGTGCTCGAACGCCTGCCGCACCGGCCGCGCCTGCTGCGGCTTGGCTTGCCGGATCATTTCGTCGATCATGGAGACCAAAGCCAGCTGTTCGAACAGGTCGGGTTGCACCCCGCGGGGATCCTGAGCGCCATTGAGCGCATCTATGTGCGCAATAGCTGAGCGAATTTGTCGGGAAATGGTAGCATTGACCGGCTGCAACCAAACAGAGAACGCGACATGAAATCCCACGAGAGCCAAGCCATCCCTGACGTCCAGAACGCCAACGACAGTCGTCAGCTGGCCATCAACAAGGTTGGCATCAAGTCGATTCGCCACCCCATCCGCGTCAGCGACAAGAGCGGCGGCGTGCAGCACACGATCGCGACCTTCAGCATGTATGTCGGGCTTCCCCACAATTTCAAGGGAACCCACATGTCGCGCTTCATCGAGATCCTCAACGGCAACGAGCGCGAAATCTCGGTCGAGTCGATCGAGCCGATGTTGCGCGAAATGGTCAAGCGCCTCGAAGCCGAGACCGGCGTCATCGAGATGAGCTTCCCGTACTTCATCAACAAGACGGCCCCGGTTTCCGGCGTCCAGAGCCTGATGGACTACGAAGTAACCTTTGTCGCGGAAATGCGCGAAGGCGGCGAGTACGTGTTCGAAATGCGGGTCGTGGTGCCCGTCACGAGCCTGTGTCCGTGCTCGAAGAAGATTTCCGAATACGGCGCGCACAACCAGCGCTCGCACGTCACCGTGACCGCACAGACCAACGATTTCCTGTGGATCGAGGAGCTGGTCCAGCTCGTCGAGAGCCAGGCCTCGTGCGAGCTCTACGGCCTGCTCAAGCGCACGGACGAAAAGTTCGTGACCGAGCGCGCCTACGAGAACCCGAAGTTCGTCGAGGACATGGTTCGCGACGTCGCCGGCCTGCTCAACGCCGAGAAGCGCATCGACCGCTTCGTGGTGGAGTCGGAGAATTTCGAATCCATTCACAACCACTCGGCCTACGCGCTGATCGAACGCGACAAGCGCAACGACGTCTGATTCCACGCGACGCCTGAACGGAAAACGGGAGGCCGCACACAGCGGACCTCCCGTTTTCATTTTCCCGCAACGGCCCGCGAACGGACCGGGACACGTCAGTCGCGTGCGGGAACCATCATCTCCGCCTCGCCCTCCAGCACCACCTTGCCGCCGACCGTGCACACGGTATCGAAGATCGCACGGCGCTTCGGCGTGTTCAGCTCCTTCAGCGTGACGCGCGCCACTACCGTGTCGCCCGGTTTCACGGGCGCCTTGAACTTGAGCGTCTGCGACAGGTAGATGCAACCCGGCCCGGGCAGCTTGTTCGCGAACAGCGCGGAGATGTAGCTCGCCGACAGCATGCCGTGGGCAATGCGACCGCCGAACATCGAGGCCTTTGCGAACTCCTCATCGACGTGGGCAGGATTGGTGTCGCCGGAAACACCTGCGAACATCAGGATGTCGGCATCCGTCACGGTGCGGCCCGTCGCGGCGGACATGCCCACCTTCAGGTCCTCGTAGCGGTATCCGAGGAACTCGGAAAAGTCGCGCGTTTGTTCAGTCATCTCGGTTGGTTTCCCATGATTCCCCCTCCCGGCACGCAACAGTCGCGCGCGGCGCAGGGCTTTGTATTTGTCAAGACAGCCGGCCCGGCTCTCCGGGCTCGACCCTAACAGCATAACCCAACCAGCACGACACATGTGTGACAGACGGCAAGCGCCTTCCCCGCCGCGGGCTTCGACGTCGCCGCGGCTAGCCCCCGTGCTCCTGCTCGTACGCGGCCGGGCTGACTCCCGCATGCGCGAGATATTCGCGCAGCTGCTTGATGTCCTGCTTCGTGCAGGCGCTGCCGTGGTGCGGATAGTGCAGGAATCCCTCAACCTTGTTCAGCACGATACGAAAACGGGCGCCGTGCGCCGGCTCGATGGTCGCGCCGAGGTGATTGAGCAGCGACTCCACCTCGCGCCAATGAATGTTGGCACTGACGGGATCCTGGAAGATGGCGCGCAACAGCGCGATGTGCTTGTGGCTCATGATCTCGACCTCCTTCCGATGGCGCCCCTTCCGCTATGGCCGTGGCGCCCTTGCCCCGGTGCGCCGCGCCCTCAGTCGCCCCGCGTGCGGCGGGAGTCCTCTTCCCACAGGTCGGGGCGATAGTGTGCGCGGCGCTCGAGGCGCTGCTGGATACGTTGCGCCGTCGACATTATCCCAATCGGGTGGTGCGTGGCGAGCATTCGCGCACGTTCCAGCAACTGCCGGCGCCGCGGCGGAAAGCCACGCCCCTTGCATGCGAAAGCGATGCGGTTGCTGTCGTGCTCGGCGCCGATGGCGACGAAGCGGTCCTCGAAGCTGTCGCGGATGCGTGACGCGTACAGCCCGTAACGCCGGTCCCCGGACCACAGATTCACCGCCATGACCCCGCCGTCGGCGAGCATCGTGTGGCAGTCGTCGTAGAACCCTGCGGTACACAGGCAGTCGGGCTGGCCACCGCGATCGAAGCCGTCGATCAGCAGCACGTCCGGGGAGTGCTCCCGCCGGCGCACATAATCGGCACCATCGGCACGCACCACCCGAAAACGCTCTCCGTCCGGCGGGATGCCGAACGCGTCGCGCAGCTCGATCACATCCGGATCGATCTCGACGGCGGTGAACCGGACCTCCGGCAAGGTGCGCAGACAGTATTTCGCCAGCGACCCGCCGCCGAGTCCGATCATCACGATGTCGCACGGCTCGGGATTGAAGAGCAGGAATCCCATCATCGCCCGCGTGTAGTCGATCTCGAGGGTGCCGGGGTCGTCGAGCCGCATCTGGCTCTGCACCGTCAGGGCCCCGAAGTGCAGCGCACGCATTCCGTCCGTTTCGACGACATACGGACGCCCCTCCTCGCCTGCCGTCGCCGCGAGAGCGCAGTACCGCAACAGGGATTGCTGATCGAGCGCCATATCCATGCGCCGGTCACCATGCAACCGGCGATTCAGAATGTACGTCACCGCGTGGTGACAACGATGGTAACCCGCCGCGAACACGAACGCATCTACCGGGCGCGGAAATGAAAAGACCGCCTTGCGGCGGTCTTTTCACGGATTCTTGGTCGGGGAAAGAGGATTCGAACCTCCGGCCCCTGCGTCCCGAACGCAGTGCTCTACCAGGCTGAGCTATTCCCCGACGCTTTGCATTTGTCAGTGATCTCGACCAACTGCAAAGTCCGATAATTGTAGCAGCGCTTCTTTGAAAATGGAAGGGGAAAGTGCAGAAAGCGCGTCGGCCGCCAGCTTGGCCTCGGCACGCGCGTAGCGGCGCGTCTCCTCCAGCGCACCGGATTCATGGATCGCGACGAGGATCGCCGCAAAGTCATCGCGCCCGCCCGTTTCGATCGCCTTGCGCACGAGCGCAGCCTGTTCCGGCGTGCCGTGCTGCATCGTATGAATGAGCGGCAGCGTCGGCTTGCCTTCGGCCAGGTCGTCGCCGAGGTGCTTGCCGGTCGCGGCCTCGTCCGAGGAGTAGTCGAGCACGTCGTCGATGAGCTGGAAGGCCGTTCCCAAGTGCATGCCGAAGGCCGCGATCGACGCTTCCGTCGTTTCGTCCGCACCGCCGAGGATTGCGCCGAGGCGGGTCGCGGCCTCGAACAGCTTGGCGGTCTTGTAGCGGATCACGCGCAGGTAGTCTTCGATCTCGACATCGGCGTTGTGGCAGTTGAGCAACTGCAGCACCTCGCCTTCGGCGATGATGTTGGTCGCATCGGCCAGCACCTGCATGACGCGCATGTTGTCGACGCCGACCATCATCTGGAACGCGCGTGTGTACAGGAAGTCGCCGACCAGCACCGACGCGGCATTGCCGAACATCGCGTTTGCGGTCTTGTTGCCGCGCCGCAGCTCCGACTCGTCCACGACGTCGTCGTGCAGCAGGGTCGCCGTGTGGATGAACTCCACGACCGCCGCCAGCTGGTGATGGTGCGTCCCTTCGTACCCCATCGCACCAGCCGCGAACAGCACCAGCGCCGGACGCATGCGCTTGCCGCCGCTGTGGATGATGTACTCCGCAATCTGGCGGATCAGGACGACGTCGGAATGGAGACGCTGGCGGATGACCGCATCGACCGCCTGCATGTCGGCGGCGATCGGCGCGTAGAGCTGCTTGGTTGACAAGATGAAGCGCCCGGCGGAACAAAAGGAAGATGGTAGGGGGGCGGGTGGCGTGCCGTCAAGAATCGCACGCGGGCCGCTTGCGCGCGCTCACCGGCGCGGCGGCCGGACGATGTCGGGACGGTCGGTGATCACGCAATCGACACCCCAATCGAACAGCGTGACGGCTCGCGCGGGATCGTTCACCGTGTAGGTCACGACCCACAGGCCGGCAGCGCGCGATGCCGCGACGCAGTCGGCGTCGAGGTGGCGGTGATCGGCATGAAGGGCCGCTACGCGCAGCCTGCGGCAGCGCGCGAGCCAGTCCGGCGGTACGACCCCGACCAGCAGCCCCCGGCGCAGCCCGGGCGCGAGCGCGGCCGCGATCTCGAGCGCGCGTTCGGAAAACGACGACAACAGGACCGTGTCGGGCTCAGCGGCCCACAGCGTGCGCGCTCGGCGCACGACGCGCTCGGCCGTCTCGGCATCGGTTCCGTGCGACGGCTTGATCTCGAGGTTCACCGCCAACCCCAACGCCTGGCAGCGGGCCGCAGCAAGATCCAGGCAGGGAACGGGTTCGCCCGCGAAGCGCGGATCGAACCAGGAACCCGCATCGAGTGCGAACAGGGCGTCGTCGGAGGTGTGCGCGACCGGCCCGTACCCGTCGGTGGTGCGCTCGAGCGTTTCGTCGTGGATCAACACGGGCGAAGCGCTGCCGCTGAGCATCACGTCGAACTCGACGCCCCGACAGCCGTTCGCGGCCGCCGCGGCAAGCCCGGCCAGGGTATTTTCCGGCGCGAGCGCTCCGCCGCAGCGGTGTGCAAGCACCGCGGGGAGCGGGAACTCCGGGCGGTGCATCACGAACTCAGCGCGGAACGGGGAACATCGCCTGGACGCGCGTCACCGCGTTGTCCAGTGCTTCCTTGGCCGGCTTGCGGTCGGCCCACACGGCACTCAGCTCCTCGTCGAGGATACCCAGCACCCGCGCCCGACCGATGAAGCTCGACGCGCTCGAATCCGCCGTTGCAGGCCTGTTCCCCAGTTGGGCGACCGCGACCTTGACGTTCTCGAGGTCGGCGCCGAGGACGTCACTCTGCGCGGCGAACAGGCCGGCGCGGTTGAGCGGCAGGTAGCCCGATTCACGCTGCCATGCGACCTGGTTCTCGGGTTGCAGCCAGAAGGCGACGAAGCGCGCGACGCCCTTGTACTCGGCCGGCTTCTTGCCCGCCGCGACCCACATCGCAGCACCGTCGGCAAGGGTGTTCTGCGGGGCGCCGGGGAAATCCTCGTGATACGGCAGCGGCGCAATGCCGATGTCGAATCCGGCCTTGCGGCGGAAATCGGTCCAGCTGGACGACGGGGCGGCGATGACGGCGCACTCGCCCGAGGCGAAGCGCTGTTCGGCCTCGGACTGGGCGTCGAAGGTGTGGAGATAGCGCGCGCGATGCCAGCTTGCCATCATCGCGACATGCTTGACCTGCAGCATGCCGTTGAAGGCGGGACGCTCACCCTTGCCCTGGCGTGCCGCGACCGGCTCGTTGTGCCAGGCGCTGGTGTTGCCGATCATCACGCGCCCGGGCTGGGACACCGTATAGGGGCATTTCGAGCCCGCATCGAAGAGTTGGCCGAGCGCCTGCTGCAGATCGAACCAGGTCTTGGGCGGCGCGTCGGGGTTGAGCCCCGCGCGCTGGAATTCCTTGCGGTTGATGTACATGACGGGCGTCGAGAGCCCTACCGGAAGCGCCAGCAGCTGCCCCTTGGCATCCGTGAGGGCGCGATCCATCATCGCCGGCGGCTTGAGCGTCTGCAGCGGCACGCCCGCTTCGCGCATCACTCCGGAGAGGGCCTTGTAGCGCGGCTTTCCGGCGCCGAGGAACTGATCTTCGGCGCTCCCCTCCAGGATCGCCATGTGCGGCGCGTCCGTGTCGCTCCACGTCGCGGCCTGGACGACGAGGCGATAGTCCTTGCTGCCCTCGTTGAAGCGTGCGGCGAGCTTCTGCAATGCCTCTTCGCGCTCGGGGCCGAGCTGATGCACGAGACGGATCTCCGTCGGCCCTGCCGGCGCTGCGGCCGCCTTGGCTGGTTTCGCCTTGGCCGCATGCGCGGCGACCGGGATTCCGACACACACCATCGCGGCGACACCGGCCACGACACCATTGCGCAACATTCGAGCCAAGGGCTTCATTCCTGCTTCCTTAACGACCGTAGAATGCCAAAAGTCTCATTATAAGACCCTTATGACTGGACGAACCTGACCGGGATTCCGACATTGCGTCAAGATTTTTCCTCCGCGGACGTTATAGATCTCGAACCCCGTGACAGGTACAAGGTAACTCCATGCTCGCGCAACGTGTGATTCCACTTTTCCTGCTCCTGAGCCTCGGCGCCTGCGAGCAGCTGAGCAACGCGCTCGACCTGCCCGACCCACAGAAGACGGCCGCCCTTGCCGAAGCCGAGGGAAAGGCGATCGGCGGCGCCTGCCGGCACGCCGGCCGCTCGCTGGAAGACTGCTACGCGCTCAATGCCAAGGCGCAGAAGGCGGCCATCTTCGCCGGCTGGCGAGAGATGAACGACTACATGACCCAGAACAACCTGTCGAACGTACCGTCGCAGATCGCCCATCCCCAGGCACCGATCCCGCCGGCGGCCCATGCGGCGGCCGGCGGCACACCTGCTGCGACGGATGCAGGCTCGGCCGCGGCACCCGTGGAAGATCGAGCGGCGAAGCGCCCGCGCGCGGCCCAGTAATGGGCATGTCATGAGCGGCGGGACGCCGGATGCTTTCCGGCGCTTTGCGGCACCTCCGCCGCGGCTTATCATCCGCGGCCATTCGATAACACCACACAGCGCGGCAGTTCCCGCAGCGAGCCCCTCCCCATGTCCCTGACCCCTTCGCAGCGATCCGGCTTTGCCGCCAACGGCCTCCTTGCCCTTTGTCGTGCCGGCTTCGAGAAGGAAGCCGCCGCCGAACTGGATGAATTCGCCGCCGGACTCGGGCTGATGGGCTTCGTGCGCGCCCAGCCGGGTGAGGCGTTCGTGGTGTTCGAAACGCCCGAACCGGTTCCGTTCACGGAGCTCGCCGAACGCTGCGACTGGCGCAGTCTGATCTTCGCCCGCCAGCTCCTGCCGTGGTTCGCGCGCATCACCGACCTGCCCGAACGCGACCGCGCAACGCCCATCGTCGCGGCAGTGCGTGCGAGCGGCCAGCGCTTCGCAGACCTGCTGCTGGAAACGCCCGACACCGACGAAGCGAAGCAGCAGTCCGGGTTCTGCAAACGCTTCACCGCACCGTTGCAACGCGAGTTGGACAAGGCCAACACCTTCCGCGAACGCGCGAAGGGCCTGCCGGCGCTGCACGTGTTGTTCGCCGACGCCCATACGGCCTGGCTGTGTGCCGCACTTCCGGGCCGCGCCGCGCTGTGGCCGATGGGCGTGCCGCGCCTGCGCATGTTGCGCGAGGCGGCAAGCCGGTCGACGCTGAAGCTCGCCGAGGCGTTCTTCACACTGCTCACCGAGGACGAACGCAACGCCAGCCTGCGCCCGGGCCTGCGTGCCGTGGACCTCGGCGCCGCGCCCGGCGGGTGGACCTGGCAGCTCGCGCACCGGGGGCTGCGTGTCACTGCGATCGACAACGGCCCAATGGCGCCGTCGGTGATGGCGACGGAGATGGTGGAGCATGTGCGGGCGGACGGATTCACGTGGCGGCCGCCGCGCCCCGTCGAATGGCTGGTATGCGACATGGTCGAGCAGCCAACGCGCATTGCGGCGCTGGTGGCCGACTGGATCGGCACGGGCCGCTGCCGCAGGGCGATCTTCAATCTCAAGCTGCCGATGAAGAAGCGCCTCGAGGCGGTCGAACAGTGCCGCGCCATCATCGCCAAACGGCTCGGGCCGCACGGGCCGTTCGAGCTGCGTTTGAAGCACCTTTACCACGACCGCGAAGAGATCACCTGCTACCTCGCGCTGCGCAATCCGGGCGGCGTCTGAGCGCACGATTCCCTTAAGGGCGACCCGCTCCCTGCATCGCAACAAACGGGGGCGATCGTGCATGTATAATGCGCGTTTTAAAGCACCCGGCCTGCCGGTTGGCGCGAGCCCTTTCCGGAACCCCGACGTTCCGGTCTCAGTTCCTCCAGTCGCCTCTTCTGGCGTCGCGCCCGACGCGACAGGCCCCCATGGAAGATAGGCGCCTATGAGCTTCGCCGACCTCGGGTTGATCCCCGAGTTGTTACGCGCTGTGGCCGATACCGGCTACACGACCCCTACCCCGATCCAGCAGCAGGCCATCCCTGTCGTGTTGTCCGGCCGCGACGTGATGGGCGGCGCCCAGACGGGTACCGGCAAGACGGCCGGCTTCACGCTGCCCTTGCTGCAACGCCTTTCCCGCCACGCCAGCACCTCGACGAGCCCCGCGCGCCACCCGGTGCGCGCGCTGATCCTCGCGCCCACGCGCGAGTTGGCGATGCAGGTGTACGAATCGGTAAAGACCTACAGCAAGTACGTCCCGCTGCGCAGCACCTGCATCTACGGCGGTGTCGACATGAAGCCGCAGATCCAGGAACTGCGCACTGGCGTCGAGGTCGTCGTCGCCACGCCCGGACGCCTGCTCGACCACGTGCAGCAGAGGACCATCGTGCTGAACCAGGTCGAGATGCTGGTGCTGGACGAGGCCGACCGCATGCTGGACATGGGCTTCATCCCCGACATCCGCCGCATCCTCGATCTGCTGCCGGCCTCGCGCCAAAGCCTGCTGTTCTCTGCGACCTTCTCCGACGAGATCAAGAAGCTCGCCGACCAGATGCTCAAGGAGCCGCAGCTGATCGAGGTCGCGCGCCGCAACATGGTGTCCGAAACGATCACGCACCGCGTGCACCCCGTGTCGGCCGGCCTCAAGCGCAACCTGCTGGCGCACATCCTGCGCCACGAACCGGACACCCAGGCGCTGGTGTTCGTTGCAACCAAGATCGAATGCGGACGCCTTGCGCACTTCCTCGAGCGCCACGGCATCGCTGCCGACGCGATCCATGGCGACAAGGGACAGGCGCAGCGCACCGAAACGCTGGAAGCTTTCAAGTCGGGCAAGCTGCGGGTGCTGGTGGCGACCGACGTCGCCGCGCGCGGGCTGGACATCGACGACCTGCCCTCGGTGATCAACTTCGAGTTGCCGCACACTGCGGAAGATTACGTGCACCGCATCGGCCGCACGGGCCGAGCGGGTCGCCAGGGCCGCGCGGTGTCGCTGGTGAGCTCCGAGGAAAAGCATCATCTCGCTGAGATCGAGAAGCTGATCAAGCTGCAGATTCCGCAGGAAGCCGTACCGGGCTTCGAGCCCGAACCCGACTTCCATGACGCCGGGACGCGCGGCAGGGGCCGCCGCGGCCCATCCGCGAAGACGTCCGACGCCCCGCGCGAATCGGCACCGCGCGAGCCGGCAGCGAGCGCCCGCAGCACGGCCCCCGCCCGAAACGCCGACACGCGGCGCCGCGGCAAGTCGACGATCGCCGCGGACGGATTCGATTTCAGCAAGCCCTACGAGCCAACCACTTCCGTCGCAGCGACCGCCGCAAGCCTGCAACCGACGGAAGCCGCCACCGACAAGCACGGCGCGCCGCCTCGCCGTCACGTACGCCCCATCGCGGTCCTGCTGGGCGGACTGGGCCGCAAGTAAGCCGTCCGACGGGCGACTGCGCGCAGCGGACGGCAATCGGGTGGAATTGGGGCCACCATTGCCAGCTATTCGGCGCAATCGTTGCGACACGTTCAAGTATTCTGGGGCAACGCCGAAACATCGCCCGAATACGTGGAATGATCGACCCCATGAACGCAGCCCGTCGCCCGCAGGGTAACGAAAACCCCGAAGAGCCCTTCATCCCGGATTTCTCCGAAGGCGCGGAGACGGGGCTCTACCTTGCTCTCTTCGAGCTGATCGACGAGGGACTGATCATCACGGGCGACGAGGTCGTGCTGGAAGCCAACAGCGCGGCCTGCCGCCTTCTCGAACGCGACTACCGGCAGATTGCCGGCAAGCCCCTCGCCGACCTCTTTCCTTCCGAGCGCGATTTCCTCGACGCGCGCGCCCGTCTCTTCATTCAGGGCGAGATGCGCGGCAGCCTGCGCGTGTCCTTGCCGGGCGAGCGGCATCGCGACCTGCGCTTCGTTGCCGCGGCGCGCATCCGACCAGGCATCCACGCGCTGATCCTGAGCCCGGACGTCATCGCCGAGGCCTACGCAAGCAGCACATTCGACGAAACGCCGGCAGTCGATGCGTTGTGGCCACGGCTTGCCGCAGCGCTCGAGCAGCCGGTCATCGTCATCGACGAGCGCGACCGCATCGCCGCTGCGAACGCGGCGGCCCTCGGCGCACTGGGGCTCACGCGCGGCAGCCTGGTCGGGCAGGCGATCGGCGATTGTCTCGACATCGACTGGCCGACCGCGGACGCCGCCCAGGTCGCACGGCTGAACGTACCGGGACGTGCCGGCAAATTCGCCGCACGCGTGCTCGCCGGACCGAAGCCGGACTGGCGTCTGCTGATCCTTCCGCCCGCACAGCACGGCACGGCTACGGATAACCTGCCTGCGGGACCCGGCGAGAGCGTGCTGGAGCGCATGTTCGTCGACAGCCCCTTGCCGACGATGCTGTGCGAGGGGCCGCAGCTGCGCATCCTTGCCGCCAACGCGGCCGCGGCGCGGGTGTATGGCTATTCGCGCGAAACCCTGTGCACGATGGAAATCGGCGCCCTGCGCACGACTCCGGGCGACGGCCGGCATGCCGCCGAACCGGGCATCTGGCAGCACCGGCGTCGCGACGGCAGCACCTTCGACGTCGACGTCGTCACGTATGCGCTGGACGCAACCGCCCATCCCGGACTCGTGGTGGTGATGCACGATCTGCCCGACGCGCCCCTGCTGGCCTTCGAGACGCGCTTGCGCCAGGCCGTCGATCTCGGTCAGCTGGACGTCCATTTCCAGCCACTGGTAGACGTCCGCGACGGCACCGTGCATGCGGGAGAAGCCCTGCTGCGCTGGCAGCATCCCGAACTCGGGCTGATCCCGTTCCAGCGTTTCGGCGGCGTCGCCCGCGATTCGGGCCAGCTCGTGCGCATGGGCGACTGGGTGCTGCATGCAGCCTGCACGGCCGCAGCGGCATGGCCGCGGCACGATGGTGGTCTCGTGCGCGTCGTCGTGAACGTGGCACTCGAGCAGTTGCTGTACGGCAATCTCGCGGAACGCGTACAACATGCGCTGAGCGCGTCGGGCCTAGACCCCGCGCGGCTGGAGCTGGATCTCGACGAGCGCGTGCTGAACGACGAGCACACCCGCCTGATCGGAATGCTGCAGACGATCGCGGAAAAAGGGGTACGGCTTGCGATCGACGATTACGGCCGCGGCCTGTCGTCGATTCCCCGGCTCAAGCGCTATCCGCTGCACGCCCTGAAGCTCGACCCCCTGCTCGTGCGCGAGGTCGGAATTCGCGAGGACAGCGAGGCCATCGTCGAGGCGATCACCGGCATGGCCGGGGTGCTCGGACTGGAAGTGCTCGCGCGCGGGGTCGAGACCGAGGCGCAGGAAGCCTTCCTGTCCGCCCTTGGATGCCGGTTGCAGCAGGGGCCACTCTTCGGCCCGCCGATGACGACGGACTCCTTCTGCGGCTTTCTCGCCTAGCGGCGGATCAGTAAGCGAGCAGCGTCCGGCAGGTTTCCGCGCGGCCGGTGATGCGGCTGAAACTCGCGAGCTGCGCCTTCACGAAATCGTCCGGCACGCGGTCATCTGCGCAGTAATCGCGCAGCTGCAGCGCATAGGCGAGGTTCTGGAGGTCACGCTGCGTGCGCGACAACGCGGGATAGCGGTAGCCGGCGGTATCGCGGAAGGGGCGATCCGGTTTAGCTGTTTCCGGCGCTACAGCAGAGGCAGACGGCGTGTCCGCTCTCGCGGGCACGGTCTGCGCCGGCAGGGCCGCGGGGAACAGCAGGGTCACACTCGCAAACAGGGCGCGCAGTTGCATCGGCCAGTCCTCGCCAATCACCGGTTCCCGATTTTACGGCACGACCCGCCGCTGACTGAAGCGGCCTGCGGCCCCTTGCGGGCGCCGCAGGCCGCCTACGGACGACGCTCAGACCTCCAGCGCCTTCACGTGGGTGATGACTTCGCCGATGATCTGCTGCGCGCTGCCGTACAGCATGCGGCAGTTGTCCCTGAAGAACAGCGCGTTCTCGATACCGGAGTAACCCGCGCCCTGGCCGCGTTTGACGACGATGACGTTGTGCGCCATGTCGACGTTGAGGATGGGCATGCCGTAGATCGGGCTGGACTTGTCGGTGCGCGCGACCGGGTTCACGACGTCGTTCGCGCCAATCACCAGTGCCACGTCCGCCTGCGGGAAGTCGGCGTTGATTTCCTCGAGGTCGAAGATCTTGTCGTAGGGCACGCCGGCTTCGGCGAGCAGCACGTTCATGTGACCCGGCATGCGGCCCGCGACCGGATGGATCGCGAACACCACCTCGACGCCACCTTCTTCCAGCAACTGCGCCATCTCCCACACCTTGTGCTGCGCGCCCGCCACCGCCATGCCATAGCCCGGCACGATGATGACCTTGGAGGCATAGCGCATGACCGAGGCCGCATCGAGCGCGGAGAGCTCCTTCATCGAGCCCTCGATCGCCTCGCCACCGCCCGCAGCCTCACCGGTGATCGGCGTGAAGATGATGTTGCGGATCGGGCGGTTCATCGCCTTGGCCATCAGCTGGGTGAGCAGCGTACCGGAGGCGCCCACGACGATACCCGCTACGATCAGCGCCGGGTTGCCGAGCACGTAGCCCTCTAGGCCCACCGCCAGACCGGTGAAGGCGTTCAACAGCGAGATCACCACCGGCATGTCGGCACCGCCGATCGGGCTGGTGAGGATCGCACCGAGCGCCAGCGCGACGACGAAGAAGGCGATCACGAGGGCCGATGGCGGCGTCTCGACGACCACGATGCCCAAGCCCAGCAACACGGCGAGTGCGGCGAGGCCGAGGTTCACCATGTTCTGCGCCGGCAGCCGCCAGGCCTTGGTCATGATGCCCTGCAGCTTGGCGAAGGCGATGCACGAGCCGGAGAAGGCGACAGAACCGATCAGCGCGCCGAGCACCGCCAGCGTGGTGCCGGCCACGCCGTGCGTGCCGCCACGCGCGAACTCGAGCGCCGCGATCGCAGCCGCCGCACCGCCGCCCATGCCGTTGTAGATCGCGACCATCTGCGGCATGTCGGTCATCTTGACCACCCGCCCACTCCACCACGCGATGCCGCCGCCAAGCACGATGGCGGTGATCATCAGGCCGTAGTTCTGCATGCCCGGCGTGTAGAAGGTGACGAGAGTGGCCGCGATCATCGCGTAGCCTGCCCAGACGATGCCCTTGCGCGCGGTGACCGGCGAGCTCATCGCCTTCAGGCCGAGAATGAACACCACGGCGACGCCAAAATACGCCAACTGGATGAGGCCGCTCATTGCGCACCTCCCGACTTCGACTTGAACATCGCGAGCATGCGCTCGGTCACGACATAGCCGCCAGCCGCGTTGGCCGCACCGAGGAACACCGCGACGAAGCCGATGGCCAGTTGTGCCGGATCCTCCGGATCGGCGTGGCCGAGGACGACCATTGCGCCGACGAGCACGACGCCATGGACAAAGTTCGACCCCGACATCAGCGGGGTATGCAGGATGACCGGCACGCGCGAAATCACCTCGTATCCGGTGAATGCGGCCAGCATGAATATGTACAGCGCGGTAATGCCTTCCACTTTGCGTCCCCCTTTACAGTCCCAGAACCTGCTTGACGCCCGCGTGCCGCAGCTCGCCCGCGTGGGTGAGGCAGCAGCCGGCCACAACTTCGTCCTCCCAGTCGAGCACGAGCTCGCCGTCCTTGATGAAGGGGGAGATGAAGTTGAAGAGGTTCTTGGCGTACATCTCGGACGCATGCACGGGCATGCGGCTGGCGATGTTGGTGGGGCCAATGAGGAGCACGTCGTTGACCCAGGTCTTCTCGCCGGCGATGGTGCCCTCGACGTTGCCGCCGGAGTCGGCCGCCATGTCGACGACGACCGCGCCCGGCTTCATGCGCGCGACCATGTCGGCGGTGATGATCCTGGGCGCCTTCTTGCCCGGGATCGCGGCGGTGGTGATCAGCGCGTCGCACTGCGCGACGGCCTTTGCGAGGCGTTCGGCCTGTTTCGCCTTCTCCTCGTCGGTCAGTTCGCGCGCGTAGCCGCCCGTACCGGCAGCGGACACGCCGGTGTCGACGAACTTCGCGCCCAGCGATTCGATCTGCTCGCGCGTCTCGGGGCGCACGTCGTAGGCCTCCACCATCGCGCCGATCCTTCGGGCGGTGGCGATGGCCTGCAGGCCCGCGACACCCGCACCGATCACGAGCACCTTGGCCGGACGGATCGTGCCGGCCGCATAGGTGAGCATCGGGAAGAACTTGGGGCTGTGGTCGGCGGCGATCAGCGCGCACTCGTAGCCGGCGACGGCGCCTTGGCTGGAGAGGGCATCCATGCTCTGCGAGCGGGAGATCCGTGGCAACAGTTCGAGCGCGAAGCTGCTGATCTGTTTTTCCATCAGCTGCTGCACGCGCTCGGCGCTGGACCAGGGCTGCAGCATGCCCAGCAGCACCGCGCCCGGTTTCATCGCCGCGATCAGCTCTGCCGAAGGCGGCTGAACGCACAGCACGGCGTCGGCCGCGGCGCACAACTCGACGCCGCTCGACGCGAACTGGACCTCCGCGAACATGTCGTCGCGCAGATGCGCGGACACGCCGGCGCCGGTCTGGATCATGACCTTGGCACCGAGGCCGAGGTATTTCTTCACTACATCGGGAACGACCGACAAACGTCGCTCGCCCGCAATCGCTTCCGCTGGCACTCCGATCAACAGAGCCATTGGTGTCCTCCCAGACTGGGTTGGTAAATGTGTACGCTTGCGCGGGCCAACTCCGACGGCGGACATAGCAACACTGCGGCCGACTGCTCCGCAACGCAATTTCCGTTTTCGACTCTCCGATGATCCGCGACTGAATCTGCAGGTGCTTGCGCCATCACCTGTTCTATTGTTTCGATGCAAACTGCAAATTCCTTGCAATTTGCGCAGGGCGCTTGACGGATAATACCGATTGCGATTTACAGCGCAACCTGTTCATGCAAGAAAGTTCCCGATGAAGACCTCACGCAACGGCACCCGACGCCGGAAAACAAAGGCCATCACCACGGCGAAGGCCGGTCTTCCACCCGGTTCGCTGGTCCACGTCGGCGCGGTGAAGACCGATCGCCCCGAGATCACGCTTATCGCCTACGACGAGAACGGAATCGAGGAGAGCCGCTTCGCGAGCATCGTCGAATCGCGCGAATACAAGCCGGCACACAACCGTCTGTGGCTCAATGTGCACGGCCTGCAGGATGCCGAGATCCTCGGCGAGATCGGGCGGCGCTTCCACCTGCATCCCTTGGTGCTCGAAGACATCCTTAACACGCACCAGCGACCGAAGATCGAGGACTATGGCAGCTACCTGTTTTGCGTCCTGCGCGTGTTCGAGTACGACCCGGAATCGCGCACGCTCGGTTCCGACCAGGTCAGCGTGGTTCTGGGGGAAAACTTCGTCCTGACCTTCCAGGAGCGGCGCACGGGCATCTTCGAGCCGATCCGTGACCGCCTGCGCACGCCCTTGGCACCCATACTGAAGCGCGGCACGGACTACCTCGCCTACACCCTGCTCGATGCCGTCATCGACCGATATTTCATCGTCGTCGACCAACTCGGCGACACGGCCGAACAACTCGAGGACGAGGCACTCGCAAGCCCCACCCCGGAGCTGCTACGCACGATCAATCTGGTCAAGCACGACACCCAGCTGCTGCGACGCGCAATCTGGCCGCTGCGCGAGGTCCTGAACAGTCTGCTGCGCGGAGAAAGCGCATTCTTCCAGCAGGAAACCCGCCTCTACCTGCGCGACGTTTACGACCACACCATCCATGTGATCGAGACGCTGGATGCCGTGCGCGAGTTGCTCGGCGACCTGATGGACATCTACCTGTCGGCCGTCAGCAACCGGCTGAACGTCGAGGTACGCATCCTCACGGTGCTGACGACGCTGTTCCTGCCGGCGACACTCATCACCGGCATCTTCGGCATGAACTTCGAACGGATGCCCTTGATCGCGGACGAACAGGGTTTTTCCGTCGCGCTGGCGATCATGGCCGCAGTCGCTGCCGCGATGGCCGCGGCGTTCTGGCGGCGCAACTGGCTCAGGCTATGAGGCGGAAGCCTCGACGAGCTTGATCAGCGCCAGGGAGATGTTGTCGCCCGAGCCCGCCCCGCGCTTGCGCGCCCGCTCGATGAGCACCTCGGCAGCATCACGGGCGCGGCGCGAGCATACCTCCGCGGCGATCTCCGCATCCGAGAGCAGGCCCCAAAGCCCGTCCGAACACAGGAGAAAACTGTCGCCGGCCTGCGGCCGGACAGCCTGTCCGAGGGCCACCTCGGGAGGCCTCTCGCTTCCCAGGCAGGACAGCAGGACATTGCGCTGGGGGTGAATGCGGGCTCCGGCATCGTTGAGCTTCCCCTTGCGCTGCAAGTCGCCGACGATGGAATGGTCCTCGCTGCGGGCCACCAGGGCGTTATCACGAAAGTGATACAGGCGAGAATCTCCGCAATGCGCCCAGCGTATCTCGCCGGGTTGCAGCACGAACACCACCGCGGTGCTGTGAGGCTCCTTCTCGCTCGTCAGACGCGTGAGGCGGATGATCAGGTGAGCCTCGCTGACGATGGTGTTCAGCAGGCTCCCGGCATCCTCCGAGCGCGGCGAATAGTCATCGAAGTTCTGCCGTGCCTTGAGCAGCACCTGCTCTGCCGCCATGGCCCCGCCGGTATGCCCGCCCATCCCGTCGGCCAGTACCGCCATGAGCATCCCGGGCTGGCGCGGGTGCGCGAACACCCCCACCCGGTCCTGCTGTTCGCGCCGATCACCGATGTGGCTCGCAACGCAGGTTTCTACGGTAATTGGCATGGGCGACAAGGCTCGTTCTTTTTCGCCGATATTACAGTGCCTACCCAATTGGCGGTAGATCGCGCGCCGCCGGCTTGCACGTCGTCGTGACGAGAATCACACCCCGAAAGGGGCATCGGCGCGCCACCCCCGCGATGCTGCCGCACGGGGGTGGCGAGGACGCGAGCACGACGCACGTATCGCCTGCGCAGCGAAACGGCTCACCCCGGATGGAGCGCGCCGCAGACGCTCAGAGCGGGAAGCCGTTGAGCCGGCTATCGACCAGTTCGACCCAGTGCCGCACCGGTGTCGAGGTGCCGGCCTGCAGGTGGGTCATGCAGCCGATGTTGGCCGAAGCGATCATCGTCGCCCCGCCTTCCCCCAATGCCGCAAGCTTGTTGGCACGCAGCTGCTTGGAAAGTTCCGGCTGTAGCAGCGAGTAGGTACCCGCCGAACCGCAACACAGATGCCCGTCGCGCACCGGCGTGAGCGTGAAGCCGGCCGTCGTCAGCAGGCGCTCGACCACACCACGGATCTGCTGGCCGTGCTGCAGCGTGCACGGCGACTGGAAGGCCACCGCGACGACTTCGCCGCGCCGCGTCGCGAGCAGCTCCTGCAGCTTCTCGCCCTCGGCCGCGACGATCTCGCTGACATCGCGCGTCATGGCGGAAATGCGGGCCGCCTTCTCCGCATAGGCAGGGTCCTGAGCGAGCAGGTGCCCGTAGTCCTTGATCTGCACGCCGCAGCCCGAGGCTGTCATCACGATCGCCTCGACCTCGCCGCGTTCCACCGCCGGCCACCACGCGTCGATGTTGCGCCGCGCGTCGTCGCGCCCGCCGTCCTGGTCATTGAGGTGGAAGCGCACAGCGCCGCAGCAACCGGCACCTGGCTGCTCGACGAGCGAGATGCCGACGGCGTCGAGCACGCGCGCCGTTGCGGCATTGATCGACGGCGCCATCGCGGGCTGAGCGCAGCCGGCCAGCGCGGTCATGCGTCGGGCATGGCGTGGCTTCGGCCACGGGCCGCTGGGACGCATATCGGGAATCTTCTCCTTCAGCGCTTCGGGCAGCAATCCGCGCACCGCGCGGCCGACCTTCATCGCGACACCGAACACGTCGGCACGCGGCACGAACTCGCGCAGAGCCCAGCGTTTGGCCGCCTCCGCGCCGCTTCGCGGCACACGCTGCTCGACGATGTGGCGACCGATGTCGGCAAGACGGCTGTAATGCACGCCCGACGGACAGGTCGACTCGCAGGAACGGCAGGTCAGGCAACGGTCAAGGTGCAGGCGCGTCTTCTCGGTGACGTCGTGACCTTCGAGCAGCTGCTTGATCAGGTAGATGCGCCCGCGCGGGCCGTCGAGCTCGTCCCCGAGGAGCTGGTAGGTCGGACAGGTCGCGGTGCAGAAGCCGCAATGCACGCACGCGCGCAGGATCGCCTCGGCCTCGCGCCCTTCCGGCGTGTCCTTGATGAAATCGGCAAGTTGGGTCTGCATGTTCAGATTCCGTCGTAGAGGCGGCCGGGGTTGAAGATCCCGGCCGGATCGAAGGCCTGCTTGAGGCGGCGCTGGATCGCCATCACCGGAGTGGGGAGCGGCTGGAAGACGTCGCCCGGGCGGTCGAAACTGCGGAAGGCCGTCGCATGGCCGCCCAGTGCGGCGACACGCTCGCGGATCGTTGCCGCAGGCGCATCCGAGCACAGCCAGCGCAGCGCACCGCCCCACTCGAACAGCTGCTTGCCGGGAAGCTTTACTGGAGCCGCCGAACTCGGCAGCGACAAGCGCCACAGCACCTCGCCCGGCGCCGCGTCCGCGAAGAAGGCGTCAGTCTGCTCACGAATGTCCTGCCACAGGGCAGCAGCCGCATCGTCCGCCAGCACGTCGCCGCCGAGCTTGCGCTCGGCCGCACGCACCGCCGCCTCGGCGCCCGACAGGCGCAGGTGCAACGCGCCATCCGCCCAGGTCGAGGCAGAAACCGGCAATGGCTGCCCACCCCAATCGTTGAGGCGATCGATCGCATCCTTCTCGCCGATCGCAAAGCGCAAGGTGGTCTCCGCTAGCGGCCGCGGCAGCACCTTCAGCGACACGTCGAGGATGACGCCCAACGTCCCGAGGCTGCCTGCGATGGCGCGCGACACGTCATAGCCGGCGACGTTCTTCATCACCTGGCCGCCGAACGAAAGCACCTCACCGCGTCCGTCGAGGATGCGCACGCCGAGGACGAAGTCGCGCAGCGCCCCGGCCGTCGCACGCCGCGGGCCTGACAACCCGGCCGCCACACACCCGCCGACCGTCGCGCCGGCACCGAAATGCGGCGGCTCGAACGCGAGCATCTGTCCGCTACCGGCGACCTGCGCCTCGAGTTCCGCCAGCGGCGTGCCCGCCCGCACGGTCACGACCAGTTCCGTCGGCTCGTAGCTGACGACACCCGCATGACCACGGGTATCGAATACTTCGCCGACCGGGGTGCGCCCATAGAACTCCTTGGTTCCTCCACCGCGCACCTGCAGCGCCGTAGCCGCCGCCGCGGCGGCGCGCACCTGCTCGCGCCACTGTTCAGTCAAATCGCTCATTCCCTCTCCGCCTTGTTCCCTGCCTTGTCCTTGATGCCAAGCTCTACCATCCCCTGTGCCTTCGGCACGCCCGGCTTCCGGTCGTGCCGCTCGGCGATCGCCCGCAGCGCGAGCCACGAGCCGATCAGCGACAAGATTGGCACCACCACCAGAAGAAACTGGATCCAGCCCCGATCCATCAGAAACGGGGGATATCCGGATACGGGACATGCCCGTTGCTCACTCGCATGCGTCCGTACTCGGCACAGCGGTTGAGCGTCGGGATCGCCTTGCCCGGATTGAGCAGCCCGCGCGCATCAAATGCGCCCTTCACGCGGAAGAACATCACGAGCTCGGGCCGCGTAAACTGGCTGCACATCTGGTTGATCTTCTCGATGCCGACGCCGTGCTCGCCGGTGATCGTGCCGCCCAACGCGACCGACAGTTCGAGGATGTCGGCACCGAAGGCCTCCGCACGCTCGAGCTCGCCTTCCTGGTTTGCATCGAACAGGATCAGCGGATGCAGGTTGCCGTCGCCGGCATGGAACACGTTGATGCAGCGCAGGCCGTGCTTGCCCTCCATGTCCTGGATCGCGGTGAGCATCTCGCCCAGGCGCTTGCGCGGAATCGTCCCGTCCATGCAGTAGTAGTCGGGCGAGATGCGCCCGGCCGCCGGGAAGGCCGCCTTACGCCCGGCCCAGAATTTCATGCGCTCGGCCTCGTCGCGCGACACACGGATCTCCGTCGCGCCGCTGCGCTCCAGCACCGCACGCACGCGCTCGATCTCCTCGGCGACCTCCTCGGGCGTGCCGTCGGACTCGCACAGCAGGATCGCCTTTGCGTCCAGCGGATAGCCCGCATGCACGAACTGCTCGACTGCCACCGTCGCGGGCTGGTCCATCATTTCCAGCCCGGCGGGGATGATGCCGGCGGCAATGATCTCGGCGACCGCCTCGCCCGCCTTGATGACGTCGTCGAAGGCCGCCAGCACGCACTGCGCGAGTTGCGGCTTGGGCGTCAGCTTGACGGTCACTTCGGTGACGACCGCGAGCATGCCTTCGGAGCCGATCACCAGCGCCAGCAGGTCGTAGCCGGGCGCATCAAGGCCGTGGTTGCCGATCTCGACGATCTCGCCGTCGATGGTGACACCGCGCACGCGCAGCACGTTATGCACCGTCAGGCCGTACTTCAGGCAATGCACGCCGCCCGAGTTCTCCGCGACGTTGCCACCGATCGTGCACGCGATCTGCGACGACGGGTCCGGCGCGTAATACAGCCCATGCGGCGACGCCGCCTCGGAGATCGCGAGATTGCGCACCCCCGGCTGCACGACCGCCGTGCGCGCATGCGGATCCAGATGCAGGATGCGATTGAAGCGCGCAAGCGACAGCACGACGCCGAACTTGTGCGGCAGCGCGCCGCCCGACAGGCCCGTGCCCGCACCGCGCGCGACGACGGGCACGCCCATCTCGCTGCACACCTTCAGCACCGCCACCACCTGCTCCTCGGTCGTCGGTAGCGCCACCACCATCGGCATCTGACGATACGCCGACAGGCCGTCGCATTCGTACGGCCGCAGATCCTCCGCGTCGTACATCAATGCGCCCGCGGGCAGCACCCGCGCCAGCGCCTCCACCACGCGAGCCTTGTCGACGGAAGAGAAATCCGCCTCCTGCTCGCCCAGGACCACCGGGTCCGCCGCAATGTTCATCGCCCCTCCTCCAATCTGTGCAGCTCCTCGTGGCGCGCATCCGCCGCGCCCCCCCCCTTCGTCGCAACCACCTCGCCCCAGCGCCGCTCGTCCAGCCCGAGGCGCCGCACCGCTCCGGCGAGATGCTCCGTGGCAGCCGCCCGTGCGGCGGCGCCGTCGCCCGCCGCGATCGCCTCGAATATCCGCACGTGCTCGGCCTGCGAGTCCCGCGCCAGGCCGGCGCGATGCCCCGCCTCGTTCCAGGTCGGCGCACGCGAATCTGAAAACTGCTGCCCCATGAACGCCTGGAAACGCTCGATCTGCGGGTTATGCGTGGCTGCCGCAACCGCGACGTGAAAGGCATCGTCGTCCGTGTGCGCGTCGGCGCCGGTCTCCAGCGCGGCCGCCATGCGCTCCAGTGCCGCGCGCATGCGCTCGAGTTCCTGCGGCGACCGGCGCAGCGCCGCCAGCTCGGCCGCACCCGCCTCGACGAGGTAGCGCAGCTCGAAGATGTCCGATATCTCGCGATCGGAGACGCCGCTGTCCGTCTCCCCCTCGCCATTGGCGCCCCCCCGCAACAGGCGGAAGGTCCCCTGGCCCGGCCGCGCCGCGACATATGCGCCCGAACCCTGTCGCGTCATCACGCAGCCGTCGGCCTTCAGGCGCGAAATCGCCTCGCGGATCACCGCCCTGCTCACACCGAAGCGCTCGCACAAGACCCTCTCGGTCGGCAGCAACGCTCCCGCTTTCAGCCCCTGCTCGCTGATCCAGGTTTCGAGCTGGCCCGCGACGACGACGCTCAACCGCGGTCCGCGCCCCGATCCTTCACTTGCCCCCATAAGCCCGGCACCCCAAGTTGTCTGACAACATTTGCATCATAGATCCACTTCGCCCCGATGTCAGCATTGGGGAATACCCGCATCCGGCAACATGCCCGCCAAGCCCCCGGCACCTGCGCCTAAGCGCTGATTTCCTTGACGATTATTTGGCCGATCGTGTAAAGTGCGCGATTCTTTGCAAACCCATCAACTGGAGCAACACCATGTACGCGGTGATAAAAACCGGCGGCAAGCAGTATCGCGTCGTCGCCGGCGAAAAGATCAAGGTAGAACAGATACCGGCAGACGTGGGCTCCGAAATCACCATCGACCAGGTTCTCATGGTCGGCGAGGGCGAGTCGGTCAAGATCGGCACCCCGGTGGTTTCCGGCGCCGCAGTGAAGGCCACCGTGGTTTCCCACGGCCGTCACGAAAAGATCACGATTTTCAAGATGCGCCGCCGCAAGCACTACCAGAAACACCAGGGCCATCGTCAGAACTACACCGAGCTTCGCATCGAAGCGATCTCGGTCTGATTAGCCAAGGAGGTAATTCGTCATGGCACACAAAAAAGCTGGCGGTAGTTCCCGTAACGGCCGCGACTCGGAATCGAAACGACTTGGCGTGAAGCGCTACGGCGGCCAGTTCGTGCTCGCAGGCAACATCATTGTTCGCCAGCGCGGCACCGAATACCACCCGGGTGAAAACGTCGGCATCGGCAAGGACCACACCCTGTTCGCGCTGAAGGACGGCACCGTGCAGTTCACCGTGAAGGGCGCCCTGCGTCGTCGCACGGTCGTGATCGTACCCGAAGCCGCCTGAGTTCCGGCGTCAAGGTTCGAAAAGCCCTATCCTTGCGGTAGGGCTTTTTTGTTTTTGCCATAGGCACTGCTGAGCACAGCACCATGAAGTTCATTGACGAAGCGCGTATCGAGGTCATGGCCGGCGACGGCGGCAACGGTTCGGCCTCCTTCCGGCGCGAAAAATTCATTCCGCGCGGAGGCCCCGACGGCGGCGATGGCGGTCGCGGCGGCAGCATCTTCGCGGTGGCCGACCGCAACCTCAACACGCTGATCGACTTCCGCTACACGCGCATGCACCGCGCCGAGCGCGGCGAAAACGGCGGCAACAAGGATTGCTACGGCAAGAGCGGCGACGACATCACGCTGCGCATGCCGGTCGGCACCGTGATCACCGACTTCGAAAGCGGTGAGTTGATCGCCGACCTCGACATCGACGGCAAACGCGCGCTGATCGCCCGCGGCGGCAAGGGCGGCCTCGGCAACCTGCACTTCAAGTCGAGCGTGAACCGCGCCCCGCGCAAGCGCACCCTCGGCGAGGAAGGCGAGCGCCGCATGCTGCGCCTGGAACTCAAGGTGCTGGCCGACGTCGGCCTGCTGGGTATGCCCAACGCCGGCAAGTCGACCTTCATCCGCTCCGTCTCCGCCGCCAAGCCGAAGGTCGCCGACTACCCGTTCACGACGCTCGCGCCCAACCTCGGCGTGGTGCGCACCGACGAGAACCGCAGCTTCGTCATCGCCGACATCCCGGGCCTGATCGAGGGGGCGGCCGAAGGCCATGGACTCGGCCACCAGTTCCTGCGCCACCTGCAGCGCACCCGCGTATTGTTGCACCTCGTCGACCTCGCGCCCTTCGATCCGGAAGCCGATCCCGTGCACGACGCGAAGGCGATCGTCGAGGAACTGCGCAAGTACGACGAGTCGCTCTACAACAAGCCGCGCTGGCTCGCCCTGAACAAGCTGGACCTGATCCCCGAGGAAGAGCGCGCCGAGCGCGTCGCAGCCTTTCTCGAGGCCTATGGCCCGGTGGATCGTCATTTCGAGATATCCGCCCTCACCGGCGACGGCGTACGTCCGCTGGTCTTCGCGATCCAGGACTTCCTCGACGCCGACCGCGCCCAGGCCGAAGCCGAGCGCACAGCCCGCGCCGCCGAGGAAGCCCGTCTCGCCGCGGAAGCCGAAGCCCGTGCCGAGGCCGCCTACCAGGCTCGTCTCCAGGCAATCCTCGCCGAAGAAGAGGACGGAGACGAGGACGAGGACGACCTCGACGAAGCGGATCGCCCGGCGAAATCCGGCAACTGATCCCGGATCCGGCCGTGTGCCGGAACACCCTTCCCGTTAGCCCACGCTTGCCGTCACAGATCATGCGAAACAAGATCCGCAACGCGCGCCGCCTGGTGGTCAAGGTCGGCAGCGCCCTCGTCACCAACAACGGCACCGGCCTCGACAAGGCCGCGATGGCGGACTGGGCTCGCCAGTTCGCAGCCCTGCGCGACTCCGGCAAGCAGGTCCTGCTGGTGTCCTCGGGCGCCATCGCCGCGGGCATGCAGCGTCTGGGCTGGACGAAACGGCCGCACGAGATGCACAAGCTGCAGGCCGCTGCGGCGGTCGGGCAAATGGGACTCGTCGAAGCCTACGAGGACGCCTTCTCGCGCCACGGCATCCGCACCGCACAGATCCTGCTCACGCACGACGATCTCGCCGATCGCAAGCGCTACCTCAACGCACGCTCGACCCTGACGACGCTGCTCGAGCTCGGGGTGGTGCCGATCATCAACGAGAACGACACCATCGTCACCGACGAGATCAAGTTCGGCGACAACGACACGCTCGGCGCGCTGGTCGCCAACCTCATCGAAGCCGATGCGCTGATCATCCTCACCGACCAGAAGGGCCTCTACACGGCCGATCCGCGCCAGGATCCGGCGGCGACGCTGGTTTCCGAGGGACGCGCCGAGGACCGCACCTACGAGTCGATGGCAGGCGGCGCGGGCTCCGGCATCAGCAAAGGCGGCATGATCACGAAGATCCGTGCGGCCCAGCGCGCGGCCCGCAGCGGCGCCCACACCTGCATCGCCAGCGGCCACGAAGCCGACGCGCTGGTGCGCCTCGGCAAGGGCGAAGCGCTGGGGACCCTGCTCTACGCCACCAGCTCGCCGCTGCAGGCACGCAAGCAGTGGCTTGCCGACCACCTGCAGCTCGCAGGCGACCTCGTCATCGACGACGGCGCCGTGTCGGCGCTGCGCAGCGGGCGCAGCCTGCTGCCGGTGGGCGTGATCGAGGTGCGTGGCGACTTCGAACGCGGCTCGGCGGTCGCCTGCCGCACGCCGTCGGGCGAGGAGATCGGCCGCGGGCTGGTCAATTACAGCAGCACGGAATGTCGCCGCGTGGCGCGCAAACCGAGCACCGAGATCGAGCCTTTGCTCGGCTACATCGACGAGCCGGAACTGATCCACCGCGACAACATGGTGCTGCGCTAGTCCGCTGAAGCCGGAACGGCGGCACCACCCCCCGCGCGGTCGCCTGCTGCCGGGCCCGCGCCGGGCGCCGTCCCCACAGCCGTGTCGCCGCCCGCCTCGAGCGGCCTGAACACCCACTCGGCATAGCTCTTGACCTCTCCCGTGAGCCCGCCCAGCTCCTTGGGCAGGTCGTGCTGCCTGATCGGCACGCCCTGGGCAAGGCTGTACACGCCCGAGATGCGTCCACCGGCCTTTTCCAGCCCCCAGACGGGCTGCCCCGTGAACGGATCGCGATAGATCCGGCGCAGGTGCCTGACAAGCACCGGACCGCGCTTGTCCTCGACGAGCTGCTGCAGACTCTCAGGGAGACTATGATCCGCGCCAGCCTTCGCATAGCTCGACAACGCACGCGAAAACTCCACGCCGATCACCAGCAGTTCGGCTTCGCGGTCGCGCTGTGCCGCCTGATGCCACACCAGTCCCGTCTGCGCGACCAGCAGTCCGAGCCCGGCGACGATGAACAGCACCAGCAGGTAGGTATAACCGGACTGCCGCGCCCCGGCCGCATGGGGGGCAGGCATGCCGTCCGCACGGCGACAGCTGTGCACGATCTCACCACTCGGCAAAGCGCGTCCCGTCCTTGGCCGTGCCTTCGGCGCCGCTATGCAGGTCCCACACCCCCGCCTCTTCCTCGCCCGGAGGGGGCACGAGCAACCACGAGTCGCTGCGCTCAGTAACCGGGTCGACGGGAATCTTGCGCAGGTAGCGCTTGGCGACCAGGGTGTCGAGATCGTCGGGCCACTTGCCGATATCCGAGTGGTAGCGGTCGATCGCATCGCGCACGACCAACAGCGTCTGGCGCAGGGACGCCTCGCGGCTGCGGTCCAGGTGCTCGAAATAGCGTGGCGCCGCGATCGACATCAGCGTCGCGATGATGGCGAGCACCACCAGCAGCTCGATGAGCGTGAAGCCGGCCGCAGCCTTCCTGACCGTCATGCCGCCGCTACCATTCACGCCGTCCTTACCATTCACGATATGGCACGCCGTTGAGTCCGCTGCGGGTAGATTTCGAATAGACGTCATACACGTCCTTCCCTTCCGCCGGCTCGTCGGGAGGGCTTGCATAACTGCGCAGCCCCCAGGTCTCGGCGGCAGGCGCTGCCGGGTCGGGATGAAAGGGATCCCGTGGCAATCGGCGCAGGAAGTAGATGCGCTTGCCCGAGGGCGTGCTGACGTCCGGCACCCCCTTCACGAGGGACGCGAGATCCGGCGGGTAGCCGGACGCATCGACGCGCTGCTCGATGCGCTGCGCGACGTAGGCCGCCTTGTAGGCGTCGAGTCCGGCGCGGATCTGGCGCAGGGCGATGCGCAGCTCCGACTCCCGCTCGCGCTGGGCCGCCAGTTCGGCGAGCGGCATCGCCCCGGCCGCGAGGATTCCAATGATGGCCACCGTCACGACCAGCTCGATCAGGGTGAATCCGCGCGTCACCGTGCTCTCACTCGACGATGCGCACCGTGCCCCCGGCCGACAGCGCCACGTCCTCGTCACCCGTCTCGCGGCGCAGCTTCATTCCTGTGACGACCATGGTCGCAACGCCCGAAGCATCGGGTTTGGCGCGGAGGCGTACGACCAGATCGGCCCGTCCGCCATTGAGGCTCACGGGCAACTGGGCCGTGCCCGGAGTCATCGCGCCGTCTACTTCGAGTCGATTGGCGTCGTAGGCGATCGTGACGTCGGCGGAGGTTGCCCCGACGGCGCCGCTCACGCGCACGATGACATTCGCCGATTCGCCGCGGCGGGCCGTTTCGGGGATGATCAGCGCGACTTCAGGCGCTTCCGGCTCCTCCTTGGCCTCCGGCGCCTCGGCTGCTGCCGGGCGCTCTTCGGGGGCCGGGCGCGGCAGCGCCGCGGGAGAAGCGCCAGGTGCGACAGGTGCCCGCGAGTCGCCGACGAGCCCCAGGCTGCGCGGCGCAGTGGGGCCGATCCGCAGCGGCTCGGCACCGATGTTCGATTCCGTCCCTGCAGGCATTTCGGCCAGCAGCGCGACCGGCGGCAGGACGTTGCGCACGATGCGCGGCGTGATCAGCAGCGCGATCTCGGACTTGTTGTTGCTGTCGCGCTGGGCCGAGAACAGCCTCCCGACCATCGGCAGGTTGCCGAGTCCGGGCAGGCGCTGCGCGGACGAGCGCTCCTCGTCGTTGATCAGGCCCGCGAGCACCTGCGTCTCGCCGTTGCGCAGGCGCAGCGACGTGGACGCGCTGCGCGAACCGACCTGGTAGGCCAGGGAACTGGAGGGGCCGGGCACCTCCTTGACGATGCTGCTCACCTCCAGGCTGAGCTTGATCCCGACCTCGTCGTCGCGATAAACGGACGGCTCCACCTCCAGCTTCAGACCGACGTCGAGATAGGACACCGACGCCGACACGCCGACGTTGGCCGTCGAGGTGGTGGTGAAGACGGGCAGCTTGTCGCCGATATGGACTTTCGCCTTGTCGCGGTTGCGCACGCGGATGCGCGGGTTCGCGAGCATGCGCGAATCGCCGTCCTCGCTGCGCAGGCGCAGCACCGCGCCGGGGTTTGCGATGAAGGGCACGAGCTCCTTGCGGTTGTGACGCAGATCGATGTTGCCGTCGAGCAGCTTGCCGCCGAGCTGAGTGGTTCCGGGAACCGGAACCCCATTAACGAATCCGATGGTGCTAGGAACATCCGGTGTCAGCAGACCGTAACCGATCTGGTCCGGGAAATCGATCCCGAGGTCCAGCAGCTTGTTGCGGCTGACCTCCAGCACCTCCAGCTCCAGCATCACCTCCGGCTCGGGCACGTCCAGCGTCGCGACGAGCCGTTCGGCCATGCGCACCGCCTCGGGCGTGTCCTTCATCACGAGCAGGTTGAGCTTCTCGTCGATGAACACGTCCCGGCTCTTCACCAGCTGCTTGATCAGCGTCTGCGCCGCCTTCGCTTCCGCATTGGCGAGATAGAAGCTGCGCGTCACCAGCTCGACGTGCTCACGCTGCTTGGCGGTCGTCACCGGGTAGATCAGGACGGTATTGGCATTCAGCAGCTTGCGTTCGATGCCCTGCGTCGCCGACAGCAGGCGCAGCACCTCGTCGACCGAGTTCTCGCGCACGAACAGTGTCACGCGGCTGTCGGCGCGCACGTCCTTGTCGAACACGAAATTGAGCCCGCTCGCGCGCGACAGCGCCTCGAACACGACGCGCAGCGGCGAGTCACGGAACTCCAGCGTCACCGGCTTCGCCATCGCCCCCTGCAGGGATTCGGCGCGCGGCTTGCTCGCGCGCTCGGCACGCTCGTCCAGCTCCAGCACCAGCTCGCGCGCCGCCCGGTCCCCGGGTGCTTCGGCATACACGCCGCGCGCGATACGTCCCGCCATCGCCGCGTCGCCGGCCGCCAGCGCGGCCCTGGCTTGCCCCAGCCGCTCGGCGCGGCGACGCGCACGCTGGACGTCCTCGAGTCCGAGCCGGGCCCGGGCGTTTTCCGGGTCGATTCTCTGCACGTCACGGTACAGCGTCGCCGCCTCGTCCAGCTTCCCCGCCGCATGCGCTTTCTCCGCCACACTGAGCTTCTCCGTCACGACCTGATCGCGCTGTCGGACGTAATAGCTGCGCAGTTCGAGGTTCTCGGGGTCTTGCTTCACTGCCTGCTCGAGCCGCAGCAGGGCCCCCACGCGATCGCCGGCAGCGAAGTCGCGGCGGCTCTGTTCGAGCGCGGCATTCGTCGCGCACGCGGCGAGAAGAAGGACCGAGATTGCCGGGAGCAGGATTCTTCGCAGCGCCCCTGCCAGCGGGAGGCCGCTCCGCGCCGGAGCAGCGCTGCACGACGCGCCGCTCGCGGGCATTGAACGAAGGACTTGGCGATCCCTGCATTGCGATAAGGTCGAACTCTTCGTTTTCATGGATTCTGGCGATTGAGAGTCTGCATTTTCTTGAGCGGCAGATAAGTGAATTCGACTGCGGAGGGGGTAATGCGCTCGACACGGTAACGGCCTGCGATTTCCTCTCCGGGGCGCGCCAGGCGGACCTGCGCGCCCTCGAGCAGAAACACGGCCTTGCCCTGCGCGTCGTCGATAGCACCGACATAGCGGAACGGCAGCGGCGGCGCCTGCGGCTCGACGGGGACCAACGCTGCGGCCCGCGGCGGAGGCGGCGCGAAACTGACGATGCGCGCCAGCGGCTCGGAAAGTTCGGGCCACGGCGCCCGATCCTCATCGAGTCTGGTCAGGCTCCCTCCGGCTGATGACGGCGAATCGGCCGATGCCCGCGATCTGGCGGCGACCGGAGCCCGGGCGGCCCGCTCGACGGGCTGCACCACGACGACGTCACCCGAGTCTTCATTGACCGCCCACCAGCTCGCAACCAGCGTTGCCAACAGGGTGGCAGCCAGGAGAACGTGGCGCATTGTCATGAGCGCCCCCGCAGATAGAGTTGCAGGCGGATATCCGCCTCCACCGTCTCCGCATCGCTCGTCTCGCGCTTGAGACTCACCGACTCCAAGGCGATCTCGGGCATTTCGCGCAGCAGCGCGCCGAGCCAGACGTAGAGCGCCTCGGCCTCAGCCTGCACGGGAATCGTGAGGCTGACCAGCGTCAGCGGCGTGCCGGTCACGGCGGTACTGCGGTAGTCGGCACGCTGCACGCCAATATCATGGGCCGCGGCGTGTTCGTTCAGGCGCCGCAGGCTGTCGGGCAACGCGCTTACCGGCGGGAAACGCGCGAAAAAATCCATCACGCGGGTGCGCCCGTCTTCCCCCGGAGCCGGCGCGTTTGCGCTACGCTCGATCCGGCCCTGCTCCTGCGCAAGCTCGGCGGCGCGGCGATCATTGTCCGCGCGTGCGACGTAGCCCCCCAGCACAGCGGCCGCCACCAGGACGACGCCCAGTGCACCGGGAAGTCCCGCATTCAGCGCGAGGCGCCCGACATACTCCCTGACCATCCGGAACGACGGCCCGCCACTACGTAACAGGCTCCCCTGCGGCGCGGCGCCCCCCGCAACCTCACCACCGCCGGTCGCAGGCGCGATCGCCGCGAGGAAACAGGGGCTCCAGTAGCGCACGAACATACCAGCGCCGGGCATCACGGACGTCCGCTCCATTTAGCGTTCACGGTGAATTGCACCGCATTCCCGGCGTCGACACGCACCCATTCGTAATTCGCCAATTGCGCCTCATGTATCCCCTGCACGGCCCCGAGCCGGGCCACGAACTCGAACATCTCCGCCAGCGAGCGGGCCTGCCCCGCCACCGCGAGCGTGCCCCGCGCCTGATCGGCCTGCAGGTTCAGCCACGTCACGCCCTCGCCTTGGGCCCCCGCCACACCGCCGAGCATTGCCCCCCAGTCGGCGTTCAGGCGTGCGGCAACGCCGAGCGCGGCCTTCGCTTCCTCGGCGCCCACCGGGTTCCTTTCCGCCGCAGCCTCGGGCAGTGCGCGCCGCGCCGCTTCGCGCGTACGCGCCACGGCCGCCTCGCGCGCATCGATCTCGTCACTTGCACGGCGGAATTCGGCAAACTGAAGTCCGCAGGCAAGCAGACCGGCTGCGAGCAGTCCCCACCCCGCGACGCTCACGCGTCGGCGGGTTTGCAGAAAATCGAGATCGACCGGCAAGGGAACCCGTCTCATCCTTCCCACCCTTCGGCATGCAGCGCGACCTTGCGCCATCCGGCAGGAACCCGCGGCCCCTCCCCGATGCAATACAGGACGCCGGCTTCGGCCTGAGTCGCCGAGCGCAGCGCCTGCGATTCCAGGTACAGGCCCAGCGACGTATCTCCGGCCGGTCCAAGCGGCTGGCTGCGCAAGGACTGCCACTGCGCGTCGCGCCAGAATCCCAGCGTGACCCGCCCGTCACGCTGCACCGCCAACGCGCCGAACGGGTTCTCCAGTTCGTGACGCACACGGTTATATGCGGCGAGGAACTCGCCCGTGACACTACCAAAGCGCAGCCGGTGCGCCCTTCCCCACGCGGCCACCGCCTCGACGTGCGCGGCAGGCACGGCGCAGGCGATGACGGGAAAATCCGTGGCGCCGCGCTCGACGACGATGCGCCACTCGGGCGCCCCGACCCCGTGCACCTCCCTGAAACGGAGCGCAACGAAGGCCTCGCGCTCGGGTCCGCCGCGCAGGCCGGACGGCCACTGGATGATCAGATAGCGCACCACCGCATCGGCGAACAGTACGTCCCAGCGCGACCCGCGCTGCACCCCGCCATCGGGTGCCGCGGCCAGCGCCGCCAGGGCGGCATCAGGCGCCCACTCGTAGGCCAGGCGCTTCTGCGTCGTGCCGTGCCCGACGCGGATCGCATCCTGCTCGATCAGCAGGCGGCGGACCTCAGCCGAGAAGCGTGACACGATTCACCTCCTGCAGCGTGGTTTCCCCGGAAGCCGCCACCGCGAGCGCCGCGTCGCGCAGACCGCGGAATCCGTTGCGCCGGGCCGCTTCCTTGACCGTCCGGATCGGAGCGCGGGCGACGATCAGCTCGCGGATCTCGTCGTCGAGCAACAGCACTTCGGCGACCGCGCGCCGACCGCGGAATCCCGTCCCGCGGCACTGACCGCAGCCATGTCCCGCACGGAAGCGGAAACTGCTCGCATCGCCGATGCGCGAGCGCGTGATCAGCTGTGCGTCGGGCGGCACGTCCTCGGTGCAGTAGGGACAATTGATGCGCAGCAGGCGCTGGGCGACGATGCCGTTGAGCGCGGCGACGAGATTGAACGGATCGATCCCCATGTGCATGAATCGCCCCATGACGTCGAAGACGTTGTTGGCGTGCACGGTGGTAAACACAAGGTGGCCGGTGAGTGCCGCCTGCACCGCGATTTCCGCCGTTTCACCGTCGCGGATCTCGCCGACCATGATCTTGTCCGGGTCATGGCGCAGGATGGATCTGAGGCCGCGCGCGAAGGTCAGGCCCTTCTTCTCGTTCACCGGGATCTGCAGCACGCCCGTGAGCTGGTACTCGACCGGATCCTCGATCGTGACGATCTTGTCGAGCCCCTGGTTAGTCTCGGCAAGCGTGGCGTACAGCGTGGTCGTCTTGCCCGAACCGGTCGGCCCGGTGACGAGCAGCATGCCATAGGGCTCGGTCGCGAGGTGGCGCAGCGCGCCCCGTGTCTCGTCGTCAAAACCCAGCGTCTCCAGCGTCAGCCCGCTCATCTCGCGGCTGAGGTGCTCCTTGTCGAGGATGCGCAACACGGCATCCTCGCCGTGGATGCTGGGCATGATCGAGACGCGGAAGTCGATCTCGCGCCCGCCCGAACGGACCTTGAAACGCCCGTCCTGCGGCACCCGGCGCTCGGCAATGTCGAGCTCCGCCATCACCTTGATACGGGAGATGACCTGCTCCGCAAGCTCGTTGCCCTGCGCACTGCCGACACGCACCAGCACGCCGTCGAGGCGGTACTTGATCACCAGCCCGCCAGGGACCGACTCGAGGTGGATATCGCTCGCAAGCTGCTTCAGGCCGTCATAGAGGGTCGAATTGACCAGCTTGACGACCGGACTCGCGTCGGCGCTGATGCGCTTGAGCGACAGATCCTCGACACCGTCGCCCTCGCCGCCCTCCTCGCGCGACTCGATCAGTCCGGCCGCGCGGCGGACCTCGTCCTCGTGCCGCGCCAGGCAAGCCGCCAAATCGTCATGGTCCGCCAATAACAGCTCGTATGGCTCGCGGAGGCGAGCTCCCAGGCCATCCAGCAGGTCGGAGTCGAAAGGATCTGCAATCACCACGAGCAGCGCGCCGTCCTCGCCACGCAGCGCGACGCACTCCCGGCGCAGCGCCATCTCGAACGGAATCGCGGTGAAATCCGGCTCGAGAGCCATCAGACGCCCGTGCCCGATGGACGTCAGCCCGAGCGCGGACGCCAGGCGCTCCACGCGCAGTGCGGGATTCGGCTCAAGCTTCGCGAGCCCGTCAATGGCGCGCTCGCCACCCGCCGCCGCGGCTGACAGTTCTGCCGCGGAAAAAGGGGGCGGGGGAGCGGGAGCGAGTTCCGCAGTCAACGATTCGCTCATCGAATGCTCTCTGCAAGCATGAATATCGGAATGTACATGAGCACGACGATCAGCCCGATCGCACAACCGATCAGCAGCATCAGCAACGGGCCGAACAGGCGCGTGAACCACTCTACCTGCCTCGCGGTATCCTCTTCGTGAAATTCCGCCGCGCGTGTCAGCATTTCGCCCAGATTCCCGGCATGTTCGCCGACCTCCAGCATGCGCAGCGCGACGGGGGTCGTCAGGCCGCGCGCCGCCAGCATCGACGAAAAACTGCGCCCCTCACGTATCGCCGATATGGCAGCAGCGAGACTCGCCTGCAGCGACGGCGAAAGCAGCCCCGACACCATCCCCAGAGCGGTCACGACCGGGATACCTCCCGAAAGCAGCATGCCCACGGTCCGGTAGAACCGTGCGAGCTGAAACACCCGCATGCGCTCACCAACGAACGGCATCCGCCACATGTAGCGCCCGACCGTCGCCCACAACACGGGGCTGCGTACCACCACAACCCCTGCCCCCAAAATTGCCACCACGATCACCCCGAGCAACACGGCGTGCCCCTCGACGAACTGCCCCCACTCCAGCAGCAGGCGTGACATCCACGGCAGGTTGGTGCCCACGTTCTGGTATATGTGCGAGAAACGCGGCACGACGTAGCCGAGCAGGAACAGCACCACCAGGCCACCCACACCAACCAGCAACAGGGGGTAAATAGCCGCACTGATCAGCTTGTCGCGCAGGCGCTCGCCATCCTGCTGGTATGCGATGTAGCGCGCAATGGCCCGCTCGAGATCGCTGGTGCGCTCGGCCGCACGAATCAGCGCGACATACAGGGTCGGAAAAGCCTGCGGCGCCGACTCCAGCGCACTCGACAGGCTGCGTCCTTCACGCAATGCATCACGCAGCCCCTGCATCACCGACCTGATCGCCGGCCACCGCTCCTTCTCGGCGAGCGCCGAGATTGCCTCGGTAAGCGGAATGCCCGCGCGCAACAGCGCCAGCAGTTGCTGGTTGAACAGGAGCAGCGGAAATCGACTGCGACCTCGGCCACGCTCCAGCGCCTTGAGCGAAAGTACGGACAAGCCCCGCGCCTCGGCCAGCGCACGGACATCCGCCTCGCACCCGGCCTCAAGCTCGGTTTCGACGACCGATGCGTTCGCCCCGAGCGCCCTGACACGATAACGCATGGATCACCAAAGTTCGTTAACTCACACTATCCTTAAGATGTCCGAGATCCCGACAGGTACCGCTACGCACACCATGCGCCTGTTTGCCACGCGAACGGCATCGAGACCGGTACCGCGCCAACATTAGCATAGAAAGCATCATCGAAATCCTACATACTTGAGCGCGAATACCGATCAAGCCTCAAGATGCTGCACACTGATCGCATACGGACTCCCAACACTTGCGAGGGCATATGAGCGGTCCGGCACATACGACCTACGACCGCTCGCGCTCCCTGAACGTGGTCAGAGTCATGTCCGTCGCAAACGCGAGCAGTCGACGGGTAGCGATTGCGGCAAGTGCTGCGGTCGCATTCTGGTGCGCAGGCCCCTGCTGGGCCGACCGTCTGTACGGTTACGCAGATGAGCGCGGCGTCTTCAACTTCAGTGACGCCCCGAGCACGCCGAGACACCGCCTGATCCTCGAGATTCGCCCCGTCCCCAAGGCGATTGAACGCGCGCGTAGTATGGTCGCCGCAAGAAAATCCGACCGCGGCCATGCCCCCACATCCCTGTCACCGCTTATCCGCAACGCGGCACACCGCGGGCGAATTGATCCATCGCTAATCGAGGCGATCGCCAATGTCGAAAGCGGTTTCAATGAACGTGCCCGCTCCCCCAAGGGCGCACTTGGGCTGATGCAACTGATGCCTGCAACGGCCACGCGCTTCGGCGTGAGTGACCCGCTAGACCCGGAGCAGAATCTCCTCGGCGGCGCACGCTACCTGCGCGAACTGCTCGATCGCTTCGATTCGTTGCCGCTGGCACTCGCCGCATATAACGCTGGCGAGGCAGCTGTTCAGCGCTATGGAAACGCCATCCCTCCGTATGCCGAAACAATGCGCTACGTACCCGCGGTATTGGGGCATTACGAGCGGCTGCGGGATAGCGCGACAATCGGCACAGCGCAATCCACCCGCGTCGCGCCAGACTAACGCTTAATCAATGGAGTACGGGCCGCACGCGACACATCCTGCGGCGCTCTCTCGACAATGGTCAAAGCGAAAATTCTCTTCTTCGCCGAAGGTGCGACGCTCGCACATGTCGCCCGGCCGTTTGTTCTGGCGTCCGGACTCGACCCACAACGATTCGACGTCGTATTCGCTAGACCGGCGGCGTTCGGTTGGTTGACTGACGGAGCGCCATTCAAGGTCGTTCCGCTAGAGTGCCAGGCAACGTCGGTCTTTTCCCGCCGGCTGGAGCATGGCTTTCCCCTGTATGACATCGATACGCTTTCCCGTTATGTCGAGGCGGACCACGCCCTTATCGATACCGAACGGCCTGACGTCGTCGTGGGCGATTTTCGCCTTTCGCTGTCGGTCAGCGCGCGCTCGCGCGGTGTTCCCTATGCGACGATCTGCGACGCCTACTGGAGCCCCGAGCGTCCCCTGCAGACGCCCATGCCCGTTCTTGCCATAACGCGTTTTGCACCGCTCTCGATCGCGAACGCCATATTTCGGAGGATTTCTCCGCTTGCACTGAAAATGCACGCGCGGCCGATGGAGGTGCTACGGGCGCGTCACCGACTCCCACCCCTGGGCCACGATCTTCGGCGAAGTTACACGGATGCCGATCTGCGACTGTTCGCCAACTTTTCCGAGTTGTTTCCGGAAGTCCGAGAAAGTGCCACGGCAAGATTTATCGGCCCAATTGCATGGTCGCCCGACGCTGCTGCCGCTGTGTCATTAGAGGACGGCACGGACACTCCCCTGGTTTACGTCACCATGGGCAGTTCGGGCGATCCACGCGTGCTGCGGGATCTGGTGCCCTTACTCGAAGCGACCGGCGCACGCGTACTGTTGGCCTCTGCGGGAAAATCCCTGCCGACACAATTCACATCGCCACGAACCCGGGTCTTCGACTACCTTCCCGGTCAATTGGTGTGCGAGCATGCGAACCTCGTCGTCTGCAACGGCGGCAGTCCGACCACCAACCAGGCCCTGACGGCCGGCGTTCCCGTGCTGGGGATCGCCCGAAACATGGACCAGTTTCTGAACATGCAGGCCATCGAGCGCTTTGGCGCCGGTCTTCTCGTTCGCTCGGATCGCGCAACCGCTGCCGTCCTGCGGCAGGCAGTAACGAGGCTCCTTGGAGACCCGAGCTTCGCCGCTTGCGCGCATCGCCTGCGCGAGGCCGCGGCAAGTGATCCTCGACGATCCGACCTTGCACCTCACCTCGAACGATTGATCGCCGGGCGAATCCTGCCCACAAGCTGATTTGCTGCAGCCAACGCCACCATTCGGTCAATAACAAAAACCGCGCTGCCGGGCGGTTCGCCCTACAGCGCGGTCGGGTCTGCCAGCAGACGCGGGTTACTTCAGGTCAAAGCCGGTCAGCGGGTGGATCTGGAAGTTGCCACCATCGATGTAGCCATATACCTCGTAGATCTTGTCGGTCTTGTTGAGTCCCGGCACATCGCCATTGGCGTCGAGGATGACCTTCCCGTCGGCATCCACTGCGGGTTGCACGCCCTTGTAGATGGTGATCCGGTAGAAGTCTGCGCAACCGCAGTCGGCAATGTTGTCGGTCACCGGCGGATCCGCGAACGGGTTGTTACCGGATCCGGCCGGCGGGCAGTTTGCCCCAGGAACCGGCGTGTTCGGGTTCTCGCTACCCCCCTCCCCCAGATCCTCGATGTGCACCTGGAACCAGTGATAAGTCGGCACCGCTTGATTCGGGCGTTGCCCCTTCGGCTCGGGGATAACCTCATCGATCCCGTCGAAAATCACTCCGTCGCTCGCGGTGAAGGTGTTGTTGCTGATATTGCTGAAGGTACCCACGCCAACGAAGTCGATCTGCTTGTTCGGCGCCGGGCGTGCCTGTTCGCACCACCCCTCATCGGTACAACGGATCTCATCGATCTGTGTGCCCGCCGGAGCGTTCCGTCCACCATGGAACGCGAAGCTCAGACCACTCGGGCTGCTGTGGTTGTTGTGCTCCCATTGGCCTTTCGGCTGCGGTGGCAAGGCCGTATTCGCACCCGCCTGCCCGCCGAATGAATAGTCATAGTAATTGGTCACGGTGCTCGACTTGGCGGCCTTGCCTTTCGGCTTCAACAGCACCGACGGCTTCAGGGAGTCGACAGCAAAGGTTCCGTCCCATCCACCTTCGGCTACGTTGATCCCGGAAGTATCGTTCCCACCGCCGGTCACCCGACATGCCTGAGCCGTCGGAATGAATGCGAAGTTGTTGCTCGCATCGGTCTGAAGCAGCATCTCAGGCCCGGACGCACCGTTGATCGCGCCAACTACTGCGGCATCGACGCCCGAATCCGTCTCGAAATTCTGCGAAGGATTGGTTTCCAGATACGGTACGTTTTGCTGGGTCGTAAAATTCAGTATCGTGCCTGGCTCAACCCCGCTCTTGAAAAATTCGGGATCTGCGAACTGCACCATCACTGCGATGCTTTGCGACCCCTGCCCCCTCACCGTCTGCGTACCAGCCCAGTTGTCGGTACCGAACTGGTCGAGCAGGCCTACCGAGCCATCGACTCCGAAGTTGCCGACGATCTCGACCACTACGCCGCGCAGAATCTGCCTTCCGTCGCCATAGCCGAGGCCGCTTAGCGACGCGCCCTTGCTACCCGAACCGTCAGTCAGATCGTCGTAGTACAGATAAAAGAAGTTGCTCTGGGAAGTTCCGTCGAATGCGAAGGTCGCTACCGAACCGCTCGCATTGGTCGTCACCGTCTCGCCCGAGCCCGCGATATAGGTCAGTTCAAACGTCGAATTGAAGCCGGTCGGATCCGGATAGGGATCACCACCGGGATTCAGCAGGCCGCTAAGGGCTCCGTGAACATAGGTCTGGACGGACTTCGTATTGGCTACACCAAGCGGAATCGCAGGAGCTCCGCCGGCAGGCGCGGTAACCAAGGCATTCCCGTTGCCCCAGTCGAAGGCACTCACCGTTTGTGGCTGATTCGATCCATCACCGTCCGGGTCGAAAAGGATTAGGCTTGCGGCCCCCGCATCGCCCATCGCTACGAACAGAGGAACCAGCGCGATCGCGCCAGAACCCAAGATCCTTTGAAGTTTCATGACAGCATCCCCTTGTGAGTACAAGGGCTCGAGCGATGCTGATTGGGTACAACATCAGCGCCCTCGAGCCACCCTGGATACGTCTTTCAGAAACACCCCGCCTGCGGGGCTCAGATCATCCTCATACGGTCCTTCTCCGCGACGACACACGGCCGATGCCGAGCATCACGAGCGTCAGGCCCAGCAGCGCGAGGCTCGACGGCTCGGGCACGGTGGTCTGGAACGAGTTGCTCGCGTCGGTTTCGAGAATGCAATCCGGACCATTGACGCAGTTGATCGTGCCCAGACTGATCCCACCACCTGCCAGAGTCAGCGCGCCACCACCGAGGTCAGTGTCGAAGGACTTCGACGGGTTCGTGTCATCGACGGGGAGGTTGTTGCGGGTCGTGAAGAACAGATCCTGCGAAAGCGCGGTGATCAGCGACTTGAAGAAGTTGGAATCCTGGAACGTGACATCCACTTCGATCGAGGTCGAACCTTCACCGTAGGCGGTCAGTTGCCCTGCCCAATCGTCACCGTTCGCGCTCTGGTCGAGCAGGCGGCCGGCGTTGACCGGATCGCCGGTGGCGGGATCGATCGCAGCTTCCTCACCTGCGTCGTAGAGCCCGTTGCCGTTTGTATCGACGAAGAACCAGTTCGACGTGAAGGTGCCGGCGCTCGTGAACTGCGAAACGGTCCCTGACAGGATCAGCGTTCCGTCGTCGAAGCCGAGACCGGTGAGCGAGCTGGCCTTCGTCCCGTCGCCAATCACATCGTCGTAATAGACGGCGAAGAAGTTCGTGGTGCCGGTCGTATCCAGGTTCAGGTTGATCGTGCTCGTGAACTGGTAGACGTCATCGGTTTGATCAAGAGGCGTTCCGCCGTCGCTGACCTGAACGATCGTCGGCGCTCCCGCAAGCGTCGCAGTTTCCGCGAAGCCCGCGATCGCGGTGATCTCCCACGTCCCATTCATGTTCGCCGGATCGGGGACGGAGTCACCACCCGTGTCAGTGAAGCCGTCCAGCACCGCGTGGGTATACAGATTGAATGACGAACCCGTGGTGGGAATGCCTTGGTCGATCAAGCCGGACGATACTGCCCAGTCGAACGAGCCGTAGGTCTGCGTGTTCGCGTTGGCGTCGGTCCCATCTGCATCGAACTGGATCGGATCGGCAGCGAAGGCGGGCATCCCCCACCCCAGAGCCAGGGCAAGGCCTGCCGCAATCGCGCTGGAACGGATGCGGTGCGGAAGTTTTTTGGTCATGGCGAGACTCCTTTTGAGGGGTTGCCGATTCGGCACAGGGGCGATTCAACGCCCGACGCCCAAATAGGAGCAAATTCCACGCCAGATCTTTTTTTTCTTTTACATCAACTGCTTAGAAATAACGCTCACGAACGCACCGATTCACTGTAAAAGAATCCGACACGAAAATCAGGAGCGCGCGCGGTCCTTCGGGCAATACGGTCGCAGCCGATGAACGCCGCCGATCCTTCACCGGAGGCGACGCGCCGGGTTACCCCCCCACACCTCGCCGGCATGGACATGGATACCCTTTGTGACGACGGAACCGGCAGCAATGATCGCGCCGTCTTCGATGGTCACACCCGACATCACAATCGACTTCGCTCCGACGGTAACCTTGGAGCCGATGCGAATTTTCGCGTGAGCCAGGCGCTCCCCTTCCATGGCATGCGAGAAGAGCACCGCATCGTGCCCGATGATCGTATTCGAGCCGACCTCGGTAAGGATGGGATCGAGGATTACACCCGCACTGTACGTATCCTTGCCCAACCGAGCGCCTAGAGCCAGATAGATGACACGCATGAGCGGCACCGGAAGAACATGGTTGCGGGTGATCGGATAGAACAGCAGCAGAAAGAACAGCACATACACGTTGTAGGTGAACTCGTCGCGCGACCCCGGTGCGATGTCCCCCTCGCGCAGCGGCATCACAGAGAGGAAAAGCCGATACGCGACAATCGCCAACACATAGAACGTGATCACGAAGATGCCGCACAGCACGACCCCACGAAAATCACCCAGCGGCAGCTTGCCGGCCAGCGTCGATGTGGCGAGGACGGCACCGGCGGCGGCACCGGCGACAAGAATCAGAAAGATGAGGATTTGCGACACTCCGATCTTGCGCATTCAGGATGCCCCCTAGAGTGAAAGCCCGCAGGCTCGAGTTGCGCGGGCAGGAATAGGGCGCCGGTCGCGTTCCCGCACATTGCGGGGGAAGCGGCGAGATCCTGCCGGTCGCAGTCACGGCTTCGTCATGAGCTCGTCGAGGCTCCGCCGGATCGAGCGCGAGACAGGTTGGCTCGCATTCCCCACTCGACAGAAGAAGGCGAACGGATCCGTCGCTCCACTGCCAGTCAGCGCATCGAAGCGGCTGGCAAGCAGCCGCACCGCGTCATCAATTCCAGGCTTGGCGGATAGCGGGCGAGCCGCTTGGGCATACCAGCGGAAAATCACCGGCGTCATCTGTGGCTGAAGGTACAAGCCGAGCGCCGCAACGGTCAGCCAGAGCCTCTGCATCGCAACCCCGGCTTCAACGCAGTCGCCGTGCGTAGTCAGCGGCCTCCGCGGACGAAGCAACACGTGGGCCGCACATGCCATTGCCGGAATGAAGTCGAGCTGGATGCGAGGGGCGACCGTTCCCAAAAGGTAGCGATTGAAGAACTCTACCCGCGCCCAGCTCTGCATCACCCATCGCATCAACCTTGCCGTCATCGGATCGACGCCGACGGCCTCCTCGGGGATGCGATCCTTGCTGAAGCGGGCTCCCCACTCGATGATCTCTTTGTGCACGGCGTAAGCTTCCGGGCAGGTCAAGCGGACGTGAGCGCTGCCCCACAGCAGCTTCGCCACTTCGAACCGTTCGGCGAACGACTCGAAGAACTGCACCTGAAAGCCGGGGCCGGTTGCAGCAACCAGTCGCTCGCGCTGCGCTGCGCTGAGCGGCGTGGTATGCATCGGGCGGCGCTGGACAACTCGTGTCTCGATGTGCGACAGCAACGGATCGGCAGCCAACCCGGGTGCCTCGTGCACTGTGACGTCGTAGACCGGCGCCGTGGCGGTGCATCCGGCACGAATGGCCCAGCGCGCATCGAGGCCGAAACCCGTTGCCGCGATGCGTAAAGTTTCAAGCAACGCGCCATGTGCCATGTAGCTAGGCCGACCGTCGAAGTCATACAGGCACCAATCGCGCGTGTCGAAGCCGTATACCACGATGTGGTCGCCCGAGACGACTTCGAAGCGCCACGGCTGCGTGTTGTCCCCGCTCGGAGCCCAACGCGCGAGGTCAAGGATCTTGAACAAGATGCCCCGTTCAGCCACGCTGCGCCCCCTGCTCGCGCATCCGCCGCAACTGCCTGCGTCCAATCCACAGCCCCAGGCGTTGAAGGGGGTTCCGATTGCCACCCGGGCGCCAAGTGCGGACCATCCGGTTCCGGTACGCGTCGAACTGGTAGCCCCACGGTGCAGCGAGCACCTTGCCCCGGCCCAGAAGAATCTTCAGCGACTCGGCCGCCGTCACTCCCGCGCAAAGCTGGCAAGCGATGATCGTCGAGGGTCCCCGCCGCTCGCGTAAATTGACGCGCGTCGGGTCCGCAAGATATGAACGCTGGAGCATGCCCGGCGACAAGCCCAGTAGAAAGCGGATCGACATTTCCTCCTCATCGCAGCCTTCGAGACAGAAATATTCCTCGAAACTCATCTGCCCCGGCAGGAAGACAAGCACGGCCGTTCCCATCCCGAGCGGCGCCGCGGTCACAGCCGGAATACCGAGGCGGTGGCAGGCAGCGAAAGTTGCGCGGCGAATGCCGAACGAGAAGAAATCGAGGCCGTCGACGTAAAGATCGACATCCTTCAGGAATTCGTCGAGGTTCGCGTCCGAAAGGCCTGTTGGGAAGCGATGCAAAGCGATTTCCGGGTTGATGTCGAGCGCCATCTCGCCCAGGACGTCCACCTTGGGGCGCCCAACCGAAGACATCATCGCCCCCGCCTGACGATTGAAATTGACAAGATCAAAAGTGTCGAAATCGGCGATATTGAAGGCACCGATCCCAAGGCGCGCGAGCGTCAGCAAGTGCACGCCACCAACGCCCCCCATCCCCGCAATGGCGATGCGCTTTCCGCGCAGCGCTGCCTGCTCCTCCGCGGTCACCCAACCGAGGTTGCGGGCAAACGCAGCGTCGTAATCGAATAATGTATTCACCATACCCCCTGATCGCTCCCCGAATCCATCATAGAGAATTCGGCCCGCGAGAGAAACCGCGACGCAACTTGCGTACTGAGTCTTCCCGCGCGGAATTTGGTACACACCGGGAAACGTGAAGATGGACTATGATTAGGCACGAAGAATCGCTGCACCGAAGGCCCCCGGGGCGGGTTGAACAAGCGAATCCCTACAGGCCTGGCGCCCGACCCATCACCCTCCCCGACAAGGAGACTGCGTTGCTCCTGTTCGACCGATTCAATCTCGGCCACGGATTCAGGAAGTACTTCGAGATCCATCCGGCAACCGACGACGCGCTGCGCGACTCCGTGTACCGGATTCGGCACGAAGTGTATTGCGAGGAACTAGGCTTCGAGCCGGTACGCCCAGATCGACGTGAAACCGACGAATACGATGCGCACAGCGTGCATTGCCTGTTGCGCACGAGTTCGGAGCCCGTAAGACCGGTCGGGTGTACCCGCGTAGTACTGACAAGGACTGACGATCCGGATTACCCCCTGCCCTTCGAGCGCACCTGCGCCGCAACGCTCGACCGCTCGATCGTTGACCCGGCCCGGCTGCCCCGCGAGCGGATCGCCGAGGTCTCCCGGCTGGCCGTGCGCTCGAGCTATAGGCGCCGACGCGGCGAGTCATTGGCCGACGCTCCGATCCATGCCGAGGACTTCGGCACGACCGTCCACCCCCGCTTCCCGTACATTCCCATCGGCCTGTACCTGGGGGCAATCGCACTTGCCGAGCGCGCCGGAATCGAAACGCTCTTCATCCTGACCGAACCTCGACTGGCCTCGCATTTTGCGAAGTTGGGTGTCGATGTCCGCCAGATCGGCGGACCTGTCGAACATCGAGGTATCCGTATTCCGTCGATGATGGACGTTCAAGGCATCATCAAGGGCATGCGCTTCCTGCTGAAACCGATGTGGCGAACGATTCACGACGAGATCGAAGCCGCCTACGAGGGAGTGGCCCAAGAGGGACGCTCCACCTGAGGTTCTGTGAGGTGGCACCAGCCGTCAGGGAAGATTTTCTCGCCTAGCTGCAAAAAAACGCGCCTCACGGCGCGTTTTTCCTCCCGAAGCCCTGACTCAACCAGCCAGCGCGACCTTGATCTGATCCAGCGTGCTCGGATCGTCGATCGTCGTCAGGTCGCCGGCATCACGGCCTTCCGCCAGCGCCTGGATGGAGCGGCGCAGCATCTTGCCGGAACGCGTCTTCGGCAGACCGGAGATGAAATGCACGCGGGCCGGACGGGCGATCGCACCGAGGAGGTTGTCGACGGTCTTCATGACCTCCTTCTCGAGCACGGCACGCTTCTCGGCACTATCGACACGCGAAGCGTCCTTGACCACCGCAAAGGCCATCGGCATCTGCCCCTTGAGCTGGTCGGCCACACCGACGACCGCGACTTCGGCGATCGCCGAATGGGCCTGGATCGCTTCCTCGATCTCGCGGGTGCCGAGACGATGGCCGGCGACGTTGATCACGTCGTCCATGCGCCCGAGGATGGTGTGATAGCCGTCGGCGTCCTTGATGCCCCAGTCGGACGACGAGAAGATCACCGGATCCTTGAACAACGTGAAGTAGGTGCTGACGAAACGGTCATCCTGCCCCCACACGGTCGACAGGCAACCTGGCGGCAGCGGCGGCACGACACCGACGATGCCCTTCTCATCGGCCCCGCACTCGGTCCCGTCTTCACGGAAAATGCGCAGGTCGTAGCCATATACCGGGAAGCTCGGCGAGCCGTACTTGATCGGCGTCTTCTCGATGCCGCGGATCGCCGAGAGCATCGGCCAGCCGGTCTCGGTCTGCCAGTAGTTGTCGATGACCGGAATGCCCAGTTCGTCCATGATCCACTTGTGCGTGGTCTCGTCGAGCGGCTCACCGGCGAGGAACAGGTGCTTGAGCGAGGACAGGTCGTACTTCTTGAGGAAGGCCGGATCCTGCTTCTTCAGCACACGCACGGCGGTCGGCGCCGAGAACATCACCGTGACCTTGTATTTCTCGACGATCTGCCACCAGATGCCTGCATCCGGGCGCAGCGGCGTGCCTTCGTACATGATCGTGGCCATGCCGGCGAGCAGCGGGCCGTAGATGATGTAGCTGTGGCCGACGACCCAGCCGATGTCGGAGGTCGAGAACATCGTCTCGCCCGCATCGCCGGTGAAGATGTGCTTCATCGACGCGGCCAGCGCCACGGCGTAGCCGCCGGTGTCACGCTGCACGCCCTTCGGCTTGCCGGTCGTACCGGACGTGTAGAGGATGTAGCTCGGCTCGGACGATTCTAGCCAGGTCACCGGAACCTTGGCATCCATGTGCTTGGCGCGCAGTTCGCCGTAGTCGACATCGCGGCCGGCGACCTTCGGGAAGCCCTTGTCCAGGCCACGATCGACGATCAGGACCTTCTGCGGCGGGAACTCGGCCAGTTTGCAGGCCTCATCGACGAGGTGCTTGTACGGCACCGGCTTGCCGTTGCGCATGCCGGCGTCGGAGCTCACCATCAGCACCGGCTTGGCGTCGTCGATGCGGGTTGCCAGCGAACCGGCGGCAAAGCCGCCGAACACCACCGAGTGGATCGCGCCGATGCGCGCGCACGCGAGCATCGCGAAGGCCGCCTCGGCGATCATCGGCATGTAGATCAGGACGCGATCGCCCTTCTTGACGCCGAGGTCCTGGTAGATCGCCGCCATGCGCTCGACTTCGCGCTGCAGTTCGGCGAACGAATAGACCTTCTCTTCGTCGGTTTCCGTTGAAATGTAGACCAGCGCGCGATCGTTCGGACGCTTCGCGGCGTGGCGGTCTACAGCATTGAAGCAAAGGTTGGTTTCCCCCCCCTTGTACCACTTCACGAACGGCGGATTGGAAAAGTCGCAGATCTGCTCTGCGGGCTTGTTCCAGTCGATGAGCCCGGCCTGCTCGGCCCAGAACTCGTCACGCTTTTCGATGGAACGGCGGTGAAACTCCTTGTACGTAGTCATAAGCTTCCTCTCCCTACTTTAATCCCTGCATTTCTTGCTTTAGATACGCAATCCGGCGCCGCCGGCCCCTTTCCTCCAAGGGACAGCGGCGCCACCTTTCACTGCTTTGTTGTTATTGTTCCCGGGGATAGCGGCTCAGGCCTTCTGCGTGCCTTGCGCGCCAGTCCCAGAGGCGGAATTGTAGTTACTAAGGCGGTCCAGCGGAATCCCGCAGCCGAGTCGGGCCTCGATCAGCTGCAGCAGTGGCATCAGCGCGGCGACCGCCGCCGGCAGCTGCGCGTCGAGTTCGGCACCGCCTCCCGCGCGGATCTGGCCGAGCAGCTGGTCGATGCTTACGACCTGCCTGAGCAGTCGATCGACCGCGTCCTGGGTGACTTCGCCCTGGTCGCCTACCACGCGGTTTCCACCGGCCTGCCGTCCCGCCTGGGCCCGTTTCACGGCCATGCCGATCAGCTCGCTGACGCTCTGCGCTTCGTCCACCGACGAGCTTGCGACGCCTATCGTCACGCTGATGCGGATGCGATCCTCGCGGTAGGTCATCACCAACTTTTCCATCGCCTGCTGCATGCGCAGCGCGAATGCGCAGATGCCCGCGAGATCGGTACTGGGCGATAGCACGACGAACTGCGAGGGCGCGATCTGGGTGACTGTATCCTCCTTGCGCACCCGCGTCGCCAGGATGCCCGACAGCTTGCGCCCGACGAGCTGGGCAACATGGGCGCCGTAGGTCGTGATCAGTTGGTCGTAGCGATCGATCTCGACGAGCATCGCGCTGAGGTCGGCGTGATGCCTGCGGGCCAGCGCCAGCTCCTGTTCGCCGCGCCAGTTCATGTACGACTCGGTGACGAGTCCCGACACGGGGTCGACCGGGCTCTGCTTGGCCAGTGCGGCCCTGCTCTCTTCCAGTTCGCGCCGTGTCTGGGCAAGACGCGTCAGCGAGTCGAGACGCGCCAGAAGCTCCGTCGCACCGATGCCCTTGGTGATGAAATCGTTGGCCCCCAGCTGGCGGGCGCGTTCGCGCACGGCATCGTCTTCCTCGCCGGAAATGACGATCACCGGGAGCTCCTGGATACGCGACACTTTGGAGGCCCGGATGCGCTGGAGCAGCCCATAACCGTCGAGCTGGGGCATCCCGATGTCGCTGAGGACGAGTTGGATCGACGGGTCGACGAGCAATGCCTGCCAGCCGGCTTCGCCGTCGGCCTCCTCGCGGAATTCGAAGCGCCCGCGGATGAGTTTGACGAGGGAGGCCCGCACCATGCGCGAGTCGTCGACGATCAGCACCTTGGGTAGCGGCTGATTTTCCTGTTCGCTCATGGCCGGAATCTCCCTTGCCGCTTCAGGCGCCGATCCGCACGACTGTACGCCCCTTGATCGCGCCCTTGATATACGCGTCGAAGGCGTCCGGCAACTCGTCGAGCGTGATGGTGCGCGTCACGGCCGCAAGTTGGCGCGGCTTGAGGTCGGTCGCGAGACGATCCCACACGCGCTGACGGATCGGAAAGCCGATGTAGCCCGAGTCGATGCCGAGCAGGCTCACGCCGCGCAGGATGAAGGGGAACACCGTCGTATTCAGGTTGAAACTCGCCGCATTGCCGATGCTCGCGACGGTGCCGGCCTGCTTCATCGTCGCCAGCACCCAGTGCAGGATCTGACCGCCGACGTTATCGACCGCGCCGGCCCACTGGGCCGCCTCGAGCGGACGCACCTTGTCGAAGTCGATCGTGCTGCGCAGTTTCACCTCCGCCGCGCCGAGCATCTTCAGGTAGTCGCTTTCGACTTCCTTCCCGGTGAGCGCGACCACGTGGTAGCCGAGCCGCGCAAGCATGTCGATCGCAAGGCCGCCAACGCCGCCCGTGGCGCCGGTCACGATGACCGGCCCGTTGGCCGGCGCGAGGCCGTTGTCCTCCATGCGCACGACGCCCAGCGCCGCCGTAAACCCGGCAGTACCCAGCGCCATCGACTCGAACAGGTCCAGCCCCTGCGGCAGGGGCACGACCCAGCCAGCCGGTACGCGGGCGTACTCCGCATAGCCGCCGTGATGCGCGACGCCGATATCGAAACTGGTGGCAATGACCTTGTCGCCGGGCTTGAAGCGCGCATCGGTGCTCTCGACGACGTCGCCGCTCATGTCGATGCCGCCGACGCACGGAAAGCGGCGGATGATCTTGCCCGCGCCGGTCGCGGCGAGGGCATCCTTGTAGTTAATGCTGGAGTAATGGACCCGGATCAGGACCTCGCCTGCATCCAGATTCGCCACGTCGAGAGTCGTCAGCCCGCTGACGATCTTCTTGTTTTCGTCCTGATCGATCAGAAAAGCCTTGAAGGGTGTATTCACTTGCGCTCTACTCCTCTCTGGTCGGGACGCGACACCGTGCCGCGCTTTTTGCGCCGATTATAGCCAAATAGCCGCACGCTACCCCGGCAAATGGCATCCGCTCTTCATTTCGCCCGATCCGCTGCCGATAATTCCGACATCAGCTTGGTCCCGACCCTCATGGCCTTCATCGACACTCCGCTCGCATCGGTCGACGCCTATGTCGAATTCGTATCGGCACAGGATGTGCCCGTGCTGCGCCGCACTGTCAGGGAATTCGAAGCTCTCGCGGCGCACGACTCGACCGGCGCCAGGCACGTAGCGGCCGCCGTGCTCGCGGATCCTTTGATGACGATGAAGCTGCTGACGACGCTGCAGGCCCGACGCGGCGCGAGGCAGAATCACGACATCACGACCGTCGAGCGGGCGGTCATGATGATGGGGCTGACGCCGTTCTTCGAAACCTTTTCCGGCATGAGCACGTTGGAGGAACGCCTGGCCAAGCATCCGCAGGCACTGGTCGGCGTGCTCAAGTCCATCGGCCGTGCACGGCGAGCGGCGCATTTCGCGCGCGACTGGGCCATTCTCCGCCATGATCTGGATGTCGACGAGATCACCGTGGCGGCGCTGCTGACCGACGCCGTCGAGATCATGTGCTGGACCTTCGCGCCTGCGATGACCCTGCGGGTATTCGAGATGCAGCGCGCAAACCGCTGGTTGCGGCGCAGCGAGGCGCAACGCACCGTCTTCGGCGCCACGGCGCAGGAGATACAGGAAGCGCTGGTGCGCGCCTGGAACCTGCCCGAACTGCTCATCTGCCTGATGGATGCGGACCAGGCGGACAATCCGCGGGTGCGCAACGTCCAGCTGGCGGCAGACCTTGCGCGGCACCTGCAGACGGGCTGGGACAACGATGCCCTGCCCGATGACATCGCGGAGGTGGGCAAGCTCGTCCGCATGAGCCCGGAACAACTGCTCACGCGCCTTGGGGCCCCGGCCGAAGAACTCCACCGCTTCTTCCCGCCGGCGACCTGAGGCGCGCGCGTACGGCCACACCGCCGGCTTGCCGCAAATTGCGTATATCATGCTGCGGCAACAAGGGGAGACATAACTATGAGCATGTCCGCTGCCATTACCCTGGGCGCATTGGTCATCGCCCTGCTGTATGCGATCGTCGTTTATAACGGCCTCGTCGGGCTCAAGCACAACATCGCCAAGGCATGGGCGAACATTGACGTACTGCTGAAGCAACGACATGACGAATTGCCCAAACTCGTCGAAGTCTGCAAGCAGTACAAGCAGTTCGAGCAGGAAACGCTGCAGCGGGTCACCGAAGCGCGCGCGCGCGTTGCCAGTGCACGCGAACACCAGGACGTTGCCGCCCTCGGCAAGGCGGAAGGGATGCTGCGGACCGGCTTGGGGCAGATCTTCGCCGTCGCCGAAGCCTACCCCGAACTGCGTGCCAACGAGCACTTCATGCAGTTGCAGACGCGCATCACGGCGCTCGAGAACGGCATCGCCGACCGTCGCGAGTGGTACAACGAATCGGTCAATCTGCTCAATGTCCGCATCGAGCAATTCCCCGACGTCTTCGTCGCCCGCATGTTCCAGTTCGAACCCAAGCCCCTGCTCGAATTCGCGAGTGGCGAAAAGTCGGACGTCGACCTGAAGACGCTGTTCAGCACCTGAGCGGACGGCCGCCCGCAGTATGCTGACCCGTCTGCGCCGCGACATCGCGCACGTCACGCTGCCGACGCTGCAATTCATCACCGTCGCGATAATGCTCAAGACGGCACCCGGCAAGGGGTGGGCATTCGGCATCGGTGTTCTCGCCGTCAGCGGACTCGCCGGCTGGCTGCGCTCGCTCAGGACGACGCGCGCGATTTCCGACACCCCGACCTCGCGCATCGCATCCGCGGCCCAGGGCTACGTCGAGCTGACCGGCCGCGGCCGCCCCCTCGACGGAACGCCGCTACTGTCGCCGGTGAACGGGCTCCCCGTGCTCTGGTATCGCGTGGAGACATCGCGCCGGCAGAGCGACGGCAAATGGCGCCACGTTTCCACGGACGAGAGCGACACGTCCTTCCTGCTCGACGACGGCAGCGGCGTATGCGCCGTGGATCCCGAAGGCGCCGACATGATGGTCAGCCGCAAGGAGACCTACACGCAGGGCGACACGCGACACACGCAGTGGTGCCTGATCAACCAGGACCGCATTTACGTGCTCGGCGATTTCGCCACGCTCGGCAGCGTCGCCCCCGATTTCGACATCGGGCGACAGACGCGCGAGCTGCTGGATCACTGGAAGTCGGACCGCACACGTCTGCTCGAACGCTTCGATCTCGACCGCAACGGCGAAATCGATCTCCGCGAATGGGAACTGGCGCGAAGCCAGGCTCGCCGCGAAGTGACGAAACTGCGCGACGAGATCCTCTCCGCGCCGGAATCGCACGTCGTGCGCAAACCCGCATCGAAGGCGCTGTTCCTCATTTCCGACCTCCCCCCGGACCGGCTCGCTTCCCGCTATCGCTGGTGGTCGGTGTATCACGTCGCCGTCTTCTTCGCCTCCGCCGCCGGGGCCGCAGCATGGCTCAACAACGTCAGCGGCCTTGCCCTGTAAGCGCCGACCTCAGCCGGCGCGACTCTCCAGCGCTTCCCAGCGCACCAGCGCATTTTCGATTTCCGTATCGAGCACCTCCAGGCGCTCCTTGATGCGCGCCACCTCCTGCGGCGCCTGCTGATACAGCGCCGGGTCGGCCATCCTTGCGTGCAATGCCGCCTGCTCTGCCTCGAATGCGGCGATGCGGTCAGGCAAGGTCTCCAGCTCGCGCTTTTCGTTGAACGACAACTTCCCGTCTTTCGCGGCCGCCGGCTTGGACGCGGCCGGTGCAACCGGTTTCGGGGCAGCCGCCTTCGTCTCTTCGGCCGCGCGCTCCGCTGCGGCCTGCTTCACCCGTTGCCAGTCGGCATAACCACCGGCGTACTCACCCCAGCGCCCGTCGCCCTCGGCTGCGATCACCTGGGTCACGACGTTGTCGAGAAATGCCCGATCGTGGCTCACGAGGAAGAGCGTGCCGTCGTAGTCCGCCAGCAGCTCCTCGAGCAGGTCGAGCGTCTCGATATCGAGGTCGTTGGTCGGCTCGTCCAGCACCAGCACGTTCGCAGGTCGTGCGAACAGCCGCGCGAGGAGCAGCCGGTTGCGTTCCCCCCCCGAGAGCGACTTCACCGGCGAGCGCGCGCGCTGCGGTGCAAACAGGAAATCGCCGAGGTAACCGATCACATGCTTGCGCTCGCCCCCGATCTCGACGAAGTCCGATCCCGGGCTGATCACCTCGGTCAGCGGCAGTTCCGGGTCGAGCTGGGCGCGCAGCTGGTCGAAATAGGCGACCGTCTGGCGCGTGCCGCGGCGCACGGTACCCGAATCCGGAGCGATCTCGCCGAGGATGAGCTTGAGCAGCGTGGTCTTCCCCGCCCCGTTCGGGCCGATCAGGCCGACGCGGTCGCCACGCACGATGCGCGTCGAAAAATCGCGCACCACCACGCGCTCGCCGAAACGCTTGGTGACGTCGGTCAGTTCCGCGACCATCTGGCCGCTCTGCTCGCCCTTGTCGACCGCCAGCTTGACGTTCCCCAGACGGTCGCGCCGGGCAGCGCGGTCGCGCCGCAACGCCTCGAGCCGTCGCACGCGCCCTTCATTGCGGGTGCGGCGCGCCTCGACCCCCTTGCGTATCCATACCTCCTCCTGCGCCAGGACCTTGTCGAAGCGCGCACTGGCTTTCGCCTCGGCCTCCAGCTCCTCGACCTTGCGCCGCTGGTAGTCGCCGAACTTGCCCGGGTAGCTGCTCAGCTTCCCGCGATCGAGCTCGATGATGCGCGTTGCAACGTTATCGAGGAACACCCGGTCGTGGGTGATCACGACGACCGCGCCACGGAACTCCCGGATCAGCGATTCGAGCCAGACGATGCCGTCGAGATCAAGATGGTTGGTCGGTTCGTCGAACAACAACAGTTCCGGCTCGAAAACCAACGCCCGTGCCAACGCCACCCGCTTGACCCCACCCCCCGAAAGGCTGGACACCAGCGCATCGCCCGGAAGCGCGAGGCGGACGATGATCTCGTCGACGCGCTGGTTCAATCGCCACGCGTCGGCCGCATCCACTTCGTGCTGCAGGGCGTCAAGCCGCGCCAAGGCCTCTGCGCTCGCGGATTCCGCCACGGCATGCATTGCATCGTGATATTCGACGAGCAGGCGCGCCGCCTCGCCCAGTCCGTCCGCGATCGTCGCGAACACGTCGCGATCGAGGGGGAAGTCAGCTTCCTGCGGCACATAGGCGACCTTGAGGCCCGACTGGCGCCACACCGTGCCGTCATCCAGCGTCGCTTGGCCCGCCAAGGCCTTCAACAGACTGGACTTACCCGAACCGTTGCGACCGATCAGCGCAACCCTTTCCCCGGCATCGAGCTGAAACTCGGCGCGGTCGAGCAGATCGACGTGACCAAAGGCAAGGCAAGCGTTGTCGACGGAAAGGAGCGGCATGGGATGTTACTCGCGGTAAAGGATTCGCATTTTAGCGGTCTGTTAAGATGCCAGGCTCACGCGATTTTTGCGCACCGCAACATTGGATCGCCGCTGCGACACGAATGGAGACCGGATGGATCGACTGCTGGAACGCCTGGACGACCCCGACAGCGACGAACTCGCACAATGGAAGACCCTCATCGGCCAGTTGCGCCCGCCCAGGGCCAGCGACGCCGCGGGCGCGGAATCCCGGCTACGGCAGCTCATCGATACGCTCAAGGCGCGTCCGGACCTGCGTCGACGCCTGAACTCGGCGTTCCGCAGGCTGTTCCACGAACGCAAGCAGGTGTCGCTCTACGCTTCGTCCGGCTTGCTACCCTCGACCGGATTCTTTTCCGAAACGGCGCGACGCCTCACCGGACGGCTGCTGCCCGACTACCTCGACACCGCGTACATGAAGGACGTGCTCGCCGTCCTGTTCTGGCGCAACGACGACGAAGTGTGGGTCAACGCTATCTCCGATGAACTGTGGTGCGAGCTGATCTGCACCGTCCTCGGGGACGAAGCGCCGGCGTCGGAGGCCGACAGCCGCGCCTTGCCCGAAGCGATCGCGGAGATCCTCGAGGCCCTCCGCGTGCTCTCCTATCACGCCAGCGCGATCGGGCTGGACCCCGAGTTCATCCGTATTGACCCCGAACTCGAAGAACACGAATCGGCCTTTCTCGCACAGAACGCCGAACTGGTCGCCTACATCCGCAATTACGCTCAGTGGTGGGAAACGCCGACGACGCTCGTGGAGGACGAACGGCACGTCCAGGTCATGCTCGACCAGTGCGAGGAAGCCCTGGTGCGCATACGCCGGCGCGCAGCCAAGCTCGGCACCAGCCTCACCCTGACTTTCAAGCTCGAACGCCTGCACCAACACCTCCGACGCATCGGCCGCCTGCTGCGCCTGCTAGCAGGGCTGCGGCAACGCCGCATGCTCGCGGACGTAGCCCCCGAGATCGTCGATCTGTTCAAGGAGCTTGTCAGCTCGGAATGCCGCAAGCACCGCCTCTCCGACTATCTCGGCAAGAACGTGGAACTGCTTTCGCTGCGCATGACCGAGAGCGCGGGCAAGACCGGCGAGCGCTACATCACGACCACCCGCCGCGAGTACTTCGGGATACTGCATTCCGCTGCATTGGGCGGACTGATCATCGCCTGCATGGCCGCCTTCAAGCTCGTCCTTGCAACGTTCGGCCACGCGCCGCTCACGTCCGCTGTGAGTTTCTGCCTCAACTACGGCATCGGCTTCGTCATCATCCACATTATCGGCGGCACCGTGGCCACGAAGCAGCCGGCCATGACGGCCAACGCGATCGCGGCATCGATTGGCGAGACTCAAGGTAAGAGCCGCAATCTCGACAACCTGGTCGAACTGATTGCCCGCACCGTGCGCAGCCAGCTCGCAGCGATTGTCGGCAACGTCGGCGTAGCGATCCCGGCCGCGATGGCGATCGCACTGATCGTTCACGCCACCACTGGCGCCCATTTCGTGCCGCCGGACAAGGCGCTAGTGCTGCTGGACGAGATCGACCCGGCCGGGGGCGCAGTATTCTTCGCCGCAGTTGCCGGCGTCTGCCTCTTCCTCTCCGGTCTCATTGCCGGCTATCACGACAACCTTTGCGCCTATGCGCGCATTCCCGAGCGTCTCCTGCAGTTGCGCTGGCCGCGTCGCCTCCTTGGCGCACACCGCATGGAAAGCATCGCCCGCTACGTCGAAAACAACCTCGGCGCGCTCGCAGGCAACTTCTTCTTCGGTTTCCTGCTCGGTGGCGTCACCGCAGTGGGCGTACTGTTCGGCCTCCCTCTCGACATCCGCCACATCGCCTTCTCTTCTGCCTATGTCGGGTTTGCCGGCGCAGGCCTCGATTTCGCACTGGGGTGGCAGGCTGCCGCCCTCGCCGCCTGCGGCATCGCCCTGATCGGCCTCACAAATCTGGGCGTCAGTTTCTCCCTTACCCTGTACGTGGCAATGCGCGCGCGCCGGATCACCTTCGCCCAAGGGCGCACCCTCGTGTGGATGACCCTACGACACATCCTCGGCCAGCCTCGGGACTTCCTCTTCCCGCCGCGCAGCGACCGTACCGACCTTACGACCGGACACGATGTCGAACCGAAGCCTCACCACGCGATTGATCCCTGAACGCCCATACCAATTGCGCACCGCGCTTGGTGCGCGACGCGCAACCGGATAGAATTGCGCGCCTCTCCCTGTAGTTCAATGGATAGAACGAGCGCCTCCTAAGCGCTAGATGTGAGTTCGATTCTCGCCGGGGGGACCACCATCACCGGACATCCATCAGCAAAGCACGAAGGTGCGAGACGGGAATCGCATAGGTGATTCCGGACGGCGCACTCAACGCATTCTCCTTAGTACCCTTCACAAAGACCATGTTGACGATCCCCAGCACCTCACCGCTGTCCGGATCGAACACCGGGCTGCCGCTATTGCCCGGATACGCCGTTGCATCGAGCTGGTAGACACGGAACGTGTCCCCCGCAAGTCGCCGGATCAACGCCGGATTGAGCTGGCGGGAATTCGCCTGCGGAATGCCGATCGGCGTCACTGCCGCGACGATGCCCCGGTGCGTGACCGGCGTGAGTCCCAGTGCGCTGCCGATCGGGAACCCCATGAATGCAATCGACCGGCCCTCGGCAACGAAACTTTCCTCGGCGAGCTGCAAAGCGGGCAAAGGCTCGCCATCGAGCCGCAGGACGGCAAGATCGGTATTCGGATCGACCGCCGCCTTCGCGACCTTGCGCATGGCGCCTTGCGCGGCACCCGGCACGACAACGACCAGGGACTCCAACTGATCGTCCGAAATCGACACCGACACGACATGCGCATTGGTCGCGATCAGTCGGCCGCTGCCCACCGCGAACCCGGTGCCAAGGAATCGGAATTGCGGTGAACGCGCGCGCTGAAACGTTCCCACGGCAACCACCGAGGGCTTCAGTCGCGGTAGCACTTCGACGAGACCCGCTACCGCCAGGTGCGGAACAGAAATGGCAGCACAGAGCACGACAAGCCACATCCACGCATCACGCCGCGCCGGACACCCACCGCCTTTCACGAACCTCCCCCGCGCTCGCTGACGAGTTGCAACGCAGGAGCGACCGGGCTCGGATCAGTGATACGGCTGTCGTATGCATGCTTGCGTCGCTGCATGAAGGCGAGGATACGCGCGACGTAGGCCTGCGTTTCGGCGTAAGGCGGCACCCCCCGATAGCGATCGACGGCGCCCTCGCCAGCGTTGTATCCGGCTGCAGCCATGGCGATGTCCCCGCGGAAATAGGCCAGGAGCCAACGCAGATATGCTAGACCGCCCCGGATGTTTTCCTCGGGGTCGAAGGGCTTTCGCACATTGAAGCGCGCCGCAGTATCGGGGATCAGCTGCATCACCCCCACTGCATTCTTCGGCGAGACAGCTTCCGCGTCGAGGTTCGATTCGGTCAGTGCAATCGCGAGCGCGAGCCTCGGGCTGATCGCGTATTCAGCGGAGAGGTCGACCACGAGTCGCGCCAGTTGCTTGCGCTGCGCCGACAGTGCCGCGATGTGGGCTTCGGCGCTCCATCCCGGTTCGAGTGACTCATCGGGAGGAGGCTGCAGACAGTCGGGCACGGCCCCCACATAGTCGCCGGTGTATCGGCGCATCTGATCGGCCTGCGGATGCCCGAAAAACGCAGCCATCGCAAACAACGTTCCCGCATAGGCATCATTGCGGTCCAGCCCCCGTCCGTTGGCGTACATCCAGCCGAGCGAATACATGGCCTCGACATTGCCCAAACGCGCAGACTCGCAATACAGCGCGGCAGCCCTGGCAGGTTCACGTTCCACCCCCTCACCGTGCTCATGGGCCACCGCAAGATCCGCCAAATAGCGCGCGTGATCTACAAAAACGGCCTCAACGGCGGGTCCCGCCAACTCGACAGAATCACCCTTCGCGGCAATCGACGCGTGCGACACGGTGGCTAGCAATGCTGCCCCCAACAAGTGAAGGCTTCGGCTTACATATAACCCACGCCTCATCATTGCCTCCCGCATGGCGCACCGCTTGCGAAATGCGACCTCTCCCGCTAGAGCCGCCAGACAGTCACCCCGGACGCCGCCAACGCGTCGCGGTCATACGCCGACTTCACATCGACGAAAATACCGTCCGGCAACAATTTCCCGGTGATCGTCGTGAGCGGCATTTCCAGGTACGCCTTGTGCGAGACCGCTGCAACCACAGCCGTCGCGCGCGGCAGCTCCGCCCAGGACACAAGGGCCTCGCCATACTCATGCTCGGCCTCCGCCGTCGCTGCAACGGCATCATGCACATGCACCCTGCAACCGAAGCTGCGCAGCTCTCGGATCACGTCGATGACCTTGCTGTTGCGAAGATCTGGACAGTTCTCCTTGAAGGTGAGCCCCAATACGATGACGTCGCAGCCACGCACCGGATGCCCCGCCTGAATCATCTGTTTGACGGTCTGTTCGGCAACATACTTGCCCATCCCGTCATTGATACGCCGTCCGGCCAGGATTACGTCCGAGTGGTAACCCAGCATCTCCGCCTTGTGTGTCAGATAGTAGGGATCGACCCCGATGCAGTGTCCGCCGACGAGGCCCGGACGGAACGGCAGGAAGTTCCACTTCGTCCCTGCGGCTTCGAGCACCTCGAGCGTGTCGATTCCAATCTTGTGAAAGATCACTGCCAGTTCGTTCATCAAGGCGATATTGAGATCCCGCTGCGTGTTCTCGATGACCTTCGCCGCCTCTGCGACCTTGATCGAGCTTGCAGCATAGACCCCTGCGGTAATGATCGCCCCGTAAACCTCGCGAACCTTCGCCAGTGTCGCGGGCGTATCCCCCGACACCACTTTCGCGATCTTCGTGACCGTGCGCTCCTTATCGCCCGGATTGATCCGCTCGGGCGAGTAGCCGACGAAAAAGTCCTCCTTCCACTTCAGGCCCGATTCCCGCTCGATAATCGGAATGCAGACTTCCTCGGTAGCACCGGGATACACCGTCGATTCGAATACGACGATCGCCCCTCGCTTCAGGTTCTGTCCGACGGTCCGCGATGCACCGACCAGTGGCGAAAAATCGGGCTGGTGTGCCTGATCCACCGGTGTCGGTACTGCTACGACGACGAAATCGGCTTCGGCGATCACGCCCGCATCCGCATGGCACGAAAGCATCGTCGCGGCGCGCAAGTCCTCGCCTGAAACCTCCCCGGTCGGATCGAAATGTTCGCGATATGCTGCGACCTTGCTGACCGAAAGATCAAACCCCAAGGTCTTGAACTTCTTGCCGAATTCAACGGCAAGCGGCAGGCCGACATAGCCCAGGCCAATAACGGCGACCGTAGTCATCACTCGCACCCCAGAAATAAACCATAAAGCATAATTCGGATAACTGCCGCGATCATAGCTTCTCCTTCAGCGCCGTAGCCTCGGCACGAAGGGGACTGCTCGGCGGAAGCGACTGCAGAAGGACATCCGCCTCTTTCGCCGCATCCTGCTTGCGACCGGTTTTCACATATGCTTTCGCGAGATTGAGACGCAGAGTCGGTACCGTAGGCGCAAGAGCAACCGCCTTTCGGAGATTCTCAATCCCGTTCTCGGGCTGGCCGCCATCGACTTGCAGCACACCTAGCGTCGCGAGCACATTCGGCTCCTCCGGAGCCAGCCTCACAGCCCGCTCGGCAAGTCCCATTGCTTTGGGATCCCTGCGTTGGCCGGCGATCCACGCCAGATTGCTGAGGACTTTGGGCGTGTCCGGTTTGAGCTCATCGAGCTTGCTATACAACTGTTCGGCCTCATCGAATCGCCGGGCGGCAAAAGCCCGCTCGGCAAGATAGGAGCGCACGCGTACATCCTTCGGTTCCTGCCGCAACCATTCGGAAACCGTTTTCTCTGCATCTCTTTGTTTACCGGACTGAATCTGAACCGCATGGAGTTTGATTACCGTCTCTGCCGTCGACCTGACACCGAACGATTTCCGGTAAGCGACAATCGCCGAGGGGTAGTCCTTTACGAGAAGGTGCAGATCGCCTTCAAGATTCCAGCCAACGGGCGTCTTGGGCCGTTGCTTCTGTACCGTATGGGCAACCGCGATCGCCTCCTTGACTCGTTGTGTTCCTGCAAGCAATGCGGCGAGTCGCCGTTGCGCGTCGATGAGATCCGGCTTCAGCCCGAGCGCCCGTCGCAGGGACTGCTCCGCGGCAGCGGAGTTCTTGGCCAGTTGCTGGGCATCCGCAAGCCGGATCAGCGGTGCCGGCAGTTTCGGCTGCAGACTCACCTGTCTGTTGAACGCGGTGATCGCCTGCTGGACGTCACCCGCCAGCAACTGGGCTCGGCCCATCATTTCGTACGCACGTGGATCATCCGGATGGGCGGCGATGACTTCCTGCGCGAGCGAAATCGCCTTCTTCGCGTCCCTCTGCCCCAAAGCCTCCGCGGCCAAGGCGAGTTTCGGCGTCGCCTCCGTGGGCGTTGCACGACTCACGCGCTCGAGCGTTTCACGCACCTTATCCGAGGTAGCACCGGTCGCCTTTTGCAGGTTCGCCAATAGGAGTGACGCAGCAACGTTATCAGGATGCTTGGCAACGATTGCCTCGACACGCTCCAGCGCATCCTCGGGCTTCCTGTCCGCCAGATCCATGCGAGCGAGATTCACTGCAGCCGGCAGGTAATCGCTCTTGAGCGTAAGCGCCTTTTCAAACGAAAGCCTTGCGCCGACCGGATCTCGCCTGCCAAGCGCGATTCCGCCTTGCAACATATACGTACGCGGGTCATCGGGACGCTTCTCCTCGAGCCTCCGTTGCGCCGCCGCAGCCTTGTCGAGTGCACCCTGTCGCAGATACACCATCACCAACGCAAAGTCGGCCGCTCCGGAACCACCTTCGAGCGCCGAAGCGGACTCGAGATCGCTCAGACCGGCCGCAGCATCGCCCTCGAGCAGCCGTGCCACCCCCAGCTGCGTGCGTGCAAGCTCGTCGGACGGCCGCACGGCAACGAGCTTCTCATACGTTTCCGATGCCGCATCCAGCTTGCCCTGGGCCAGCTGGATGCGCGCAGCCAGTTGCAGGCTTTCGGGGTCCGGAGTCTTTACGGAAAGGAGGGGCTTGAGCGTTTCCATTGCCTTGCCGGGGTCGCCTGAACCAAGTTCCAAACGCGCAAGCCCCAACCGGGCGCCCCTTTCCTGAGGAGCACGACCGACTACCATCGCCAGATGTTCGCGTGCAACGACATTCTCGTTCAGGCTGGCGTGAATCAAACCCGCGAGAAGGCGCCCGGGCAGGTATTCAGGCGCCAGCCGAATGGTCTCCGCGATGTGATCGCGAGCCGAAGCCGCCTTGTCGCTTCGATGGTCATGCATCGCGAACAGATAATGCGTGAGCGGGTGCTTCGGCGCGACCTTCTCCATCGCCGCAAGTCGCACCGCAGCGGTATTCATGTCGCCGCGCTCGAGCAGCAGCGAGATCAGCGCAAAATGATACGCAACCGACTCTGGGCGAGACTTCACCGCCTCGTTCAGCGCAGCGAGGGCGTCGTCGACCTGCTTTCGTGCAAGCAGCACATTAGCGCGCAACGCGTGGGCATCCCCTTCCTCCGCCCCCCCCACGCCGCGAGCCAGCACGGCCTCCGCCTCCCCTAACGCACCGTCGACGTCCCCGGTCATGTATTTCATACGGCCAAGGCCGATGCGGGCGGGAGCGTCATCAGCATTCGAACTCAATGCTGCCTCGAACGACTCACGTGCCTTGGAAAAGTCCTTTCGTTCTAGATAGGCATCTCCGACACTTGCCCTCAGTTGGGCGTTCGCCGCCGGATCCTGGAGCTTGGTATCCCCGAACTCCTTGATGACCTGCTCGGACTGTCCCATCTGCACCATCGCACGCGCCAGAAGCGGACTCACCTGTTCGGCAGGTGCGCCCAATTCAATTGCGCGCCGAAATTCCTTCTCGGCTGCAATCGAATTTCCCTGCCTGAGGTTTACGGCTCCAAGCAGGTATCGCGCTTCGGCGAGCTTGGGATCTTCCTGCAAGGCGTTCTTGAGCTGAATGCTTGCCGCCTGAAGGTCGTTCTTTGCAAGATAATCGCGGGCCGAACCCACCATCGAATCGGGGCTCGCGCCACAGCTGGCAAGCAGACCGGAAAACAGGAGCGCCAGTGCAACTCGCCGTCTGGACCGCGGAAAGACATTCGGACGGAACACTTCAACTCTCCTTCTTGAGCCCGAAACGGTTCATCAAGTCGTACAAGGACGGCCTGCTGATGCCAAGAGCATCGGCAGCGCGCGCTATATTGCCGTTGGTTCGCGCCAATGCCCGGATCACCGCCCGCCGCTCCGCTTCATCCCTGACGTGGCGCAGATTGAGTTCCTTCAGATCAGATTCCGCACCGTCGAGCCCGAGGTCCGCAGCCGTAATCCGGTTCGACTCCGCCATGATCACCGCGCGCTTGAGGCAGTTCTCCAGTTCACGCACATTCCCCGGCCAAGGATGCGTCTCGATTGCTGCGAGAGAGTCCTCGCCGAGATGCATGGCGCCCCGCCCGTTGTCCTTTGCAAAGCGCTGAACGAACGCATGTGCCAGAAGCACGGCATCCCCATCGCGCTCCCGCAGGGGCGGGATATCGATGACGATCTCGGCGAGGCGGTAGTAAAGATCCTCCCGAAAGAGGCCTGCCTGGATTCGCGCTTTCAGATCCCTGTGCGTCGCACATACAACGCGCACATCGACCGGAATTTCCTCTCGCCCACCGATGCGCTCGACGACTCTTTCCTGCAGGAAACGGAGCAGCTTCGCCTGCAAGGACATCGGCAAATCACCGATCTCGTCGAGAAAGAAGGTCCCCTTGTGTGCCGTTTCGATCTTTCCCGGCGTCTGTTTGGCTGCACCGGTGAAGGCGCCTTTCTCGTAGCCGAACAACTCGCTTTCCAGCAAATTCTCGGGAATCGCCGCACAGTTGATCGCAAGGAACCGTTCCTTGGAACGCGACGACAATGCGTGCAAGGCGCGCGCCAGAACCTCCTTGCCCGTCCCGCTCGCGCCAAGCAATGCTACGGTGACATTTGCCGAGGCAACCCTTTCAACGGTCCGACACACCTTCAACATCCCGGGATCGCGGGTGATGACTCCGGAAAATGGACTGGTCTGCTGGGCCATGAGACGATGATTTTCCGCCTGCAGGTCATGCAGGCGAAATGCACGGTCGATTGTCAGCGCGAGCAGTTCCGGTTCAAAAGGCTTTCCGAAGAAATCATAGGCGCCCATTGCGACCGCCCTCACCGCGTTCTCGCGATCATGCTGGCCGGTGAGGACGATAACCTTCGTTTCCGGAGCCAGCACCAACATTTCGCCCAAGAGCCGGAAACCTTCGCTCACGTCATCCGGATGTGGCGGCAAGCCAAGGTCCATCGTGACGACAGCGGGCTCATGGCGACGCAACTGGGCGAGCGCGCTCTCCCTGTCATCAGCGACAACGGTTTCGAACGAATCGAATGCCCATCGCATCTGCTTCTGCAGCGCAGGATCGTCCTCCACAACCAGAAGCGTACGTCTCTTGTCGTTCATGATCCCTGTGTCATCACCACGGTCTTTATTTCATCCCGTACGTCGCGGACAACTACCGGCAGTGTGATCGCTACGCGAGTCCCATCCCCGGGTTCGCTATCGACCGCGATGCTGCCCCCGATCTCCCGGACGTACTGCTGAACCTCAAATGCACCGATACCCATTCCTCCCGCCTTGCTGGTCTGGAACGGCCGGAACAACCGCTCCCGAACGAATTCCTTCGTCATGCCACATCCGTTGTCGGCAACGCTCAGGACCACCGAACCTTCGCCCATCCGCTTGATGCTTACCACCACCCTACCATCGTCTGGTGTCGCTTCCAGCGCATTCTGCAACACATGGCCGATGACGCGTTCAAGTCGCTCCGGGTGCGCAATCACCTCGACCGCCTCCTCCTCCCCCGCCTCAAACTCGATCGGAGGGCGTTGGTGACGCTTCGCCAGCCTCAGACGTTCGACCACAGCGTTGATCTCCACGCGCCGCGGCGGATCTATCGACCGCTTCTCCTGCAACTGCGCCATCAGGCCGCGCATGCGCGACTCCACATTCGCAACGGTCTCCAGCATGTCCTCCTGAAACGCCGGGTTATGCTTGTGCCGCTCCGCGTTCTTCAGCATCAGGGAGAGCTGCGCGACAAGATTCTTCAGATCGTGAACAACGAATGCGGACATGCGATTGAACGAGTCGAATTTCCTGGACTCGATCAGAGCCTCCATCGCCTGCATGCGTGACAGATAACTCGCCGCCTGCGCCTGCGCTGTCTTCAGCAAGTCGAGAACCTCCCAGTTAACGTCGACCGGCGTCCTTGGCGCGCTAAGCAGCACAAAGCCCACGAGAACGCCCCCGGATTTCAGTGGCAGAACCAGCCAAGCGCTCGAAATCTCGGACAACCACAGGGGGAGCTCCAACATCGCGTAATTAGAAGACCCGGACCGGTACTCCTCGAGATTGATCACCCATTCGCGTTCCGCGAGAAATCGACAGAACGAACTGCCCTCGTCCTCCGTCACCTCGATCGCCGGGTGGTTGAGCCGCGACTGGACGCAATAGCGATGTCCGCCCGACTCCCGAAGCCAGAGCACTCCCCCGGGGCTCTCCACGAGGTCGGACAGCCCCTTGATCACCGACTCACCCAGGTCAAGCGCACCATCAGCCGATGACAGGGCCTGCGTGAACCGCAACCACTCGCTCCGATAGTCGTAACGGTAGGGAAACAGGTGCTTGTTCAGGAAGACACGCAACCTTGCTCGTTGCGCCCCGGATACCACAAACACGCTCAAAAGCAGCAGGCCGGCAAAAAGCAGCGTCAATTGGAGCGCACGGCCCCAATCGCCACCGAAGAAGCGCACGTAATACCCGGCTGCCGCGATGGCCAAAAGGTAGGCCCCGGACAGTGCCAAGGCCGTTGAATGAAACACCACGTCTCGCGAAACCTTAATGCGGAAAGCCCAATCGGGATTTCTACCCGCCGACACCGCGACGAGCGGGAGCGTCAACGCATGCGCGATGCCGCGCACCTCCCATACATCAGCATCCAGCAGACCGAATAGGAATCCTTCCGCGAAAAGGTAGAGTTCGAAGACATAACCCGCCGAGAGCGCCAGACAGAGCGGCTTCAGGGCCCAGCGTGATTCCGGGGGAACAGACCGAAACAGCTGCTCGACCAGTACCAGTCCCAGCACTGCTCCTGCAAGAAAGCTACCCAGGTGCAAGTTAGTCTGCGACAGAAAGCTCGCCTCGATCCCGAAGACACCGAGCAACTGCGCGATTGCCACGATTGCCGTGGCGACGATCGGCCAACGCACCATGCGTGCATTGGCGGCATGCAAAAGAATGATGACAAACGCCAACCAGCTGACCTGACGAGCTGTGTCGCTCACCCACGCCAGCGTCAGTGCCGTCGATGAAGGGTTACGGACGACAAAGACGTTCGCAAGCGTCCACAGGGCACTCGCCCCGACAGCCAGCAGGAGGGCTCCGCCACGCGGCCGCTTGCGCCAGCCAAGAAGCAGGTAAATCCAGAACAGCGTGTACGCACCGCAAGCGATGCCGTATGCCACACCAGCCGACTCTGACAAATCAGTCCCCTGGACCTTAGCGTCGCAAAGCTACGCAGCTGACGGAGATCTCCCGATGCACACAGCGAGGCGGCAACCGGCCCGACAGCGGCTCAGTGTGCACCTTCGCCCGTCAGCACAACCCGCACCGTTTCGAATAGCACCAGGATATCGAGGGCCAGATTGTGGTTCTTCACGTAGTACAAGTCGTACTGCAATTTCTGCATTGCGTCGTCGACCGAAGCACCGTACTGGTAACGAACCTGGGCCCATCCCGTAACCCCGGGCTTGACGCTGTGACGCACCGAGTAGAACGGTATCTCGCGGGTCAGCTGATCGACGAAATACGGACGCTCCGGCCGCGGCCCGACCAGACTCATCTCGCCCGACAGCACGTTCAACAGTTGGGGCAGCTCGTCGATGCGAAGACGTCGGATGACACGTCCCACACGCGTCACCCGGTCATCGCCCGACTGAGCCCACCGTGGCGTCCCATCACCTTCGGCGTCCTGCCGCATGCTCCGGAACTTGATCACCTTGAACACGCGCCCGCCCCGCCCAACGCGCTCCTGCCGGTACAGCACCGCCCCCCCATCTTCCAACAGGATAAGACACGCCGTAACGAACATGACGGGTAGCGCAAGTATCAACAGCATCGAAGCCGCGACCAGATCGAAGCACCGCTTGACGGTCCTACGCGCCGCCCCCTGGCGAAAACCGTCGCCATAGATGAGCCAACTCGCCTTCAATGAAGCAATCGGTACCTGTCCATGAGTGCGTTCGAAGAATGACGACAGGTCGAGAACCTTCACCCCCCTGAGCTTGCAATCGAGCAACTCCCGGATCGGAAGCACCCCTCCCCTGCGCTCCCTGACCGCCACGATGACTTCGCTCACGTGGAGCCGCCTGACCGTGTCAAGAAGGTCCCCGCCTTCCGAAAGAATTCGTCCCGGATCCACTGTCGGAAAGTCCTCCCCGACCGATCGATAAAATCCGACGAGATCCACGCCAACCCCTCGAGCTCCCAAGGACTTGGCAACCGCCTCCGCTTCAGCCCCCGTGCCAATGATCAGCACCCGCGGGTCGAACGTGGACGCCGCACCGCGCCGGTTCGCCAATCCACGCATGACAAGCAGAGCGCCCAGCAGCAGGACAATGGAAATCTGCACTGCCTCGGACTGGAAATACCCCCACGGCAGTATCGCGAACACGCCAAATGCGACAATGACACTAACGACAACCGAAACCAAGATACGGGAGGCAGTACTCCGCGCGGCCCCATCCGACGCTCCCGCGCGGTAAAGGCCAAGCGCACCGTTGAGCACGATCATCAGCACGGCAAAGAGCAACGCCGACGGAACGACCACCCTCCAGTCGACCGCACTGCCACGCGAAGGAAGGGCGGTCGCAAGCAGAACGGCGAGGAACAAGATCGACGCGTCGAAAATGATCTGCTGCAACGCGTGCGACGGCACATACTGTTTCAACACCTTCAACATCGCGCCTCCCCTCGCCACACGGACGACCGCTGCTCGTGCGCGATTACACGACGCAACAGGCCGCCTCCCTTGCCGTGGTCCCTAGGGAAAACTGTAGTGCTTTACGCTAGCCGCCGTTGTTAAACAGGTCACGCCGTTCCGAACTCCCCTTTGATAAAGCACGAAACTCCCGCGACAGCGCGCTCGCGCTACACGGCGTCGACGCCCGGCCTGAGCCGCTGGCGAATCTGCATCGAGATCAGGTCGACCACCTCATGCGCCTCCGGGAACCACTTTCCCAAGGTAACGAAGCCATGCACCATCCCCTGGACGCCAAGATGTTCAACAGTCACACCTTCGGAGCGCACACGATCGACAAACGCGATGCAATCATCACTTAGCGGATCGCACTCCGCAGTAACGACGAGCATAGGCGGAAGACCCGCAAGCGACTTCGCCTTCATGGGCGAAGCTCGCCAGTCATCAGCTTCTCCGCCGGGAAGATAGCGCTCGAAAAACCAGGCCAGGCTTTCCCGATCAAGGAAATACCCCGACGCGAAGGCCTCCCGCGAGGGGCGACTGCTTTCAATCTCGGTGCAGGGATATATAAGACACAGGAAGCGCAGAGCCGCCGTTCCCCGATCGCGGAGCATCAACGCCGTCACCAGCGAAAGAGTGCCTCCCGCGCTGTCGCCGCCCAACCCGAACCGATCCCGGTCCACCGTCAGTTGATCGGCATTCGCCCGCGCCCACTCCACTGCGAACAGCGCATCCTCCACGGCGGCCGGGAAAGGATGCTCCGGCGCCAGCCTGTAATCTACCGACAGCACCGCACACCCAGCCCGATTCGCAAGCTGCCGGCACAATGTGTCATGGCTTTGCACGCTACCGACACACCACCCACCGCCGTGGAAGTAGATCAATAGCGGCAGCCCCTGAGCCGGACCTGCCTCACGGGGCCGATAAAGGCGCCCAAGCAGTACGCTGCCGTCTGGGCGCGCCATTGGAACTTCCAGCGTCGAAGCAACCGCCTCCGGATCGCCACCGAACACAAACTGCAATTTTTCGAATGAATGTCGCGCCTGCGCGACCGTAAGCTCGTGAAACCGCGGGGCACCGACCCGATACACCATGTCCAGCAAAGCTTGCGCCTGATCCGTGAGAGCCATTGAGAGATACCTGACAGCAGAAACGATCGCCAACCCCACATTGCGGAGCGTTGCGAGATCCTAGCAGAATGGAATGGGGTGCCCGACATCGGGTACGCCGTAGACGTAAAAAAGCCGCTACCCTGGAGTTGGGGTAGCGGCTTTTTTGGGTGTAGGTAGTCTGACGATGACCTACTTTCGCACTCACGAAGAGCACTATCATCGGCGCGGTCCTGTTTCACTGTCCTGTTCGGGATGGGAAGGAGTGGTTCCGGGACG
>NZ_WTVS01000089.1 GCF_012911005.2 Aromatoleum toluolicum | reverse complement strand
CACCCCAGCCCGGGAGTCTCCGCTTCGCTCCGCCGCTACGGCTGCGCGAAGCGGTGCTCCGCGAAACCCCGCCTCCGCCCCCTTGACTGGGAGGGAGCTCCGCCGTGCCAACTAGCGGGTAAGACCAGCCCCTTCCCCCTGCTCCGCGAACTGCATCGCATGCAGCCGCGCATACGCGCCGTCGCGCGCGAGCAGTTCCTGATGCGTGCCGCGCTCGACGATGCGGCCCTGCTCCATCACCATGATCACGTCGGCCTTCTCGATCGTCGATAGCCGGTGCGCGATCACGATCGTCGTGCGCCCGCTCATCACGCGGTCGAGCGCGGCCTGGATATGGCGCTCCGACTCGGTGTCGAGCGCCGAGGTCGCCTCGTCGAGGATCAGCACCGGCGCGTCCTTCAGCAGCGCGCGCGCGATCGCCAGGCGCTGGCGCTGGCCGCCCGACAGCATCACGCCGTTCTCTCCGATCTCGGTGTCGTAGCCCTGCGGCAGGCGCTCGATGAACTCCGCCGCGAAGGCCGCCTGCGCGGCAGCCTCGACCGTGGCGCGCGGCGCGCCGGCGAGATCCCCGTAGGCGATGTTGTTCGCCACGGTGTCGTTGAACAGGGTCACCTGCTGCGTCACCAGCGCGATGTGGCGGCGCAGGTTCTTCAGCGTGTAGTCCTCGACATCCACGCCATCGAGCAGGATCTGCCCGCTCTCGTGGTGATAGAAGCGCGGGATCAGGTTCGCGAGGGTGGACTTGCCGCTGCCCGAGCGCCCGACCAGCGCCACCATCTGCCCCGGCTCGACGGAGAAGTCGATGCCGTCGAGCACGACACGATCGGAGCCGGGATAGCGGAAGCTCAGCTGACGCACGTCCAGCCGCCCGGCAACACGCTCGCGCGCGACCGTGCCACGATCCTCCTCGGGCGGCGTGTCGAGCTGCTCGAAAATACTCTCCGCTCCCGCGACCCCTTTCTGGATCGTGGAACTGACCTCCGAAAGCTGGCGGATCGGCTTCGGCAGCAGGCCGGCCGCGGTGATGTAGGCGACCAGATCCCCCACCGACGAATCGCCGCGCAGCCACAACACCAGGAACAGCAGCACCGACATTGCCGTGTAGCTCACCAGCTGCAGCATCGGCGTGTAGGTCGCGCCGGTCTTCACCATCTTGAGCTGCTTGCGCGTGTTGTCCTCGCTCGCCGCGCGGAAGCGCCGCGACTCGTAGGCCTCGCCGCCGAAGCTGCGCACGACGCGGTAGCCGTGGATCGTTTCCGACGCCACGTGCGTCACGTCGCCCATCGCCGCCTGGATCTTCTTGCTCTGCTTGCGGAACTTGCGGCTCGCGCTCGTCACCATCACACCGATCACCGGCAGGATCGCGAGCATCACCAGCGTTAGCTTCCAGTTCATCCACAGCAGGTAGCCGAACAGGAACACGATCGTCAGCCCCTCGCGGATCACCACCTTGATCGCGTCGGTCGCCGCGCCGGTCACCATCGTCACGTTGAACGTGATGCGCGAGATCAGGTGCCCGGAGTTGGTCTCGTCGAAATAGCGGTTTGGCAGGCGCAGCAGGCTGTCGAACAGCGCCAGGCGCAGATCCTGCACGAGGCCCAGCGAGACCTTGGCGAGGAAATAGTTGCCCAGGTACGAGCCCAAGCCCTGCCACACCGCGATCGCGACGATCAGCACCGGCACCGCCTTCATCAGCGGCAGCGACTCGAGCAGCGGCACGCCGGCGAACAGCGCCGCATCGGGATTCGACAGCCCATCGACGAAGTACTTCAGGATGCCCGCGAGCATCGGCTGGGACGACGCGAAGATCAGGAAGCCGACGATGCTGAGCGCGAACGCCGGCACATAGGGCCGCACGTAGCCCAGCAGGCGGACATAGATCTTGAGGCTGGAAGCAGACTGCGTGTCTTTATTGCGCTTCAAGTTGTGGAGCTTCCGGAAAGGGGATTCGTGCACTGCCGCAAAAACCGGCCTGCACTGCAACATGCGGGTTAAAATTGTACCTTTGATTCTCGCGGCAGCGCCCAGTGACCCCACTCAACCGTGAAGCCTTTTCCGCCTTGCGCAAGGGCGCGACGGTCATCGAAGCCGACCCGCGCGGCGAAAAGGTCCTGCGCCTCGCCGACGGCTCCTTCCTCAAGCTCTTCCGCCGCAAGCGCTTCCTGTCCTCGGCGCTGTTCTTTCCGCCCGCCGACTGCTTCCGGCGCAACGCCGACGCCCTCGCCGCCCGCGGCATTCCCTGTCCGCAGGTGCTCGAGACCTACGATCTCGCCAGCGAACGCAAGACCGCCGTGCGCTACTGGCCCCTGCCCGGCGACACCGTCCGCAGCCTGCTGCCCGGCCTGGGCACGGACGAGCGCGCGGCCCTGCTGCTGCGGCTTGCCGGCTTCATCGCCAGGCTCCACGACGAGGGCATCTACTTCCGCTCCCTGCATCTGGGCAACGTCCTGCTCATGCCCGACGGCGCATTCGGCCTGATCGACGTCTCCGACATGAGCGTGCAGCGCGCCCCGATCAGCCGCCACAAGCGCGTGCGCAACTTCCGCCACGTGTTCCGCTACAAGGCCGATACGCGCCTCATCAACGAAGTCGGCGCGCTGCGCTTCCTCACGCACTACAACGCGGCTTCCGGCATCCATCTCGAGCCGGAGCACATGACCCGCATGCCCAACCTCAACCGCGCCGGCTGATCTCGTCCCGCGTGCGGTAGTAGGCTTCCAGCGCCGGTCGGCCGCTTTCGAGCACCGCCATCAGCGTCGGGATCCAGAAGAACACCCACAGCGTGCGCGGAGAAACGATCACTCCCGGCGTCGTCGTCGCCACGCCGGCCCAACCGACGAGAGCGACCAGCATCCAGCGCGAACGGCTCCGCCACGCGGCAACGAAAAACGCGAGGGCCATCGCGAGGAAGAGCGCCAGGCCAATCGCGCCCGCCTCGTACAGTATCGACACGTAGGCGCTATGGGGATGGAAGAACTGTCCGAGGAAGCGATAGTCGTCCTTGCCGCAACCGACGAGCAAGCTGCACTCGGACTCGAGCCGGCGCAGCGCATCCCCCCAGATTTCGATCCGATAGCTCCCCCCGCGTTCGAGCAATGCATCAGCGACTCCCGAGTCCCATAGCGCGACGGCAGCAACCACCGCCAGCAGACTGCCGACGACCACGAGGCGCCGCTGGATAAGTAAGACGACCAGAAAGGCGGCGAACCCCACCAGCGCCGAACGCGCCTGAAAGACGACCGCGCACAGCCCCCCCAGCGCGACGAGCCCCAGCAGCGCGACTAGATAAGCCGGACGCGACCGATCCCGGAGGCGCGGCTCGACATGAAAGAGCCACAGGAACACGAGTGAGCTGCTGATCAGCAGTCCCGCATACACCGGATTCTCACCCTGCCCCCATAGCGTGATGCGTCCCCAGAAATGGTGCACCCACGCGAGTTGCGCCCACTTCAATATCGCGAATGCGAAGAGCGCCATACTGACCAGCGCAAAACCCGTGTACGCGCGCGCCACGCCGGAGCCATGGCGCTCCAGCATCGCACAACAGACGAAAAGGGCTGCGATGTAGAGCGTATCCCTAAGGAATGTCGGATCCGCAATGACCAACCACGCGGCCAGTGCACCGTAGGCCGCCAGGAAAGCGGGGGCGACACGAAACAGGCCGAGCGCCGCGCGCGGCCGGGACAGCCACCATGCCAGCGCGGGAAGTCCGAGGCCGATATAGAAGACGTTGTTCGACGCCTTGGAAGATATCGGCGTGTAGAACGATACACAGAAAACGAAAAGTATTGCGGACGCCAGCCAATAGGCTGCACGGCCGTCGCGCAAGTCCAAATTTAGCAAGAAGCCCTCAAAGCAACGGAAACGCCGCCAACAGATTGTCCTTGATCCCCTCGATACCGGGGCGCTCGCACGCCCCGACCAGTGTCTCGAAAGCGCGCGTGGCGCTCGCGAGGAAGTCTTCCGGAGTGAGGCAGGCCGGTTCGGCGATGCCGAAGGCCGAATAGTAGTCGGCAAACTTGTAGTCGGAGATCATGCCGCGCGAGATCGCGATGCGCCGGTTCGGAACCCCGAAGGCGTCAGCGACGATCAGGCCATGCATGCTTGACGACACGATCAAATGGCATTCCTGGATCGTCTTGAGGACCTCTTCGACCGGCCAGTAAACGTCGATGACCTTCACCCCGGGCAGCGCACCGACATGCTCGACGATCGGGGCCGTCTGATCCACGTAATGCGGGATGAAGCCGAGCGCGAAGCGCTTCGCGGGCTTAGGCCGGCCTTCCCACCAACGATCCGCGAGCAGCCCCGGATCCCCCAGCGCCACCCTCTGAAGGCTCTCGCCCCCTTCTATCTGCTCGCGCGTGAGACGGCCGCGCACGGCATGGTAGTGATGGCGCGCCGAAAACACCCGCTCCGGCGCATCCGTGCCGCTCCCCCATACGTGCAGGCGGCGCGGCACGAGGAAGCGTTTCGCCTTCTGCTCTCGGTTCATGATGGAGCCGATCGCCATCATGTCGGCCTTGTGGATGGGCGCATATTCGACCGCCTTGCGCGCAGCCATCTCGACGATCAGCGGCGAAAGGTAATCGCCAAAATTCCGCTGCCCGGCATCATCCCGCCCCTTGCCCCGACACCAGTAAAGCTTGATGGCCATATTCCGCTTGCCTCAGTAACCCAACAACTCGTAGTCGCGTTCATAAACGCGACGGATGCGGTCTATCGTACGCGCCTGAAATGTCGGCTCCGTCGACTGACGTGGCGAGACATTTGTCTGATCCAACTTGCCGTCCACTCCAAGCTTTGTGCATACCTGCAAAAAATCCGCGGCCATCGTCTCCTGCCGGCCGATGAAGTCGATGCGCAACTGGCCCAGCGAATCGCACAGGAACTGCCACTGCGGGGCGAAGTGCATCTGCATTCGGGCGGTTTCCTCGCACAACCACTGCTGCACGAATTCGTCGAAGGTGTCGTAGCGCATCACCATGCGGCGCGCCGCCTGATCGCGCTGGATATCCTGATTGGAGCGCAGATACTGGTAAGCCGAGTACGCGCGGTCGAGCGGATTCCTGACGAAGCAGAACTTGAACGCCCGTTCGAAGAATTCCGGAAAATTTCTTTCATAGAACCACAAGGGCATATGCCCGTGCGTCCTCGCCGGAAACAGGGCCCGCTTCACGCTGCTCCCGGCACACTTCGGCACATGGATGAAAATGCACGAATGGCGCTCGAAATCGACCGGCAGGCGAGCACTGTCCGACAGGATCTTGTCGATCGCGGACCGATCGACGACCGACAGGCGGTTGAGGATGGATTCACGCGCCTGCTTCGGAACAAGTTTCCAGATATACCTTCTCATCAATCCTCACCAAGTTGTCTCGGCCAGTCGGCGCGCAGAAACTCGCATCTGACAGCTCGCATCTGACAGCTCGCATCCCGCAGCCGTATAAGCGCATCGCGACGCCTTAGACGCCAAATTGCAGACGGAAGCGCTCGATCACGCCCAGCGGCGGCCTGGGGCGCAACGGCGGCTCGAGTGCCAGCGCAATCTTCTCGCCGAGACGGTCGAAACGGTATTCGCGCTCGGCCAGCGCCTGTCCGGCTGCGGCAATCCGCGCGGCGAGGCCCGCGTCCTCGCGCAGCACGGCGAGCTTCGCGCTCAGTTCCGCCGCATCGCGATACAGCACGACGTTTTCCATGTCGCGGAAGCCCAGCGCGGCGTTTTCCCCGGCGCCCTGATCGTTCGCGCACAGCACGCAACCGCAGGCCATCGCCTCGAAGTTCTTGATCATGTACTCGCCGATCCCGGCATCGGCGCCGACGAAGAAGCGGATGCGGTTCAGCGTGCGCAGATACTCGTCGCCGGAAGCCGTCCGGGTGATCAGAAGCTGCTCGCGCGCGGCGATCTCGTCGAGCATCCGGCGGCGCCCCGTATACACCGAACTCTTGGTGCTGCCGACGAACGCGAGTTCGATGTCGCGCTCCAGTCCCAGGTTGCGCAGCATCGTCTGGTCGTAGCCCTTGGGCACGAACACCGCGTCGAAGCCTTCCTCGCGCAAGCGCTGCGACACCGTGAAGCCGGACGAAATCACGCGCGCCCATGGCAGCTGCGCATAGTGGCAGCTGAACTTCCCCTGATACTTGCCGGGGAAATAGTTCTGGCAGGCGTCGTGCTCGAGGATCACGAGGTTCGGCACGGTGCGGATGAACGGCACCTGCCGGATCTCCTGCTTGAAGCGCAGGAAAAACACGATGCGCTCGTAGTCGTCGACGCGGACGTTGCGCCGGAAATAGCGCCGCAGGTTCGCCTGGTCTTCGCGGCCGAGCCAGCGCAGGTCGCAGTCCGTGTGCGCCGCGATGCCGTCGTAGAGGCGGTCGAGGATGACGCGCTGCTCCTGCTGGACCAACAGCAGGATCTTCATGCCGCGGCCTCGCCGAGCGGATGGAATCCCCGTGCATCGACGGCCCACCGGCCGGAGGCGGCCAGGACTGCGAGCGCGGCGGCATCCTGAACCGACAAGTCTTTCCAGGCATGCTTCTTCCACACGACGAAATGCAGGTAGGCGAAGACGCGGGTGCCGTCGCGATCGTTGGTCAGCCGGCCGCGGTCCCAGAACCAGCGCTGCGGAAAATCGAAACCGCCATCGATCCAAGCGACCTTCGCGTCGGGCGTGCTGAAAGCCTCGATGAATTCCGCGCGCCGATACCAGGGGTTGAGCAGGCGCGGCAGATGCGCGAGCCGGTCGGGAAGATTCTTGTAGCGGATGAAGATCCGGCTGAACGCCCCTTCGTCGAGTGCATGGTGCTGCTGGTCGGTCATGCGTGGCTGCCAGTTCCGCATCAGCCGGAAGGCCTCGCGCATTTCCCGCGTATTCCTCACCAGGCAGCAATGCCCCGAGATGCGCCGCGCGTGGGTCGCGAAAAGATCCTTACGCGCCAGCCGCTCGGCCGTGAAATACGCACGCAGGTCGCCCCACACGAGATCCAGGTCGCCGAAAGCCCAGAAATCGTAGCCCCGCAGCTCGTCCTCGTGGATGTAGCCGAAGGCCGGCTTCACGTCACACAGCTTGTAGGGATTCTTCGGCGCGAAGGGGATCTCGAGCGCGCGGGCGACGCGGGCGCAGTAGTCCTGGTAGGAGGTGGCCACGACGCGCACATTGGGCGGGCAGTCGGGAATCGGCCCGCAGTCGGAGAAGAGCAGCCAATCCACGGTCGGATTGGCGCGGCAGCTCGCGACAAAAAAGGGCATCCAGAACGGCCAGCGGCCGAAATAGGGAATCACGAAGCAGATCGACGGCTGTTGCGCGCTCATCGCATCCTCATCTCATCCACTGCGGCTCGCCGAGCACCGCCCTGACCATCGGCAGCGCGAAGAAGCGGCGACGCGCGGACTCGTCCGAGAAATACGCGTACAGGCGCTCGATGCCGCGTTCGACGATCGCCTCGCGCTCCGCCGCGGGCATGCGCGCACCGGCCACTAGGCCGCGGGCGAGCGCTTCCGCGTCGCCCAGCGGGAAGAGCGTGCCGGCGTCGCCGACGACTTCCGGCGCACCACCGCAGTCGGTCGCGATCACCGGCACGCGCGCGGCCATCGCCTCGAGCAGCACCATGCCGAAGGGCTCGTGGTCGGAACTCAGCGCGAACACGTCGAAGGCCGAGAAGGCGCGCCGTGCGTTCGGCACCTGTCCGAGGAAGCGCACCCGCTCGGCAATGCCCAGTTCGCCGGCGAGTTTCCGCAGCGATGCTTCCAGCCGACCCGTGCCGAGGATCGCCAGCAGCGCGTCGCCGGGGAGCTCCGGCAGCGCGCGGGCGAAGCCGCGCAGCAGCGTGGCCTGGTCCTTGTCCGGGTGCAGCCGGCCGACGTTGCCGACGACGAAGGCATCGCGCGGCAGATCGAGCAGCTCGCGCGCGGCCTCGCGCGGGAGCACTTCGGCGCGCACCGCATCGACGTCGATGCGGTTGTGAAGCGTCTCGATGCGATCGGCCGGCCACGACGGCACGCCGCTGCGGATGTCGTCGCGGATCGCGTCGGACACCCCCAGCAGGCCGAGGCGCTTGCCGAACCAGCGCGCAAAAAGCTTGTGCGTCAGGCGCTCGTAGTCCCCGAACGCATGATGCACGCCGATCACCGGGAGCTTCGTCCCCCAGCACGAGATGTGGATGGGCTTGAAACGGTGCGCGAGGATCAGCGCGAAATCGCGCCCGGCGATGATCTCGCGCACGCGGCGCATCGCGTCGAGCTTGAGCCCACGCACGTCGGCGCCGTCGTAGTCGAGGTAGATCACCTCGTCGGACGCCGACAGGGCCGTGACCTCGTCGCTCGGCGGATCGGTCAGGTAGACGGTCGTGACCTTGTACGGCGAATCCTTGAACAGCACCGCATACTGGCGCGCGACATCAGCGAACGGGCCGTAGTGGCAGTGGCAGAACTGCAGGATGCGGCGTTCAGCCAAGGGCCGCGCCCTCCTTCACGACCAGCACGTCCTCCATGATCAGGTACTGCAGGTCCGAGCCGAAGAACATGTTCAGCGCGTCGGTCGGCGAACAGATCATCGGTTCGCCGCGGCGGTTGAGCGAGGTGTTGAGCACGACGCCGTTGCCGGTGAGCCTCTCCAGCTCCTTCATCAGGTCGTAGTAACGCGGGTTGAACTCGCGCTTCAGAACCTGGGCGCGCGAGGTGCCATCCTCGTGCACGACCTCCGGCACGCGGCTCTTCCACTCCTCCGCGACTTCGAAGGTGAAAGTCATGAAGGGTGCGGGATGGTCGGTCTGCAGCATCTGCGGGCCGACGGTGTCGAGCATGCTGGGGCAGAACGGCCGCCAGCGTTCGCGGAACTTGATCTGCTCGTTGATGCGGTCGGCGACGCCCGCAGCGCTGGGGCAGCCGAGGATGGAGCGCCCGCCGAGCGCGCGCGGCCCGAACTCCATGCGCCCCTGGAACCACGCCACCGGATTGCCGTCCGCGAGGACTTGCGCGATGCGCGCGGGAACGTCGGAAATCTGCTGCCACGTCGGCTTCGCCGGGTGCTTCGCGCACGCGGCGATCACGTCCTCGTTGGCGTAGCGCGGACCGAGGTAGACGTGCTCCATCTTCTCGACCGGCACGCCGCGCGCGACCGACACGTAGGAGGCCGCACCCACTGCTGTTCCGGAGTCGCCCGAAGCCGGCTGCACGAAGAGTTCGCGCAGGTCGGGCCGCGCGATGATCTTCTGGTTGAGCTTGACGTTCAACGCACCACCGCCGGCGAAGGCCAACCGCCCGGTGTCGCGCAGGATGTCGCCAAGGTAGTGGTCGATCATCTGCAGCGCGAGGTCCTCGAACAGCTTCTGCATGCTAGCGGCATAGTGGATGTAGGGCTCATCAGCGATGTCACCCGCGCGCTTGGGACCCAGCCAGTCGATCAGCTTGGGCGAGAAGTAATAGCCCTTGCCGTTTTCCTTGTAGCGGCGGAAGCCGATCACGTTGGCGTAATCGGTGTCGATCACCAGCTCGCCGTTCTCGAACTTCGCCAAGCGCGAGAAATCGTACTTGTCCGGATCGCCATAGGGCGCCATGCCCATGACCTTGTACTCGCCGTCGAGCATCTCGAAGCCGAGGTACTCAGTGATCGCGCCGTACAGGCCCCCGAGCGAATCGGGGTCGTAGAACTCCTTGATCTTGTGGATCCTGCCGTTCTCGCCGTAACCGAAGAAGGTCGTCGCGTACTCGCCCTTGCCGTCGATGCCGAGGATCGCGGTCTTCTCCTCGAAGCCCGAGCAGTGGTAGGCGCTCGACGCGTGCGCGAGGTGGTGCTCGACCGGCACGATTTCGGTCTTCTTCAGGTCGAAGCCGAGCTGTGCGAGGCACCACTCGATGCGTTTCTTGTAGCGGTAGTAGCGACGATTGCCCGTCAGGATCGCGTCGAGACCGCGGTCCGGGGCGTACCAGTAGCGCTTCGCGTAATGCCAGCGCGCCGGCTCGGTGATGCTGATCGGCGCGAACGGGATCGCGACGGCGTCGACGTCCTGCGGCTTGATGCCGGCGAACTCGAGGCAGAACTTCGCCGCCTCGTAGGGCATGCGGTTCTTGGCGTGCTTGTCGCGCACGAAGCGCTCTTCTTCCGCCGCGGCGACGAGCTTTCCGTCTATGTACAGGGCGGCGGAGGGGTCGTGCGTCAGGGCGCCGGACAGGCCGAGGATGGTCAGAGCCAAGGATGAAGCCTCAAAAGTCATAGCGCCGAGACTCGGAAACTCTTCGGCGCAGGCATGGCGAAAAATCTTTGAAGTATACCCTCCCCGAGCCAACCACCGACAGGAGTGCAGCCCGGATCTGTAACACATCGCGTATCATCGCGCCGCGCGATTTCCACCCGGCGTGGCTTACCCGAGCCGATGCTGCCCGCCCCGCGATCCCCGGGGCACGACGTAGCGCCGCCATGAATCAGAGAAATCGCATCCCACAAGGAGACGAATCAATGGATGCACTCATTTCAGCCATCAACGGCTACGTCTGGAGCCCCGCACTGGTCTATCTGTGCCTGGGCGTTGGCCTGTACTTCTCGATCCGCACGCGCTTCATGCAGGTGCGCGGATTCAACGAGATGATCCGCCTGATGTTCCAGGGCAAGAGCTCGGACGCCGGCGTGTCTTCGTTCCAGGCCCTGGCGATGGCCCTTTCCGGGCGCGTCGGCACCGGTAACATCGCAGGGGTCGCCACCGCGATCACCTTCGGCGGGCCCGGCGCGGTGTTCTGGATGTGGATGACCGCCTTCCTCGGCGCGTCGACCGCCTATATCGAATCGACGCTGGCGCAGATCTACAAGGAAAAGGACGACAAGGGCCAGTACCGCGGCGGTCCCGCCTACTACATCGAGAAGGCGATGGGCCAAAGGTGGTACGCGTGGATCTTCGCCGTCGCGACGACGATCGCGATGGGCCTGCTGCTGCCCGGCGTACAGGCCAACAGCATCGCCTCGGGCGTACAGAATGCGTGGGGGATCGATCCCGCGGTCAGCGCGGCGCTCATGGTGATCACGCTGGGCTTCATCATCTTTGGCGGCGTCAAGCGCATCGCGCACTTCGCCGAGTTCGTCGTGCCCTTCATGGCACTCGCCTACATCCTGATGGCACTGGTGATCGTGTTCCTGAACATCCAGGAGCTGCCCGGCATGATCGCGCTGATCTTCAGGAGCGCCTTCGGTTTCGAGGCCGGCTTCGGGGCGGTGCTGGGCCTCGCGGTGCAGTGGGGCGTCAAGCGCGGCGTGTATTCGAACGAGGCTGGCCAGGGTTCGGGGCCGCACCCGGCGGCGGCGGCGGAAGTGTCGCATCCGGCCAAGCAGGGCTATGTGCAGGCCTTCTCGGTGTATGTCGACACGCTCCTGGTGTGCTCGGCGACGGCGTTCATGCTGCTCGCCACCGGCAAGTACAACGTCAAGCACCCGGATGGTTCGATGATCCTCAATCACCTGCCGGGCGTCGAAACCGGCGCTGCGTATACGCAGGCCGCCGTCGAGTCGGTGATGCCGGGCTTCGGCGCGAGCTTCGTCGCACTGGCGCTGATGTTCTTCGCCTTCACGACCATCGTCGCCTACTACTACATGGCCGAGACCAATCTCGCCTACATCAACCGCAAGGTGCATCGCCCGTGGCTGGTGTTCGCGCTGCGCATCGTGATGATGGCCGCGGTGACCTACGGCTCGGTGCGCAGCGCCAGCGCTGCGTGGGACCTCGGCGACATCGGCGTCGGCATCATGGCGTGGCTCAACATCATCGCAATCCTGATCCTGCAGAAGCCGGCACTGGTCGCGCTGCGCGACTACGAAGCGCAGAAGAAGGCGGGCAAGGATCCGGTGTTCGAGCCCGAGAAGCTGGGAATCCGCAACGCGGACCTGTGGACCGCGCGCGCGGGCGGTTCGCCCGCTCAAACCACCCCGCACGACTCCCGGCCGCACGGCGCCGCCGAGACTGCGCTGGCCCGCGCGACGACCGATCGAGCGTAAGGCCGGCCGACCCGTCCGGCGCAAGCTCGCGCCGGACGCTCAGTGGGCCTCGTCCCAGTTGTCGCCGACGCCGACCTCGACCAGCAGCGGCACGGCCAGGTCGGCGACGCCGCACATCTGCGCCGGCAGTTCCGCGCGCACGCGCTCGAGCTCGTCGCGCGGCACCTCCAGCACCAGTTCGTCATGCACCTGCAGGATCAGGCGCGTCTTCAGGCCTGAGGACGCGAGCCAGCCGTGCACGGCGATCATCGCCTTCTTGATCAGGTCCGCCGCCGTCCCCTGCATCGGGGCGTTGATCGCCGCACGCTCGGCGGCCTGACGACGACCGACCTGCTGGGCACGGATCTCGGGCAGATGGAGACGCCGACCGAACACCGTCTCGACGTAGCCGCGCTCCTTGGCCTCGGCCTTGACCCGATCCATGTAGGTGGCCACCCCGGGATAGCGCGCGAAGTAGCGGTCGATCCAGCCCTGCGCCGCGGCGCGGTCAATGCCGAGGTTCTTCGCCAGGCCGTGCGCGCTCATGCCGTAGATGAGGCCGAAGTTGATCACCTTGGCGTAGCGGCGCTGCTCGCTCGTGACCTCCGCCGGCGTCACGCCGAACACCTCCGCCGCGGTCGCGCGGTGCACGTCCTCGCCCTGCGCGAAGGCCTCGAGCAGGCGCGCGTCGCCCGACAGGTGGGCCATGATGCGCAGCTCGATCTGCGAATAGTCGGCGGACACGATCACATGATCGCGCGGCGCGATGAAGGCCGCGCGGATGCGCCGTCCCTCGGCGGTGCGGATCGGGATGTTCTGCAGATTGGGGTCCGAACTCGCGAGCCGGCCCGTGACCGCGACCGCCTGCGAGAAGCTCGTATGCACGCGCCCGGTCTTCGCGTTGACCATGCGCGGCAGCTTGTCCGCGTAGGTGCTCTTGAGCTTGGCGAAGCCGCGGTGCTCGAGCAGCAGCTTGGGCAGCGGATAGTCGTCGGCGAGCTGCTGCAGCACCTCCTCGTCGGTCGAGGGCTGGCCGGTGGCGGTCTTCTTCACCACCGGCAGGCCCAGCTTGCCGAACAGGATCTCGCCCAGCTGCTTCGGGGACCCGAGATTGAAGGGCTGGCCGGCCAGGTTGTGCGCTTCGCGCTCCAGCTCCATCAGGCGGCGCCCCAGTTCCTCGCCCTGTTGCGCGAGGAGAAACGGATCGATCAGCACGCCGGTGCGCTCCATCTCCAGCAGCACCTGCATCGCCGGCAGTTCGATGTCGCGGTACAAGGCCGCGAGCGCCGGCACGGCCTCCAGTTGCGGCCAAAGTGCCTGATGCAGGCGCAGCGTGATGTCGGCGTCCTCGGCGGCGTATTCGGTCGCACGCTCGAGCGCGACCTCGTCGAAGCCGATCTGCTTCGCCCCCTTGCCGCACACGTCGGTATAGGGAATCGTCGTCAGGCCGAGGTGGCGCTTCGCCAGCGAATCCATGTCGTGCGACTTGTCGCTCTCGAGCACGTAGGACTGCAGCAGCGTGTCGTGCGCGATGCCGGCCAGCCGGATGCCGTGGTTCGCCAGCACGTGCGCGTCGTACTTGAGATTCTGGCCGACCTTGGCATGCCGGGCAGATTCGAACCACGGCCGCAGGCGTGCGAGCACCTCGTCGAGCGGCAGCTGCGCCGGGACATCCGGCCCGCGGTGCGCGAGTGGCAGATAGGCCGCCTCGCCCGCGACGACCGCGAAGGACATGCCGACGAGGCGGGCCGCCATCGGATCCAGGCTGGTGGTTTCCGTGTCGAAGGCGACGAGCGCGGCAGCCTCCAGCTGCGCGAGCCAGGCGTCGAACGCCGCCCAGTCGAGGATCGCCGTGTAGCCGCCGCGATGCGCCCCCGGCGCGACGGGCGGGTCGTCGGCTTCGGCGCCCGCGGGAGTCGTCGCCATGCCGCCCTGCCCGTCCAGATCCTTCAGCCAGCCGCGGAATTCGAAGCGCTCGTACAGTGCGCGCAGCGCGGCTTTGTCGTCCTCGCGCGCCGGCAGATCGTCGAGCGCGACCGGCAGCGCGACGTCGGTAGCCACCGTCACGAGCTTCTTCCCCAGGGGCAGGAAGTCGAGGTGCTTCCTCAGATTCTCGCCGACCTTGCCGCCGACCTTGTCGGCATTGGCGACGAGGTTGTCGAGCGTGCCGTACTCCGTGAGCCACTTCACCGCGGTCTTCGGACCGCACTTCTCGACGCCCGGCACGTTGTCGACGGTGTCGCCGACCAGCGCGAGGTAATCGATGATGCGCTCGGGCGGAACGCCGAATTTCTCCTCCACCCCCGCCTCGTCGAGCACCTCCTCGCTCATCGTGTTCACCCACTTCACGCCGGGGCGCACGAGCTGGGTCAGGTCCTTGTCGCCGGTCGAGATCACCACCTCCCAGCCACGCTCGAGCGCCTGGCGCGTCAGCGTGCCGATCACGTCGTCGGCCTCGACGCCCTCGACCGCCAGGAGCGGCCAGCCTTCGGCCTGCACGGCCTCGTGCAGCGGCTCGATCTGCGCGCGCAGGTCGTCGGGCATGGGCGGGCGGTGCGCCTTGTACTCCGGATACCAGTCGTCGCGGAAGGTCTTGCCCTTGGCGTCGAACACACAGGCGCGGAATTCGGCCTTGTAGTCGCTTTCGAGCCGACGTAGCATCGACAACACACCCCGAATCGCGCCTGTCGGCTCGCCCTTCGAGTTGCGCAGATCCGGCAGCGCGTGAAAAGCGCGATACAGATAGCTGGAACCATCGACGAGCAACAGGACGGGCATCGGACAAACTTCCTTGCGGGATCCGGGCGAAGTCCGGAATCAGATGAAGCCGGCACACGGACCGGCAGAACGACAAGACGAGAACAACATGACCGCGAAAGAGAAAGTCCCTCCCAGCGCGCCGAGCAGCACGACGCAGCGCTTCAACGCCCGCGAGTCGTGGCGGATCTTCGGAATTATGGCAGAGTTCGTCGAGGCGACCGAACGGCTCAACTCGGTCCGCCCCGCGGTGTCGATCTTCGGCAGCGCGCGCATCCCGCCCGACCACATGTACTACATCCTCTCCGAGAAGATCAGCCGGCTGCTGTCCGACGCCGGCTTCGCGGTGATCTCCGGCGGCGGTCCCGGCATCATGGAAGCGGCGAACAAGGGCGCCTACTTCGGCAAAAGCCCGTCGATCGGGCTCAACATCCAGCTGCCGATGGAACAGAGCTCCAACCCCTATCAGGACATCTCGCAGACCTTCCAGCACTTCTTCGCGCGCAAGTTCATGTTCGTGCGCTTCGCCTCGGCCTACGTCGTGATGCCGGGCGGCTTCGGCACGCTGGACGAGCTGATGGAAGCGCTGACGCTGATCCAGACCGGCAAGAGCCGCAAGATCCCGATCATCCTGGTGCACGGTCCGTTCTGGAAAGGCATGATCGACTGGTTCCGCGAGCGCCTGGTCGCCGAACGCATGATCAACCCCGAGGACCTCGATCTGATCCAGGTCATCGACACGCCCGAAGAGGTCGTCGAGGCGATCTTCAAGCACTACGAAAACCGTGGCTTCCTGCCGCTGCCCGAGGAACACGAACTGCTGCTCAACCTGTAATGACGGACGCACAACGCGGGTCCCTGCTAGAATCCGCGCCATCCAAGGAGAGCACCATGCGTCGCAACCTGATCGTGCTGCTGATGGCCCTCGCAACCCCGGTTGCAGCCCAGCAGCCTCCGAAACTCGAACCGATTCCCGAACCGCCGCCGATGCCGGCGAGCGACCCGTCGATGGATCCCGAAGTCCGCATCGTCAAGCGTGGCGAGGACACGGTTCAGGAGTACCGCATCCGCGGCAAGCTCTACATGCTCAAGGTCACGCCACCGCACGGCGTCCCCTACTACCTGATCGACACCGAAGGCAACGGCGTGATGACGCGGCAGGACGTATTGCCGACGCTCGCCGTTCCGATGTGGGTGATCAAGTCCTGGTAATGCAACCCCGGCCCGCGGGCCACTGACTCACCCTCTTCCCCTGCCATGTCCGTTTTCACCGCTGTCGCCCCCGAGACGCTGTCGAGCTGGCTCGGCCGCTATGCCATTGGCCGCCTCGTCGACCTGCAGGGCATCTCGGCAGGCGTGCAGAACAGCAACTTCTTCGTCACGACCACACTCGGCCGCTACGTGCTGACGCTGTTCGAGGCGATCCCGCGCGCCGAACTGCCTTATTTCCTGCACCTCATGGCCCACCTCGCGCGGCACGGCCTGCCGGTACCGGGGCCGATCGCCGACCGCGACAACGAATACCTCGGCACGCTGTCGGAGCGCCCCGCCGCGCTGGTGATGCGCCTGTCGGGCAAATCCGAGATGGCCCCCACGGCGCAGCACTGCGAGCGCGTTGGCGCGATGCTCGCGGGCCTGCATCTGGCCGGGCTGTCCTACGGCCGGCGCCAGGACAATCCGCGCGGCGCGGCGTGGCGCACGGCCGCCGCCGCGCGCGTGCGCCCCTTCCTGGCCGCGGACGAGCAGGCCCTGCTCGATGCGGAACTCGCCTTCCAGGCCGCGGTGGACTACGCCAGCCTGCCGCAGGGCGTGATCCACGCCGACCTCTTCCGCGACAACGTGCTGTGGGACGGCGACTACATCGGCGGCGTGATCGATTTCTACTTCGCCGGCCACGACGCACTGCTCTTCGACGTCGCCGTGACGGTGAACGACTGGTGCACGACCGCAGGCGGCGAACTCGACCCGCAGCGCACGGCCGCCCTGCTCGCCGCCTACCACGCCGAGCGCCCGTTCACGGACGCCGAACGCGCGAACTGGCCGGCGCTGCTGCGCGCCGCGGCGCTGCGTTTCTGGCTGTCGCGCGCCGAGGATTTCCACCTGCCCAAGCCGGGCGAGATGGTGCTCGTGAAGCCGCCCGCCGAATATCGCGACATCCTGCGCCTGCGCATCGCCGCAACCCCACCGCTGCCGCTCTGAACGATGAACGATCCGCACACGACCGATCACGCCGCATCGCACCGCCGGCACCCCCTTCCGCCGCCGGGCCACGTCACCCCAGCGGACACGCTCAGATGGATCGCCGCGGGCTGGAAGACCTTCATCGCCAACCCCGGCACCTGGATCCTGCAGACGCTGGTGCTGATCGCCGTGCTGTTCGCGCTTGCTGCCGCGGTGGGCTTCATTCCGACCTTCGGCCCGCTGCTCGCCCCGCTGGTCCTCCAGCTGGTGTTCCCGATGCTCGTCGCCGGCATGGTCACCGGCGTGCACGCGCAGCACCAGGGCGAGCCGCTGCGTGTCGGCCATCTCTTCGAAGGCGCACGCCGGCATTCGGGCAACCTTCTGATGGTCGGCTTCTTCTATGTGCTCGGCGGACTCGCCGCCGCGCTGGTCGCGGTGCTCGTCGGCAGCAGCGCCGCGGTGACCGGAATGCTCGTCGGCCTGCTCGGCAGCATCGGCCTCGCCAGTGGCGTCGCCCTGCTGTCAGCCGCGCTGTGGCCCGTCCTGCTGATCCTGCTGTTGATGGCGCTGTGGTTCGCCCCGCCGCTGGTCGTGCTGCAGAACGTCTCGCCGCTCGATGCGATGAAACTCTCGCTGCGCGCGTGCATCTCCAATCTCGGCAGCTTCATCGTCCTCGGCTTCGTGATCTACCTGCTGACCTGGTTCGCCATGCTGCCGTTCGCGCTGGGAGTCCTGGTGCTCGTCCCGGTCCTGGCCGGCGCGCTGTACGCAGCCTGGCAGGACACCTTCGCACCGCACGCCCCGCAGCCGACCCCCACGC
>NZ_WTVS01000088.1 GCF_012911005.2 Aromatoleum toluolicum | reverse complement strand
GCGGCTGGCCGCATGAGGCCGCCACCGCTTTCAGCGCCGCTTTGGGCTACGCCCTGCGCAGCGCTGAAAGCGAAATGAATCAACCATGCCGTGCTCACCCAATTTGCACAACTTGACACACACAACTCGAACAGCGGACAGTCGCCACACGCCTGGCCAGCGTCGACCTCGGCCGTACGTACTCGACCGAATTGACGATGCGAGAACGCACCTTTCACGTCCTGCGCCGTTGCTATTGGCGTTCTGGGTCACGCGCCGTGGTGGGAGATTGTCCGACGTGCTCTCGTCGGTGGGTCGGTTGGCCACAGTCCCGTGACCCTATGAAGGAGGAGCAGACCTGAAGCACGCTGGAGCACTGAGTAGTGGGCCGAAGGCAGCGGCCTTTCGGTTCACTCGAGCAGTGCGTGGGTCCGCGCGTAGCGAAACATCTCCAGCGCATTGCTCAGCCCGGTCTTCTGCCGGATGGCTGTCTGGTAGTTGGCGACGGTCTTGGCGCTGACGCAAAGCCGCGCGGCAATCTCGTCGACCGCGAGTCCCTGCGCGAGCATCGTGAAGACTTGGAATTCCCGCAGCGACAGCACCTGATGGGGCGCCTGGCTGTCGTTCCCGGCTTCGCCCAGGGCGCGCACGGCTTCCTCCGACAACGGCTGCCCGCCTGCGCCGAGGTCGAGCACCGCTGCGATCAGCGCTTCCGGGGCGCTGCTCTTGGTCAGATAGCCGTCGGCACCCGCCTGCATGGCTTGACTGACCATCGCCGGCGCGCCATGCATGCTGAAGACGAGAACCTTCAGTGTCGGCACTCGGGCTTTGAGCCGCCGCAGTGTTTCGAGACCGCCGCGCCCGGGCATGGAAAGATCGAGAATGAGAATGTCGGCATGATTGGCGCTCAGCCAGGTGTATGCCGTTTCGCAGTCGGCGAATTCGGCCACCACGCTGACATTCGGCTCCAGTTCCAACAGCCGTCGATATCCGGTGCGCACCACGGCGTGATCGTCGGCGATTGCCACGCGCAAGCCGGTCATTCGACTGTCCTCGCGTACGTCATTGCCGATGCGCGGTCGGCTGGCTCGCGTGCCGCTTCCGGCCAGGGAAAGCGTGCCTGAAGGCACAGCCCCCGCGGCCCGCCCGCCGGGCCGCGATCGAGCATTTCCAGTTCGCCTCCGTGGGCCCAGACCCGCTCACGGATGCCGGCCAGGCCATTGCCCTGCTGCAGGGCCTCGGAGTAGGAGGCAATGCCGATGCCGTCGTCGCACACCGACCACTGCACACCCTCCCCGGGGCGAGCGGCGAGGGCCACTGCCACCGTTTTCGCGCCGGCGTGGCGGGCGACGTTGGTGAGCGCCTCCTGGGTCATGCGGTACAGGTTCAACGCCAGACCTTGGGGGATATCGCTGCCGTCAAGGTCCACGGCCAGCTGGTAGTGGATGGTTTGTCCAGGGCGCTGGCGCCAGCTCTGGACCAGGGTTTCGATCAGGTCGCAGATTGGAATCGATGCGCGGCTCCCTTCGTCGCACGGGTTGCCGAGCCAGCCAAGCAGATTGCGTATGTCCTGCTGGACGCGGGCGCATTGCTGCTCCAACTCTGCCGCCACGGTGTGCAGCTCCGGCTTCTGCTCGGTCCGCCGCAGCAGATAGGTCGCATCCGCGCGCATCGCGGTGAGCGATTGGCCGAATTCGTCGTGCAACTCGCGGGCGATGTGGGCGCGCTCGTCTTCCTGCAGGGTCAGCACCTTGAGGCTGAGCAGGCGTCGCTCCTCCTGCGTCTGCCCCAGCGCCGCCGCCAAGTGGTTGAGGGCACGCGCGATCACATCGAGTTCGCGGATGCGCAGGGCGGGCAAGCGTGCCCCATAGTCCTGGCGCTCGAAGGCGGCAATGGTGTCGAGGATCTGGCGCAATGGCGCAAAGGCGTGCCGCACCGCCCAGTACAGGGCAGCCAGCAGGCTGAGGCTATAGAGCAGCAGGACCCCGGTGACGCCGAGGATTTCGTCGAACGCCTCTCGTTGCTCGCTGAACGGATGCGTGGTCAGGGTGATGCGAAACGTGCGGCCATCGGCACGCTCCAGCAGCCAGGCCGATTCCTCCGCCGCGTGCGGGCGCGCAAAGAGTCCCAGCAGCCACAGGAAGGGTCGCATTGCCGGCGGGGACAGTTCCTCTGCCACGGATTGCGCCAGCACTTCACCGCTTCTCCCATCCTCGAGCCGGAACTGGAGGTGACGCAAGCGGCCCAAGCGGCCCGCTTCGCGCAAAGCCTCGATCCGCTCCCCGAGCGCATTGTCCGGCGCGTTCTGCAAAGCAGCGAGCTGGCTGCTCAAGAGCGCGAGCTGCCCGGCGCCCTGGCCTTCGCGGCGGACATCGGATTGAGCCCGCCACGCCGCGAGGAGCAGGACGCAGAGCAGACAGGCGAGCGAAATCGCCGCCGCGCGGCGCAACAGTACGTAGGTCAGTTCCATGTGGGCAGTATCACATCAGCCGGGCGGTTCGCGCACCGGATAAAAGTCGGGAATTTTTCCTATGGAAGACGACGCGGGGCGTACGTACTCTGCTCCGTGCAATGTATCCGGCGGGATTTCGGCACAGGCCAATTGCAAGCGAATCGAAGGCCGCGAGAACGACCACCTGACCCATACCAGAGCACCACAAGGAGCATCATGCAGCACGATAGCCGGGCACCAATCCGCAAAGCGCTGGCCCTCTTCATCGCCTCTGTGGGGCCCGCCGCGACGGCTGTCGCCGCCGAGACCGTCGAACTCGCGCCGGTGGAGGTCGTCGGGACCACGCCGCTGCCCGGTATCGGCCTACCCAAGGACCAGGTCCCCGCCAACGTCCAGACCCTAAGCAGCCAGCGTCTGCGCGAGGCGGGCGGCCAATCGCTCGCCGAAGACCTGCAGCGCAGCCTGCCCAGCGTCAATGTCAACGAGATCCAGGGCAACCCCTACCAGGCCGACGTGAATTACCGCGGCTTCTCCGCCTCGCCCCTGCTCGGCACGCCGCAGGGCCTCTCCGTGTTCCTCGACGGCGTGCGCGTGAATGAGCCCTTCGGCGACGTCGTGAACTGGGACCTGATCCCCCAGGCGGCGATCGCCACGCTGGCCTTGGTGCCGGGCTCCAATCCGCTCTACGGTCTGAACACCCTGGGCGGCGCGCTGGCGATCCAGACCAAGCGCGGCGACACCCACCCGGGCGGGGAGATCGAGCTGTACGGCGGCTCCTTTGGTCGCCGCGGCGGCTCCGTCGAACACGGCGGCAAGCGCGACGAACTCTCCTGGTTTGTCGCTGCCGAGGGGATGAAGGAGGACGGCTGGCGCGACCGTTCTCCCTCGGAGGTCGGCCAGCTGTTCGGCAAGCTCGCCTGGAGCACTGCGACGACCGATCTCGCCCTCACGCTGGCCCACGCCAACACCGATCTCATCGGCAACGGCCTGGTGCCCGAAAGCATGGAACGCCAACGGCGCGAAGCGATCTTCACCCATCCCGACCAGACGAAGAACCGCAGCACCCTGCTGGCGCTCTCCGGCAGTCAGTGGCTGAGCGACAACGACCAGATCTCCGGCACCGTCTATGTCCGGCGCACCCGCACGCGCACGCTCAACGGCGACGGCAACGACGAGTACGAGGACGAGTTCGAGGAATGGGCCGATGCCGGCTTTCCCGCCGGGGAGGGGCCGGAAAACGGTGTGCTCAACCGCACCCGTACCGACCAGAACGCCGCGGGCCTGGCCCTGCAGTGGAGCCGTATCGCCGGTGCCCACCAGTTTGCCGTCGGGGTGTCCCACAACCGCAGCCGTGCCAGCTTCCGTCAGAGCGAGCAGGGTGGCGAACTCACCGGCAATCGTGGCATCGAGGCCGACGAAGACGAGGAGCAGGTGAACAGCCTACTCGGCCGTACCCGAACCACCAGCGTCTATGCCACCGACACCGTCGCGCTGGCCTCCACCGTGCATCTGACCGGCTCGCTGCGCTTCAATCGCACCCGGGTGATAAACCGCGACCGCATGGGTGACGCCCTCAACGGCGACTTCACCTACCGCAAGCTCAACCCCGCGCTGGGCCTCACTTGGCAAGCCGCACCGACCCTTACCGTGTACGGCGGCTTCTCCCAAGGCAGCCGCGCGCCGACGCCGATCGAGCTGGGGTGCGCCGATCCCGAGAATGCCTGCAGCCTGCCCAATGCGATGGCCGCCGACCCCTTCCTCGACCAGGTCGTCACGCGGACTTTCGAGCTGGGTGTGCGCGGCAGAATCGCCGGCAACATGCTGTGGAATGCAACCGCCTTCCGCAGCACCAACCGCGACGACATCCTCTTCGTCGGCACCGGTGGCAGCCTCGGCTACTTCACCAACTTCGGCCGCACGCGCCGCGAAGGCGTCGAACTGGGCCTTTCCGGGGAGACCGGTGTCCTCGACTGGCGCGTGAACTACAGCTACCTCAACGCGACGTTCCAGTCCTCCGCCTGCATGCTCGCCGAGAACAACAGCACCGAAGGCGAAGGCGGCTGTCCCGACGACGAGATCCGCGTCGAGCGCGGCGATCGCCTGCCCGGGCTGCCGACGCACAGCCTGAAGCTGGGCCTCGGCTGGCGTGCCGCGGACGCGCTACGCATCGGCGCCGACCTGCTCGCGTACTCTAGCCAGTATGTGCGGGGCAACGAGAACAACCGCCACGAGCCGGACGAAGATTTGGGCGGCCGCGGCAAGCTCGGCGGTTACGCGATCGTCAACCTGAACGCGGACTACAAGCTCGCGCGCGACTGGACGCTGTTCGCGCGCGTCGACAATGTCTTCGACCGCCGCTATGCGACGGCCGGCGCGCTGGCCGAAAACCCATTCGTCGGTACTGGCAACACCTTTGAAGCGGATCCAGAAGGATGGCGCCGCGAGCAGTTCATCGCCCCCGGCACGCCGCGCAGTGCGTGGATCGGCTTACGCTACGCGTGGAAGGGGCTTTGATCACGCCTGTCCCCCTCGCCCTGACCGCCCCGACAAATGAGCGATCTTTCGGTGCTGCCGCCATCGACGAGCGGCACGACGCTCGCTGAAACCCTTCTGAAGGTGCCGGCAGCGGCCCGGGCGCTCAGCAGTGCCACGAAGTATCAACGAATGAGGAGACGCTAGTGATTTTCCCCCGACTTCCTGCATCGCTCGTCGGTGCGCTGCTTGCCGCCGCGCTCGCGGTGCCCGCCCACGCAAAGAACACCGGCCTCATCTTCGTCAGCAGCGAGAACGACAATGCGGTCGCCGTGCTCGACGGCAAGACGCATCAGGTCATCAAGACGGTTGCGACCGGCAAGCGCCCGCGCGACATGCGCCTGTCGCCGGACGGCAGCGCGCTGTTCGTGATCGCGAGCAACTCGAACCGGGTCGATGTCATCGACATCGCGCAGCTCAAGGTCACCCACAGCATTCCGGTCGGCGAGGATCCCGAGATGTTCGACCTGTCGCCCGACGGCAAGCGGATGTACGTCTCCAACGAGGAGGACGCGCAGGTCACAGTCATCGACGTCGGGTCGCGCAAGAAGATCGGAAAGATCGAGGTCGGCGAGGAGCCCGAGGGCGTGAAGCTCAGCCCGGACGGCAAGCGGCTCTATGTGACCTCCGAAGTCGCGAACATGGTGCACGTGATCGACCCGGCGACGAACGGCATCCTCGCGAACGTCGTCGTCGGCAACCGGCCGCGCCGCTTCGCGATCACGCCGGACGGCGGCGAGGTGTGGGTCACGAACGAGCTCGGCGGCGCGGTCACCGTGCTCGACGGCGCGAAGAACACGCTCAAGGCGAAGGTCGAGTTCAAGCCGAAGGGCTTCCGGCCCGACGACGTCACCCCCGTCGGCATCACGATGAGCCGCGACGGCAAGACCGCATATGTGACGCTCGGCCGCGCCAATCACATCGCGATCGTCGATGTCGCGAGCCGCCAGGTCACCGACTACGTGCTCGTGGGCAATCGCGCGTGGGGCGCGACGCTGAACCGGGACGGCAGCCTGCTGTTCGTAGCGAACGGCCTGTCGGACGACGTGTCAATCGTCGACACTGCGAGCCGCAAAGTGCTGCGTTCGGTGCCGGTCGGAAGGGTGCCGCATACCGTCGTGGTGGATGACTGATCTGGGTGTCGGTTCGATTGGTACGCGCTGCATAGCGTTCGATTTCTCGCGCCCAATTCTCACTTGTTTGAGCGTTGCGTTGCCGCTCGCCACTCGATAGCGTACCGGCTGGATCGAGTTGCTCGCGTAAGACGTCTGGCAGATTCCAGAGCGGACCAGTCGCTCGAATGACGGCTCTGTGGAATCGGCGAGTGACAGCTGATGGCCGTGACCCGCCCGCCCCATTTCAGGCCTGGCCAGAGCCATTGCGGTCGGATCGATTATCGCTCTTCCCGCTTCCAGCGATCGTCGAAACGCCTCCCGCCCCGTGGTTGGGGAACGCCATTGCTGCGAGCCCATAGAGGGCCGCGGCCAACACGATGACGCCGCTGAAGCCCAGGTGGATGGCGAGCAGCGTCGCCAGCACGGCGCCGATCACCGACGTGCAGGCGTTGATGCCATAGGCCCAGGGCACGGTGGACGGGCTGTGCGAAGCCAGCGCTGCCAGGCCGCGCGGGAAGGGCATGCCCATGCAGAAGGCCAGCGGTGCGATCAAGGCAACGGCCAGCGGGATCTTCAAGGCGTCGGGCAGGGCGACCGCGGACCGCAGCAACCAAGGTAGCAGCAGCAGGTAGGACGCCGCGAGCAGAAGTATGGCCAGCACCGGCCGCCACACCCCGCCTTGCAGCCTTTCGGAATAGCGGCTGCCCAAGCCGGCGAAGAGCAGGAACGCGCAGAGCACCACGGCCACGGCATACAGCGGATGGGGCAGCAGCAGCGAGAATTTCTGGATGAAGGCGATCTCGATGAACATGAAGCCGAAACCCAGCGCGGCGAAGTAGGCGAACACCCGGATCCGCGGCACGGCCGGGGGCTGCGTCCGCCCCAGCCTCAGGGGCAGCAGGATCAGCAGCGTGCTGGCGAGCAGCGCCTGCCCCAGTGTGGCCACCAGCACCGGGTAGCCCAGTTCCAGCAGCGGCAGGCCGCCGCGGCCCTTGAGCGCGAGGATTTCAGGCAAGGTCCGCCAGCGGAAGAAGTTGAAGAAGTAGGGGCGGTCGTCGGTGGCCGGGGCGATGTTGAACTTGTAGCGCTCGATGAATTGCGCGCGGTCCTCGCCCAGCAGTGCGGTGGCGCCCTCGTGGAACCAGGGCTGGTCGAGCCGGTTGAAGCGATTGGTCTCCCAGGCGGCAATGCCGGGTGCCCACTCGGTATCGAAGGAGCGCGCGTCGCTGAAGGCTCGGATCCTTGCGACGTCCTCCGCGCCGAATTCACCGTTCCGGACGAGTAGCGTGACGGTCTGCCAGCCCCGCACCAGGGCCAAGCGATTGCCAGGTTGCGCCACCCCTTCGCGCTCCAGTGCGACCACCGCGGTGCCGAACAACTTGAGGGCGTCGCGCGGTGGCAGGCTGACCCACCGCGTGATGGAGAGGAGCCCGCCGGGGCGCAAGTGGCGCAGATAGCCTTGCAGCGCCTCCACCGTGTAGAGATAGCTTTCGCTGAGGCCGTAGAGTCCGGCGGAGGAGGCGCCGAAGGCATCGAGCAGCGCCACCTGGATCAGGTCGTAGCGCTCCTGGCTCGCGGCGACGAAGCCACGCGCCTCCGCAACATGGACCTGCACGTCCGGGCGCCGGTACACATCACCGGCAAAGCCGGCATGCCGGTTGCGGACGAGGTCGACCATCTGGGCGTTGAGCTCGACCGCCTCGACGCGCCGCGCCTCGTGGCTGAGCGCCTGGAGGACGTCTGCGCCACTGCCCGCCCCGAGCACCAGCACATGGGGCGCTTCCAGCAGGTGATAGGGCAAGGCGGAAGTCATCATGTCGAGGTAGGCGAGCTTGCCGAAATCACCGTCGAAGCGGGTAAGTGCGGCGAAGCCCTCCCCGTCCGTGAAGACCCCCAATTGAGCGGGCGGCTCCCCCTGCGCGTTGAGGCTGAGTCCCGGCGCATGGCGGAAGGGTACGCGCGGGCTTTCCACCACCGTCAGGAGCCCCAGCGGGCTGGAGCGCTCCTCGAGCACGCGCGCGCCACCGATGTGCAGCGTCCGCGAGAGGCTCTTGTATTCGTTCGGGACGGGGGTGCCGACCGGTGCCGGCAGCGCGAAGGGCAGCACCAGCGCCAAGGCCAGAAGGACCGCGGCGAGCCGCGGCCCGAGCCGCAGTTGCCAAGCCCCCGCGGCGGCGGCGAGCAGCCCCAGTGCAGCGATGACCCGCAAGGCGGAAAGCGGCGGCAACAGGAAGAGCAGCGCCATCACCAGCAGGCAACCTCCCGCCGCGCCGAGCAGGTCGGCGCCATAGAGGCGATGGGTGGCCGCTTTGCAGCAGACGAAACTGAGGCAGATGCAGTTGCCGGCAAAGAAGAAGGGCACGAATAGCAGCGCGTAGAGCAGCAGCAGGAAGAGGGGCTGGCGAGCGTCCCAGAGGATCTCCAGGGCATTGAAGGGCACGCGCTGCGCCACCTGGAAGGCCGCAACCGCCGCCAGGCCGAACAGCGCGGCATTGATGACGAAAGCGACGGGGAAATGCCGCGACATGCGTTCGCGCCACAAGGCGACGACGGTGCCGGAGACCCCGTAGCCCAGCAGCGCCAGGCTGATCATCATGTAGGCGAAGTGATGCCAGTACACGATGGAGAAGAGCCGCATCAGCAGGAGCTGGTAGCCGAGTACCGCCGCCGAGATCAGCCCGACGGAGACGAGCGGCGCCGGCATGCGCTTCAATGCTTGCCGGTGAGCGGCACGAAGACCACCGGCAGGATTTCGCGTGTCAGTACGCGGCCCCGCCCGTCCTTCTCCACCAGCATCAACTGTTGCGTCATGAAGGCACTGCCGAGCGGGATGACCATCCGGCCGCCCGGCTTGAGCTGTTGAATCAGGGGCGGCGGAACGTGGCTTGCCGCCGCCGTGACAACGATGGCATCGAAGGGGGCATGCTCGGGCCAGCCGTAGTAGCCGTCGGCTGCCTTGACCTGGACCTTGCCGTAGCCCTGGTTCTTCAGCGTGGCTTCGGCGCGCCGGGCCAGGGGCTCGATGATCTCGATCGTGAACACCGCATCGGTCAGCTCGGCCAGCATGGCGGCCTGATAGCCCGAGCCGGTGCCGATCTCCAGGACCCTGTCGCCGGCCTTCACCTGCAGCAGATCGGTCATCAGCGCCACCACATAGGGTTGGGAAATGGTCTGTCCGTAGCCGATGGGCAGGGGCCGGTTCTCGTAGGCACGCTGTTCGTGTTCCACCGGCACGAACTTGTGGCGCGGCACCCGGGCCAGCGCCTCCATGACACGGGGCGAGATGGACTTACCGGTTTCGGCCTGGTCCTGAGCCGCCATCGCGGCGATCTCGCGCACCAGCCGCGCGCGCGGTACTGCATAACTGTCCGCGGCGTCGGCAAAGGTGGTGCCAGGTACACCGAGTAGCATCGCGCCCGCCAGCAGAATGAATCCGGCAAAGTACGTCATCGCAGCGCGCTCCTGCGGGAGAGATCGGAGGAGCCTAGGGCGGCGAATGACCAGCGTCAACGCTCAGGACTGGCAAAGGACCGGGAGCCAGGCCCAGGCCGTCAAGCCCGCCGTTAATTCTTGATGCTTCGGTTATCCGGTATTGGTGATCTGAGCCCTACGGCCGCTCTGGCCGGTTCCTGCCGAAACATCCCTCCATTCCCGCTTCGAACAGCGTCAGCCCGACACGGCGCGGAACCCTCGCACGCCTTCATGCGTCAATCGGAACACGCCGCAACGACGTGATCCCCTGCATGGAGGCCACGCAATGAACACCCCCGACCACGATCCTTCCCGCGACCTGTCCTTCGAGCGCTTCGTCGATCTGCCGGCGGAAGCAATCTGGGCTGCATGGACGCAGCCCGAGCTGTTGATGCCATGGTTCTGTCCGCGTCCGTGGACGACCATCGCGTGCCGCATCGAGCTGCGCCCCGGCGGCGAATTCCACACCGTGATGCGCTCGCCCGAAGGGCAGGAGTTTCCCAACAGCGGTTGCTATCTGGAGGTGGTCCCGAACCGCCGCCTCGTCTGGACGAACGCGCTGGCGCCGGGCTTCCGGCCCGTGCCGGCCGGCGCGATGGCGGACTTCTTTTTCTTCACCGGCATCGTCACGATGACACCGCAGGACGGCGGCACGCTCTACGGCGCCCGCGTCGTGCACGGCACGCCGGAGGACTGCCAGCGGCATGCGGCGATGGGTTTCGAGGACGGCTGGGGCAAAGCGCTCGATCAGTTGATCGAGTTCATGAGAACGCCCGGGCGTAATGCAGCGCCATCGCAGCCGGGTTAAGGGTGCGGCGCTTCCGGCTGCTTGCGCCTCTCGGGCCGCCCCTGCACTGCGAGCATCTCGCGGAAGAGCGGCGAGGCCTGCGCGAGTTCCCACGCCGTGCCCATCGCCTCGATGCGCCCGTCCTGCATGAGGATCACCCGGTCGAAGCGGTCGAGCAGGTGCAGGCGGTGCACCGAGGACACGACGACCGCATCGGCGAAGTGCTCGAACAGGCCCTGATACACGCGCGCCTCGGTTTCCGGGTCGAGCGCGCTGCTCGGTTCGTCGAGCAGCACAAGCGAGCTGCCGTCGGCCGCGAGCACGCCGCGCGCGAGCGCGAGGCGCTGGCGCTGGCCGCCCGACCAGTTCGCGCCGCCTTCGACGACACGCGCGGCGAGGCCGCCGTGCAGGCCCTCGACGAAGGCGTCCGCGCAGGTCGCGCGCAGCGCGGCGGTGATGGCCTCGGGGTGGGCGGTGCCGCCCAGCAGCAGGTTCTCGGCGACGGTGCCGTCGAACATCTCGGCCTGCTGCGGGATCAGCGTCGCAATGCCGCGCAGGATGGACGCCGTCTCGGGTGCGGGGATCGCGTCGAAGCTCACGACCGCTTCGGCCGGGGTGTCGAGCCCGGCGAGCAGGCGCAGCAACGTGCTCTTGCCCGCGCCGCTGGGGCCGACCAGCGCGTAGCGGCGGCCGCGTTCGAGTTCCAGATGCGGGATGTCGATCGTCGCACCGGCGCGGTCGGCGCCCGCATGGGCGAAGCGCAGGTCGGCGACGGTCATGCGGTGCCAGGGTTCGCCGTCGGTGGTGCAGCGCGCGGGTTCGGCGGACTCGCGCGCCACGAACACCGGCTGCGCCGAGGCGAAGTCGGCGCGCTGGCGCGACAGCGACTGGAAGTGCGAGGCGATCGCGGTGATCACGCCACCGGCCTGCTGCGAGTATTCGTACACCATGAAGACCTTGCCCAGCGCGATGCCGGTCGCGACGCCGGCGGCCCCCCCACCAGCCACCTCCACACCGATCAGACCGGCCGCCTCCGCGGCATACACGGCAACGAGGATGCACCAGAGCAGGCTCGCGAGCAGGTCGACCGCGGCCCACTTCGCCTCGTTGATGACGATGCTGCGCTTGAGCGGCCCCGCCATCGCCTCCAGCCGCGTCGCGATCAGGCGCGCGACGCCTTCGGCACGGCGCAGCGCAAGCACCGACAGCACGTTGCCGAGCACGTCGACCATGGTCGCGGACCACGCGCGCTCGGCGCGGTTGGTGTCGACGGCGATCTTCATCATCACGCGGTCGAAGCGCGTGATCATCAGCGCGATGAGGCCGTAGCCGATCACCGCGACGCTACCGACGAGCGTCGAGATCAGCCACAGCGCGACGATCGGGCCGATGAGCTGCACGGTGTTCTGCAGGTAGATGAACTGGCTCTGCGCGAAGTCGTACAGCGCACTGGTGCTCTGCTGCACGCGGTGCGTGATCTCGCCGGAGTGGTGGCGCTCGTGCCACGCCAGCGGCGCGCGCATCAGGCGCCCGATGAGCAGCGCCGACAGGCGTTCGCGCACGCGCAGCGCGACGTTGCGTTCGAGGATGCGGCCGGGGCCGTGCAGCAGCCAGGTCGCGACGATGGCCGTGAACACGAGGATCAGCCAGCGCCCGGCGTCGGACAATGCCTCGAGCCCGCCCTTCTGGATCGCGTTGATCGCGTTGCCGGCGAACCACGGCACGGCGAGCTTGAAGAGTTGGGAGGCGAGCAGCAGGGCGAAGGCGCCGAAGATCAGGTGGCGCACGCCCTCCGCGTGCTGCCACAGCGCGCGGTACATCGCCGGCAGGCTGGCCGGGCGCTCATGGGCCGCCTCCGCCTCGCTGACGGCCGCGGCCTCCGCCAGCACCACGCGTTCGTCGTCGTTCTCGTCGGTCGTGACAGTCTCGGGAACGCGCAATCCAGTTACCTCCGGATATGGGTATTCGGAAGTGTAACGGCTGGCGCATCCATCGGCGAAATTCCCGCCGCATGGCGCAGCGCCGCCGCGCGTTTCCTTTGCGCCGACAGCAGCGCGCGGTTGGCGACGACGACCGCCAGCGACACGACCGCGACGATGACCGTCGCCAGCGCATTGATCTCGGGCTTGAGGCCGTGGTGCAGGCGTGCGAACACCAGCACCGGCAGCGTCGTGCTACCGGGGTCGGAGAGCATCGCCGCGAGCACGAAGTCGTCCATCGACAGCGTGAAGGCCAGCAGCCAACCCGCCACCAGCGCCGGCGCGATCACCGGCACGGTGATCACGAAGAAGACCTTGAACGGCGGGCAGCCGAGGTCGAGCGCCGCCTCCTCCAGCGACCGGTCCATCTCGCGCAGGCGCGACTGCACGAGCACGGTGACGTAGGCGGTGCACAGCGTCGTGTGCGCGGCCCAGATCGCCGCGACACCGCGTCCGCCGAGGAAGGCGAAGAGCGGATGGGTGAACAACAGCACCAGCGACAGTCCGATGACGACCTCGGGCATCACCATCGGCGCCGTCGTCAGGCCGGCGAACGCGGCGCTGCCCGGATAGCGCCCGAAGCGCGCGAGCACGAAGGCCGCGGCGGTGCCGACGACGACCGCCGCGCTCGCGGCCAGCGCGCCGACGCGCAGCGACAGCAGCACCGCGTCGATCAGCTCCTCGTCGCGCGCGAGCTCCCCATACCAGCGCAGCGAGAAGCCGTCGAACTGGGTGGTGATCTCGCCGGCCGTGAACGAGAACACGATCAGGCACAGGATGGGCACGTACAGGAAGACGTACACCGCCAGCAGCCAGGCCGTCGCACCGGGGCGGGAACGCGCGCTCACTGCCCTGCCTCCGCGTTGCGGCCACTGCTGCGACCATCCGTGCGGCCATGCCGGTGCAGCAGCACGATGGGCGCGATCAGCACCAGCACGATCGTCACCGCGACCGCGGCCGCCATCGGCCAGTCCTGGTTGGGACCGAAGTCGTCCCAGATCTTGCGGCCGATCATCAGCACGTCGCCGCCGCCCAGCAGGTCCGGGATCACGAACTCGCCCACCGCCGGGATGAACACCAGCATCGAGCCGGCAACGATGCCGCGCCGCGACAGCGGCAGGGTCACGCGCAGGAAGGTCGTCCCCGGCCGCGCGCCGAGGTCCGCGGCCGCCTCGAGCAGGCGCTGGTCGAGCTTCACGAGGTTGGCGTAGAGCGGCAGCACCATGAAGGGCAGGTAGCTGTAGACCATGCCGAGCAGCACCGCGCCCGAATTGTAGAGGAGCTGCAGCGGCGCATCGACGAGCCCGGCCGCGAGCAGCAGGCGGTTGATCAGCCCCAGCTCGCTGCTGTCGAGCAGCACCATCCACGCATACACGCGCAGCAGGAACGAGGTCCAGAACGGCAGCATCACCAGCATCAACAGGGTATTGCGCGCAGCCTCGCGCGAGCGCGCGATGTGGTAGGCGAAGGGATAGCCGATCAGCAGGCACAGCAACGTCGTCAGCGCCGCGAGCAGCAGCGAGCTGCCCCACGCGGAGAGGTATTGCAGGTCCGCGCCGGAGGTGCCGAGCGCGAGCAGCTCGTCGTGCAGGCGGCGGTAGCTCGCGAGGTCCGGCCGCAGCTGCGGCAGCACGGCCCCCGGTTCCATGACGAAGGGTGGCACATAGGGCGGGATCGCCAGTTCGGGCGTGGACAGGCTGACCTTCACGATCAGCGCAAACGGCAGCGCGAAGAACAGTAGCATCCACGCCCAAGGCAGCAGTCCCACCCAGAAGCGTCCGCGCGCGAGGACGAAGCGCGGCGGCTTCATCGCGTCAGCACCACGCCGTCGGGCGCGAACCACGCGACCCGCACCGCATCGCCCCAGGTCGGCGACGGCGCGTCGCCCCAATGCACGGAGGGCACGTTCGCGATCACGACGCGGCCGTTGGCGAGGCGCACGTGATACACGGAATGGCTGCCGAGGTAGGCGATGTCGGCGACCTCGCCCGATGCCGCGTTGCAGTTGGCATCGCCGGGCGCATGACTGGACGCGGCACCGGCGCGGCTCAGCGTCACGCGCTCGGGGCGCACCGAGACCCAGACCTCATCCCCCGCGGCCAGGGCCGCATCCGGCGGCAGCACGATCGCCGCGGGAAAGTCCCCGCACGCGAGCGCCCCGCCCGCGACCCGCCCGCGGAACAGGTTGGTCTCGCCGATGAACTCGGCCGTGAAGCGACAGTTCGGCGTCTCGTAGATCTCGCCCGGCGTGCCGACCTGCAGCAGGCGCCCCTCGCTCATCACGCCGATGCGCCCGGCCATCGTCATCGCCTCTTCCTGGTCGTGCGTGACGAGGATGCAGGTGACGCCGACGCGCTCGATCAGGTTCACGAGTTCGAGCTGCGTGCGCTGGCGGATCTTCTTGTCGAGCGCCGCGAGCGGCTCGTCGAGGAGCAGCAGCTTGGGTTCCTTCGCGAGGCTGCGCGCGAGCGCGACGCGCTGCTGCTGCCCGCCCGAGAGCTCGTGCGGCTTCCTGCGCGCATAGCGCTGCATCTGCACCAGTTCCAGCATCTCGGCGACGCGTGCACCGACCTCGGCGCGCGTGAGCCGCGGCCGCTCCTGCCACAAGCCGAACGCGACGTTGGCCTCGACCGTCATGTGCGGGAAGAGCGCATACGACTGGAACATCATGTTCGTCGGGCGGCGGTGCGCGGGCACGGCGGCGAGGTCCTCGCCGTCGAGCACGATGCGCCCCGCGTCCGGCACCTCCAGCCCGGCGAGCATGCGCAGCAGCGTCGACTTGCCGCAGCCCGAGCTGCCCAGCAGCGCGAAGATCTCGCGTTCGGCGATCGCCAGCGACACGTCATCGACCGCGAGCGTGTCGTCGAAGCGCTTCGTCGCGCCCTCGATGCGCAGGTAGGCCTGCCCCGTCTTCGCGCCCCAGTCCGCCCCCTTTTCGCCGTCCGGTTCCACGCCCGTCTCCCGGCCCGGCCGCGCTACTTCGCCGTCTTGAAACGGTTCAGCGCCTGCGTGAGCTCACGCTGAACCTCCTTCGTCAGCACCGGCTTCGCGTGCAGGCGCAGCTTCAGCGCCCCGGGAACATTGATCGCCGGATTGCCGGTGATCTCCGCCGAGGTCAGCGGCAGCGCCGCCGCGTTGGCGCTGAGGTAGTAGGTCTCGTTGGAAATCTGCGCGACGACCTTGGGATCCAGCATCGCGTTGATCCACGCATGGGCGTTGGCGACGTGCGGCGCGTCGCGCGGGATCGCCATCACATCCACCGACATCATCGCCCCCGTCTTCGGGATCAGGTAGCGCACGTTCGCGCCGGTGTGCGACTCGGCCGCACGCCGCGCGGCGATCAGCGCGTCGCCCGAGAACATCATCGCGACGCACAGGCTGCCCTTGGCCATCTGGTCGATCGGAGACGTATTGAACACGCGGATGTCGCGCCGCACCGGCCGAATCTTGTCGACCGCGGCGCGGATGTCGGCCGGATCCATCTTCGCGGTGTCGGCGCCGGCATACAGCATCGCCGCCGGAATCACGTCGCTCGCCTCGTCCATCAGCGCGATGCCGCAGCCCTTCAGGCGCGCGGTCACGGCCGGGTCGAAAAGGAGATCCCACGCGTTGTCCGGCAGCTTGCCGTCCAGCGCCTTCTCCACCTTGTCGACATTGATCGCGACCCCGGTCGTGTACCACATGTAGGGCACGACGAAGCGGTTGCCGGGGTCGGCGCGCTCGACCGCCTTCAGGATCACCGGGTCGAGGTTGGCGAGATTCGGCAGGCGCGCCTTGTCGAGCGGCTGGAAGATGCCCGCCTGGATCTGCCGGCCCGCGTACTCGACGCTGGGATAGACGACGTCATAGCCGCTGGCACCGGTCAGCAGCTTGCCCTGCAGCGTCGCGTTGCTGTCGTACAGGTCGTACTTCACCGCGATGCCGGTGGTCTTCTCGAAGGCCGCGATCGTGTCGCGCGCGATGTAGTCGTTCCAGTTGTAGACGTTCAGCGCATTCGCGTCCGCCGCGCCCGCCCCGGACGCGAACACAGCGGACCCCAGAAGGCCCAGCAGCGCCGCCAGAAACCCGTGCAGTCGCATCGCATTCCTCGCACCCAGTCTCACGTTCCCACATTGTGCACAGGCGCCCGAAAAATGTACGCAACATTTTTTCGCAGCGCCTCACCTTCACGCCCACGACTGCCGCGCGCGAGCCCGCAGCAGGCATCCACCATCGGCTTCGACCGCGTCTCGCGCGCTCCGTGCGACCCCGTGCGAGCGCCTCGACACGAATCCCGTCGACATGATTTTAGGATATGCTGACGGGCTTTTCCGGCAACCAAGCGCAAGTGACGCTGCTGCCCCCGTTCGCCGCGGCGCGCGTCCCGGACCCCACATGCACAGCATTCCCGACCTCATCACCGGCGGCGCCGGATGGCGTCAGACCGCGCGTCTGCTCACGCTGACGACGCCGCTCGGCGCCGACGTCCTGCTCGCCGAAACGGCCATCATCGACGAAGCGCTCGGCCCGCTCGCCGAACATGCCGGCTTCCGCATCGAGCTCACCGCCCTGAGCGCGGACGCACACCTGCCTCTCGCCCCCCTGCTCGGACAGCCCGCACGCGTCGATCTGCTCACCGCGGCCTCGCGCACCGAACTGCGCCCCTTCCACGGCCACATCACCCATGCCGCCCGCCTCGGGGCCGACGGCGGCTTCGCGCGCTACCGGCTGACGATAGCGCCGTGGCTGAGCTTCCTCGAGCGGACGCGCGACAGCTACCTGTTCCAGGACATGAGCGTCGTCGAGATCGTCGACGAACTGCTCGGCGACTGGCAGGCACGGGGGCGGCTCGCCCCCGCATGGCGCTGGCAGCTCGCCGATCCCGCCGCCTACCCGCGGCGCGGCATGACCACCCAGTACCGCGAAAGCGACCTCGCCTTCCTCAGGCGCCTGCTCGCCGAGGAAGGGCTGTTCTGCTGGTTCGAGCACCAGGCCGACAGCGGCGCCGCGCTCGGCGCCCACACCCTCGTCATCGCCGACCACAACGCCGCCTTCCGCGACAACCCGCAGCCGCGCATCCGCTTCACCCAGGCCGGCGCGACGCTCGCCGAAGACAGCCTCGACCGCTGGACCGCCAGCGCGCGCATCGACACCACCGCCACCCGCGCCGCGAGCTGGGACTACCGCAGCCTGGCGACACGCCCCCAGACCGCCGACAGCGCCATCGACCCTGCAGCGGGCGCCGCCACCATCGCCACCGACGACCCCGGTCCCTATGCCTGGCAGACCGCGGCCGACGGCGAACGCATGATCCGCCGCCAGCGCGAAGCCATCGACGCCCGCATGCGGCAGATGCTCGGCGAAGGCACCGTGCGCGGCGCGGCACCCGGCACCACCTTCGAGCTCGCGGATCACGCGCGGCATGCCGGCATCGACAGCGACCAGCGCCGCTTCCTGATCACCGCCGTCACGCACCGCGCCCGCAACAACCTCGCGACGCTCCTGCCCGCGAGCGCAAGCAGCGCCGCACCGGAAGCCGGCGGCGCCGACTTCTACCGCAACCGCATCCACTGCGTCCCCGCCGCCGTGCCGTGGCGCCCGCTGCTGCGCGACGGCCACGGCCTGTCTCTTATACACAA
>NZ_WTVS01000087.1 GCF_012911005.2 Aromatoleum toluolicum | reverse complement strand
GGTTGGGCATGTCGGCGACGACGTTGTACCAGTGTGTCGGGATCTCGTTCTCGTCGAGCAGGATGCGGGTCGGTTCGGTCATCTGGTCTTCTCCCTTGGTGTCTGCGGCGGTGGTGCGACGCGCCTCCCTACGGCGTGTCGGGCTGTGTGGCGGCGACCGCGAGGCCCTTGAGGACCAGGTTGTCGACGCGGCGGAACGGGATTTCCAGCGCTTCGGCGAGCGCGTCGGCGCCGCCGCCGCTCAGCAGGCACAGGGCGCCGGCGTCGTGCGCGATGTGCCGGAACATGCGTTCGACGGCGCCGGCCTGCGCGTTGAGGCAGCCGGAGGCGATGGCGTCGGCGGTGTTGCGCGGGGCTGCGACGAAGCGGCCGTCGGCGAGGGGCAGCTGGGCGGTGTCGCGGGCGAGCGAGCGGCGCATCAGGTGCTCGCCGGGCAGGATCAGGCCGCCGCGGAAGAGGCCGTCGGCGTCGAGGATGTCGATCGTGGTCGCCGTGCCGGCGCTGACGACGAGACAGGCGGCGGAATGCATGGCGCGCGCGCCGATCAGGGCGGCCCAGCGGTCGGTGCCGAGCTGGCCGGGCTGGTCATAGGCATTGCGCACGCCGCAGCATGCGGCCGACGAACGCAGCCATTGCGGCGCGGGGGTATGGTCGTGCAGGGTCCGTGCGATCGCGTCGGCCACCTCGACGCCGGCGACGTTGGAGCCGAAGACTCGGGTTATTCCGGTGCAGCCTTGCGCGAGTGCGCCCAGTTCGCCGATGCGCGCATGTTCGAGCGCACCTTCGCCCTGCCACGCGCCGTCGCCGAAAAGGCCCCATTTGACGCGCGTGTTGCCGGCGTCGATCAGCAGGATCACTGCGCCGCCCTCAGCGAGACCTCGCCGGTGAGGATGCGGGTCAGGCCCGCGTCGGTGCGCAGGAGCAGGGCACCGTCATCGTCGACGCCGGCGCAGATGCCGGTCATCTCGCTTCCGTCGCCGGTGATGCGCACGGGCAGGTTGGCGAAGGCGTTGCGCTGCTCCCAGGCGCCGCGCAGCGCGGGGAAGCCGGCGGCGGCGTAAGTGTCGAACAGGGCGTGCAACTCGGTGAGCACCGCGGCGAGGAGGCGATTGCGATCGGGCAGCGTGGCGAGGTGTTCACCGAGGTCGGTCACGGCGGGCTGGTCGGGGATCCGCGTGCCCGCGGGCAGGTGCAGGTTGATGCCGATGCCGACCACCGCTGCCGGGGTGCGGCCGCGGCCGGGCAGCAGTTCGACGAGGATGCCGGCGAGCTTGTGACCGTTCACGAGCACGTCGTTCGGCCACTTGAGCTGCAGGCCCGGCACGCCGAGTAGTTCCAGCGCACGGACGACGGCGAGGCCGGCGACGAGCGACAGTCCGGCCGGGACCGGGGCGCCCGGCGCGAAACGCCACAGCGTCGAGAAGGTCAGGCTGCCGCCGGGCCACGACTGCCACTGGCGGCCGCGTCGGCCGCGTCCGGCGGTCTGCCGCTCGGCGACGACGACGTGGATGCGGCCGTCGTCCGCCGGTGTCGCGTCCATGAGCACGCTATTCGTGGAGGCACACTCGTCGAGCACCTTCACGTCGAAAGTGCCGGCGAGATCGCCGAGTTGCTGGAGGATCAATGCGGCGTCCAGCGGCGCGTCGGAGGCGGATGCACTCAAACCGGTCTTCCCGTGCAATACGTGAAAACCTGCATTATCCGTCATTGCATGCGCATGCACGAGAGCGGTGCGCTGCATCCCGGCCGGCGCGCGGGGTGGTCCTGCGGCCGGGCCGGGGTGGCCGCGGCCTCAGGTCGGCGGTGCCGCCGGGCGTTCTTCGTCCATGCCGAGTTCCTGGATCTTGCGCGTGATGGTGTTGCGCCCGATGCCGAGGAGCTGTGCGGCTTCGATGCGGCGGCCGCCGGTTGCGCCGAGTGCGCGGCGGATCAGCGTGCGTTCGAAGTCGCGCGTGAGGCGGTCGAACACTTCACCCGGCGAGGTTGCGATCAGGCGGTCGGCCTCGAGCGCGAGTCCGTCCGCCCAACTGATCGGCGCCTCGCGGTCGGGCTGGGCCTTCATGTCGGGCGGCAGGTCGGCGATCTCGACGACCTGGCCGGGCGCCATCACGGTGAGCCAGTGGCACAGGTTCTCGAGCTGGCGCACGTTGCCGGGGAAGGGCAGGGCCTGCAGATACTTGATTGCCGCGTCGGACACGCGCTTGGGCGCCACGCCGAGGTCCTGCGCGCTCTTCTGCAGGAAGTGCCCGACGAGCAGCGGGATGTCCTCGCGGCGCTCGCGCATCGGTGGCAGGCGCAGGCGGATGACGTTGAGGCGGTGGAACAGGTCTTCGCGGAACAGCCCCTGGCGGACGCGGTCTTCGAGGTTCTGGTGCGTCGCGGCGATGACGCGGACGTTGGCGCGGATCGGCTGCTGGCCGCCGACGCGGTAGAAATGGTTGTCCGAGAGTACGCGCAGCAGGCGCGTCTGCAGTTCGGCGGGCATGTCGCCGATCTCGTCGAGGAACAGCGTGCCGCCGTCGGCCTGCTCGAAGCGCCCGCGCCGCTGGGCGGCGGCGCCGGTGAAGGCGCCGCGCTCGTGGCCGAAGAGCTCCGACTCCAGCAGGTCGCGCGGGATCGCCGCGGTGTTGATCGCGATGAACGGGGCGTCGGCGCGCGGGCTGTGGCGGTGCAGGGCGCGCGCGACGAGTTCCTTGCCGGTGCCCGACTCGCCGTTGATCAGCACGGTCGCGTGCGACTGGGCAAGGCGGCCGATGGCGCGGAAGACTTCCTGCATCGCCGGCGCCTGGCCGAGGATCTCGGGAGCGAGCGCGGTGCTCTCCGACGCACCTTTCTGGTGCGAGCTCTGCGCGATCGCGCGCTGAACCAGTGCCACGGCCTGATCGACGTCGAACGGTTTGGGCAGGTATTCGAAAGCGCCGCCCTGGAAGGCCGACACCGCGCTCTCCAGGTCCGAGTATGCGGTCATGATGATGACCGGGAGTTGCGGGTGCAGCGTCTTCACCCGCTTCAGCAGGCCGAGGCCGGACTCGCCCGGCATGCGGATGTCCGAAATCAGTACCTTGGGCGGCACCGGTTCGATTTCCAGCGCGGACAGCGCCTCGTTGGCGGACGAGAAGCTGCGGTGCGGGATGTCCTCGCGGCCGAGTGCCTTTTCGAGCACCCAGCGGATGGAGCGGTCATCATCAACGATCCAGACGGTGTTCATTCTTTAATGCACCTTTTTGGTGCGATCGTGCCTCTCCTTGGGGCGTCAGGCACGGTCGATGATCGGCAACAGGATGGTGAAGCAGGTGCGGCCCTTGCGGCTTTCGACTTCGATCATGCCTTGATGTTGCTCGACGAAGCTCTGTGCCAGCGAGAGACCGAGGCCGCTCCCCCCTTCGCGCCCCGATACCAGCGGATAGAAGATCTTGTCGCGGATCTCATCCGGAATGCCGGGGCCGTTGTCGATCACTTGCAATTCCAGTGCCAGCTTGAAGCGGCGCTTCGCGAGCGTGACCTGGCGGGCGACGCGCGTGCGCAGGCGGATTTCGCCGCGGCCCTCCATCGCCTGGGCGGCGTTGCGTGCGATGTTGAGGATGGCCTGGATGAGCTGTTCGCGGTCGGCGGTGAGTTCGGGCAGGCTCGTGTCGTAATCGCGGCGGATCGTGATCTCGGGGTACTCGGCGAGGATCAGGCGGCGTACGCGTTCCAGCACGTCGTGGATGTTGAGTTGGTCCGGCCGCATCATGCAGTGCGAGGTCAGCAGCCGGTTCATCAGGTCCTGCAGGCGGTCGGCCTCGGCGATGATGACCTCGGTATATTCGCGCAGCTGCGGGTCGGCGAGTTCGCGTTCCAGCAGCTGCGCGGAACCGCGGATGCCGCCGAGCGGGTTCTTGATCTCGTGCGCGAGGTTGCGGATCAGCTCGCGGTTGGCCTGCTGCTGCTGCAACAGCTGTTCTTCACGTGCGACGCGCAGTTGCGCGTCGATCGGGCGGAACTCGAGGAGCAGGCGCAAACCCGCTGCCTCGGCCGGGCTTACGGTGCAGTCGACGTGCAGTGGTTCGGCGTTGGGGCGGGCGATCTTGAGATCCTGGCCGGTGTAGCTCCAGTTCTTGCGCAGCGCGTTGTCGAGCGCGGCGGCCAGGCCGGCGGGTTCGCCGAGGAGCTGTGACAGCGGGGCGCCGATCAGGCGCCGGTGGCTGACGGCGAAGAGGTTTTCGGCGCCGGCGTTGAGGTAGCGGATCAGCAGGTGGTCGTCGACGACGACAACGGCCGACGAGAGCAGATCGAGCCCGGCGAAGGGGCCTGCGAGACCGGGGGGTTTGGGCGTGTTCGGCATGAGTGTGTTCTCGGAATCCCGTTTGGTCTCGCAAAAAACACGCCAGGTCGCAGTTGCCCCTACTTCAGGTTGCCGAGTTCCTTCCTGAGGGCCTCGATGTTGCGCTGATGCAGTTCGACCGTGTCGCGCAGCGGTTGCAGCCGGTTCTGGACGAGGGGCAGCCGGCGCTCGGCGCCCTGGTAGCGGCCTTCCTGCTCGGCGACGGCTTTTTCGGCCGCGGCGAGGGCGGCTTCCTCGGTGGCGAGTTCCTTTTCCAGTACTTGCCGGCGGGTGTCGTCGCGGGCGCGCTGTGCGTCCGGGGCGACGCGCGGGAAACTCGACGGGGTCGGCTGGGATGCCGAGGACGAGCGCTTCGGCGGGGCGGGCACCGACGACACGGCCTGGTCCTCGCTGAGCTGCTTGCAGCCGCGGCCCTGGTTGCGGTCGTTGGTATAGGTGACGGCGCCGTTTGCGTCCACGCACTTGAAGACCTGGGACTGGGCCAGGGGGGACACGAGCATTAGAAGCAGAAGCGGAAGTGTTCGCATGTCCGTCGGTCGGAGAGTCAGTGATGCACCCGGTGCCGCGACGGGCTTCCCGCAATGCATACGTGGGGCATTAGACCCCATAAAAAAGGGACGGGCAATGCCCGTCCCTTTCCGACTTCAGTGTAATCCGGGGATTACAGGCTGTAGTACATGTCGAATTCCACCGGGTGGGTGGTGATGCGCATGCGGTCGACTTCGGCGGACTTCAGGCCGATGTATGCATCGATGAAGTCGTTCGAGAACACGCCGCCGCGGGTCAGGAACTCGCGATCCTTGTCGAGGTACTCGAGCGCCTGGTCGAGGCTGGTGCACACGGTCGGGATCTTTGCATCCTCTTCGGGTGGCAGGTCGTACAGGTTCTTGTCGGCCGGGTCGCCCGGATGGATCTTGTTCTGGATGCCGTCCAGGCCGGCCATCATCAGGGCCGAGAAGGCGAGGTACGGGTTGGCCAGGGGGTCCGGGAAGCGCGCTTCAATGCGGCGACCCTTCGGGTTGGCCACGTACGGGATGCGGATCGAGGCCGAACGGTTGCGGGCCGAGTAGGCCAGCTTGGTCGGAGCTTCGTAGTGCGGCACGAGACGCTTGTACGAGTTGGTGCCCGGGTTGGTGATCGCGTTCAGCGCACGGGCGTGCTTGATGATGCCGCCGATGTAGTACAGCGCGAGTTCCGACAGGCCGGCGTAGCCGTTGCCCGCGAACAGGTTCTGGCCGTCCTTCCAGATCGACTGGTGCACATGCATGCCCGAGCCGTTGTCGCCGACGATCGGCTTCGGCATGAAGGTCGCGGTCTTGCCGTACTGGTGTGCGACGTTGTGCACGATGTACTTCAGGACCTGCGTCCAGTCGGCGCGCTTGGTCAGCGTGCTGAACTTGGTGCCGATTTCGCACTGGCCGGCGTTGGCGACTTCATGGTGGTGTACTTCGACCGGCACACCGGCGGCCTCGAGAGCGAGGCACATCGCGGCGCGCACGTCGTTCAGGCTGTCGACCGGCGGAACCGGGAAGTAGCCGCCCTTGACGCGCGGACGGTGGCCGGTATTGCCGCCTTCAAACTTGTCGGCAGTCGACCACGCGGCTTCTTCCGAGATGATCTTGCTGTACACGCCCGACATGTCGATGTTCCACTCGACGGAGTCGAAGATGAAAAATTCGGGTTCCGGGCCGAAGAACGCGGTGTCGCCCAGGCCGGTGCTCTTCAGATAGGCTTCGGCGCGCTTGGCGATCGAGCGCGGGTCGCGGTCGTAGCCCTTGCCGTCCGACGGTTCGATGACGTCGCAGGTCAGGACGAGGGTGGTTTCGTCGAAGAACGGGTCGATGTAGGCCGTGCCCGCTTCGGGCAGCAGGATCATGTCGGAGGCCTGGATGCCCTTCCAGCCGGCGATCGACGAGCCGTCGAAGGGGTGGCCGTGCTCGAAGTGGTCTTCTTCGAACGCGGACACCGGCAGGCCGACGTGCTGCTCCTTGCCCATGGTATCGGTGAAACGCAGGTCAACGAAGCGGACTTCGTTTTCCTGGATCATCTTCATGACTTCTTGAGCGTTCATATTCACTCCTGATGAGAAGAGGCGAAAGCGGTTGTTGGTAACGGAAAACTTCCGATGGAGCGGAAGAAAGCAGTATCCGTGCCATACGTAAGTTCAACTTTGCCGGGCATTGTGCCACAAGGGCGGGCGCGCGTATCACGGACGCGCGCGAACGGAGCGTGCAAGGCTGCCGCCGAAGCCGCAGAACGAGGGGCGGAAAGCGCTGCGGGTTCGGGCGACGCGGCGAGAAGGACTGCGTGCGCACCGAAATTGTGCGTTCTGTGTTGGGTGTGCACCATCAAGGTGCAATTCGACCCAGGATGGTGATGGCCCGGTAGTGGGGACGCTGCGCCAGCAGGGCGTCGATGCGCAGGCGCAGCTCGTCGCGGGGGATTTCGTCGAGGTCGGCCGCGCCCACGATCACCTCGGCCTCGATGCGGTCGCCGAGGTAGTGGAGCAGCACGCGCGGCGGCGTCGCGAGCGGCCGGTCGAACAGGGCTTCAAGGGTATGCACGATTTCGGTGCGTTCGGGCAGGGGCGTGAGTCCCGCGCTCTGCTGCAGCGCATCGTTTTCGGCATCGACATGCACCAGTACTTCGCGCACTTCGGGGTGTGCGGTGCGCACGCGCAGGTACACCGCGTCGGAAATCTGGTGCCCCTCCGACACGGTGATGCGCGGGTCGACCTGGATGTGGGCGTCGCACAGCACGCGGTCGGCCATGCGGCGGGTGCGCAGGTCATGCAGGCCGATGACGCCCGGCGTCGAGCGGATGGTGTCGCGGATGCGTGCGACGTCCTGTTCGGACAGACCGGTGTCGATGAGTTCGCGCACGGCCTTCAAGGCGAGGCGCAGACCCATGTGCAGGATCAGGAAGCCGACAACGGCGGCCGCGAGCGGTTCGAGAAAGGGGAAGCCGGCGAGACTGCCGCCGATGCCGACGGCGACGACCAGCGAGGACGCCGCGTCCGAGCGGGCGTGCCAGGCATTGGCCTCCAGCACGGGGGCCTTCAGGCGCCGGCTCGCGGCGAGGGTGTAACGGAACAGGACCTCCTTCGCGACGAGCGTCACGAGGGCCATGCCAAGGGCCACGGGGTGCAGCGGCAGGGCTGCGTCCATGTGCTGCAGGCGCAGCCCCGAGCTCCACAGGAAGCCAGTGCCGACGCCGGCGAGCACGAGCCCCAGCAGCAGCGTGACGGCGGTCTCGATGCGGCCGTGGCCGTAGGGGTGGTCGCGGTCGGCCGGTTCGGCGCCGCGTCGCCCGGCCAGCAGAACGAGCAGGTCGGTGAACAGGTCGGAGAGTGTGTGCGCGGAATCTGCGACGAGGCTGAAGGCGTGCGCGAACAGTCCGACGGCGATCTGGCCGATGGAGAGCAGGGTGTTCGTGACGATCGCCGCGAGCGCGACGCGCTGAATGCCGCGGGCGCGCGCCTCGTCGGCGCCGCTGCGGCGCGACTTGCCTGATGTCGGGTGGTCCATGGCGCCAGCGGTATGGGTATACTCAAGTTCCGATCGAGCAATTCTATCCGGATGGATGCAATGGGAAAGTTGACCGACCTGCTCCGCCTCGCCCAGCAGCGAGCGCAGGAGATGAAGCTCCCGTATGCGGGCGCGCTCACGCCGGCCGAGGCCTACGAGGTGTGGCAGCTCGCGCCCGGCGCGAAGCTTGTCGACGTGCGCACGCGCGCCGAATGGGATTGGGTCGGCCGCGTGCCGGGCGCCGTCGAGATCGAGTGGATGGGCTATCCGGGCAACGTCGCGAATTCGCACTTCCTTGCGCAGTTCGGGCGCGAAGTCGATCCCGAGGCGCTGGTGATGTTCATGTGCCGCTCGGGGGCGCGCTCCGACAAGGCGGCACGGGCCGCCACCGAGGCCGGCTACCGGAGTTGTTACAACGTGCTCGAGGGGTTCGAGGGCGACCGCGACGCGAACGGCCAGCGCAGCCGCATCGGCGGTTGGCGCCACGCCGGACTGCCCTGGCACCAGGGCTGAGCGCGGGCTCCCGGTGTCCTCAGCGATTTGACACGCCGGCGCGCAGCCGGTTTGATTGACGATTCTTGCGAAGAATTTCCGAAGACGATGCAGACCGCCACCATCAGTTTCGACCGATTCAATGCCTTGCGCGACGACGAGGCCCAGGAGCGCATCCGCGCCGCGCGCGCGCGCCTCGGCGAGCGGGCCGTGCTGCTGTGCCATCACTACCAGCGCGCCGATGTGTACCAGCACGCCGACCTGACCGGCGACTCGCTCAAGCTGTCGCGGCTCGCGTCGCAGACCGACGCGGAGTTCATCGTGTTCTGCGGCGTGCATTTCATGGCCGAAGTGGCGGACATCATGTCGCAGCCGCACCAGAAGGCGATCCTGCCCGATCTCGCGGCGGGCTGTTCGATGGCGGACATGGCCAATCTCGCGAAGGTCGAGCGCTGCTGGCGCGAGCTGCGCGAAGTGCTCGGTACGCCCGACGCGCTGATCACGCCGGTGACCTACATCAACTCGGCGGCCGACCTGAAGGCCTTCTGCGGTGAGCACGGCGGCATCGTGTGCACCTCGACGAACGCGCCGGTGATCCTCGACTGGGCCTTCGCGCAGCGCGAGAAGGTGCTGTTTTTCCCCGATCAGCACCTCGGGCGCTGGACGGGCTACAAGAAGGGCATTCCGCTCGAGCAGATGGTGGTGTGGGATCCGGACCTCGAATACGGCGGCCTCACGCCGGAGCAGATCCGCAATGCGAAGATCCTGCTGTGGAAGGGGCACTGCTCGGTGCACCAGATGTTCCAGGAAAACCATATCCGCCGCTGGCGCATGCAGCATCCGGAAGGCCTCGTGATCTCGCACCCGGAAAGCAGCCTGGACGTGTGCGTGAATTCCGACTATGTCGGTTCGACCGAGTACATCATCAACGTGATCAAGAACGCGGCGCCGAACACGCGCTGGCTGGTCGGCACCGAGCTGAACCTGGTCAATCGCCTGGCCGAGGAAGTGAAGCCGGAAGGCAAGATCGTGCAGTTCATGGCGCCGACGGTGTGCATGTGCTCGACGATGCAGCGTATCGACCCGCAGCATCTGGCGTGGACGCTGGAGAACCTTGCCGACGGCAAGATCGTCAATCACATCCAGGTGCCGCCGCACGAGGCCGAACTCGCGAAGGTGGCGCTGGACCGGATGCTGGCGGTGTCCTGACCAGGGGTGCGGAGGCCAGACCATGAAGCTGCGCGTCTGCACCTACAACATCCACAAGGGGTTCTCGCAGTTCAATCGCCGCATGGTGATCCACGAGCTGCGCGACCGCCTGCGCAGCCTCGACGTCGACCTCGTGTTCCTGCAGGAGGTGCAGGGGCTGCACCTGGGGCATGCGAGCCGCCATCCGAACTGGCCCGAACCGCCGCAGCATGAGTTCCTCGCCGAGGAGGTGTGGCACCAGACCGCCTACGGCGGCAACGCGGTGTATGACCACGGCCACCACGGCAACGCGATCCTGAGCCGTTTCCCGATCGTCTCGACGAACAACCTCGACGTTTCCGACCACCGTTTCGAGCGCCGCGGGCTGCTGCATTGCGAGGTGCAGGTGCCCGGGGTCGAGCTGCCGGTGCATTGCGTGTGCGCGCACCTGGGGCTCTTCGCGGGCAGCCGGCGCAGGCAGATGGAGGCGCTGGCCGATCGCATGGAGCGTCTGGCGCCGGACGGTGCGCCGCTGATCATCGCGGGCGACTTCAACGACTGGCGCAACCGCGCGCAGGATCTGCTGGTCGAGCGCCTGAGCGTCCGGGATGCGTTCGATTCGGGGCGCAGCCGTCCGCCACGCAGCTTCCCGAGCCGGTTGCCGGTGTTCCGCCTGGATCGCATCTACGTGCGGGGCTTTTCCGTCAGACAGGCCGACGTGCATTCCGGTCCGCCTTGGTCGCGGATTTCCGATCACGCCGCCCTGACCGCGGAACTGGAGTCCGCCGGGTGAGCGCCTTCGTCGGCGGCAATGCGATCACCCTGCTGGAAAACGGCACCGACTATTTCCCCGCCTTGCTGCAGGCGGTCGAAGGTGCCGAGCGCGAGATCTTCCTCGAAGCCTACATCTTCGAGAACGACGTGGTCGGAACCCGGGTCGCGGCGGCTCTGGCGCGCGCGGCCGCGCGCGGCGTCGCGGTGCGCGTGCTGGTGGACGGCTTCGGCGGGCGTGCCTTCGTGCGTTCGGTGATGCCCGGCCTCGTCGCCAGCGGTGTCGGCGTGCAGGTCTACCGCCGCGAGCTGCGCGTCTTCGCGATGCGTCGCCACCGCTTGCGCCGTCTGCATCGCAAGCTCGCGGTCGTCGACGGGTGCGTGGCTTTCGTCGGCGGCATCAACATCGTCGACGACCTGACGCGCGACGGCCCCCAGCATCCACGCTACGACTACGCGGTGCGCGTCGAGGGGCCGCTGGTCGAGCCGATCCTGCAGTCGGTGCATCACGTGTGGCGGCTGGTCGCGTGGGCCGGGCTGCGCCAGCGGCAACCGCAGCCGCTCGTCGCGCCGGCGTGCATCAACCCGGCGGGAAGCGTGCGCGCGTGCTTCCTGATCCGGGACAACCTGCGCCATCGTCGCGACATCGAGGAGGCTTACCTCGACGCGATCGACGCAGCGCGGCGCGAGGTGGTGATCGCCTGCGCGTATTTCTTTCCCGGCCGGCGCTTCCGCCAGGCGCTGGTCGATGCCGCCGAGCGCGGCGTGGAGGTGGTGCTGCTGCTGCAGGGGGTGTCGGATCATCCGATGCTGCAGTACGCAACGCGTGCGCTGTACCCCTTCTTCCTCGCGCGCGGCATCCGCCTGTTCGAATACCGGCAGAGCGTCCTGCACGCGAAGGTCGCCGTGGTCGACGGTCAGTGGGCGACGGTCGGGTCGAGCAACATCGATCCGTTCAGCCTGCTGCTCGCGCGCGAGGCGAACGTCGTGATCGACGATGCCGGCTTTGCCGCGGACCTGCGTGCGCGCCTCGAGCGGGCACGCGCGAACGGCGCGCACGAGCTGCACAGCCGGGAAAGGGGGCGCTTGTCGCGGCTGCGCCGGGCGGCGAGCTGGGTGGCCTACCAGGTGGTGCGTCTGGCGATCGGATTGGCCGGCTACGGCCGGCACAGCTGAGGCCGTGGCGGGCTGAACTCGACCGGGACGGCAAAGTCAAAGGATCGTTTGGCGCCGTGCGATGCGCGTCGCGCAGCTGCCGCCCACCGCCAGGAGGTGTCCCATGGAACCGCCGCTCCACACGATGAACAACCTGTTTGCCCAGCTCGGGCTGCCATCCGACGAATCCGCGATCGAGCGCTTCATTGCCGCGCACGCGCCCTTGCCGTGCGGCGTGGAGCTCGCCAAGGCGCCGTTCTGGTCGCCGCAGCAAGCGGCCTTCCTGAGCGAGGAGCTGAAGGAGGACGCGGACTGGGCCGAGATCGTCGACCAGCTCAGCGCGCGCCTGCGCTCCTGAAACCCGCGTCCGCGTGCCGCGGTGCGGTGCGCGGCGGGGAGACCCATCATGGAAGACCGCATCATCTCGGTCGTCAGCGGGGCGAGCCGCGGGCTCGGACGCGCGGCGGCGCACCGCCTCGCAACGATGGACGGCTACCTGGTCGTCGCCACTGCGCGCAATCCGGACGACCTCGAGCCGCTGCGCTCGAAGCTCGCCATCAGCGGCCACGTCGTCGAGCCGCACCAGCTCGACATCACCGACGACGCGTCGGTGAATGCGCTGCGCGACTGGATCGCCGGGCGCTTTGGGCGCGTCGACGTCCTCATCAACAACGCCGGCATCCTGATCGATCGCCACTCGACCAGTATCCTCGAGCTGCCGCTCGAACAGATGCGCGAGACGCTGGAGACGAACCTGATCGGGACGTTGCGCCTCACGCAGGCGCTGGTGCCGCTGATGCGCTCGAGCCGCGCCGGGCGGGTCGTCAATCTCGCGTCGAGTATGGGGCAGCTGGCGGAAATGGACGCAGGCACGCCCGCCTACCGCATGTCGAAGACGGCGCTCAACGCGCTGACGCGCATCCTTGCGGCAGAACTTGCGGGCACGCGGATCAAGGTCAATTCGGTGTGCCCCGGCTGGTGCCGCACGGATCTCGGCGGGCCGGAGGCGCCGCGCCTGCCCGAAGAGGGCGTCGAATCCGTCGTGTGGGCGGCGACGCTGCCCGAGGATGGGCCGACCGGCGGCTTCTTCCGCGATTGCCAGCCGATCCCCTGGTAGGGCGGCGTCAGGACGCCGTGGCGGCGAGCCCGGCCGGTGCCTGCGCCTGACGTAGGCGCGGTACGCGATCGAGCGTCCAGTTTGCGCAGGCCCACGCCCACAGCCTGGACAGCGGCCCGCGCGCGAGCTCTTCGGGCGGGGTGTGGCCGAGGAACTCCAGTCCGGCAGCCAGCGCGGCGGCGGGCGGCAGGGCGTCGATCGGTGCGGCGAGCGTCTGCTTCGAGAGCTTCTCGCCCGCCGCGTTGACGACCACCGGCAGGTGCGCATAGCCGGGCGTCGGCACGCCGAGCAGGTGCTGCAGGTGGATCTGGCGGCCGGTCGAGCCGAGGAGGTCGGCGCCGCGCACGATGTCGGTGACGCCCGCCGCCGCATCGTCGACGACGACCGCGAGCTGGTAGGCGAACTGTCCGTCGCCGCGCAGCACGACGAAGTCGCCGACCTCGCGCGCGAGATCCTCTTCCTGCCGGCCCTGGACGCGGTCGTCGAATGCCACCGTCCCGTGCGCGCGCACGCGCCACGCGTGGGCATTGCGGCCGGTCGGCAGGCCGTTGCGGCAGGTGCCGGGGTAGATGCGCGAGCCGTCGCGTGCGAGCGCGGAGTCGGCCATCTCGCGGCGCGTGCAGGCGCAGGGGAAGACGTGGCCGGCGGCCCTGAGCTGCTCGAAGGCGGCGCGGTAGGCGTCCAGTCGCCGACTCTGCCAGACGATGTCGCCGTCCCACTCGAAGCCGAATCGCGCCAGCGTCGCGATGATGGCGTCGGCTGCGCCGGGGATCGTGCGCGGGGCGTCGACGTCCTCGATGCGCAGCAGCCAGCGGCCCCGGCGGCTGCGCGCCTCCAGATAGCTGCCGATCGCGGCGACGAGCGAACCGAAATGCAGCGGCCCGGTCGGGGAGGGCGCGAAGCGGCCGATGTACGGTGAGGGTGCTGGGGGCATGGGGCGGAGGACGTCGCGGGTGCGGCGCTGCGCGGTCGCAGGGGCGCAAGCCGCGCATGATAACATTGCGCGCCGCGGCGACCTGCCGCCGCCGCGGGACGCGGGCTGCGCCCGAACCGCCTGCGGTATCCGACCACGCTCCCCTGCAAAGGCTTCCTGCCCCGCCCCATCGTGACGCCCGATTCCCGAAACCTGTACGGCTTCTACCTGCTGCTGGGCGTGGTGTATCTGGGCGGTCTCTGCGTGCCGCTGATGAACAACGATTCGGCGCACCACGCGACGATCGCGCTGCACATGCATCTCACCGGCGACTATGCGTCGCTCGTGACCCAGGGCGAACCCTATCTGGACAAGCCGCACCTGCTGTTCTGGCTTGCGGCCGCTGCGTACAAGCTGCTGGGCGTCACGACGCTCGCATTCAAGCTGCCGTCGCTGCTGTTCAGCGTGGTGGGCGTCTACGCGACCTACGGGCTCGGGCGGGTGCTGTATTCGCGCGAGGTCGGGCGGGTCGCGGCGCTGGTGCTCGCGAGTTCGCTCGCTTTCATTCTCGCGAACAACGACGTGCGCATGGACGCGGTGCTGACCGCGGCGATCGCGCTGGCGATCTGGCAGCTCGCGGAGTTCGCCACCTACCGCCGCTGGCGCAATCTCGTGCTCGCCGCGCTCGGGCTCGCGCTGGGCTTCGCGACCAAGGGGATGATCGGCGTGGCGATGCCGGCGATCGCGATCTTCGTGCATCTGCTGTACCGTCGCGCCTGGCGCGCGCTCTTCGATCCGCGCTGGCTGCTACTCGCGCTGCTGACGCTGGTGCTCGCGACGCCGGTGCTGTGGGCCTACCACCGCCAGTTCGGCATTGACGGCGTGAAGTTCATCCTGTGGTCGCAGAACTTCGAGCGTCTGTCCGGCGGTCGTTTCGGCACGGCAGGGGGAAGCGATCCGCTGTTCTTCTTCCACACCTTCGTGTGGGCCTTCCTGCCGTGGAGCCTGCTCGGCGCCGCGGCGGTGTGGGCGCGCGGGCGTGAACTGGTCGCGGCGCGCCTGCGGCCGGTGCCCGGGCAGGAGATACTGACGCTGGGCACGATCGCGGTGATGTTCGGGATCATCTCGAGCTCCGGGTTCAAGCTGCCGCATTACCTGAACATCCTGTTGCCGCTCTTCGCGGTGCTGCTCGCGTCCTGGCTCGTGCCGCGCATGCGGGCGCCGGCGCCGCGCGGCGCGAAGCTGGCGCAGGGGCTGGTATGGGCCCTGATGGGCGTGCTGGCGCTCGCGCTCAACGCTTGGGCCTTCCCGCTCGACCGTGTCGCCGTCGCGGGGGGCGTCGTGGCGCTGGCGCTTGCCGGAATCGTGCTGGCGCGACCGGCGCACGGCATGGCACGGCTCGTGTTCGCCTCGGTGGTGGTCGCGGCAGCGTTCAATTTCCTGCAGAACTTCAATTTCTATCCGAAGCTGTTGCGCTACCAGGCGGGCAACAATCTGGCACTGGCCCTGCAGGCGCGTGGCGTTGACGTCGGCGGGGTGCGGCATTTCGGCGCGCGCGCGAACAGCTTCGATTTCTACATCGGACAACTCACGCCGCCGGTGACGCTCGACGAGCTGAAGGCGACGCGGGGTCCCGTGCTGGTGTACGCGGCCGATGCGGGGCGCAAGGCGATCGAGGAGGCCGGACTGAGGGTCGAAGAACTCGCGGCGAGTCCGGAGTTCCGCGTCACGCGGCTAAACATCCGTTTCCTCGATCCGCAGCGGCGAGCGGAAACCTTGTCGCGGCACTATGTGCTGCGCGTTTCGGGGGAAGATCGGCAATGAATCGGAACTTGGAGGGCGGCCTGCGCGCGGTCGTGCTCGCGGCGATCGCCGGCGTCAGCGTGTGGGCGGCCTGGCCGGGTTTCCATCCGGCACCGGCGGCCGCGTTCGTCGCACCGGCTGCGACGGAGCGCGTCGGCAAGGGGGGCGAGTCGATGCTCGCCAGCTTCGTCGTGAATGCGGCCGAACCGGCGCGCGTGCATGCCGCGTCGATCGCCGCGCTGCCCGACGGGCGCCTGTTCTCGACCTGGTTCGGCGGCTCGCGCGAGGGTGCGACCGACGTGAAGGTCTATGGCGCCTTCTTCGATCCTGCAGCCGGACGCTGGGGCGAGCAGCTCACGCTCGCGACGCCCGCGCAGACCTCGCGCGACCTCGGCCGCCTCGTGCGCAAGATGGGCAATCCGGTCGCCTTCACGGTGCCGTCGGGCGAGCTGTGGGTCGTGTATGTGAGCGTGACCCTGGGCGGCTGGGCGACCAGCCACCTCAACCTGATGCGCTCGGCCGACATGGGGCACACCTGGACGCCGGCGACGCGCCTCGTCGCCTCGCCCTTCTTCAACCTGAGCACGCTGGCGAAGGGCTTTCCGGTATTCTTCGACAACGGCGACATCGGCCTGCCGGTGTATCACGAGATGGCCGGCAAGTTCGGCGAGCTGCTCGTGCTCACGCCCGAGGGCAGGGTGCGCCGCAAGCAGCGCCTGGATCACGGCGACCGCTCGCTGCAGCCGGTGATCCTGGTCAAGGATGCGCAGCACGCGGTCGTGCTGCAGCGCTTCGCCGGCGAGACCAAACCGCCGCGCGCGTGGCGCAGCGAGACCCGCGACGGCGGGCGCACGTGGTCCGCCGTCGAAGCGAGCGATCTCGCGAACCCCAATTCGGCGCTGGCCGCGCTCGCGCTGGAAGACGGCCGCCTGATCGCGGTCGCCAACGACACCGAGGACGAGCGCCTGCGCCTGTCGCTCCTCGTGAGCGAGGACGACGGCCGGCACTGGCGTGCGATTCACCGCTTCGAGGACCGCGAGGACTTCCTCGGCCGCAGCTTCGGCCCGGACGTGCTGCGTCCCCTGCTTGCAAAGGATGTCGAATCGCTGGGGCCCGGGCCGGCCGCGGACTCCGTCGCGCGCAACGCGGAGGCCAACCTGTGCCGCGGCGAGACCTGCGCGTGGCAGTACGACTATCCCCATCTCGTGCGCGGTACCGACGGCGACTTCCACGTCGTGTATACGTGGAACCGCTCGTTCATCCGCCACCTGCGCTTCAATCGCGCGTGGCTGGAGGCAAGGCTGTGATCGCTGCGCTGTACGATTCCCTCGCCTGGGCCTGCGCGTTCGCGCTGTGCGTGCCGGGGCTGCGCCGACGGCCCGCGTACGCTGCGGTTGCAGTGCCCGTAATCGCCGCCCTGCTGTGGCTGCCCGTCGGCGGAACCAGCCTGCTGGCCGTGCTGCGCGGCGCGGTCGGGGCGCCCTCGGTGACGACCGCGGCGACGCTCGCGGCGCTGCTCTGCGCGCGTTGTGCGGGCGAATGCGTCTTCCCCCGCGGCGAGCGTGTGCTCGTCGCCACGCTGGCCGCCGTCGCCGGGCTGCTGTTCTACCCGCCCGCGTTGGGGCTGGGCGCCATCGACCCCTATGCGTGGGGCTACGGCGGCGCAGTGCTGCCGCTGGCGGTCGGCGCGGTCGCCCTGGCCGCGGCTGCGGCCGGGCGCTGGGTCATTGCCGGGGCGCTCACGGCCGCGCTGGCAATGTGGCGGCTGCAGCTGCTCGAATCGACCAATCTGTGGGATTACCTGATCGATCCGCTGCTCGTGTCGGGCGGACTGATCTGGCTGATCGCCCGCGTCTGGCGGGGAAAATCGGCGAAGCGCGCGGGGTGAAAACCCGCCGCGGCCAGATCCTCGGCGAACGCGGGTGACGCGAGGTAGGCGAGTTCCGTCTCGCGTGGTGTCGTGAGCACGTCGCATGCGCGCAATTCGTCGTCGACGCGGCCCGGGTGCACATGCACGAGCGGCCGCGGACCGCTGCCGGCAAGGAAGGACTGCATCAGCGTGCGGAACGGAACGCGCCCGGAAAAGTCGTGCAGGCCGGCGAAGCCGTCGTTCGCGGGCAGCCCGTGGCGACGCAGCAGCCGGTGCAGGCCGAGACCGAGCGAGGAGATCAGCAGCGCCTTCGGCAGTGCCGTGCGACGGCGCACGCAGCGCGCGAGGGACTCCCGGCAGTCGCGCACCCACACGGACCCGCGCGGGTAGCGCAGCAGCAGTTCCTCGACCAGCACTTCGCGGATGCCCGGCAGCACGTGCGCGTGCTGGTGACCGTCGATGTAATCCGGCGCGGCGTTCCAGGCGTCCTCGAATGCGTCGAGTTGCGCGCGCAGCTCGTCGCGGACCGCCTGGCGCGGCAGCGCCCGTGCGAGCGCGCGCGGCAGCAGCCGGCCCATCGCCGGCAGTCGTCCTGCCTGTGCAAGGCCGACCGCAGCGGTGAGCGGCACGTGATCCGTCAGCGTGAGGTGCAGGCCGACATCGGCCGGATGCGTCGCGGCGGTTTCGCGCAGCAGGCCCGCGCGCCGTTTCCAGTCCGGCAGCGCGGTCATGCAGCTCGTCGCGGACAGGCGCCCGGCCGCGATCAGCCCGGCGATCGCCTCGCTCACGCCCGGCGCGATGCCGTAGTCGTCGGCGCAGACGATGATCGGGCGGGTCGGTCGGCGGATGGCGGTGGGCTGGTCGTTCATGGCCCTCCTTATAGCGGCTCCCGCGTCAACGCGCCAGAGGCCGTTTGCGTTTATCCTGCGAGGTTTGGCGCCTCGCCCATTCATCATCCGCCGGAATATCGTGTCAGCTCCCACCCCCCGCGCCACCG
>NZ_WTVS01000086.1 GCF_012911005.2 Aromatoleum toluolicum | reverse complement strand
CCCCGGGAGTCTCCGCTACGCTCCGCCGTTCCGCAGGCGCGGAGCAGTGCTCTACGAAACCCCTGCTCCGCCCCCTTGAAGGGGAGGGAGCGGTCGTGCAGCACGCAATGCGGTGTCAATGACCGCCGGCAAGTCCCGAAACCCGCTCCGCAGTGGATAAGTCCGTGGAGGAGCACAGGGAGCGTTTGTGGGCAAGGAGCGAAAATTCCCGAACGGCCAAAACGGGTCACATTCGGTGCACAGGTGAACCAGGCACTTGTCTACGGGGTTCTACAAATCCGAAAACCGTGCTGGCATTGGCGGACCAGCACTTATCCACAGAAATCTGCCGCCTATCTTCTTCTTTATCTTTTAAATTTAAAGAAATACAGAAGAACAAAACACAAGGCTGCGGAAGGCGGCCGGGGTGCCCCCGGGAAGGGACGCTCCCCTCGGACAAGGGGAGCGTGGACTGCAGGGAGGGGGAAATGCACGGTCCGGAAAAGGGCGCTGCGGACGCAGCCCGTGCAGGATGGCCCGGTGCGGGCCGGTGTTCAGGCTTCTTCGGAATACGTCGCGAGTCGGGTGAGGTCGGCGTCGTCGAGCCAGCACCATTCGCCCGCGGCGAGATCCCCGGGCAGGGCCAGTCCGCCGACGACGCTGCGATGCAGGGCCTCGACGCGGTTGCCCGCGGCACCGAGCATGCGCTTGACCTGATGGTACTTGCCTTCGGTGATCGTGAGCCTTAGACTCCGCTCCCCCGTTTGCAGGCAGGCCGCCGCAGCGATCGGCGCCGGCTCGTCGATGAGCTCGACCCCCGCGAGCAAGGCCGCGACCAGCGCATCGTCTACCGGATGCTTGGTCGTGACCTCATAGACCTTGGGCGTGCGCTTCTTGCCCGAGCTCCAGCGATGGATGAACTGGCCGTCGTCGGAGAGCAGCAGCAGCCCGGTGGTGTCCTGGTCGAGCCGCCCGACGCACTGTACGTCGCGGTTCGCCAGCATGTCGGGCAGCAGCGCGAACACCGAGGGGTGGAACTGGGGGTGGCGCGAGCACTCGTAGCCGGCGGGCTTGTGCAGCATCAGGTAGGCCTTTTCGCGATAGACCCAGGTTTCGTCGTCTACGCTGAATTCGAGGCCTTCGGGCGCGAAGTCTTCGGCGGGGTTGTCGAGGATCCGGCCTGCGACAGCGACCAGGCCGGCACGGATCAGGGCGCGGCATTCCTTGCGGCTGCCGAACCCCTGGGAATGGAGTAGTCGTTCGATCTGCATGGGTCGGATGCTAACCGAAACATGTGGGACACTATCGCCCCGGTACCATGGTCGACCCGAGCATCGACCCCGCACTTGGAGCCTGCTGGTGAATTTTGAACATCTGCTGGTCGTGAATGACCCGGACAATCCGCTCGTCGCCTCGCTCACGCGCGAAGAGCTGTGGTTCGGCCTGCTGTGCCGGGCCGAGGATTCGCGGCCCTTCCTGCCCGGCCTGGAGGCGTGCACGATCCTGTCGCGCAGCGACACCGAGCTGGTGCGCGAGCTCAGGTTCGGCAGCGCGGTGATCCGCGACCGCGTGACGCTGCAGCCGATGGAATGGGTGCGTTTCGACACCGAACGCACCGACACGCACGCCGGCGGCAGCCTCACGATCGGCATCGAGGAGCCCGCCCCGGACACGCTCGTGCTGCGTTTCCACTACCGCACGACGCTGACCGAACAGGGCGTCGGCGACGATGTCGCCTATGTCGAATACATCAAGTCGGCCTACCACCAGTCCGACGTCGACACCCTGCGCGTGATCCGCATGATCGCCGAGTCGGGCCGCATCCAGTAGCGTGCACGCCGGCACTCGCGGCACGCCTTCCGCCAGCGCCGCCCGCAATTCACGCGCATATTCCGCGAATTTCCCGAACAACCCGCAACACGGACGAATTTCCCATGTGGTTCAAGAACCTGCAGATCTATCGCGTTCCCGCCGGCTGGACGATGACGGCCGAAGCCCTGGAGGAACAGCTCGCGCGCAAGCGCTTCGTGCCCTGCGGCAGCCAGGACCAGGAAACCCGCGGCTGGCTCTCGCCCACCGGTGACGAATTCCTCGTGCATCGCGTCGGCGGCCAGTGGCTGATCGCGCTGGGGGTGGAGCAGAAGCTGCTGCCCTCGTCGGTGGTCAAGCAGGAGGCCGAGGAACGCGCCGAGGCGCTGGCCGAGCAGCAGGGCTACAAGCCCGGGCGCAAGCAGATGAAGGATCTGCGCGAGCAGGTTCTGCAGGAATTGCTGCCGCGCGCGTTTACACGGCGCAGGAAGGCCTTTGCGTGGATCGACCCTATCGGGGGGTGGCTGGGCATCGATGCGCCCAGCCAGGCCCGTGCAGAGGACGTCCTGGAGGTATTGCGCCAGACCCTCGACACCCTGCCGCTCGCGCTGGTGCGCACGGAGCTGTCGCCGACCAGCGCGATGGCCGACTGGCTCGCGGGCGGCGAGGCACCGGCCGGCTTCACGATCGACCAGGACTGCGAGCTGCGTTCGGTCACCGAGGACAAGGCCGCGGTGCGCTACGTGCGCCACCCGCTCGAAGGCGACGAGGTGCGCGGCCACCTCACCGCCGGCAAGCTGCCGACGCGCCTCGCGCTGACCTTCGACGAGCGCGTGAGCTTCGTGCTGACCGAGAAGTTCGAGATCAAGCGCCTCGACTTCCTCGACGTCGTGAAGGAGAACCTCGACCAGGCGGGTGCCGAGGACGCGCGCGCGCTGTTCGACGCCGGCTTCGCGCTGATGACCGGCGAGCTGCAGCGCCTGCTGCCGGCCGTCGTCGCGGCGCTGGGCGGGGAACTGAAGGGCGGCGAGGCGCCGGCGGCCACGGGGGGTGTCGCGTTCGCCACCGAGGCTGCGAGCGACGCGCCGTTCTGACTCAGCGCGTCAGCAGCTTCTCGAATTCCTCCGCCGGCAGCGGACGGCTGAACAGGTAGCCCTGGTAGCTGTCGCAGCCCTGTTCGGCGAGGAAGGTGAGCTGGGCCGCGGTCTCGACGCCCTCGGCGGTCACGTCGAGGTTGAGCTTGCGCGCCAGCGCGATGATGCCGCCGGCGATCTCCATGTCGTTGCGGTCCTGCGGGATGTTGCGCACGAAGCTCTGGTCGATCTTGAGCACCTCGATCGGCAGGTTCTTCAGGTAGGACAGCGAGGAATAGCCGGTGCCGAAGTCGTCGATCGCGAGGCGCAGGCCCATGCTGCGCAGCTGGCCGAGGCGTTCGACGGCCTGCGCCTCGTGGCCCATGATCATGCTCTCGGTGAGCTCGAGTTCCAGCGCCTGCGGCGGCAGGCCGGTGCTCTTCAGGATCGCGGCGATGCGCTCGGGCAGCTCGGTCTGCCACAGCTGGCGCGCCGACAGGTTCACCGACACCCGCAGCGGCGGCAGGCCGGCGTCGGCCCAGCGTCGCGCCTGCCGGCACGCGGAGTGCAACGCCCACTCGCCGATCGGCACGATCAGGCCGCTTTCCTCGGCGAAGGGGATGAAGCGTCCCGGCGCGACGAGGCCTTCCTCGGGATCGTTCCAGCGCAGCAGCGCCTCGCAGCCGACGATGCGGCCGCTGGCGATGTCGACCTGCGGCTGGTAGTGCAGCACGAAGCGCTCGTGCTCGAGCGCGTGGCGCAGGCGTCGTTCCAGGCTCAGGTGGCGTTGCGCCTCCACGCTCATCGCGTCGGTGAAGAAGCGGTAGGTGTTGCGCCCCTGCGCCTTGGCCTGGTTCAGGGCGGTGTCGGCATGCTGGATCAGTGGTGCCGCGGTCCGTGCGTCCTGCGGATACATGCTCACGCCGATGCTGGCGCCGACGTACACCGGCTGGCCGTCCGCGAGCTCCAGCGGATCGCGCAGCCGGTCGATCAGGGTCTGCGCGACGTGGGCGGCCTCGTCCGGCTTGGAGAGGTCTTCCAGGACCACGAGGAACTCGTCGCCGCCCCAGCGCGCCAAGGTGTCGTCCCGCTGCAGGCAGTCGCGCAGGCGCTGTGCGATCGCGATCAGCGCGTCGTCGCCGGCGTGGTGGCCGAGGCTGTCGTTGATCGTCTTGAAGCGGTCGAGGTCGATGAACAGCACGCCGATGTGGCTGCCCTGGCGCGCGGCGCGCTCGATCCCGTGCTCCAGGCGCGACTGCACGAGCAGGCGGTTGGGCAGGTCGGTGAGCGGGTCGTAGTGCGCGAGGTGCTCGAGCTGGGCTTCGGACTGCTTCAGCTTGCTGATGTCGGTCATGACGCCGACGTAGTGCGTCGGCCGGCGCTCGTCGTCATGCACGGTGCTGATGCTGAGCCACTGCGGGTACAGCTCGCCGTTCTTGCGGCGGTTCCAGATTTCCCCCTGCCAGTCGCCGGTGCGCGTGATCTGTGCCCACATGCGGCGGTAGAAGGCGTCATTCTGCAGGCCGGACTTCATCAGTTGCGGCGCGTAGCCGATCGCCTCCTCGCGCGAGAACCCGGTCATCTCGCACCACGCGCGGTTCACGCTGACGATGCGCCGGTCGAGGTCGGTGATCATGACACCGTCACGAGTGCTCTCGATCACCGCGGCGGATTGGCGCAATGCGTCGTTTGAGCGCACTTTCTGCACTGCCAGCGCGGTGATCGCGGTGAATTCGTCGATGATCGCGACAAGCGCCTCGTCCTCCTCGCGCGGCGTGTCGAAGTACACGGCGAAGGTGCCGAGCACCGACCCGCCGGCGTCGCGGATGGGGAAGGACCAGCAGGCACGGAAGCCGACGCGCGCGGCGATGTCGCGGAACGGCACCCAATTGACGTCCGTCGTCACGTCCGCGGCGAACACCGCCTCGCCGCGGGCGGCGGCCGTGCCGCAGGAGCCCATGCCCTCCTGCGCCAGCAGGCGCTCGACCGCGTCGCGGTAGTAGTCCGGCAGCTGCGGCGCGGCGCCGTGCGTGAGGCGGCCGGTGGTCGGGTCGAGCAGCAGGATGGACGCACGCATCTGCGGAACGAGCAGTTCGAGGCGCTGCACCACGTCCTCGAGGATCACCGGCAGCGGGTCGCCGGCGACCAGGCGGTTGAGCACCGAACCGCGCGCGGCCTTGAGCTGTTCGGCCTGCTTCGGCGCGGTGATGTCGGTCCAGGTGCCGACCACTTCGAGGGGGGCATCGTCGTCCGCGCGCATCACGCGCATCTGGTCGCGGATCCACATCACGCGGCCGTCGTCGGCGACGAAGCGGTACTCGTGGTCGAGGTGGCCGTCGCGCAGCAGGCCGGCCTGCGCGTCGAGCACCGCCTTGCGGTCGGCCGGGTGCAGGTGCGCGAGCCACCATCCGGGGGCGAGCACCTCGTCCACGGTACCGCCGATGAGGTGTTCGACGTTCGCGCTGACCCAGTTCGTGACGAGGCTGCCGTCGTGCATGCGCAGCGTGTACAGCACGACCGGGCTCGCGGACATGAGGTAGGCGAGGTGCGTGCTGGTCGCCCGCAGTTCGGCGCGTTCGCGCAGCAGTTCGGCCTGCTCGCGCACTTTTTCGAGCGTCGCCGGCAGGGCGTTGAGATAGCCGTCGTAACGCGCGATGCAGTCGTTTACACCGGCGTTCAGCGCCTGAGCCGCGATCTCCTCGGCGCCGCTGCCGGTCACCAGCACGATCGGGCGCGTGAGCCCGCGCTGCTCGCGCAGCACGCGCACGAGTTCGAGTCCGTCCATGCCGCCGATGCCGGTGTCGAGCAGCAGGACGTCGAAGTCGGGCGCTTGCGCCGGGTCGGACGGTACGGCGGCGAGCACCGCGGCGGCGTCGGCGACGACGTCGAGGCGGATGTGCGGCACGTGGTGGGCGAGGTGCTGGCGTGTCAGCGTCGCGCGGCGGTTGTCGTGTTCGCCGTACAGGACGTGCAGCGGCGGCAGGCGGCGCACCGGGGCGGCAAGGAAGCGCGCGAAGGCGGCGCGCAGCCTCGCAGGCAGCTGCGCGAGGTAGTCGCCGCGCTTGACCACGTAGCCGTCGGCGCCGGCCTTCAGCGCTGCCAGCGCGGCGACCTGGTCGCCGGAGCCGGTGAGCATCACGACGGCGAGCGGCAGCTGGCGCCGGCGCACCTCGGCGAGCAGCTCGAGGCCCGACCCGCCGGGCAGTCTCAGGTCCGACAAGAGCAGATCGTAGGGCAGGGGGCCTTCCAGCCGCGCCAGCGCCGCCGCCGGCGTGGACACGACGTCCAGCACGATGTCCGCTGCGACGCGCGCGAGCACGCGCTGCGCGAGATCGGCGTCGGCGGTGTTGTCCTCGACGTAGAGGACGTGCAATCCGCCTAGTTCGGAAGTGCGTTCAACAGACACCAGTATTGCTCGATCTGTTCGGTCACCTCGATGAAGCGCGCGAAGTTGACCGGCTTGATGATGTAGGAATTGGCACCGAGTTCGTAGGCCTGGCCGACGTCGGCATCCTCGCCCGAGGTCGTGAGCATCACCACCGGGATGCAGCCGAAACGCGGATGCGACTTGAGCTGGCGCAGCACCTCCAGCCCGTTCACGCGCGGTAGCTTGATGTCCAGCAGCACCAGCGCCGGCGGCGGGTGTCCCTGCTCCCAGCGGCGGATGTAGGCGAGCGCCTCCTCGCCGTCGCGGGCGACCTCGATCCTGCGGTCCGGGCCGCGGCGCGCGAAGGCACGCAGGGCGAGGTCCAGGTCGACCGGATTGTCCTCGACCAGCAGGATGCTGCGTCCGCCGTGCTCGCCTGTCATTGCCGAAGCTCCACGTGGAAGGTCGCGCCCTGGCCCGGTTCGCTGACCGCCCAGACCGTTCCACCCATGCGCCGCAGCGCCTTGCGTACCAGCGCGAGCCCTATGCCGGTGCCGGGATAGTCTTCGGCGCGATGCAGACGCTGGAATATCTCGAAGATGCGATCATGATACTTCATGTCGAAGCCCACGCCGTTGTCGGCCACCGTCAGGACGATGTGACGGTCATGCCGGTACGCATCTATCGTGATGCGCGGTGCGGGCGCGCTGCGGGTGAACTTGAGGGCGTTGCTGATGAGGTTGCGCAGCACCAGCGTGAGCCCGCTCGGATCGGTGCGGATCTGCGGCGGCAGCGCCTGCACGACGACCTCGATGCCGCGTGTCTGGATCTCGTGCGCGAAACCGTCAAGCACGCCCTGCACGGCGGCGGGCAGATCGACGGCGCGGATGTCCAGCGCCTGGCGTTCGATGCGCGAGTAGGCGAGCAGGTCCTCGATCAGCTCGTGCATGGTCAGCGCGCCGCGCCGGATGCTCATCAGGAAGTGGCGGCCGTCCTCGTCGAGGCGATCGCGGTATTGTTCGAGCAGCAGCTGGCTGTAGCCCTCGATGCCGCGCAGCGGCGCCTTGAGGTCGTGCGAGACGGTGTAGGAGAAGGACCGCAGTTCCTGGTTGGCGGCCTGCAGCTGCGCGGTGCGTTCGGCGACGCGGTCTTCCAGCGTGGCGTTGAGGCGGCGCACCTCGGCCTCGGCGGCCTTGGTCGCGGTGATGTCGAGCAGCACGCCGTGGATCTCGGTCACGGCGCCGTGTTCGTCGCGCGTGAGCCAGGTGCGGTCGTCCAGCCACACCCACGTGCCGGAGGCGGTGCGGATGCGGTATTCCTGCCGGTAGTCGTCCGGCCCGTTGGCGAGGTGTTCGGCGACGTCGCGCTCGATGCGCGGGCGGTCGTCGGCGTGGATCAGGTCGGCGTACTGGATCCTGCCCGAGATGAAGTCGTCGCGGCCGTAGCCCCACTGTGCGACGCCGTCGCTGACGAAGCTGACCGGCCAACCGGGCTGGTTATGCCACTCGATCGCCACCACCGGCGAGCGGTTGATCAGCGCGGTGATGCGGGCGGCGTCCGTCGCGTTGCACGTGGCGGTCGCATCCGTCGGTTTTTCCATCGTGTTCCTCCGGCCTGGCGCGTCGCGGGACCGCCAGTGCGGGGCGCCCGGGCTGCTTGTCGGAGGATTTTACCGCCCTGCCCGGCGGATGCTGTGGAGTGTTCCGCGCCAATGCCGCCGGTGTGCCGGAATCGGGTAATTTGGGCGCTGTGTGTCGCGCGGAGGGATGAGCCGCGACCGGCGGATGCTGCCCGGTCGCGTCCCGGAGGAAGAAGGAACCCCGGTGGCCGGGGTCGTCGCCCTGCCCCAGCGCCCGACCCGCCTGAGGTCGGTGCCGGGCCGGCGAGGGCACGGAACTCAGTTCGAGAACGCGGCGAGGCCGGTGATGGCGCGGCCGAGGATCAGCGCGTGGATGTCATGCGTGCCCTCGTAGGTGTTCACCACTTCGAGGTTCACCAGGTGGCGCGCGATGCAGAACTCGTCCGAGATGCCGTTGCCGCCGAGCATGTCGCGGGCGACGCGGGCGATGTCGAGCGACTTGCCGCAGGAGTTGCGCTTCATGATCGAGGTCAGTTCGACCGGCGCGTTGCCCTCGTCCTTGAGGCGGCCCAGGCGCAGGCAGCCCTGCAGGCCCAGCGTGATCTCGGTCAGCATGTCGGCGAGCTTCTTCTGGATCAGCTGGTTGGCGGCGAGCGGGCGGCCGAACTGCTTGCGGTCCATCGTGTACTGGCGCGCGGTTTCGTAGCACGCTTCCGCGGCGCCGAGTGCGCCCCAGGCGATGCCGTAGCGGGCCGAGTTCAGGCAGGTGAAGGGACCCTTGAGGCCGCGCACGGTCGGGAAGGCGTTCTCTTCGGGGCAGAACACCTCGTCCATGACGATCTCGCCGGTGATCGAGGCGCGCAGGCCGACCTTGCCGTGGATCGCTGGGGCGGACAGGCCCTTCCAGCCCTTCTCCAGCACGAAGCCGCGGATCTGGCCTTCATCATCCTTGGCCCACACGACGAACACGTCGGCGATCGGGCTGTTGGTGATCCACATCTTGGCGCCCGACAGGCTGTAGCCGCCGTCGACTTTCCTGGCGCGGGTGACCATGCTGCCGGGGTCGGAGCCGTGGTTGGGTTCGGTCAGGCCGAAGCAGCCGATCCATTCGCCGGTCGCGAGCTTGGGCAGGTACTTCTGCTTGGTTTCCTCGGAGCCGAATTCGTTGATCGGCACCATCACGAGCGAGCTCTGCACGCTCATCATCGAGCGGTAGCCGGAATCGACGCGTTCGACTTCACGCGCGATCAGGCCGTAGGCGACGTAGTTCATGCCGGCGCCGCCATACTGCTCGGGGATGGTCGGTCCGAGCAGGCCCAGTTCGCCCATCTCGCGGAAGATCGCCGGGTCGGTCTTTTCGTGGCGGAAGGCTTCCTGCACGCGCGGCAGCAGGCGCTCCTGGGAGTAGGCGCGGGCGCTGTCGCGCACCATGCGCTCGGTGTCGGTGAGCTGGCTGTCGAGATACAGGGGGTCGGCCCAGTCGAAAGTCACGCGGTTCGTTGCCATGTCGAATCTCCTCAATGCGGCGTTTGGTCGTGGGCCGGGACCACCCGGCTCTGCTCGGTGACTGAACTGTAGTCAGTGCAGCGCGTCGCGACAAACGAAAATTTCGTGGTAGCTTGTGCGTAAAGCGCACTTCGAGAGAAGCTGGGATTGGCGCCGAACAAGTCGGGCGGGAGGAGCGCAGCGTATCCCGCCATGCGGCGTCTGAGGCCGTACGACATCGATTGCGAGAGATGAAGGGGTCGTTTGCCGCGGGCAGGGCGGACGATCCCTTCGCGGTTGTGGCGGGATACGCTGCGCTCCTCCCGCGCTACGGCTCACCCTGTCATGCGGATTGCGCACTTTTCGGGAGATATCGATGCGCCGCAAGATTCCCAGCACCGCCGCCCTGCTCGCCTTCGAGCGTGCCGCGCGGCATGAGAGCTTCACGCGCGCGGCCGAGGAGCTCGCGCTCACGCAGAGCGCGATCTGCCGCCAGATCGCCTCGCTCGAGGACTTCCTCGGGCTGCGCCTCTTCCGCCGCACCAAGCGCGGCGTCACGCTCACCGAGGCGGGCCTGTCCTACAGCCGCCAGATCAGCGCGCGCCTCGACGCGATGGAACGCGACACCTTGTCGGTGATGGCCCACCACGGCCGCGGCGCGACCATCGAACTCGCGGTGATGCCGACCTTCGCGACACGCTGGCTGCTGCCGCGGCTGGGCGAGTTCCTCGCGCGCCATCCCGACGTCACCGTCAACATGAACAACCGCACGCGCCCCTTCCTGTTCGCCGAAACCGAGTTCGACGCCGCGCTGTACTTCGGCGACGCCGGCTGGCCCGGCACCGAGGCGCATTTCCTGATGCGCGAGAACGCCACGCCGGTGTGCAGTCCGCGCATGCTGCAGGGACGCACCGCGCTCGCGCCGGACGAGATTGCGACGTTTCCATTGCTGCAGCAGTCGACGCGGCCGTATGGCTGGCGCGATTGGTTCGGATCCCTGGGGCTGCAGGTCGCGCACGACATGACCGGCACGCGCTACGAGCTGTTCTCGATGCTGGCGCAGGCGGCAATGCAGGACATGGGGATCGCGCTGATTCCGCCCTTCCTGATCCGCGAGGAACTCGACAGCGGTCGCCTGGTGATTCCTTGCAACCACGTCTATCTCAGCGCCAAGGCCTATTACCTGATCATCCCCGAACGCAAGGCGGAGACCGCTTCGCTGGCGGCCTTCCGCGACTGGCTGGTGGACGCGGCGGCCGCGTACCGGAGCGCCACCGGGCTGGAGTGAGCGCGGGTCTTCAGGCCTCGTCCGCGTCGCAGCAGACGCGGTCGCGGCCCGACTGCTTGGCGCGGTACATCAGGTCGTCGGCGCGCTTGAGCAGGGTGTCGGGGTCGTCCGTGGGGCGCAGCGTGACGACACCGATGCTCGCCGTGACGACGCCCGCGGGCGGCGTCGGATGCTCGCGCAGCGCCTGCTGCACACGCTCGCCGAGCACCTTCGCGTCCGTGGTCGAGGTGTGCGGGCACAGCACCATGAACTCCTCGCCGCCCCAGCGCGCGAGCGTGTCGGTGCGGCGTATCGTGTCGCGCACGACCGCCGCGCCGTGCGCCAGCACGGCGTCGCCGACGCCGTGGCCCCAAGTGTCGTTGATGCTCTTGAAGCGGTCGAGGTCGTACATCAGGAGCGACAGTTCGTCACCGTGGCGCCGCGCGCGGTCGATCTCCAGTTCCAGCATGCGCTGCAGATAGCCGCGGTTGTAGCAGCCGGTGAGCACGTCGGTGGTCGCCAGGCGCAGCAGCTCCTGCTCGTTGCGCTTGCGCTCGGTGACGTCGCGATTGACGCCGATCATGCGTACCGGCTGGTGGCCGTTCCCGGGCACCAGTACCGCCTGGGCGTCGATATGGTGGATCTCGGTGCCGTGGCGCAGGATGCGAAAGGTCGTGACGAAGTCGCTGCCGGTGCGCAGGGTCTCGTCGATCAGCTTGGTGAGGTGCGGCACGTCTTCGGGCAGGACCAGCGCCAGCACGTCGTCGAAGCGGCCGCTGAATTCGTCCGGGCTCAGGCCGAAGAGTTCGTGCATCGTGCTGTCCCACACGACCTTGCCGCTGTGCGGTTCGTATTCCCAGATGCCGATGTGCGCCGCGCGCGTCGCCAGCGTCAGGCGTTGCGTGAGGTGACGCACTTCGAGTTCGGCCTCGCGGCGCGCGGTGATATCGACCATCAGGCCGCGCAACAGCTTCGGCTCGCCGTTCTCGGCGACCACCGTGACGATGTCCTCCAGCCACACGACCCGCCCGTCTTTCGCCATGAAGCGGTATTCGAAGCGGTGCGGCTCGAGCCGGCCGGTGCATGAGGCGCAGTATTCCGGCGCCCATTCGCGGTCTTCGGGGTGCAGGTGCGCGACCCAGAAGCCGGGCGTCTGCCAGTCCTCGACCGGGTAGCCGAGCAGGCTCTCGGCCTTGCGGCTGACGAAGGCGAACACGAAGGTCCGGGCATCGGCTTCCCACACGATGCCGTCGGTGGTGTTCACGAGGTCGAGGAAGCGCTGATGGTGCTGCCGCGCCTCCAGCTCGCTGGCGCGGTGCGCGGCGGTTTCCTCTTCCAGCTTGGCGGTGCGCTCGCGCACGCGGTCTTCGAGGGTCGCGGTGAGGGTCTTGAGGCTGGTCCACTGCACGCGATACTGGCGCAGGTAGATCGTCAGCATCAGCGCGACCAGCGCCCACACGCCGACGTGCGTGATCACCAGCTGGCGGCGCGACGCGTCGAGCCGTGCGACGAAGTCCGTCGCCGGGATCGACACGCTGATGCCGCCGCGCACGTCACCGACGCTGTAATTCTGCTTCTGGTGGCACTCCAGGCATTCCTTGCGCACGAACAGCGGCGCCATATAGCGGATCAGCGGTTTCCTGCTGGAGTGGAGGATTTCGCTGCGTTCCTTCTCGTCGCCCTTCTCGAAGGCCTGCAGCGCCTGAACCTCCCACGGGTCGGCGACGTTGCCCGGATTGATCGGGCGTAGGCTGGTGATGTGGATGAGGATCCCGCTCTCGCTCTCGATGACGCCGGCCATCTGGCGCGTCATGTAGGCCGGATTGATGGTGGTGAGGGCGATGCCGGAAGTGGTGACGGGGTCGCGTTCGGGCAGTTCGAGGTACTTGTTCGGCGGCGTCATCTCGCTCTGGCGCACGAACACGCCGCCGGCCCGTGAATTCCACAGGCGCATCGCCTCGATCATGTGGAAGATGTCGCGGCCTTGCTGGCGTGCCGTCGCGAACGCGGCGTTCTGGCTCTGGTACAGCGCCAGGCCGAGGGACAGCAGGATCAGCAGCGTCCATGCCCCGAGCGGAAGCACCCAGTAGAAGCGGTCAGGGATGCGGAGCATGGCGATAGGAACCGCGCAAGGGACGGGTTAGCAGCCCATTCTAGTCCGCTCCCGATCGACTTGTCATGAACGGGCCGTGTGCCGGCGTCGCAGGACTGCCCGCTTTGGGCGCTCGCGCGCGCGCCCCGCCGCCGCTTCAGCGCGCGGCCGTGAGGTAGGGCACGTATTCCTTGTCGGTGCCGCAGATGTGATGGATCAGCCAGTCGCCGTAGAGGAAGGGCATCATCGCCTGCAGCGCCGCGGCGTCGCCGCTTGCGAACACGCGCTCGAATTCCTGCAGCTGGCGCAGGATCGCGTTGTGCTCGGCCTGGTGCGCGGCGACCTTGTCGTCGGGGTAGCCGGCGCGCGTGATGCGTTCCTCCTCGTAGGCGAAATGCGTCGTCACGTAATGCGCGAGGTGATCGAAGACGCTGCGCGCCCCGTCCGACGGACCCTCGCCGTGCAGCTGGCCGGCGAGTTCGTTGATGATCGCGATCAGTTCCGCATGCTGGCGGTCGATCTCGGCGTCGTCTACGGAGTATTCGGGCTTCCATTCGAAGCGGTTCATCGGGTTCGTCCTCAGTGGCGGTTCCACAGGCCGCGCAGCACCACGACCGAGCCGCGGTGGCTGGAAAATGGCACCATGCCCTCGATGCGGCAGCCCTCTTGCGCGGTGTCGCGCTGCGTCGGGGTCAGCATCGGCATGCCGTCGGCGCGGACGAAGGAAAATACCTGCGGACAGGCGGTGTTCGCCGTGCGCTTCTTCACGACCGCGATCTCGCCGTTCGCGAGGCGCACGGTCGCACCCGGCGGGAACACGCCGATCTCCTTGATCATCATGCCGATCAGGCGGCTGTCGGTGGCCGAGCCCTGCTCCAGCATCAGCTTGCGCATCGCCTCGGTCGACACCATCGCCTTGCGGTAAGGGCGGTCGCGCACCATCGCGCTGTAGATGTCGGCGATCGCCAGCACCCGCGTCGGCAGGCTGATCGCGTCGCCCGAGCTGTGGTCGGGGTAGCCCGTGCCGTCGAGCCGTTCGTGGTGGTGGCGCACCGGGTCGAGCCAGGTTTTCTCGCGCACGCCGAGGCCCGCGAGGATGGATTCGCTGTCGATCGGGTGGCGGTTGATGCGCTCGCGCTGCAACGGGGTCAGCGGCTCGATCTGCTGGTCGAGCATGTCCTGGATGTCGAGCAGCCCGATGTCGTGCGTGAGGCCGGCCTTGATCAGCGGCAGGCGCGATTCGTCCGGCACGCCCAGCTTCTTGCCGATCAGCTCGCACAACATCGCCGCCTGCAGGTGGTGGATCACCGCGTAGGAGCTGTCGTAGTCGAGATGCAGGTTGGCCAGCGCCGAGTCGGTGTCGTGCGTGCACGCCTCCTGGATCGTCAGCGCGATGCCCTCGATGCGCGGCACGAATTCGCTACCCAGGCTGCCGTTCTTGTACAGGTCGAAGGTGCGCTTGAGGCGCAGCTTGAGCAGGTCGAACATCTCGAAGGAGCTGTGCTCCTCGCTCACCGCCGCCACCGGCAGTGGAGGATGCGCGGGCTTGGCGTGGCGCGCGTCGTGGCCGATGAAGCAGCCGTTGGCGATCAGCACGTCGCGCTGCTTCGCGGTGTTGATGACGAAACCGGCCTGCAGCAGCAGCATCCCGGCACCGTCGTACACCGCGTAGGGCAGCGGCTCGCCGAGGCGGATGTCGTTGGGCGAGACGCGTTCGAAACCTTGCCGAGGTGTCATTTTCGTCGAGTGACAGCTTGTGGTCGGTCGGATCGTTCCTGTGATGCCGACAGGCTAGCAGGCAATCCGGTGGAATGAAAACAAAAACCGCAAATCACGTCATGGCGCGCCACGGCGCGAGGACGTATAGCACCTTCGTTATAGTGCCACAGACGCCGCGGGCGGGCATTCGCACGCATGCTGTGCTGCGGCATGACAGGCCGGCACCAACGCGTTCATCATCGACGGTTCCCGCAGGCGGGCCGCCTGCGTTGCAACGGACCCTCGATCATGCAAATCGGCATCCCGAAGGAAATCAAGACGCACGAATACCGGGTCGGCGCAACGCCGCACAGCGTGCGCGAACTGCTCGCCCACGGTCATCGCGTCGTGGTGCAGAGCGGCGCCGGTGCGGCGATCGGCCTGGCCGACGAGCAGTACCGTGCCGAAGGCGCGGAAGTCGTCGATAGCGCGGACGAGGTCTATGCCCGCGCCGAACTCGTCGTCAAGGTCAAGGAACCGCAGCCGCAGGAATGCGCGCTGCTGCGGCCGGGCCAGGTGCTATTCACCTACCTGCACCTCGCCGCCGACCCGCAGCAGACGCGCCTGCTGCTCGCATCCGGGGCGACCGCGATCGCCTACGAGACCGTCACCAGCCCTACGGGCGGCCTGCCGCTGCTCGCGCCGATGAGCGAGGTCGCCGGACGCATGTCGATCCAGGCCGGCGCGAGCTGCCTCGAGAAGCCGCACGGCGGCTCCGGCGTGCTGCTCGGCGGCGTTCCCGGCGTCGCGCCCGCGCGCGTCGTGATCCTCGGCGGCGGCGTGGTCGGCTACAACGCCGCGCGCATGGCCGTCGGGCTGGGTGCCGACGTCACCGTCGCCGACCCCTCGCTCGACCGCCTGCGCCGTCTTGACGAACTCTTCGCCGGGCGCATCCGTACCCGCCACGCGACCGGCGGCGCGATCGAGTCGCTGGTGCTGAAGGCCGACCTCACCATCGGCGCCGCGCTGTTGCCCGGCGCGCGCACGCCCCGTCTCGTGCCGCGCGAGTGGCTGGCGCGCATGCAACCCGGCTCCGTGCTGGTCGACGTCTCGATCGACCAGGGCGGCTGCTTCGAGAGCAGCCACCCCACCACCCACGCCGACCCGACCTACATCGTCGACGGCATCGTGCACTACTGCGTCGCCAACATGCCCGGCGCGGTCGCGCGCACCTCCACCTTCGCCCTCAACAGCGCTACCCTGCCCTTCGTGCTCGCCCTCGCCGACAAGGGCTGGCAGCTCGCGACCGCGGAGGATCCGCATCTCGCCGCAGGGGTGAACATCGACGCCGGGCGCATCGTCTGCCCGGCGGTCGCCGAGGCCTTCGCGGCGGCGTGAGTGTGAGGGGGGAACGTAGGGGTGAATAATGTAGGTGTGGGGGCATCGGGCGGCGGCGGAGCGCCGCGTGCCCCCGCGGATGCCCCCGGAAGCGCCCGGAAGCGCCCGATGCCCGCGCGCGAGGCGGCGCAGGCCGTAGACGTGAAAAAGGCCAGAACCCTCGTGCTGCACGGGATTGCTGGCCTCAATCGGACTGCTTCGGACTTCTGAATGGTGCCTTGGGCGAGACTCGAACTCGCACGTCTTTCGACACTACCCCCTCAAGATAGCGTGTCTACCAATTTCACCACCAAGGCTTCATCGCGTTGCTGCGGCCGCTCGTGGCGGACTGCAATGACTGCGGAAGGGCGCGGATTATAGCCCGGGATGCCGGGGGCGCGTCAATCGTTAGCGCATGACGCATCGCGGGGCGCGAAGCCCCGGCCGGCCGTGAGGGATTACCGCGATCCGTGTCATGGTGATAGTAGAATGCCCTCCAGATATCGGAGTGGCATTAAATGGATAAGCAGAAAGCGTATCTTGCTGGTCTTTTAGCGCTTGCGAGCGGCATCGTTGCGTCCGGCGGCGCCGCCGCAACCGGCATCGAAACGGTGTGGGAGTGCTGGTACGACGGGTCGGCATCCGTGCTGTGCCGCCTGCTGACCGCGCCCTCGCCGATCGGCGAAGCGACCGCCGAATCCACGGTATCGTGGCTGGTGCCGACGAACGGGCGCACCCGCCGGCCGCTGCCGGCCCTCGTGCATGTGATCAGCCAGGATCCCGCACAGCTCGCCAGCCGCACCGTGCGCATCCCCCTGCACAACTACGCGCACAACATGGAGGCGGTCGAGCAGCTCGCGGACGCGGTGATGTGCGGCGGGCGCGGCGACTGCCGCGTGCAGTTCGAGCGCGGCTAGTCGTCCGCGCGATACAGCGCATACACGCTCAGCAGCCCGAATCCCAGGATCAGCAGCCACTTCAGCGACGACGCGCCACCCGACAGCGCGTACAGCGGCGCGACGCCGAAGCGCGGCACCTCCGTGAGCCACCAGTGCAGCACATTCTCCAGCGCGTCGAGGCATGCCGCGACCGGCAGCAGCCACGCGAGAACGTGCCGGAACGCAGGCGCACGGGCAGCGAACACGCCGGCCCGCGTCGCGTACAGATAGCCGAACAGTCCGTAGGCGAGCAGCAACGCGACGTCCACCGCCAGATGGATGCGGTAACGCGCGAGGTCGTCCGGCGACCAGAAGTGGATGATCTGCCCGAACGCCCTGGGCGTGAACGCGAACTGAAGCGCCAGAGCGCCGGGGTCCAGCGGCGCGAGATACCAGAAGAAACCGGCGAGCAGCGCCAGCGCGGTCAGGCCGGAGATCCATACGGCACGCATCGCAGTAGTGGCGGCGGGGAGCGCCGTTCCTAGGCCGGCGGCAGGATCTCGCGCACCCGCTCGGGCGGCCGGCAGAGCCGGGTGCCCAGCGGTGTCACCACGATCGGGCGGTTGATCAGGATCGGATGTGCGAGCATCGCGTCGATCAAGTCCTCGTCGCTGCGCTCGGGCGAACCGAGGCCGAGCTCGGCGAAGACGGCTTCCTTGTCGCGCATGATCTCGCGCACCGTGAGGCCGCTGGCCTCGATCAGGCCCCGCAGTTCGTCGCGGCCCGGCGGTGTCTTCAGGTACTCGACGACACGCGGCTCGATGCCGTGCTCGCGCAGGATCTGCAAGGCACCGCGCGAATTGCCGCAGCGCGGGTTATGGTAGATGGTCACGTCGGTCATCGCGGACACGCTCACGGGATTGGATCTGGACGGCAGGATTGTACTGTCTTCAGAAAATCCCCAGCGCCAACCCCGCTGCCGTTCCGGCACCCAGCTCTTCGCAGCGCCTGAGGTCGTCGGCCTCGATGTGTTTCGGTCGAAGGATCGCCTCGGGCGTCTGCGCATGCGTGCAGACGATCAAGGGCGGCGCGACCGCCTTCAGCCGCCACCCCGTTGCGATGCGCTCGATCTGCCGTGCCGCATTGCTGCCGTCGCTGCCCGCACACACGAGCGTGGCGTAGGGGCGGCCATTGATGCGGTCCAGCGCGGGATAATAGGTACGATCGAAGAAGTCCTTCATCTGCCCCGAAATCGCGGCAAGGTTCTCCGGCGTCGCGAAGATATAGCCGTCGGCGGCCAGGACGTCGTCGGGGCTGACCTCGTTCGCATGCAACAGTCTCACCGCGACCGACCCCTCCGCCGTCGCACCATCGGCCGCGGCGCGCGCCATCTGCAGCGTGCCGCCGGTCATGGTGTGATAGATGATCAGCAGGGTCTTCATGCGGGGAGCCTGTTCGACAACGCCAGCCAGTCGCCGGGTCTGCGCCAGACAGCTTAACAGCCTCCGCCCTCTGCGCGGCCGGGGAGGCGCCGTCCGACGCAAGCTGAACGAGTTACGGGGTCAGGCGCTGGTGCAAAATGAAGAGCCGGGCGCTCGCAACGTGAATTGCCTCGCACTGCCGCGATGGGACCCGGCCTGGTCGAATTCCCGCGCCGTAAGCAATGTGCGGTCCCAGGATCATCGATCCGCCGGCCCACACACCTATCACCTTCGCGCAATTCTCCCCGCTAACCGCAATACGCATACTGTCCCCCTCGATAACTCATGCGCGAGTCAGGGATGGCGACGTTGAAACCCCAGTGTCGGCTGGTCGGCCAAGGACTAAACCGCTCGCGCGGTAGGGCATGCTGAACCGCTCCGTACGGTCATGGCGTCCCGGGTTTTATAGGCAGTGCTCTGCCAAGTTGGAGATGAGGCAATCGGCCTCGTCTTCGACAGGAGCACG
>NZ_WTVS01000085.1 GCF_012911005.2 Aromatoleum toluolicum | reverse complement strand
GAGGGGGACAAAATGGGGAACGGGGCAGCGCGTTGAAAAGTCTGCAATTATCCCACGAACCGGGTAGTGCGCGATGTTTCAGCGATTGAACCACTTCAGCACGACGCCCCATTCCTCGACGTCGATGCGCGTGGCGTGGCCGCAGGCGAAATCGAGGCCCAGCCAGCGTTCGGGCGGCAGCCCCAGCAGGTGGCCGGCGATCGCGCGCAGCGGGCCGCCGTGGGCGACTACCACGACCGGGTCGGCGGGCAGGGGGGCGAGGAGGGCGTCGAGCCACTGCAGTACGCGCGCGCTCATGTCGTGCGCCGATTCGCCGCCCGGGGCGCGAAAGCCCAGCGGGTCGGTGGCCCAGGTGTCGATCGCCGGACCGAGCTCGGCGTACGGGCGCAGCTCCCATTCGCCGAAGTGCATCTCCTTGAGGCGGTCGTCGAGAACGGGCGTGCCGAGTTCGACCGCGAGCAGGCGTGCGCGCGCCAGCGGGCTCGCGTGCAGCGCGAAGCGTTCGGGCAGGATCGGACGCAGGCGCGCGGCGACGGCGTCGGCCGACTCAGCAAGTCCCACGTCCGACTGCCCGTAGCACACGCCCGGCGGCACGTCCGGGCGCGGGTGGCGGATCAGGTGAAGTTCCACGTCGCGAGGATGCCCAGGTAGATCGCCAGTTCGGTCGCCTGCTGCACGGCACCGAGGCAGTCGCCGGTGTAGCCGCCGAGGCGGCGCACGAGGTAGCGGCCGGCCCAAAGGGTCACGGCGGCGACGGCGATCAGTGCCGTGGCGGCTTCGCCGGGGTGCAGCAGCGCGAGCGGCAGGATGCCGAAGGCGGATGCGATCGCGAGTTCGGTGCCGGTGAGCCGGCGCGCGAGCGGCTTCGCCTTCGCCGTTTCGTCCTCGCGCACGTATTCGAGGGTGTGGATCAGGCTGGTCGAGGCAAGCCGCGACAGCGGATGGGCGACGAGCAGCGCGATAGCGACCGCGGCGTCGCCCGCGCCGGCCAGTTCGACCAGTGCCGCCGCCTTCGCCAGCAGCATCAGCACGAGGCCGACGGTGCCGTAGCTGCCGATGCGCGAGTCCTTCATGATCGTCAGCACCTGGGACTTGTCCCAGCCGCCGCCCAAGCCATCACAGGCGTCGGCCCAGCCGTCCTCGTGGAAGGCCCCGGTGGCGCGTATCGTCACCGCCATCGACAGCAGCACGGCGACGCTCGGTGGCAGGATCAGCGCGAGCGCGAGCCAGCTCGCCGCGCCGATCGCGCCGACCACCCAGCCCACGAGCGGGAAGTAGCGCGCGGCGTGGTTCAGGCGCTCAGGCGACCACGGCACCCACGCAGGCACCGGCAGGCGGGTGAAGAAGCCGAGCGCGGTGAAGAACAGTTCGAGTTGGTAGCGCATCATGCGGGCGCCGTTCAGTGGCCCCTCAGTTGCCTTTCTCGCTGACCTTGGCCGAATCGAAGCTCGCCATCTCGTTGAGGAAGTTCGCCGCCGCCTGCACGAGCGGGAACGCGAGCGCGGCGCCGGTGCCTTCGCCCAGGCGCAGATCCAGCTCCATCAGCGGGTCGACGCCGAAGTGCTTCAGCTGTGCGGTGTGCCCCGGTTCCTTGGAGCGGTGGGCGAACACGCAGTAGTCGAGGATCTCCGGGGCGATCGCGTGGGCGACGAGCAGCGCGGAGGTGACGATGAAGCCGTCGATCAGCAGCGTCATGCGCTTTTCGGCCGCGCCGAGCATCGCGCCGGCCATCACGGCGATCTCGAAGCCGCCGTATTCGGCGAGTGCCGCGCGCGGATCGGTCGGCCGGCCGCCGCGGGCGAGCGCCTGGCCGAGCAGTTCGCGTTTGCGCACGAGGCCGGCGTCGTCGAGGCCGGTACCGCGTCCGGTCACGGTGACGAGATCCGCGCCGCCCCCGTTGCTCCCCTCGCCGATCAGGCAGTGCGTCAGCAGCGAGGCCGACGCGGTGTTGCCGATGCCCATCTCGCCGAAGCCGACCACGTTGCAGCCGTTCGCGGCGAGCGCATGCGCAAGCTCGCGTCCGCGCGCAAGCGCCGCGTCGCACTGCTCGGCGCGCATCGCCGGTTCTTCCAGATAGTTCGCGGTGCCCGGCCCGAGCTTCGCATTGACGAGCCCCGGGCGCTGGCCGAAGTCGTGATTCACGCCGCAGTCGATGACGGTGAGCCCGATGCCCAGCTGACGGCTGAAGACGTTGATCGCCGCGCCGCCGGCGAGGAAGTTCTCGACCATCTGCCAGGTGACGTCCTGCGGGAAGGCGGAGATGCCCGCGCGCGCCGCGCCGTGGTCGCCGGCGAAGACCATGATGTGGGGCTGGCGGAGCTCGGGGCTGAGCGTCTGCTGGATCAGACCCAGCTGCAGCGCCAGTGGCTCCAGGCGGCCGAGGGCGCCCTGCGGCTTGGTCTTGTTGTCGATGCGGTGCTGGAGGTCGGCCGCGAGCGTGCGTCCGGGTGCGCAGATCTGATATGCCATGATTGTGGTATGCATGTGCCCTGAATGGGCTGCGATGGTAGCACGCAGCCTGTGTCGCGGTAGCACCCGGCCCGCGCCGCGAGCCTCACGCCTGGGCGATGCTGCGGGCGCTGCCGTGCTGGCGATTGAGGCGCTTGCCTTCCTTGGCGCGGCGCATGAGCTTGCTCGCCTGCTTGAGCAGGCTGACCGCATTGGAGCCTTCATTGCCCGAAATTGCGCAGCCCATCGAGACGTCGAGCATGAAGGTCTGGCCGCCGACCTGGATCGCCTCGCCGGCCACCGTGGCGACCGCGTTCGCTACGCGCTGCAGGTCGTCCATGTCGAACACTTCCTCGAGCACGATCACGAACTGGTCGTTCTCGGGGCGTGCGACCGTGTCCTGTTCGCGCACGATGCTGCGCAGCCGCTGCGCGACGGCCCTGAGGATCTCGTCGCCGACGTCCTGTCCGTAGCTGTCGTTGATCGAGCTGAATTCGTCGAGGTCGAGCATCACGACGCCGATGCGGGTGTTGTGGCGCTTGGCGCGGATGATGCCCTGGTCGATGCGGTCGGTGAGCAGCAGCTGGTTCGCAAGACCGGTGAGCGGATCATGATGCGACATCTCCTGGAAGCGCTGCTCGCTTTCCTGCAGGCGATGGGTGAGGGATTCGATCTCCTGGCTGCGCTGTGCCATGCCCTGGGTGAGGAACTGCTCCGACGCCTGCAGGGTTTCGATCGAGTGCTCCAGGCTGGCGATGTCGTCCGCGTGCCGGGCTGCGCGTTCGCGCCAGTTCGAGCCGGTGCGTTCGGCGAGTGCGAGCGACATCGTCAGCACGCCGAACGCCCATGCGAGCTGGATCGCGTGGATCGGCAGCCCCTCGGGACGCAGCAGCGCCGTATGGGTGGCGAGGAACAGCAGCGCGCCGACGAGCATCGCGGTCCAGCCGGCAATGAGAAGCGTCGCGCCCGGCAGTTTCTGCTGGCGGCCGTGCACGGCGCATGCGGTCGCCAGCAGGGCGAAGGCCGGGCTGATGCCGGCGATCAGCGTGCTCGGGTAATCGCCCGGCAGCACGAAGGCGCCGGCCAGCGCGAGGCCGAACAGCGCCGAAAAGACCTTGAGCGCGAGGTCGATGCGCGGCGAGCGCGTGGCGGTGCGCAGGTATTCGCGGTTGAACAGGGCGGCGCACAGTCCGGCGAGCGCGAGGCCGATGGGTTCGGCGGTCGTGGTCCAGCCGCCGTCGGACCCGCCGGGGGCAAAGCCGTGGAGCAGTCCGACCGTCAGCAGGCTGAGACCCGTGCCGAAGGCGAATCCCCCGTAAATGAGGTAATTGCGATCGCGGTTGGCGAGAAACTGCAGCACGCTGTTGAGCAGCAGCGCTGCCGTGAAGCCGACGTAGAAGACGGTGGCGATCAGGTTTGCGAGGATGTCCCCCGTTCCGGCCGACGTCCCCGCCTGCGCATAGGCCGAGAGCGGAATGGTCAGCGAGATCGCGAGGGCGGGGCACAGGCGTGCGGCGTCGAATGCCTTGCGGCGTTCAGGTTTCGCGTCAGCTGCGTGCGCCACAATGTTCATTACTGCCTTGTCGAAAAAAGTCTGTCGCGGAACTGCAATTCTAGGAGGCAATCGCGGGCCGCGTACAAAAAATCCGCCCCGTCATGGGCTGTGGCGTGTCGCGCTGTTGCGGTTTGATCTCAGGCGCCTCCCTTGAGCGCCAGGGGCAGGCCCGCGGCGACGAAGGTGACGCGCTCGCAGGCGGCGGCCACCATCTGGTTAAGGCGGCCCGCCTCGTCGCGAAAGAAGCGTCCGAGCGCCGTGTCGGGGACGAGGCCCAGGCCGACCTCGTTGGCGACGAGCAGGACCTCGCCGCTCAGTGTTGGCAAGATCTCCAGCAGCGCCGCGCGCTCCGCGTGGAGCGCCGGCGGAAGTTCCGCCATGGCAGGGTTGGCCACGTTGTCGGCGTCGCCCATCAGGTTGGACAGCCACAGCGTCAGGCAGTCGACGATCACGCAGCGTCCGTCGGCGGCTTCGCGCGCGAGCGTCGCCGCGAGTGCGACCGGCGTTTCGACGGTGCGCCAGCCAGTCGGGCGGTCGCCCTGGTGGCGGCGGATGCGGGCCTTCATCTCGTCGTCGAGGGCTTCGGCAGTGGCGATCACGGTGACGGGAAGTCCGCTGGCGACGGCAAGGTTTTCGGCGTGGCGGCTCTTGCCGGAGCGCGCGCCGCCGAGGATGAGGTGTGCGGGCATGTCTTTGGAATTACGCGTTTTTTTGCGCTGCGCAAAGTTGCGGAAAGCGCTATTATCCGCTCCGCGCCCGGTTTCGGGTGCGACGTGTAGCAGGTGCCCGACGGCGATTCGCGCCCGAGGGTTAAACGGGAAACAGGTGCGCGAACGGCTCCCGAAGCCGCCCCCCGCAATACCTGTGCTGCCCCCGCAACGGTAAGTGGACGCAAAGCGCATCCAACCGCCACTGGACGAGAGTCCGGGAAGGCGATGCGCCCGGTACGGACTCCACCACGGAGTGCCGTCCAGCCCATGAGCCCGGATACCGGCCTGGACACGAGAAGGCGGAAGTGCCGCGGGGAGGCGGCGACGGGCGTGCATCGCAGCGGCTCAATACGTATTTCCCCGGGCGGCGCTTCCATTGTGAAGATGACCAGTGGCGCGGGGACGCGATCGCTGGCGCAGGGAGATAGCCCCAAATGAATATCCGCTTGTCCGCTACCGCCGTCGCGGTGGCTGCCGCATTGCCGTTCGCCTCCGGTGCACTGGCCGCCGAAGAAAAGACCGGTGACACCGTCGTCGTGACCGCGACGCGCATGCCGACCCCGATCAACGAGTTGCTCAGCGATCTGACTGTCATCGAACGCGAGGACATCGAGCTCGCCGGCCAGTCGACGCTGGCCGAGTTCCTCGCCGCGCAGGCGAGCGTGCAGTTCTCGCAGGCAGGCGGTCCGGGCACCACCACCGGCATCTACCTGCGCGGCGGTGCGGCGAGCCACACGCTGATCCTCATCGACGGCGTGCGCACGGGCTCGGCGACGCTTGGCGAGCCGATTCCGCAGAACATCCCGCTGTCGCAGATCGAAAGGATCGAGGTCCTGCGCGGCCCGGCGAGCGCGCTGTACGGCAGCGATGCGATCGGCGGCGTGATCCAGGTCTTCACGCGCCGCGGCGAGGCGGGCGGTCCCCGCGTCGACGCCTTCGTCGGCGCAGGCAGCTATGGGCGCAGCGAGGCCACGGCCGGCGTTTCGGGCGGCGACCAGCGCTGGTCCTACAACCTCTCTGGCGGCTATGCGGAGTCCGAAGGCTACAGCGCACGTCGCAAGGCCGTCGCGGATCCGGATAAGGACGGCCACCGCAACACGAATTTTGCCGGCAGTCTGGCTTTCCGTCCTGCGGACGGACACGAAGTCGGCATGTCGGTGCTGCACAGCGACCAGCGTGCCTGGTACGACAACCAGTTCTCGCCGCTGCCCGCGAACGTCCGCAGCGACAGCGTCGCCTCGACGCTCCGGCTGTACAGCCTGAACCGCATCACCGACATCTGGGACTCGTCGCTGAGCTTCGGCCGCTCGATCGACGACGGCCGCGACCGCTTCTCCGCGTTCTCGCCCGAGGCGCACTTCACCACCGTGCAGGACCAGACCGTCTGGCAGAATACCTTCCGCCTGCCCATCGGCCGCGTGATGCTCGGTTACGAGTATCTCGAACAGAACGTCGATACCGGTCAGCCGATCGCGGTCGACAAGCGTTCGGTCGGTTCGGTGCTTGCCGGGTGGCAGGGCAACTTCGGGCGCAACCGCCTGCAGGCCAACCTGCGCCATGACGACAATTCGCGCTTCGAGGACAAGACGACGGGCTCGCTCGCCTACGGCTACCAGCTGAACGACCAGTGGCGAGTGCACGCGTCCTACGGCACCTCGTTCGCGGCGCCGACCTTCAACGACCTTTACTGGCCCGAGGATGTCTTCGTCTGCACGACGGCGATCTGCGGCTTCGATATGAGCTTCATCACCCGCGGCAATCCGGAGGTCAAGCCGGAAGAGGGACGTAACCGCGAACTCGCGCTGCATTGGGAAGGTGCGCACGCCGCGGCGTCGGTGACCTACTTCAACAACAAGGTGCGCAACCTCATCGACTGGCAGTCGACGTTCCCGTCGCCCGGTGTGTCGCTGCTGATGCCTTCGAACGTGTCCGCGGCGAAGCTCGAGGGCGTCAGCCTGAGCGGGCGTGCCGACGTCGGGGCGTGGCACGCTTCGGCGAACATCGATTTCCTGAAGGCGCGCGACGAGGGCACCGGCGACCATCTGCAGCGCCGCGCCGACCGCACGGCGACCTTCCGCCTGAGCCGCTCGATGGGGCAACTGCTCGCCGGTGGCGAACTGGTCGCCAGCGGTGCCCGCTACAGCAGCAACGGCGAACGCGAGCGCCTCGGCGGCTACGGCATCGTGAATCTGTTCGCACGTTATGCGATCGATCGCGCGTGGTCGCTCGAGGGACGCGTCAATAATCTGTTCGACAAGAAGTACGAGCTGATCAAGGATTACAACACGCCGGGTGCGAACGTCTTCGTGGGCGTGCGTTACGCGCCGAAGTAAGGGACGCGCCGCCGGCCGTCCCGACCGGATGACGGGAGACCCATGCCAGGACGCACATCGTCGGGCTTCGTGATTGCAGGGCAGGTGCTCGCGGGCGCGTGCGCGCTGGCGTGGGCGCTTGCCGCCGGCGACCTGCCGATCGGCCTCGGCGAGGTCTTCGATGCGCTGTTCCGCGGCGCCGAGGGCATGGCCGCCGATGTCGTGCGCGAGCTGCGCCTGCCGCGTGCGGTGGCGGTGTTCGTGTGCGGCGGGCTGCTGGCGCTGGCCGGTGCGCTGATGCAGGTGCTGCTGCGCAATCCGCTCGCCGACCCATACGTGCTGGGTGTGTCGGGCGGGGCGGCGGTCGGGGCGCTGGCGGCGATGCTGGTCGGCGCGTCGTCCTGGGCCATCGATGGCGCGGCCTTCGGTGGTGCGCTCGCGGCGATGCTGGTGGTGTTCGGACTGGCGCACGGCGACGGTTCTTGGACGCAGACCCGCCTGCTGCTCACCGGCGTCATCGTCGCCGCCGGCTGCGGCGCGGCGGTGACGCTGATGCTGTCGCTGGCGACCGACACGCGCCTGCAGTCGATGCTGTTCTGGCTGATGGGCGACGCGAGCGGCGCGAGCCGGCCGTGGCCGGCACTCGTGGTGCTCATTGCGGGGCTCGTCGTGGTGTTGCCGTTCGCGCGCGACCTCAACGTGCTCGCGCGCGGCGAGGCGACGGCGACGGCCCTGGGCGTGCGCGTGCAGCGGCTGCGCTATTTGCTGTACGTGCTCGCCTCGCTGCTGACCGCGGCGGCGGTGACGCTGGTCGGCTCCGTCGGTTTCGTCGGCCTGATCGTGCCGCACGTCGTGCGCTTCGCGATCGGCAACGACCAGCGCATGCTGCTGCCGGCCGCGCTGCTCGCCGGCGGCACGCTGCTGACGCTTGCCGACACGGCCGCGCGCACCGTGATGGCGCCCGTGCAGTTGCCGGTCGGTGTGCTGACCGCGCTGATCGGCGTGCCGGTGTTCCTCTTCCTGCTGTCACGGAATCCGCGCTGAGATGGTGTGCCCCGTGCTCGCAATTGACCTTGCTCCGCTGCTCTCCAAGGGCGCGCATGCCCTCCCCGGGACTGCGCGGCGGAGGGCGTGATGGCGTCGACTGATTCTTCCCCCGCCCTGCTGGAAGCCGACGGCCTCGCGCTGCAGGTCGGTGAACGCTGGCTGTGCTGCGAATTCAGCCTGCGGCTGGCGGCGGGCGAATGTCTCGTGCTGCTCGGGCCCAACGGCGCCGGCAAGACCACGCTGCTGCACACGCTGGCCGGCCTGCGCGCGCCGACGGTGGGCAGCGTGCGCCTCGGCGGGCGCCCCTACGCCGACTGGGACAGCCTCGCGGCGGCGCGCTTTCGCGGGCTCCTCGCGCAGCAGCAGCCGGACCATTTCTCTGCGTCGGTGCTGCAGACCGCGCTGATCGGCCGTCATCCGCATCTCGGCCGCTGGGGCTGGGAAACTGCGGAGGACGTTGCCATCGCGCAGGCGGCGCTGGCGGAGGTGGGGCTCGCGGAATTCGCGGGGCGCGACGTCCTCAGCCTGTCCGGCGGCGAGCGCCAGCGCGTGTCGATCGCGACGCTGCTGACGCAGGCCCCGCGGCTCTTCCTGCTAGACGAGCCGACGAATCATCTCGACCTGCACTACCAGATCGCCGTGCTGGAGCTGTTCGCGCGCCTTGGGCGCCAAGGGCGCGGCGTTGTGATGGTGCTGCACGACATCAATCTGGCGACCCGTTTCGCCGACCACGTGATCCTGCTCGACGGCAAGGGCGGCGTGCTGGCCGGCACGCGCGAGGACGTCCTGCAGCCGGAGCACCTCAGCCGCGCCTTCGAGCACCCGATCCGCCGCCTCGACGTCGACGGGCGCACCCTTTTCATCCCCGACTAGAACAAAGACATGAATCCCCCCGACACGGACAGGAACACCCGTCACGCCGAGCGCATGCAGCGCAAGAAAGCGGTCGTGGACGAAAAGATCGCCGCGGCGCAGAACGAGCGCGGCGTGCTGCTGGTCAATACCGGCAACGGCAAGGGCAAGTCGAGCGCCGCCTTCGGCGTCGTCGCGCGTGCGCTCGGCCACGGCATGAAGGTGGGCGTCGTGCAGTTCATCAAGGGCCGCTCGGACACCGGCGAGGAGGCCTTCTTCCGCCGCCAGCCCGACGTCGTGTGGCATGTGATGGGCGACGGCTTCACCTGGGACACGCAGGACCGCGCGCGCGACGTGGCGAGCGCGCAGGCGGCGTGGGAACAGGCGCGGGCGCTGCTGCGCGACCCCGCAATCGGGCTGGTGGTGCTCGACGAGTTGAACATCGCGCTGAAATACCGCTACCTTGAAGTGGAGGCGGTGCTCGCGGATCTGCGCGCGCGGCCCGCGCCGCAGCACGTGATCGTGACCGGCCGCGCGGCCCCGCCCGAGCTCGTCGAAGCGGCCGACACGGTGACCGACATGGGCCTCGTCAAGCACGCCTTCGCCGCCGGGGTGAAGGCGATGCCGGGCGTCGAGTTCTGAGCCGCGGATACGAACGATCCCGGCGCCGGTGCGACAATTAACCCGGCAAGGAAATATGAAGTCTGCACGGGGACCGTGTCCCTCCCCCTTCAAGGGGGAGGTTAGGAGGGGGATGGGTTTCGGTGACGTGCGCTTAACCATCCCCACCCCAGCCCGGGAGTCTTCGCTCCGCCGCTGCGGCGGCGCAGAGCGGTGCTTTGCGAAACCCCGCCTCCGCCCCCTTGAAGGGGAGGGAGCAACCGTGCCGCACTCAACCTGCATCCCTGATTTATTGCCGGGCCGATAACGACGAGAAATCTCTATGTCCCTTCCCGACCTCCCGAATCCCCGCCCCGGCCCCGCGCCGGGTCACGTCTACCTCGTCGGCGCCGGCCCCGGCGACCCCGAGTTGCTGACCCTGCGCGGCGCGCGCCTCGTCGCGGGCGCGGACGCGATCGTCTACGACAACCTCGTCAGCCCGGCGATCGTGGACCTTGCGCCGGCGTCGGCCGAGCGCCATTACGTCGGCAAGAAGGCCGCCGACCACACCCTGCCGCAGGATGACATCAACCAACTGCTGGTGCGCCTCGCGCAGGCGGGCAAGCGCGTCGTGCGCCTGAAGGGGGGAGACCCCTTCATCTTCGGGCGCGGCGGCGAGGAGATGGAAGTGCTCGTCGCGGCCGGCATCACCGTCGAGGTCGTGCCCGGCGTCACCGCCGCGGCGGGCATCGCTGCCTACGCCGGCATCCCGCTCACGCACCGCGACCATGCCCGTTCGGTGGTGTTCACGACCGGCTTCCTCAAGGACGGCGCGCTCGATCTCGACTGGCCGATGCTCGCGCGGCGCGGTCAGACACTGGTGATCTACATGGGCATCTCGCGCCTGCCCGACATCTGCCGCGAGCTCGTCGCCCACGGCCTGCCCGCGGACACCCCGGCCGGCGTCGTCGAGCGCGGCACGACGCCGGCCCAGCGCGTCGCCGTGGGAACGCTCGCTAACCTGCCGCAGGTGGTCGCGGACGAGGGCATCCGCCCGCCGGCGCTGACCATCGTCGGCGATGTCGTCGGCCTGTATCCGCGCCTCGCGTGGTTCGCGCCGGACAGCGCGCCGGTCGCGCATCCTCCCCACGCCGGCTGCACCGTGGTGCATCGTGGGGATGACCAGGAATGAGGAATGGCGGAATGAACGATATGGCGCGCTGCCCGGCTCTCTTCGTCGCTGCACCCGCTTCGGGCCAGGGCAAGACCACCGTCACCGCCGCGCTCGCGCGTCTGCACGCGCGTGCGGGGCGGCGCGTGCGCGTGTTCAAGTGCGGGCCCGACTTCCTCGACCCGCAGATCCACGCGGTCGCGAGCGGCGCGCCGGTGTACAACCTCGATCTCGGCATGTGCGGCGAGGCCGACGCGGCGTGGCGCCTGTACCAGGCGGCGTGCGACGCGGACCTGATCCTCGTCGAGGGCGTGATGGGCCTCTACGACGGCACGCCCTCCGGCGCCGACATCGCACGGCGCTTCGGCCTGCCGGTGATGGCGGTGATCGATGCGCGCGCGATGGCGCAGACCTTCGGCGCGGTGGCCTACGGGCTCGCGCATTACCAGCCGGGCCTGCCTTTTTCCGGCGTGCTCGCGAACCACGTCGGCAGCGCGCGTCACGCGGAGATGCTGTGCGCGGCCTTGCCCGCGGGGATGCGCTGGTACGGCGCGCTGTCGCGCGATGCGCAGGCCGGGCTGCCGGAGCGCCACCTGGGCCTGCTGCAGGCGGCCGAGATCGCCGACCTCGAAGCGCGGCTGGACCGTTTCGCCGACGGCATCGCGGCGACCGGCGCGGCCGATCTGCCCGAGCCGGTGGAGTTTTCCGCGGCGCTGCCGGCGCAACTGCCCCCGCTGCTGGCCGGGCACACGATCGCGATCGCGCGCGATGCGGCCTACGGTTTCATCTACCCGGCCAACCTCGACACCTTGAGCGGGCTCGGTGCACGGCTCGAATTCTTCTCGCCGCTTGCCGGCGACGCGCTGCCCGACTGCGACGCCGTGTGGTTGCCGGGCGGCTATCCCGAGCTGCACGGCGAGGCGCTCGCGGCGAACCCGCACCTCTTCGCCGGACTGCGGGCGCACGCGGTGGCGGGCAAGCCGCTGCTCGCCGAGTGCGGCGGCATGATGAGCCTCTTCGAGACGGTCGTCGACAAGGCCGGGCAAGCGCATGCCTTCGCTGGCCTGCTGCCGGGGCGGGCGGTGATGCAGCAGCGGCTCGCGGCGCTCGGGATGCAGCTGGCCGAACTTCCGGAAGGGCGGCTAACCGGTCACACCTTCCATTATTCGATGAGCGACACCCCGCTCGCGCCCCTCGTGCGCGCGCAGACGCCGGACGGGCGCGAGGGCGAGGCGATTTACCGTCAGGGGCGGCTCACGGCGTCCTACGTACACTTCTACTTTCCGTCGAACCCGGCGGCCGTGGCGGGTCTCTTCGCCTGACCACGGGCGGCAGCGCCCGCACTCCCGTAGGGCGGGAGGAGTGCAGCGCATCCTGCCACGCGGCGTATCCCGCCAGCACCGAGCCTGGGCTGGCGGGATACGCCTTCGGCTCCTCCCGCCCTACGCGTCCGGATGGGACCTGAGGGGAACTCCGTCGGCGTCAGGGGCAGGGTGCGGGATTCCCGACGTTCGTGGCGAGAGGAGCGAACGGGTTAAACTTTGCCGATCATCGGGCCGCGCGAAGCGCGCCCACCGGAGGAGCCGCATGATCGAGCGTTGCGCCTGGGCGGGCAATGATCCGCTGTACGTCTATTACCACGACACCGAATGGGGCGTGCCGACCGACGACGCGCGCACGCTGTTCGAATTCCTCGTCCTCGAAGGCGCGCAGGCGGGGCTGTCGTGGATCACCGTGCTGAGGAAGCGCGAGCGCTACCGGGCGGTGTTTGATTGCTTCGATCCCGAGCGCATCGTGCGCTACGACGAAGCGAAGAAGGCGGAGCTGCTCGCCGACGCCGGCATCATCCGCAATCGCGCGAAGATCGACGCGGCGATCGTAAACGCACGCGCCTGGCTCGACCTGCGAGACGCCGGGACCGATCCCGTGGCCTGGCTGTGGAGCTTCGTCGACGGCGAGCCGGTGCAGAACGCCTTCTCGGCGCTGGCGGAGATCCCCGCGACGACGCCGCAGTCCGATGCGATGAGCAAGGCCTTGAAGGCGCGCGGCTTCAAGTTCGTCGGCAGCACGATCTGCTACGCGCTGATGCAGGCCGCGGGCATGACCAACGACCATGTCGTCGCCTGCCCGCGCCACCGCGCAGTCGCTGAGATCGCACGCTTGCGGAGCCGGGCGTGAGCGCCCCGCTGCGCCACGTGCCGCCGATGCATGCGCTGGCGGCCTTCGAGGCGGCCGCGCGCCTGGGCGGTTTCGCGCAGGCGGCCGAGGAGCTGTGCGTGACGCCGAGCGCCGTCAGCCACCGCATCCGCCAGCTGGAAACCCAGCTCGGCACGGCCCTGTTCGAGCGTGCGTCGGGCGGCGTGCGGCCGACGACCGCCGGGCGCCTGTACCTCGACAGCGTGCGCGCGGCTTTCGACAAGCTCGCGCAGGCCGGCGCGGTGCTGCGGCCCGAGCGCGAGCGCCTGCGCGTGTCGCTGCCGCCGACCTTTGCGCGCCAGTTGCTGATGGCGCGCCTGCCCGAATACCTGCGCGCGCATCCCGAGGTGGAGCTCGAGGCGCACCTGTCGATCCCCTTGCAGGACGTCACCGCCGAGGCCGCGGACGTCGAGGTGCGCTGGGGGCGCGGCGATTATCCGGAGCGCGTGGTGCGCAAGCTCTTCGACGACACGATGGTGCCGCTCGCCGCGCCGTCGTGGGTTGCCGCGCATGCGCCGGCCGGCATGGCGGATCTCGCCGGTCTGGATTTGCTGCGCTCGCCGCTGCTGCCGTGGCGTCCGTGTTTCCTCGCGGCCGGCCTCGACTGGGGCGAGCCCGAGCGCGGCGCCGTGTTCAACGACCTGGGCATGCTGATGGAGATCGCCGCGGCCGGCCTGGGCGCGGCGGTGGGCACGCGGCGCCTGTCGGCAGCGTGGGTCGAGACGGGGCGGCTCGTACCGCTCTTCGGCGTGTCCGCGCCGGCACCCTTCACCTACTACGCGGTGACGACGCCGGCGCAGAGCAAGCGTGCCGTGGTGCAGGCATTCATCGACTGGCTCGCGGCCACGTTCGCCTAGGTAGGCCGGACATGAACTTCCTGGCCCACGCCTGGCTCGCCGGCGAATCCCCTCCGGACCGCCTCGGCGGGCTGATGGGCGACTTCGTGAAAGGGGCGCTGCCGGCCGGCTTGCCGCCGGACATTGCCGAGGGCGTGCGCCTGCACCGCCAGATCGACGTCTTCGCCGAAACCCACCCAGCCTTCCAGCGCAGCCGCGCGCGGGTGTCGCCCGAGCGGCGGCGCGTCGCCGGGGTGATGGTCGACATGTTCTACGACCACTTCCTCGCGCTGCACTGGGAGCATTTCCACGACGAGCCGCTCGATCGCTTCAGCGCGACGCTGTACGCGCTGATGGACGCGCACGGCGCGCTGCTGCCGCCGCGCCTGGCGGACATCCTGCCGCGCATGCGCGAATCGGACTGGCTGGGGAGTTACCGCTCGGCGGACGTCATCGCGATGGCGCTGGACCGCATGGCGCTGCGCCTGCGCCGCGCCAATCCGCTGACCGGCAGCGGCGCCGAGCTGCTCGCCGACTACGCCGGTTTCGAGGCGGATTTCTTCGAGTTCATCGCGGCCGCCGAGGCGTTCGCGGCGAACAGCCGGGCCCTGCGCGGACCCGGCCAGGGGTGTTGCATCAACGCAACGGAATGACCAGCGGCGGGATGTCGACGCCGATCGTGATCGCGGGATTGCGCGGATAGTAGCGCGGCTCGTAGACCGGGGCATAGACCGGCGCCGGAGCGTAGTAGCGGATCGGGCGCTCGTAGTAGCGGTATTCGCGCACCACGGGCCGGTGCTCGATGAAGCGTTCGCGGATCACCACGCGCTCGCGGTCGCGGTATTTCTTGTAGTGGCCGTGACGGTGACCATCGCCGCGCCACTCGCGGTAGCCGTCGTCGCGCCAGTGGTCGCGGTCGGCATGGGCGGGCGTGGCAGCGATCAGGGCACCCCCGGCGATCATCGCGGCAAGCAGTTTGAGGGCTTTCGATTTCATGGTTCTTCTCCTGACTGACCGGACACCGTCACGCAGCGCGTACCGTTGTCCCCATGCGCATTAAACGCGAGATCGACCGGAGAAGTTGTCGTCGAGTTGTAAGCGAATATGCATCACACGGCTTAGTCCGGGGGCATGTGGCCGGCCCCGGACCAAGCCGCCGGCCTCAGCCGACGATGATCACATGCACGCGCCGCGGGCCGTGCGCGCCGAGCTGGATGGTCTGCTCGACGTCGGCCGTGCGCGACGGGCCGGAGATGATGTTGGTCGCGCGCGGCATGCCTTCGGCGCGCGCGCGCAGGACTTCCCACGCCTCTTCAAAGTGGCCGACGATCGCGCCCGCGTCGAGCACGACGACGTGGTCGTCGGGCACGAAGTTGTGCGTGATCGGGCTCGCCGGGCCGGAGGCCATCATCAGGCTGCCGGGCTCGGCGATGCCGGCGAGCGCCTGCGACACCGCCATCGTCTCGCTGATGCCGGCCGGGTCGTGATGCACCGCCAGGCCGGCCGGCCACGCGAGGTCCTTCAGCGCGGCGCCGACCGCGGCGTGCGCGGGCAGGCCCTTGTCGACGCGATAGGCTTCGACGGCGGCCGGCACGTCGGCGCGGCTCGCTACGCGCGCGGTGGTGCCGGCGCGGCTCTCGAACTTGCGGATGAAGCGCGCGACGAGCTCCTCGTCCTGCGCGGGGCGGGTGTGCTGCGGGCGGCGTGCGTCGAGTTCGGCGCGCCGCTTGTCGTCGAGCGGGCCGCGCCGCAGCGCGGAGCGGACGGAGTTGAGGATCGCCTCGCGGGCGTTCGCTGCTGCAGTCATTTTTGGCCTCGCTTGCCTTGCCACAGTTCCAGGAAGGTGCGTCCCGCCGGGGCCGGCAGGTCGCGCACGTCGGTCCAGCCGCTCGCGAGCGGCAGGCGGCGGATGCTGCCGTTCTTGGCGATCGCCGACAGGAAGCGCGCACCGACCTGTTCGAGCGCGTGATACAGCTTCGGCCGCGTCGCGACGTAGCGCCACACCTTCAGCGCGCGCCTCTGCATCACCGGCGTGATGTCCTGCTGGTGCTGCATGTGGCGCAGCTCGCGCAGCAGGTCCGGCAGCGGGATCTTCACCGGGCACACCGAGGCGCAGCGGCCGTTGAGCGTGCACGCGTTGGGCAGGTCGTAGGCGTTGTCCAGCCCCTTGATCAGTGGCGTCAGCACCGAACCCATCGGCCCCGGATACACCCAGCCGTAGGCGTGGCCGCCGACCGCGCCATACACCGGGCAGTGGTTCATGCACGCGCCGCAGCGGATGCAGCGCAGCATGTCCTTGAAGCGCCCGCCGAGCATCTTCGAGCGGCCGTTGTCGACCAGCACCACGTGGTACTCCTCGGGGCCGTCGAGGTCCTCGGCTCGGCGCGGGCCGGTCGAGATCGTCGTGTAGGTCTCGGTCTCCTGGCCGGTGGCGCTGCGCGCGAGCAGGCGCAGGAACAGCGTTGCGTCGTCGAGCGTCGGCACGACACGCTCGATGCCGGAGGTGACGATATGCACCTTCGCCAGCGTCTGCGTCAGGTCGCCGTTGCCTTCGTTTGTGACGATGATCGACGAGCCGGTCTCGGCGACGAGGAAGTTGCCGCCGGTGATGCCGACGTCGGCGCGGAAGTATTTGTCGCGCAGCACCCTGCGCGCCTCGTTGACGAGGTCGGCGACCTCGGTCTTGCGCGGTCCGCCGTGCGCGGCCTCGAAGAGGTCCGAGACCTGGTCCTTGGTCTTGTGCACGGCCGGCGCGATGATGTGCGACGGCGGCTCGTGCGCGAGCTGGATGATGTACTCGCCGAGATCGGTCTCGACGACTTCCATGCCGTGCTCGATCAGCGCCTCGTTGAGGCCGATCTCCTCCGACACCATCGACTTGCCCTTGGTGACGGTCTTCGCGTCGACGCGCTTGCAGATGTCGAGGATGATCTTGCGCGCCTCCTCCGCGTCGCGCGCCCAATGCACGTGGCCGCCGGCGGCCGTCACCGCCGCCTCGTAACGCTCGAGGTAGTGGTCGAGGTTGTCGAGGATGTGGTTCTTGGTGTTCTTCGCTTCCTCGCGCAGCTGCTCGAACTCCGGCAGCTCAGCCGCCTGCTGCGCGCGCTTGCCGACGAACCCGCCGCGCGCCTTGCCCAGCGCCTGCTGCAGGCTTGCGTCGTGGATCGCGAAGACCGCGCGCTCCTTGAATTCCTTCGAACGGATTTCCATCAGTCGGACTCCTTCGCGGCGCCCGCGAGCCCCGGGCCGTCGGCGAGGCCGGCCAGGACTTCGGAGGTGTGGAAGACCTTAACCGGCGCGTTGATGCGCTTCAGCCGCCCGGCGATGTTCATCAGGCAGCCCAGGTCGCCGCCAACCACGGTGTCGGCTCCGGTCGCGAGGATGTTCCTGACCTTGTCCTCGACCATCTTCTCGGAGATCTCCGGGTACTTCACGCAGAAGGTGCCGCCGAACCCGCAGCACACCTCGCTGTCTTCCATCTCCTTGAGCTTGAGGCCGTCGACCTCGCCCAGCAGCGTGCGCGGCTGACCCTTGATGCCCAGGCCGCGCAGGCCGGAACAGGAGTCGTGGTAGGTCACGCTGCCGTCGTAGTGCGCATCGGACGCGGTGGCCCCGAGCACGTCGGTGAGGAAGGACAGCAGCTCCCAAGCCTTCTCCGACAGCTCCTGCGCGCGCGGCAGCCACACCGGGTCGTCGTGGAACAGCACCGGATAGTCGTGGCGGATCGTCGCCATGCACGAGCCGGACGGCCCGACGATGTAGTCGTAGTTCTCGAAGGTCTCGATCACCTGGCGGGCGAGCGCGCGCGCGGCGTCGTAATCGCCGCTGTTGTAGCCGGGCTGGCCGCAGCAGGTCTGGTTCGCGGGCACTTCGACGGTACAGCCGGCGTCTTCGAGCAGTTTCACCGCCGAGAAGCCGACGTTCGGGCGGAACACGTTCATCAGGCAGGTGGCGAACAGTCCGACGCGCGGCCCGCGGGTGGGCGATTCGGTCATGAGGGAGGTCTCCGGTTCTTGTTCGGAATGTTGGTGGAACGAGGTGGAGCGATGTTAACAAGCTCCGCGGCGGCACGCGGCGAGGGATTTTCAGCCCTGCGATGAGCCCCGTTCATGTCTTGGGCAGCATAGCAGCTGCCAACGCCGATTCGCGCGCGCTCAGGGTTTCCCCGCACCCTGGCGACGGCGTTGCGTGGCACACTGCGCGCCTTCGAAACGGGGAAGGAATCCATGCTGGCTGGTTTGCTCGCGGCACTCGGCGCGGGGCTGTTGTGGGGGCTCGTGTTCGTCGTGCCGCTGATGCTCGGGGACTACCCCGGCATCGTGCTCGCGTTCGGGCGCTACATCGCCTTCGGCATGCTCGCCCTCGGTCTTGCCTGGATGGACCGCGCGGCACTGGCAAAGCTCACGCGAGCCGACTGGATCGAGGCCGGCAAGCTCGCGCTGATCGGCAACCTCGTCTATTACACGACGCTCGCCAGCGCGATCCAGCTCGCCGGCGCACCGGTGCCGACACTGATGATCGGCACGCTGCCGGTCGTCATCGCGATCTGCGCGAACCTCACCGAGCGCCGCGCCGGCAATGCCGCCGACGTCGTCGCCTGGCGGCGCCTTGCGCTGCCGCTCGTGGTGATCCTGGCGGGGCTCGTGGTCGTGCAGATCGATCCCTCCGCCCAGGCGGCAGATGTGGCCGGGCGGGGAGGCGCGGGCGCCCAGGGCGGACTGCGCTACGCGCTAGGCCTGCTGCTGGCGGCCGTCGCGGTCGCGTCCTGGACCTGGTATCCGATCCGCAACGCGCGCTGGCTGCGCGCGCGCGGGCCGGGGCTGGCGCGGCCTTGGGCGACCGCGCAGGGGCTCGTGACGCTGCCGCTCGCGCTAATTGCCGCAGGCGGCTTCGCGCTGTGGCAGGGCATCGCCGCGCCGGCGGAGGCCTTCGACTGGCCCCTCGGGCCGAGGCCGCTGATCTTCGTCAGCCTGATGCTGCTCGTGGGCCTTGCCGCATCGTGGCTGGGCACGCTGCTGTGGAATCGCGCGAGCCACCTGCTGCCCCCCGCGCTCGCGGGCCAGCTCATCGTGTTCGAAACCCTGGCGGCATTGCTCTATGCTTTCCTGTGGTACGGGCGCTGGCCGGGCCCCGGCGAGGCGGCAGGCATCGTGCTGCTGGTCGTGGGCGTGCTGCTGGGTGTGCGCGTGTTCCGGCCGGCCGCGAGCCGATCTTGAGGAGAAGCCTGTGTTTGCGTTGATGGCGGCCGATCTCGTCGTGCTGGTGCACGCGCTCTTCATCGCCTTCGTGGTGTTCGGCGGGCTGCTGACACTGCGTTGGCCGCGCGCAAAGTGGGTGCACCTGCCGGTCGCGGCGTACGGGGCGGGTATCGAACTGATCGGCTGGACCTGTCCGCTGACCCCGCTCGAGAACGCGCTGCGGCGGGCGGCGGGGGGCGTGGACTACCGCGG
>NZ_WTVS01000084.1 GCF_012911005.2 Aromatoleum toluolicum | reverse complement strand
ACCCCAACCCTCCCCTTGAAGGGGAGGGAGCACATCCCGACTCACGACTTTAATGCCGCGTGACTTGCAGAACTGCGCCCGCATCGGCCCGCACGTCCTTTTCTCAAAAATCCTTGCACAAACGCAGGGCATCGAGGATGGCCGCGTGGGTGTTGCGCTGGGAGACACAGTCGCCGATGCGGAACAGCAGGTAGCCGTCGCCCTTTTCGGCTAGGCAGGACTGCGGCTGAATCGCGAAGAGCTCCTCGATGTTCACCTGCCCCTTGTTGCGCGAACCGGGCTTGAGTTCGTAGTACAGCGCCTCATCGGGCCGCACGCCGTTCTCGACCACGATCTGATCAACGACCCGCTCTTCCTTCGCGCCGGTGTATTCGTTCTCCAGCACTGCGACCAGCTTGTCGCCCTCGCGATACACCTTCTCCAGCATCAGGTCCCCGGTCATGATCACTTCCTTGGGGTACAGGCTGCGGTAGTAGGTCGGGAAGGTCGTTCCGCCGATCGCCACACCCGGCTTGATGTCGTCGGTGACGATCTCGACTTTGGCGCCCTTGTCGGCGAGGTAGTCCGCGACCGACATGCCGGAGAACTCGCAAATCGTGTCATAGACCAACACGTTCTTGCCCGGTGCGACTTTGCCTTCGAGGATGTCCCAGCTGCTGACGACCAGGCCCTCGGCGGCGCCCCAGTGCGGGTTCTGCTCGAGGAACGGGTTGGCGCCCACCGCCAGCACGACGACGTCCGGTTTCACGTCGAGGATCGTCGCCGCGTCGGCCCCAACTCCGAGACGCAGGTCGACCTTCAGGCGCGCGAGCTCGAGCTGGTACCAGCGCGTGATGCCCGCCATCTGGTCGCGCTGCGGCGCACGTGCGGCGATCGAGATCTGTCCGCCGAGCGCGTCCTTCTTCTCGAACAGCGTCACGTCGTGGCCGCGTTCGGCCGCGACGCGTGCCGCTTCCATACCGGCCGGTCCGCCCCCGACGACGACGACCTTGCGCTTCGGCCCGCTCGACTTCTCGATGATGTGCGGCAACCCCAGGTGCTCGCGCGAGGTCGCTGCGTTCTGGATGCACAGCACGTCGAGACCCTGATACTGGCGGTCGATGCAGTAGTTCGCGCCGACGCACTGGCGGATCTGGTCGACCTTGCCGAGCTTGATCTTGTTCACGAAGTGCGGATCGGCGATGTGCGCGCGCGTCATGCCCACCAGGTCGACGTAGCCGCCCTCGAGGATGCGCTGAGCCTGGTTCGGATCCTTGATGTTCTGCGCGTGGATCACCGGCACCGACACCACTTCCTTGATCCCGGCCGCGAGGTGCAGGAAGGGCTCGGGCGGATAGCTCATGTTCGGGATCACGTTGGCCAGCGTGTTGTGCGTGTCGCAGCCCGAACCGACCACACCGATGAAGTCGAGCAGGCCGGTGTCGCTGTAGTACTTTGCGATCTGCTTCATGTCCTCGTGGGTGAGGCCGTCCGGGTGGAATTCGTCGCCGCAGATGCGCATGCCGACCACGAAGTCGCGCCCGACCTCGGCGCGCACCGCCTTAAGCACCTCCATGCCGAAACGCATGCGGTTCTCGAAGGAGCCGCCCCACTCGTCGGTGCGCTGGTTCACGCGCGGGCTCCAGAACTGGTCGATGAGGTGCTGGTGCACCGCCGACAGTTCGACCCCGTCGAGCCCGCCTTCCTTGGCGCGGCGCGCGGCCTGCGCATAGTTGCCGATAATGCGCTGGATCTCCTCCGGCTCGATCGTCTTGCACGTCGCGCGGTGCACCGGCTCGCGGATGCCCGACGGCGACACGAGATGCGGCCAGTTCTCGCCGTCCCAGCGCGAGCGCCGGCCCATATGCGTGATCTGGATCATGATCTTCGCGCCGTGCTTGTGCATCGCATCGGCGAGGTTCTGGAAATGCGGGATGATCTTGTCGGTCGCGAGATTCACCGATTTCCACCAGCCCTGCGGGCTGTCGATGGCGACCACCGACGAGCCGCCGCAGATGCACAGGCCGATACCGCCCTTGGCCTTTTCCTCGTAGTACTTCACGTAGCGCTCGGTGGTCATGCCGCCATCGGTCGCATAGACCTCGGCGTGCGCGGTGCTGACGATGCGGTTGCGGATGGTCAGCTTGCCGATCTGGATCGGCTGGAAAAGGGCGTCGAACTGTGCCATTGCCTTTGACTCCTTCAGCGCGGGCGGGTGATGAACACGCCGTAGTCGCAGCCTTCCTCGGCGGCGCTTTGAACCTGTTCGGCGAGCGTGCGAAGCGGGCTGCCGGCGGCGGCCAGGATCTGGTCCATCGCGCCAGCGAACCAGCCGGTGAACATGTATTCGATCTTGCGACCGACCTTGCCGTACTCGTACACGAAGGCCGAGTGGTCGAGGCGCACGCGGCAGGTGCCGGCCTCCAGGTCGATCGCCTCGATCGAGAACAGCCCCCAGCCGCGCTGCGACAGGCGCTTCATGTAGTGCTCGAACACCGCGACACCGGAGAGGCCGTGCAGCGCCGCTTCCTTCTCGCACCAGTGCCACGCAGACTTGTAGCCGGCCTTGTAGAGGATCTCGGCATAGCGCTCGGCGCCGATCTCCTCTTCGATGCCCTTGTGGTTGTTGATGAAGAAGTGGCGCGGCACGTACAGCATCGGCAGCGCGTCGGTGGTCCAGACGCCGGTTTCGGAATCGACTTCGATGGGCAGTTGCGGGGTGGTCTTCATTTGTATTGAACTCCGGGGTATTGGATGGGCAGGAGGCAGGGCTGGGGGTGGAGCGTCACTTGCCCCAGACATCGCGCAGGACGCGCACCCAGTTCTCGCCCATGACCTTGCGCACGACGCGCTCGGACATGCCGCGCTTCAGCAGCGTTTCGGTCAGGTTGGGGAATTCGCCGACGGTACGGATGCCGAGCGGATTGACGATCTTGCCGAAGTTGGTCAGGCGGCGGGCGTAGCCCTTGTCATGCGTGAGCCACTCGAAGAAGGTCTGGTCATGGCCCTGCGTGAAGTCGGTGCCGATGCCGATCGCGTCCTCGCCGACGATGTTCATCACGTACTCGATGGCTTCGGCGTAGTCGTCGATCGTCGACTCGATGCCCTTCTTCAGGAAGGGGGCGAACATCGTCACGCCGACGAAGCCGCCGTGATCGGCAATGAACTTCAGCTCGGCATCGGACTTGTTGCGCGGATGTTCCTTGAGGCCGGACGGCAGGCAGTGGGAGTAGCAGACCGGCTTATTCGATTCGAGGATGACTTCCTCGGAGGTCTTCGCGCCCACGTGCGAGAGGTCGCACATGATGCCGACGCGGTTCATCTCGGCGACGACCTCGCGACCGAAGCCCGACAGCCCGCCGTCACGCTCGTAGCACCCGGTGCCGACGAGGTTCTGGGTGTTGTAGCACATCTGCACGATGCCCACGCCGAGCTTCTTGAAGATCTCGACGTAGCCCAGCTTGTCCTCGAACGCATGGGCGTTCTGGAAGCCGAGGATGATTCCGGTCTTGCCGGCATCCTTCGCTTTGCCGATATCGGCGGCTGTGTGCACGGGCATCACCAGGTCGGTGCTGTCCGCCATCAGGCGATTGACCATCACGATGTTGTCGATCGTCGCCTGGAATCCTTCCCACACCGAAACGGTGCAATTCGCCGCGGTCAGGCCGCCCCGGCGCATGTCCTCGAACAGTTCCCTGTTCCACTTCGCAATGATCAATCCATCGATGACGATGGCACTGTCGTGAACTTCCCTGGCATTCATCAACGGCTCCTTGGCTGGCGCTATTCGTGAGTTGGAGAATAGCGTTCCGGCCAAAAGCCCTATCGCACGGGAAGCGACGGGGACGAGCCAAAATGCGTCATTTCGATGCGCGTCGGGACAAGCCGTGTGCGGTGCGGGTGCGTAACGGACGGCTTGGCTTGTCGCGACCGGGTTTCAGGAATCAAAAAGCCCGTCGAGGACCGATCGGTCCAGGACGGGCTGCATGCCTACGGCTGCCGGCTTCTCTCCCCGGTACGCGGGGAGCCGGCAGGAACCAACTTCAGCACAGGGCGTGATGTGGCACGCGCATCAGGCTCCCGTAGGTCGATTCGCCCCTTGCCGCCATCAACGCCAGCTCAGCGGTCGAAGATGGCAGGACGCGATCCTGGGCGTCGACGCTCTCGTCGGCGACGAACACATTGCGACGCCCCCTGACCCCGCGCGGCACCGGCTCGATCGTCCGCTCGCTGCTCGGCGGCACGCCGAAGAATCCGCGGTAGCACTTCGAGAAATGCGGGGTCGATACGAATCCGCAGGCGGTGGCCACCTCGATGATCATCATCGAGGTCTGCCGCAACAACTGGCGCGCGCGATTGACCCGGATCGTCAGGTAATACCGCGAAGGCGAGCAGTTCAGGTGCCGCAGGAACAGCCGCTCCAGTTGGCGGCGCGAGATGCCGGCGATGGTTGCCAGATCCTCGAGTTCCAGCGGCTCTTCGATGTTCGCCTCCATCAGGGCGACGATCTCCAGAAGTTTGGGCTGGGAGGTTCCCAGCACATGCCTGAGCGGGATGCGCTGCTGTTCTTTGTCGTTGCGAATGCGTTCACACATGAACATTTCGGAAATGGCGGCCATCAGTTCGGGCCCGTGCTGCTTGCCGATCAGGTTGAGCATCATGTCCATCGGCGCCGTGCCGCCGGAGGCAGTGAGCCGGTTCGCCTCGATCGTAAACAGGCGGTTCGTCACGAGCACTTTCGGAAACGCCTCCTGCAGCCCGGAGATGCACTCCCAGTGAATGCTGGCGCGATAACCATCCAGCAGTCCGGCCTGCGCCAGAGCCCACGTGCCGGTGCACACGCCGCCTATCATGCAGCCACGTCGCGCCTGCGCCTGAAGGAAGCTCAGATGCGGTTTGTGGACCGCCTGCTGCTGTGCCACCCCGCCGCAGACGATGATGATGTCCAGGTCCTGCGCGTCGCCCATCGGCGCGTCCGGCAAGATTCGCTGGCCGTCGCTTGCCCGCACCGGATCACCCGCCTCGCTGAGGGTGAACCACTGGTAATACTCTTCCCCGCTCAAATGGTTGGCCATGCGCAGAGGCTCGATGGCCGCTGCATGTGCGATCAGCGTGAAATTGTCGAGCAGCAGAAAGCCGATCCGCGTCGGACGCGGCACGCCGCCTCGCTCGACGGCCCGGGCCGCGCGCGCGCTATTGAATTCCCGATTCATACGCCCCTCCACCAAGACTGGTGTGATGTGCCGGCCGCTCTGTTGTCGGCCGATCAGTTATTACGAAGGCTCCTCGCGTACCACGGCTGCGCGCCTTGATCGGTAGATCGAAAGTCATAGATCGACTTCCAGTCGCCCTTCCCGTCACAGGGTGCGCATGCGGCGTCGTCGAATCCCGGTGAAGAAATACCGGCAACGCGCGCAGGGTTAATCTAACCGGCCTCCAGACCTCCATTTTGTCAATTGCGACAGTTATTGTTCCAAATGCGTCACGCACGTTCCATGGGACCACAAAACGGGTGACTCCACCCGGCGTTTCATCGGAGGGCAAGCAGCCGTGGCAGTGCCGGCGAGAATTCTGGTACGAAGGTGGTAATCACCGGAACATCGTGCCCTTTCAATTATTTACGCACCTCTCGCCCGGCCCCTGCCCACCTGTCTGGAAACGCCTCCTGCGCTTGTGTTAGCTTGGAGCGATTACAAATCGCCCCCAGCCGACGTCGCCCCAACGACGCTTCACCCGACACTGGCGCACAACAGAGATGCTCGCACACACACTTCCGATCGCCAGCCTCATGAGCGGCGTTGCACTGCTCTTGATCGGCAACGGGCTGCTCGGCACGCTCGTCGCCGTGCGGGGCAATCAGGAAGGGTTCAGCGATGCTTTTCTCGGACTGCTCGGCTCGGGTTACTTTGCCGGCTACCTTGTCGGCACCCTGCTTGCACGGCCCTTCATCGAGCGCGTCGGGCACATTCGCGCATTCGCCTTTTTCGCGACCGGCATCGCGGGCGTCGCCCTGCTCCACGGCCTGATCGTCTCGCCTGTCGTCTGGGTCGCGTTGCGGGTGCTGGCTGGTGCCGCGATCGTCGCGCTCTACATGCTCATCGAGAGCTGGCTCAACGACCAGACACCCGCTGCACTTCGGGGGCGGATCTTCGCCATCTACATGGTCGTCAATCAGGTTTCACTGGCGGCCGCACAGCAGATCCTGCGGCTCGACTCGGCCGATACGCTGGCCCTATTTGCGATGTCTGCGCTGTTCGTCTGTTTCGCCGTGATGCCGGTCACCGCCACGCGCATGACACAGCCGTCCGTCCATCGCGGCGCTTCCTTTTCCGTGCTGCGCATCATGCGCGGGACGCCCGTCGCCGCCGCCGGCGCCATCATGACGGGAATGTCCTTGGGCGCCTTCTCCAGCATGGGGCCGGTATACGCGTCGCGTGCCGGTTATGGGGATACGTGGATCGCGCTGTTCATGAGTGCCAGCATCCTTGGGGGCGCCCTCCTGCAATGGCCGCTCGGGGTATTGTCCGACCGCGGAGACCGTCGCAAGGTGCTGGCCGTCACGGCATCGCTCGCCGCGCTGTCGGCTGCCCCCTTGCTGGTGCCGGGTCTCGGGCAAGATGCGGCGATCGTCGCGATCGCCCTTTTCGGCGGCTTCGGGTTCGCGATCTACCCCATGGCGGTGGCGCATCTGGTCGATCATCTCTCACCCGAGCAGGTCGTCGGCGGTTCCAGTGCCGTGCTGCTGCTTCACGGGATCGGTGCAGCCATCGGCCCGCTCGCCGTCGGTCTGTCGATGGCATGGATGGGCACGTCGGCCCTGGCTTTCCATTTCGTCGCGACGCACACCCTGCTCGCGCTGATTGCCTGGCTGGCCGCCCGCCGTTCCCCGGACGAGATTACCGAGCACGCACATTGCGTACCGATGGTCAGAACATCGGCGACAGTGCTCGAGATCATGCCGCCCCCGGATCCGATCGACGAATCGGCTGAAGACTCGGCAGCCGCCGCGGCACGACGGCCGGTTACTTCCGAAACCGTTTGACGTAGCACAGGCGGAATCCCGACGCCCGGAGCGGCATCGGGATTCGCGCCAATTCTCCTGACGCGCGAATCTCCGGCGCGTCGCATCCGCGCGGCGTTCGCTTCGCGATCCATACGTTTCCGGTCGACTGCATCGCAGCAATGTTCCCCTTGCGACCTCGAACAGTCTCCGTGCGTCGCCTCTATTGAACCGCGGCGGGCACTCCTGTTTCATTCAGCCACCCTGCGGGCGCATTCCCTCCTGCCCAATCTTCAGCCTCATTTTTTCGCAAATCGACGTATTGCATAACAGCTTCGAAGAGGAGCGATTTCGTTTGTACCCGGCGCAATGCATTGGCCGTATTTGCTGATAACTAGACCAGTAATGGCTAACTACCAAGGAGGAAGTCAATGAAGTCTTCGCGTTTTGTATCGTCTGCAACGCTCGCCATTGCGGGGGTCCTGTCAGCAGCCAGTGCGGGGGCGCAGGTTGCCGAGTCACCGCTTAAATTCGACGGCGCAGCGAGAATCCGATTCGAGCACCTCGACTGGAACCCGGACCGCAAAGGGACGTTCGAGTTCGACACCGTCCGGCTTGGCTACACCTACGACGACGGCAAATTCATTTCGTCCGGCCGGGAGCGCTTTTACCATTACTCGACTCGTCAGACTGGAGCCGACGAGGGTGCAAGCCTGCTGATGAACGAATATCTCTGGGCGGGCCTTAAATTCTCCGACAAGAGCGAGTTTCACGTCGGCGAGGATCTGATGCCTTTTGGCGCTCTGAAATATGCTTCGCACAACTTTTTCGAGTCCATGGCGTACTACGCCGGGTTCGAGGATACCTACGCCCTAGGCATCAAATACCTGCGCAAGGACGGCGGCTTCAGCACCATGTTGGGTTTCTTCCCCTCGGACGGCGGCCATATGCTCGGCGCCGCGGACAACATGTCCGTCCTCGACGGGTACGATTCGCTGCGGTACAGCAATCACCTGATGAAAACCTACGGCCGCGAGGAGAGAAACACCTTTGTCGGCCGTCTTGCCTACGAGTTCGGACTGGGCGGTGGCAAATCGGAGATTGGTGTATCCGTATTGACCGGGCAATTGGCCGCGACGAAATCGGAACTGTCCAGCGGACGTCGAAATGCCCAGGCGATTCACTATACCGGCGAGTTCGGCAATTTCGGCGTGAAGCTCGAAACGATCAGCTATCGCAACAAATTCTCGGGCAACGGTTCGGTGGATGGCAACTGGTGGTCTGCGTGCAATGACGATTGCGTGATCATCGGATCCTATGGCTTTACCAACCGCATGGCGGCGAAGGGCAACATCGACATCGTGAGCCTCAGCTACAAGATCCCCGGCTCGATCGGACCGTTCAGCAACTTCCGCGTCTACAACGACTGGAGCCAGTTGAGAAAATCCGCTTCCGGGTACGAAAAGAGCACCCAGAACGTCACGGGTATCGAATTCGGCACCGGGGGCTGGTGGATCATGCTCGATTACGCCATCGGCAAGAATCAGCCCTATCTCTCGCCGGTCTATGGCGATGCACTGGCCGCCGGCGGCTCTTCCAACACCACGGGACGTCGATTCAACGCCAGCATCGGCTATTACTTCTAACCCTCTAGCGATTGAGCAGCGCTCCCGCGACCGTGGGAACAGGCCCAGGCCTGTTCCCACGTCGTCCATTTATCGAATCCGGACTACCATCGATCAGCCAAGGAGCGGGCTCCAATTTTCCGCGTTCCGGCGAGACAGGCGATGACGAATTTTGCCGGAATGACGTCGCATCCTGACATCTCCCCGGCAGTGCCTGCGCGAACAATACGTCGTGCGCCAGAAAGAGCGCCCGGCCCTCAAAGGGCCGACAAGCTGCCGATAACGACACCAAAGGAGACAACTCGATGAGCGTCAGTCAAAGCCTGGCTTTACAGCCGGGCATGGATAACAAGCAGTTATGGGGCATGGACTTTCATAATCCCGTGTTCCCGATTTCGGCCGGTTTCACTCTTCTCTTCATCTTCTATGCGCTGCTGGACCCGGCGTCTGCAAATGCACAAATGATTGCCACACGCACGTGGGCGATCGAACATTTCGACTGGCTGTTCATGTTTGCCGCCAACGCGTTCGTGGTTTTCTGCCTTGCGCTGATTGTGCTTCCGATTGGCAAGGTAAGGCTGGGAGGCGTCAGCGCACGGCCCGAGTATTCGACGGTGTCGTGGTTCTCCATGCTGTTCGGGGCCGGCATGGGCATCGGCTTGATGTTCTGGAGCGTTGCCGAACCGGTCGCCTACTACACCGGATGGTCCGGCACCCCCCTCAATGCCCCCGCCAGGACGGCGGAGGGTGCGACGGCAGCGATGGGCGCGACGATGTTCCATTGGGGGCTCCACCCGTGGGCGATTTACGCTGTCGTTGCAGTCGCGATCGGCTTCTTCACGTTCAACAGGGGCTTGCCGCTGTCCCTGCGTTCCGCATTCTTCCCGCTGCTGGGCCACAAGGTGCGAGGTTGGCCCGGTCACCTTGTCGATATCTTCGCGGTTCTGGCGACGATTTTCGGTCTTGCCACCTCGCTCGGTCTCGGTGCGAAACAGGCCGCCAGCGGACTTCACTTTCTCACCGGTATCGACAACTCGCTCGAACTCCAGATGGCGATCATCGTGATCGTGACAGGGCTGACGCTGTTGTCGGTCTGGCGGGGGATCGACGGCGGGATCAAGGTCGCCAGCAATATCAACATGGTGCTCGCAATCGCATTGATGGCGTTCGTCGCTGTTGCCGGCGGCATCGGCCTGTTCGTCACGGGAATTGGCACCACCGCGACGGCGTATATCGACTACATGCTGCCCCTGTCGAACTGGATCGGGCGCGAGGATGAATCGTGGCTTCACGGTTGGACCGTGTTCTATTGGGCGTGGTGGATCTCATGGTCGCCTTTCGTTGGCATCTTCATTGCGCGCATCTCCAAGGGACGTACGGTTCGCGCGATGGTGACGGCGGTGCTGATCGTGCCGACCCTCGTGACGCTCGCCTGGATGAGCGCGTTCGGCGGCAACGCGCTGGCGCAGTCGGCCGGCGGCGTCGGAGAACTCGCCAACGGAATCGGTGACGTGTCGGTGACTTTGTTCGAGATGCTCCAGCACATGCCGCTGAGTACCTTCACCTCGGCGCTGGCAGTCGTACTCGTGTTGATCTTCTTCGTGACCGGGGCCGACTCCGGCGCACTGGTGATCGACTGCATCACCGCCGGGGGCAAAGTCGATGGCCCGCGAAAGCAAAAGGTGATGTGGGCCTGCCTGGGCGGCGTCATCGCGGCAGTCCTGCTGTGGGCCGGTGGGCAGGACGCACTCGACGCCCTGCAGGCCGGCGCGGTCACCGCGGGCCTACCCTTCACCGTCGTACTGCTCGTAATGATGGTCGGACTCTATAAGGCCCTGCATCAGGCGCACTACATGTGAGGAATGCGGCGCCCTCGGGCGCCGCGAGCATATCCGGCCGCCAAGCCTACTCCGGAGACTGAAATGGATAGCATGCGCAAGCGCGGATATGCCATTGCGCTGTGCGCGGCTGTCGTCGTCGCCTGCTTGGCGACCACATCCGCGACCGCGGAACCGGTCGAGGAGCAAGAGACAACGGCGCGGGCGCAAAGTGGCCGATCGGACCTGTCGCTGGCCGTCGCGAGACCTCGCTTCCCGGCAAACGGGCTGACCGGACCCGCGCGGCCTTGCTCACTGCCCGGGAATCAAGACCGTGGATATTCCCACGCCGAAGCATCGGCCCTTTTTCGCACGCTGATCTGTTGGTGGCGAGACGGTCTCTTGATGCAATCGCGCGCCCCCCTTCCGTAACTTCGGTCCGGCATTCGAAGTGCCGGCCCGTGCGTGGCGCAATTGACTATTCGCGCGTCGCTTCGTGCCATGCGAGAGGACCGCCGCAATCCACATACTGCGGGTACCGATCCTCCCAAACACACCCATGGAGAGCGAGACAATGAGCACTACCGAGATCCGCCGCCGCGGCGGTCGCAGCGGAAGCGAGGCACGCCGGGCGGCGCGCTCGCGCGGGCAAGGCACGCTGGCCCCGTACATCAGCCGCAAGATTCCCTACTACGAGGTGCTCAACGAAGAGGGACTCGCGATCATCGAGCACAATGCCGACACCATCCTCGAAGAGATCGGCATCGATTTCCGCGACGACGCCGAAGCGCTGCAGATCTGGCGCGATGCGGGCGCCGACGTGCAAGGCGAGCGGGTGCGCATGCCGCGCGGCATGTGCCGCAAGCTGATCCAGGAGAATGCGCCGCGCGAGTTCACGCAGGTCGCCCGCAACCCCGAACGCAGCGTGCGCATCGGTGGGGCCAACACCGTCTTCGTGCCCGCCTACGGCTGCCCGTTCATCCACAACCTCGACGACGGCCGCCGCTACGGCAACATCGAGGACTTCCGCAACTTCGTCAAGCTCGCCTACCTGTCGCCCAGCCTCCACCACTCCGGCGGCACGATCTGCGAGCCGGTCGACCTGCCGGTCAACAAGCGGCACTTCGACATGGTCTATAGCCACATGAAGTACTCCGACAAGTGCTTCATGGGCTCGGTCACGCACCCCGAGCGCGCCCAGGACACGGTCGAGATGGCCAAGATCCTGTTCGGCGACCAGTGGATCGACCCCGAAACGGGCAAGCCGCGCACCGCGGTGATCAACCTGATCAATGCCAACTCGCCGATGACCTTCGACGACACGATGCTCGGCGCCGCCAAGGTCTACGCGCGCAACAACCAGGCTTGCGTCGTCACCCCGTTCATCCTCGCCGGTGCGATGTCGCCGGTAACGGTCGCCGGGACTGCCGCGCAGACGCTAGCCGAAGCGATGGCCGGCATGGCCTTCGTCCAGCTCGTCAATCCCGGCGCGCCGGTGGTGTTCGGCAGCTTCGCCAGCTCGATGTCGATGCAGTCGGGAGCGCCGACCTTCGGCACCCCGGAGCCGGCGCTGGTGCTGTACGTGATGGCCAACCTCGCGCGCCGCCTCGGCGTGCCCTTCCGTTCCGGCGGTTCGCTGACGGCGTCGAAGATCCCCGATGCGCAAGCCGCGAGTGAAAGCGCCAACACGCTGCTGCCGACCGCGCTGGCGGGGGTGAACTTTGCGCTGCACACCGCGGGCTGGCTCGAAGGCGGTCTGGCGATGGGCTACGAGAAGTTCATCATGGACGCCGACCAGGCCGGCATGATGCAGACGCTGATGGGCGGTGTCGACATGTCCGAGAACGGCCAGGCCATGGACGCGATCCGCGAGGTCGGCCCCGGCAAGCATTACCTCGGTTGCGCCCACACGCAGGCGAACTTCGAGAACGCGTTCTACCGTTCGCCGATCGCCGACAACAACAGCTTCGAACAATGGGACGCCGAGGGCCGGCAGGACATGGCGCAGCGCGCCAACACGCGCTGGAAGCGGATGCTTGCCGAGTACGAGGCGCCCGAGATCGACCCGGGGGTCGACGAAGCCCTGCAAGCGTACATGCGTCGGCGCAAGGAGTCCTTCCCGGACTCGAACATCTGAGCGGCCACCCGGCGGCAGGCGCATGGCCGCCGCCGGGCGAAGCTCGGGATAAGGGGCAACGAACGCAAGAGGGAGATTCACTCTTTCGCCCCACGACCATTTTCGGAAACAGCATCGCAACCATGGCGGCATATACGGCGACAGCCGCGGTGGCGCGGCCCGGCGGAATGACCCTCGCGGCACTGCTGACAGGCTTCGTCGCGAGCACCTACGGATTCGGGGTCTACCTTTTTGCCAACCTCGTCGTCGACATGCGCCGGGATCTGGGATTCGACTATGCCACGGTCGGTCTGATCACCGGGGGCGCCCAGATCGGCTTTCTGGCTTTCTCCTTCGTGACCAGCTACCTCAGCCGGTTCTGCGAAGGCTGGAAGATCAGCCTGTGCTCGACCTTCGTCACGGCCCTGTCGCTGCTGGGCCTGAGCATCAGCGACGACATTCTGCTGTCGGCGGCGCTGCTGATCCTGCAGGGCGGGTGTTCGGCCTCGGCCTACGTGCCCCTGGCCGAGATCGTCACGAGGAACGTTCCGCAGAGCAAGCGGGCACGCGTGATGGGCCTGGTCGCGAGCGGAACGAGCTACGGGGTTTTCATCAATGGCCTGCTGGTGAGCTTCCTGATGGCCGCGGGCGGATGGCGGTCGATCTGGCTCACGGCCGGCCTGCTCTCGCTATCCCTCTGCGTCTGTGCCTATTTCTTCCTGCGCAACACGTCCGACGTCGAGGTCGCTGCGGCGCCCCACAGGCGAGGCAACGCCGCACGCGTCGACCGCCGGATCCCCGGCCCGCTGTACTTGCTGTGGGTGCTCGCCTTCCTCAACGGCCTGACGCTGCTGCCCTTCCAGACCTACCTCGCCCCCTTCATGCGCGACGAACTGGGCATGTCCGCAGCGGAGACCGGCATGGTGTGGTCTACAATCGGAGCGGTGGGCATGGCCTCGGGCTTCCTGGGGGGGTGGATCGCCGATCGCGTGGGGACCCGTGCAGCCCTCGCCCTGTGCTTCGTCACTGCCTGCCTCGGCAGCGGCCTCATCTATTCGATGGACCAGGTCCCCGTCTTCTACCTCGCCGGCGTCCTCTTCGCGCTGGCCTTCTATCCCATCTTCGGCTTGGTGCCGACTTACATCGGGCAGTTGGTCCCGGTGAGCGAACTCACCCGCGCCTTCGGCATCGCGAACGTCCTGATCGGCCTAGGCGGCGTGTGCGGCAACCTTGTGGGTGGCCTGTTCAAGGACATTTTCGACTCGTTCGCGCCGATCTACCTGGCTGCCGGCCTGTTGCTCCTGCTCCAGTTCCTGATCACCCTTGCCTTGCCCAGGACGCCGTCGTGATTCGGTGCAGGCCGGAGGGCGACACCTTCGGCCGTACAATCACATCCGTCATCTGACGGTCAGAAAGGGGATGAGATGTCAGTCAGCTTTGCCGCGCTCGATGCGGTCGGCCTGAACCTGCAGGCGGTGTTCGATCTCGATGCGCTGCCCGCCGAACTTGCGACGCGACTACGTGCGCAGGTGGACGACGGCGAAGGATTTCACCAGCTCATCCTGATAGGGCATGCGGGCCGCAAGCTGTGGGAATCGGTACAGGCGACCGGGCTGCAGACTGCAAACCCGATCGACGACTTCAGCATCGCCCGCGTCGAGGAGTGGTTTGCCACCCAATGTGCCGGCCGGCGCCTTCGCGTGATCTACCCGGGCGATCGTCTGGTCGATCTGCAGCGCCTCGGGGAACTCGCGGGCTGGCACCACCCCTCCCCCTTCATGGTCGGCATTCAGGCCGGCTGGGGGAGCTGGTTCGCGTACCGCGTGGCGATGCTCGCGGACTCCGAACTGCCCGTCACCGCACCGGCGGTGGCGCCGTCTCCGTGCAACGCCTGCACCGGGCGACCGTGCGTCGCGGCCTGCCCGGCGGACGCGATGGCGTCGGGCAGATACTCGCTCGAGCGCTGCATCGGCTACCGGCGGCAGCCAGGCTCGCTGTGCGCCGACACCTGCCTCGCGCGGACGAACTGCCCGGTCGGCAGCGAGCACCGCTATTGCGACGCGCAGATCGAGTACCACTATGCGCTGTCGCGCGGGGCGATCGAACGCTACCTCTGAGCCCTTCGAGAAATCGATCGGGTCAGACGGTGCTGCGCTTGTCGCCGACGATCTGCGCGTACGCCGAGTGATTGTGGATGGACTCGAAGTTCTCCGACTCGACGACGTAGCGCTCGATGCGCTTTTCGGCGTTGAGCAGCCCGGCCACGTCGCGCACCATGTCTTCGACGAATTTGGGGTTCTCGTAGGCACGCTCGGTGACGTACTTCTCGTCGGTGCGCTTGAGCAGGCCGTAGAGCTCGCACGAGGCCTGGCTCTCGACGAGCTGCACCAGCTCCTCGATCCACAGGAAGCCGCGTGTCTGCGCCGTCACGGTGACGTGCGAGCGCTGGTTGTGGGCGCCGTGCGCGGAGATCTTCTTCGAGCACGGGCACAGGCTGGTCACGGGCACGACCACCTTCATTGTGAACACGTACTCCCCGCCTTCGCGCAGCTCCGCGATGAAGGTCACCTCGTAGTCCATCAGGCTCTGCACGCCCGAGACGGGCGCAGCCTTGTTGATGAAGTACGGGAAGCACATCTCGATGACGCCCGTCTCGGCTTCCAGGCGCGCGACCATCTCGCGCAGCATCGGCCCGATCGACTCGACCGTGATTTCGCGCTCGTTGCCGTTCAGGATCTCGATGAAGCGCGACATGTGCGTGCCCTTGAAATGCTGCGGCAGGCCGACGTACATGCTGAATTCGGCGATCGTATGCTGCACGCCGTCGCTCTTGTCGCGCACGCGCACCGGATGGCGGATCGCCTTGATGCCGACCTTGTCGATCGCGAGACGGCGCTCGTCCTCCGAGTTCTGGACGTCGTCGAGTGCCACTATTTCCGTCATGTTCCGGCTCCTTCGGTGAGCGGCCGCTCGCGCCGTCCGCGCCGCGATCGACCTCCTGCCGCAGCCCGCTCGCTGGCCGCGGCTGCGGGCAGTTCGACGACCGCGCGCAGGTTGGGAAAGGGGTCGCACTTGTGCGGGATCGCCATCGCGTCGACGAAGTACTGCTGGAAGCTCGGCTCCACCGCGGTTTCGATCTTGTCGACGCGGCGCACGACCCCCTCGATCTCCTCGCGACGACTGCGATTCAGGAGCGCGATGCGCGCCCCTGTCCCCGCGGAATTGCCGACCGAGGCGACGTGTTCGAGCGGGCAGTCGGGGATCAGGCCGAGGACCATCGCGTACTTGACGTCGATATGGCTGCCGAAAGCGCCGGCGAGGCTGATCCGCTCGACGTGCGCGACACCAAGCTTGTCCATCAGCAGGCGGATGCCGGCATATAAGGCCGCCTTCGCGAGCTGGATCGCGCGCACGTCGTTCTGCGTGATCTGCAGCGTGCGCGCCTCGCTCTCGAACAAGGTGTAGGCGAAGGTTCGGCCGTTGGCCTGCACGCGCTGGCTGCGCGCGGCGAGTGCGCCGTCGATCACGCCGTCCTGATCGATGACCCCCGCCAGATACATCTCGGCCATCACCTCGATGATGCCGGAGCCGCAGACGCCGGTGATGCCGGTCGCAGCGGTCGCGTCGGCGAATCCGGGCTCGTCCGACCACAGCTCGCAGCCGATGACCTTGAAGCGCGGCTCCAGGGTCGCGGGGTCGATGCGCACGCGCTCGATCGCGCCGGGCGCCGCGCGCTGCCCGCAGCTGATCTGCGCGCCTTCGAAGGCCGGCCCCGTGGGGCTGGAGGCAGCGAGCAGACGCTTGCGATTGCCCAGGACGATCTCGGCGTTGGTGCCGACGTCGACGATCAGCGTCATCGCGTCGGTGAGGTAGGGGGTCTCCGACAGGATCGCCCCCGCGGTGTCCGCGCCTACATGGCCCGCAATGCAGGGCAACGCGTAGATGCGGGCATTGGGGTGGATATGCAGTTCGATCTCGGTCGCCCACAGCCCGGTCACCGCCTCGTCGGTGGCGAGCGCGAATGGCGCGCCGCCCAGCTCGACCGGGTTAATGCCGAACAGCAGGTGGTGCATGATCGGGTTGCCGACGAAGGTCGCCTCGAGGATCTCGGTGACGCCGATGCCGGCCTCGGCGGCGAGTTCGGCGGCCAGGCCGTTGAGGGCGACGCGCACCTCGTGCGTCATCTCGTGGTCCCCGCCCGGCTTCATCATGACGTAGGAGACCCGGCTCATCAGGTCCTCGCCGAAGCGGATCTGCGGATTCATCCTGCCGGCGGAGGCGACGACCTCGCCGGTCTGCATGTCGCACAGGTGTGCGGCGATCGTCGTCGAGCCGACGTCCACCGCCATGCCGTAGACCTTTTCGCGCAGGCCCGGCCACACGGCGATGATGCGCTCGCCGTCGATCACGGCGACCGTGACCTTCCAGTCGCCCTTGCGCAAGGCGGACTGCAGTTCCTGCATCACGCGCACATCGGCCTGCAGGTTCGTGAGTCGCCAGTCGAAATCCAGCGCCTCCTTGAGGCGCCGCAGGTCGGACGAAGGCAGGTGCATGTCCGGCTGCTGCACTTCGACGTAATACAGCCGTACCGCGGGATCGAGCTCGATGTCGCGCACTTCGGCGCGCTTGCGCACGATCTGGCGGTGCACCTGGCTGTCGGCGGGCACGTCGATGACGACGTCGCCGAGCACCGTCGTCGAGCAGCTCAGGCGCCGGCCGTCGCTCAGAGTGCCGTGGGTCTTTTCCCAGGCGTGCTCGTTTTCGCTGTGCCCGCTGAGGTTGGAGGCGCACGAATGCACCCCGTGCTTGGCGAACTCGCCCTCGGTCAGCACGACCTGGCAGCGGCCGCACAGGCCGCGACCGCCGCACACGGAGTCGATGTCGACGCCGAGCGAGCGCGCGGCCTGCAGCACGGACGTGCCGACCGCGAAGCGGCCGCGCCGTCCGGACGGGGTGAATACGACGAGGGCGTCCTGGCTCACCATGCTCTCCTGTTGGGGTTGGAGGCGAAAATTGGGTAGGGCAGCGGCCCGCGGCGTGCATCCCCTGTTGTCGGGGCTTTTACACGGGCAGCGTCCCGGTTCAGGCCTCGACGCGGCGGCGACGCGTCTCGCGCCGGCCGCGCGCTTCGACGCCGTCGGCACCGGCGGGCGGCACCTCGCGGAACTTGCGGATCCAGCGCATGCAGTCCTGGTCATGGCCCATCAGCACGTCCGCCCCCATGATCGCGGTCATGATTTCGGCATGAAGCGGATTGGTGATTGCCGAGGTCATGCCCGAGGCAATCGCCATGCTCATGAACGCGGCGTTGATGCCGTTGCGGTTGGGCAGGCCGAAGCTCACGTTGGAGGCGCCGCAGGTGGTGTTCACCTTGAGCTCCTTCTGCAGGCGGTGGCACAGCGCGAACACCTGGCGACCCGCCGTCGACACCGCCCCGATCGGCATCACCAGCGGATCGACGATCACGTCGCAGGCCGGAATGCCGTAGTCGGCCGCGCGATTGACGATCTTGCGGGCGATCTCGAAGCGCACATTGGGATCCTGCGAGATGCCGGTCTCGTCGTTGCTGATCGCGACCACCGCCGCACCGTATTTCTTGACCAGCGGCAGCACCGCCTCGAGCCGATCTTCCTCACCGGTCACCGAGTTCACCAGCGCCTTGCCCTGATAGACCGCCAATCCGGCTTCGAGCGCAGCGACGATCGAGGAGTCGATCGACAGCGGCACGTCGGTGAGCGACTGCACGAGCTTGACCGTCTCGGCGAGGATCGCCGGCTCGTCGGCGAGCGGGATGCCCGCATTGACGTCGAGCATGTGCGCGCCCGCTTCGAGCTGCGCCTGGACGTCGGCGATGACGCGGGAGAAGTCGCCGGCGGCCATCTCGGCGGCCAGCATCTTCCGCCCGGTGGGGTTGATGCGTTCGCCGATGACGACGAAGGGCCGCTCGAAGCCGATGACAACTTCCTTCTTGTGCGAGCTGATAACGGTGTCGGTCATGCTTCCATCCTCTGTTTTTCGGTTTGAGTGTCACGACCCGGATACCAGGGAACCCGTCCCTCGAGTACGCCGGATTTGTCGATGATTTCGGCGACGGCCTCTTCCTGGCGGTAGGCCATGACATGCGCGCCGCTGACGCCTTCGATTTCGCGGATTTCCTGGATCAGATCGATGCAGAGCTTCCTGCCTTCGGCCTTCTGCTTCTCGGCGCCGGCCAGGCGCTTGATGACGCTGTCCGGGATGTGCACACCCGGAACGTGTTCCCGGATCCAGGTGGCGCTCTTGGCCGAGGCGAGCGGGCCGACCCCCACCATGATGAAGACACGGTTCGGCCCTTCGAGCAGGCCCAGGTCGCGCACCTGCGCCATGAAGCTCTTGAGCCGCGGCACGTCGTAGCAATACTGGGTCTGGATGAACTGCGCGCCTGCGGCGACCTTCTTCGCAAGGCGGTGCGGCCGCCAGTCGAAGGGCGGAGCGAAGGGATTTTCCGCCGCGCCGAGAAACACGCGCGGCGGCACAGCCAGCTTGCGCCCGCTCTCGAAGTGGGCGTCGTCGCGCATGCCACGGGCGATCTCGAGCAGGGACATCGAGTCGAGGTCGAACACGGGCTTCGCCTGCGGGTGGTCGCCCGCCTGCACGCCGTCGCCGGTCAGGCACAGGATGTTGGCCACGCCCATCGCCGCGCCGCCGAGGATCTCGCCCTGGATCGCGATGCGGTTGCGGTCGCGGCACGAGATCTGCATCACCATCGCGTAGCCGCGGCGCGTCAGCAGCGAACACACGCCGACGCTCGACATGTGGCAGTTCGCACCTGAACCGTCGGTGGCGTTGATCGCGTCGACGTAGCCGTCGAAGATCGCGGCGCGCTTGAACACTTCATTGGGATCGGCCGAATCGGGCGGGTCGATCTCGGACGTCACCGCAAACTTGCCCGCGCGCAGCACGCGCTCGAGGCGGCCCGGCGAGACGTGGCCGGGCAGGATCGGCAGCGCTTCGCCGGGTGTCGGTTCGTCGTCGAATCTCATTTCTGCTCTCCCTGCGCGGCCATGCGCTTTGCTGCGATCTGTCGCACCACGCGCAGCCACGACGAGGTGTCGCGCAGGCGGAAGTCCACCGGTTTCTGCACGACGTGGATCTTCCTGCCGTTCTTCATGTGCTGGCTGCCGGCCCAGGCCTCGGCCCACACGCACTTCATCTCGGGCTTGACCTCGCAGTGGCCGTTGGCGCGCACGCCGCCGCAGGGACCATTGCGCAGGTTCTTGGGGCAGTTCATCGGGCAGGACATTCCTGTCGAACTGAGCGCGCACTGGCCGCACATCTTGCAGTCGAAGAGAAAGCCCTTCACGGCGCGCTCGACGGCCGTCACCGGCTTTTCCACACGCGCATAGCCGATGCCGCGCCACACCGGGTCGAGGCACGCGATGACCGGCTCGAACACGTTGTAGATGAACTCGAAGCCCCGTGAGTGACGGACCACCCACCGGCGTACTGCATACATGGAATGTCTCCTTCTTCGGCTGCCTCGGGTGCGCTCGCGCGCCCGTTGGATGCTTGTTGTGCGTGGTGTTCTGTTAACCCGATAAGCAATTACGTGATGTCAGGTTGAGTGCTGCACTTTCGCTCCCTCCCCTTCAAGGGGAGGGTTGGGGT
>NZ_WTVS01000083.1 GCF_012911005.2 Aromatoleum toluolicum | reverse complement strand
GGGCGGCAGCGCCGCGAGGTTCGCGGCAGTGCGCGCGCGCACCGCGGTGAGCGGGGGTGATGGGGCGAGGCGTTTGCCGGCGCGCAGCATGGGGACGAGCAGGGGTTCTCCGTCCGCGGGGTCGTCCACGGTCGTGAGCAGGTCGCCGGCGAGGGCGCCGTCGGCGTCGCGGTGCCGGTATACCTGCTTGCGGCCGGGCCACGTCGCCTTGCCTTCCGAGCGTTTGCGGCGCGGCTGGCCGTCGTATTCCTGCAGCTTGTAAGCGCAATCCAGCCACGGCTGGTCCGCCGAAGTGTTCATGCGCGTGCCGACACCGAAGCCGTCGATCGGCGCACCCGAGGCGACGAGATCGCGCACGGCGTATTCGTCGAGATTGCCGCTGACGAAGATGCGCACCTTGGGCAGGCCTTCGCCGTCGAGGATCGCGCGCACGCGGCGCGCGTGTTCGGCAAGGTCGCCGCTGTCGATGCGCACGGCCTGGATCGCGATGCCGTCGGGCGCGAGGCGCGCGGCGAGATCCGCGAGCTTGCGCGCGGCGGACTCGGTGTCGTAAGTGTCGATCAGCATCGTGTTCGCCGCGGGCTGCGAGCGGGCGAAGTGTTCGAAGGCGGTGGCTTCGTCGTCGTGGGCCTGGATGAAGGAGTGGGCCATCGTGCCGTACAGGGGGATGCCCCATTGCATGCCGGCCGCGACCGTCGCGGTGCCGTCGAATCCGGCGAGATGGCTTGCGCGTGCCGAGAGCAGGCCCGCCTCGGCGCCGTGCGCGCGGCGCAGGCCGAAATCGACGAGCAGGCGGCCGTGCGCGGCCAGCGTGCAGCGCGCGGCCTTGGAGGCGACCATGGTCTGGAACTGCAGCAGGTTGATGATGCGGGTCTCGACGAGTTGGGCCTGCGGCAGCGGGGCGGTGACGCGCAGGATCGGTTCGTCGGCGAAGAACACCGTGCCTTCGGGCATCGCGTCGACGTCGCCGGTGAAGCGCAGCGGCGCGAGCCAGTCGATGAAGTTGCGGTGGAAGCGCCCGCAACCGGCGAGCCATGCGAGTTCCTCGTCGCTGAAGCGCAGGGTCTCGAGGTAGTCGAGGACCTGCTCGAGGCCGGCCGCGACCAGGAAGTTGCGGTGTTCGGGCAGGCGCCGCACGAAGAACTCGAACGATGCCGTCTTTGTCATGCCGCCGTCGAAATAGGCCTGCAGCATGGTGAGCTGGTAGAGGTCGGTGAGCAGCGCGGGGGCGGACGGGGTCATGCGGGATCCCCGATGGCGGCGGACGCGATCGCACGTGCGCCGAGGCGTGTCATCTCGTCGATGGCGCGCTGGCCGTCGCCGGGCGTGACGTCGACGGCGCGGATCGCGTCGGTGAGCAGGACCACGTCGTAGCCGTGGGCGAGGCCGTCGCGCACGGTGTTCAGGACGCAGTAGTCGGTCGCGAGGCCGCCGACCAGCAGGCGGCGCACGCCCGCAGCCTGCAGGCGGTCGTGCAGGTCGGTGCCGCCGAAGCCCGAGTAGGCGTCGAGCGCGGTGGTGACGGCCTTGGAGACGATTGTGGCGGATGCGGGCAGGGCGAGGGTCGGCGCGAACGCCGCGCCGGGCGTGCCGGCGATGCAGTGCGGCGGCCACGGACCGCCGCGCTCGCGGAAGGAGCAGTGCTCCGGCGGGTGCCAGTCGCGCGTGGCGACGACGGGCAGGTGACGCGTCGTGCAGCGCTCGATCAGTGCGTTCAGCGGCGCGACGACTTCATCGCCTCGCGGCACGGCGAGGCTGCCCCCCGGGAGGAAGTCGTTCTGCACGTCGACGATGATCAGCGTATCGCCGGGCTGCAGGGTGATCGGTGCCGCGGGGTTTTGCATCGTGCACCTCCGGTGTTCCAAGTCTCTACTTTAGACTCCCGTCCGGATCCTGCGTCCGCGCGCTCTTGCCATCGCCCTTCGCGTTGCGCTTGCCGAGGCCGAATTCCCTGCGCAGGGCGATGAGTTCGTTGATGCGGGCCTCGATGCGCTGGTTAACGCTGCCGTCGGGATAGGCGCCCTTTGCATCGGCTTCACCGGCCGCGACGCCGGTGAGGAGCGTGATCGCTTCGTCGACGGTGCTCACGGGATAGATGTGGAAGCGCCCTTCGGTGGCCGCCTGCACGACGTCGTCGCGCAGCATCAGGTGCTTGACGTTGGAGGAGGGGATCAGGACGCCTTGGTCGCCGGTGAGGCCGCGCGCCTTGCAGATGTCGAAGAAGCCCTCGATCTTTTCGTTCACGCCGCCGATCGCCTGCACCTTGCCGTGCTGGTTGACCGAGCCGGTGATCGCGAGCGATTGGCGGATCGGCACGCCCGACAAGGCGGACAGCAGTGCGCACAGTTCGGCGAGCGAGGCGCTGTCGCCTTCGACCGGACCGTAGGACTGTTCGAACACGAGGCTCGCCGACAGCGACAGGGGCCGGTTCTGCGCGTAGCGTGACGCGAGACAGGCCGACAGGATCATCACGCCCTTGGTGTGGAGGGATCGGCCGAGCTCGGCCTTGCGCTCGATGTCGACGACGTCGCCGTCGCCGAGGCGGGCGGTGGCGGTGATGCGCGTGGGGCGGCCGAACATGAAGTCGCCGAGGTCGATGACCGCGAGGCCGTTGATCTGGCCCACCTCCGCGCCGGTGGTCGAGATCAGCAGCGTGTCGCGCAGCACGGCGTCGTGCACGGCGTCGCGCAGGCGGTCGGCGCGCTCGATGCGGGCGGCCAGCGCGGCATCGATGTCGCGGCGTTGCATGGCGGGGTGGGTCGCGGCGCGTGCGACGTGGTCGGCTTCGCGCAGCAGGTCGGCGAGGTCGCGCGTGCGCGTCGACAGCTTGCCGGCGTCGTCGGCGAGGCGCGACGCGTGCTCGACGAGGCGGCCGGCCGCGTCGCGGTCGAGCGGCAGCAGGCCCTGCTGGCGGGCGAGTGCCGCGGCCTTGCGCAGGTAGTGGCGCGTGTTGTCGGGATTGCGCTCGACGACGTCCTCGAAGTCGGCGCCGATCTTGAAGAGCTCGTCGAATTCGGGATCGAGGGCCTTCAGCAGGTAGTAGTGGCGGCGCAGGCCGACCAGCACGACCTTCACGGAGAGTGGGATCGGATCCGGGTCGAGCGGCAGCGGTCCGACCCAGCCGAATACCTGCGCGAGCGACTCGATGCGCACCTGTCCGGATTTCAGCGAGCGCTTGAGGCCTTCCCAGGCATAGGCCTGGGTCAGCACCTTCTCGGCGTCGAGGATCAGGTAGCCGCCGTTGGCGCGATGCAGGGCGCCGGCGCGGATCAGCGTGAAATTGGTGACGAGCGTGCCCATGTGGGCGATCTGGTCGACGCGGCCGACGAGGTTGGGGAAGGTCGGGTGGTCCTCGAACACGATGGGCGCAGTCTGGCGTCCGTCCTGGTCGACCAGCAGGTTGACCTGGTAACGCTGCGCCGAGATGCCACCCTCGCTCGGGCCGGACGAATCGCTCTTGCTCGCCTGTTCGCGCAGCTCCTGGCCCACTTCGACGACGTCGCGCAGGACCTTGTCGAGGAAGGTCTGGAGCGTGGGCAGGTCGGCGTGGCGCTCCTTCAGCTCCTCGATGAGGTGGCCGACCGCGAGCTCCAGCGTCTCGCGGCTGGCGTCGCGCATGCGCCCCTGCATCTCGCGGCGCTGGCGCGGGAACTGCTGCAGCAGCTTGTGCAGCTTCTCGCGCAGGCCTTCGATGAGCTTGCCGATGCGCTCGCGCTCGTCCTCGGGCAGGGCGTTGAAGGCCTCGGGGTCGAGGCTCTCTTCGCCCTTCATCGGCACGAAGGCGAAACCCTGGGGGGTGCGCAGGAAGGCGATGCCCTTGTCGCTCGCCTCGTCGCCCAGCGCGCGCAGGGCGCTTTCCTCGCGTTGCTTGAACTCGTCCTGGATCGATTCGATGCGTGCGCGATACTCGTCGCTGTCGAAGCCGGCGGCGATCGCCTGGCCGAGCTCGGAGACGAATTGCTGCATGTCGTCGCGGAACTGGGCGCCGCGTCCGGGCGGCAGCTGCAGCGCGTGGGGATAGTTCGGTTCGGCGAAGTTGTTGATGTAGATCCAGTCGCCGGGCGAGGGCCGGGTGGCGGCGTGGGTTTCCAGCAGGCGCCGCACGGCGGCGTGGCGACCGCCGCCCGGCTCGCCGAGGACGAAGAGGTTGTAGCCGGGGGCGTCGATCTCCAGGGCAAGACGTACGGCCTCGACGGCGCGTCCCTGGCCGAAGATCTCGTCGGGTTCGGGCAGGGTTTCGGTGGTCTTGAAGTCGAGGAGCTCGGGGTCGCAGCGTGTGCACAGCTGCTGCGGCTCTAGCGGAGGGATGGCGGGCATCGCTGTGGTTCTCCTGCATCCAGATATTCGTTCCGGATTCCCGGTGCGTCTCGTGTGATTAGACTGGATGCGGCGGTTCTTTGCGAGACATTTGTTCGCATGGGTGCGCGTGTCATGCCGGCGGTGGCGCGCGGCGAGGAACGAAACGCCGGTCGCCGGGTCGTAAAAAGGCGGAACGGACATGCGCTCCGAACGTGGAGGATCGCAGGATGGGCAAGCGCTCCGTGCAACTCGACGAGCTGATCAGCCAGGAATACCGTCACGGCTTCTACACGCCGCTGGACGTCGATGACGTGCCGCGTGGCTTGTCCGAGGACGTGATCCGCGTGATCTCGGCGAAGAAGCAGGAGCCGGCCTTCATGCTCGAGTGGCGGCTGAAGGCGTTCCGCCACTGGCTCACGATGACCGAGCCGCACTGGGCGACGGTACATCATCCGCCGATCGACTATCAGGACATCGTCTATTACTCGGCGCCGCGCGGCAAGGCGGACGGGCCGCAGAGCCTCGCCGAGGTCGATCCCGAACTGCTGCGCACCTACGAGAAGCTCGGCGTGCCGCTGCAGGAGCGCGAGCTCCTCGCCGGCGTCGCGGTGGATGCGGTGTTCGACAGCGTGTCGGTGGCGACCACCTTCAAGGAGAAGCTGGGCGAACTGGGCATCATCTTCTGCTCATTCTCCGAGGCCGTGCGCAACCATCCCGACCTGGTGCAGGAATATCTCGGCTCGGTCGTGCCCTATACCGACAACTTCTTTGCGACGCTCAATTCGGCGGTGTTCTCCGACGGATCGTTCTGCTACATCCCGCCGGGGGTGCGCTGCCCGATGGAGCTGTCGACCTACTTCCGCATCAACGCGCGCAACACCGGTCAGTTCGAACGCACGCTGATCATCGCCGACCGCGGTGCATACGTGAGCTACCTCGAAGGCTGCACTGCGCCGATGCGCGACGAGAACCAGCTGCACGCGGCGGTCGTCGAGCTCATCGCGCGCGAAGGGGCGCAGATCAAGTATTCGACGGTGCAGAACTGGTATCCGGGCGACAAGGACGGCAAGGGCGGCATCTACAACTTCGTGACCAAGCGCGGCGACTGCCGCGAGGCGAACTCGAAGATCTCGTGGACCCAGGTGGAGACCGGCTCGGCGATCACGTGGAAGTATCCGAGCGTGATCCTGCGCGGCGACAACTCGGTCGGCGAGTTCCATTCGGTGGCGCTGACGAACCACTGGCAGCAGGCCGACACCGGCACGAAGATGATCCATCTGGGGCGCAACACGAGGAGCACGATCCTGTCGAAGGGCATCTCGGCGGGACACGGCAGCAACGCCTATCGCGGGCTGGTCAAGGTCGCGAAGAGCGCAGCCGGCGCGCGCAATTACACGCAGTGCGACTCGCTGCTGCTGGGCGATCGCTGCGCGGCGCATACCTTCCCCTACATAGAGGTGAAGAATCCGACGGCGCGCGTCGAGCACGAGGCGTCCACCTCGCGCATCGGCGAGGACCAGCTGTTCTATTGCCAGAGCCGCGGCATTTCCGCCGAGGATGCGGTGTCGCTGATCGTGTCCGGCTTCTGCAAGGAGGTGTTCAGGCAGCTGCCGATGGAGTTCGCGGTGGAGGCGCAGAAGCTGCTCGGTGTGAGCCTGGAGGGGAGCATCGGTTAGTTGTGACGCGCCCTTGGTGGAGCCTATTGTGAGTATGCATCCGGAGATGATTAGCAGGTTCCTTCCCCTTCAAGGGGAAGGACAGGATGGGGATGGGTTTCTTGCAAACGTCATGGAGTCCACCCATCCCCACCCCGGCCCTCCCCTTGAAGGGGAGGGAGGTTCATCGTGCCGAGTTCAGCGCCACGTACGGTAGGCGAGGCTGCGAGAGGGGGTTCTTATGCTTGAGATCCGCAATCTGCATGTGACCGTGGACGACAAGCCCATCCTGCGCGGTCTGGATCTGGAAGTGCGGGCGGGCGAGGTGCACGCGATCATGGGGCCGAACGGCTCGGGCAAGAGCACGCTCGCGTACGTACTGGCGGGGCGCGAAGGCTATGTCGTGACGCAGGGCGAGATCCGCTACATGGGGCGCGACCTCCTCGCGTTGGCGCCGGAAGAGCGGGCGCGCGAAGGCATCTTCCTCGCGTTCCAGTATCCAGTCGAGATTCCCGGCGTCGCGAACGTCTACCTGCTGAAGGCGGCGCTGAACGCGATGCGCCGCCATCGCGGCGAGTCCGAACTCGACGCGGTGGATTTCCTCGCGCTCGTGAAGGGGAAGCTCAAGCTCATGGACATGGACGAGGCGCTGCTGTATCGGGCGGTGAACGAGGGGTTCTCGGGCGGCGAGAAGAAGCGCAACGAGATCCTGCAGATGGCCGTGCTGGAGCCGCGGCTGGCGATCCTCGACGAGACCGATTCGGGCCTCGACATCGATGCGCTGAAGGTCGTGGCGAACGGCGTCAATGCGATGCGCAGCCCGGAGCGGGCGATGATCCTCGTGACGCACTACCAGCGCCTGCTCGATTACATCCGGCCCGACCGCGTGCATGTGCTCGCGTTAGGGCGGATCGCGTTGTCGGGCGGGCCGGACCTTGCGCAGGACTTGGAGCGGCGCGGCTATGGCTGGGTGGAGGCGGAAGCGCAGAAGCGGCACGCCGCGTCGGCGGGGGGGCCGGGATGAGAATCGGTCCGGAAGAACCCTGCGTGCCGGGATTCGTTTCGGCGTATCCGTCGCTGGCGGTTCAGCTTCCGGGGGCGACCCTTCCGTGGCTGCGGCGCAGTCGCGACGAGGCGCTCGAACGGTTTGCTGCGCTGGGCCTGCCGACGACGCGTGACGAGGACTGGAAATACACCAGCGTCGCGGCCATCGCGCGGCGGGTGTTTCGTGTGGATGCTGCGAGCGACGTGTCGGACGAGGTGCGCGCGGTCGTGCTTCTTCACGTAATCGAGGGCACGCATCGGATGGTGTTCGTCGACGGGCATTTCATGCCGGGGCTGTCGCAGCCGGCTCCGCTGCCGACAACGCTACCTCAGGGCGCGAGGATCTGCAGTCTGGCGCAGGCGGTCGAGGCGCGGGTGGATGACGTGGAATCGGTGTTTGCATCCGCCGACGATGCGGCGGACGGTTTCACGGCCCTGAACGCCGCGTTCTGGAGCGACGGAGCGTGGATCGACCTTGCGGCGGGCGTTGCGCTCGAAGCGCCGGTGCATCTGCTCTTCGTCACGACGCGCAGCGACAGCGCGTGCTTTCCGCGCAACCTGATCCGCGCCGGCGAGGGCGCGAGTGCAACGGTGATCGAGCATCATGTCGGGCCGGATGGCGCGAGCTATCTGAGCGACACGGTGACGCGCATCGTCCTCGGCCGCGGCGCGCGCATTGCGCACACGAAACTGCAGCAGGAGGGCAGAAAGGCATTTCACATCGCGGATGTTGCCGCCGAGCAGGGGCGGGACAGCGCCTTCCTGTCGCACGCGCTTGCCTTCGGCGGGCAGCTTTCGCGCGCCGCGATCGCGACCCGCCTCGGTGCCGAGGGCTGCGACGCGAAACTCGCGGGCCTGTACGTCGGGAGCGGGCGCCAGCACATCGATCACCACACCTGCATCGATCACGCCTCGCCGCGCGGCACGAGCCGCGAACTCTACAAGGGCGTGCTCGACGAGGCGGCGCGGGCGGTGTTCAACGGCCGCGTGATCGTGCGGCCGGATGCGCAACGCAGCGACGCGCTGCAGTCGAACCGCAACCTGCTGCTCTCCGAGGACGCCGAAGTCGACACCAAGCCGCAGCTCGAGATCTGGGCCGACGACGTGAAATGCGCGCACGGGGCCACCGTCGGGCAGCTCGACGCGGACCAGCTGCACTACCTGCGCGCGCGCGGAATCGCGGAAGGCGATGCGCGGGCGCTGCTGATCCGGGCCTTCGCGGCAGATGCGCTCGCGGGCATCGAGCACGGCCCGTTGCGGGTGCGGCTCGAATCATTGCTGCCGGGTGCGCTGCCCGAGACGGTATGAGGCGGTGTGAGGAGACCGACGATGCGCGACGACCCGAAGGAACGTGCGGCGCTGGGCAGGGCGGCGGTTACGGGCGCTGCGAGCGACATCCTGCGTCGGCGTGCGGACTTCCCCATCCTTGCACGCACGGTAGATGACCGTCCGCTGGTGTACCTCGACAACGGCGCGACGAGCCAGAAGCCGCAGTGCGTGATCGACGCCGAGGCGCATTACTACGCGCACCTCAATGCCAACGTGCATCGCGGCGTGCATCGCCTGAGCCAGGAGGCGACCGACGCCTATGAAGCCGCTCGCGACACGGCGCAGGCGTTCATCAATGCCGCGCAGCGCGAGGAGGTTGTGTTCGTGCGCGGCACCACCGAAGCGATCAATCTTGTCGCCAACAGCTTCGGCGCGCGTTTCCGCACCGGCGACGAGATCCTGATCACCGGTATGGAGCACCACTCCAACATCGTGCCGTGGCAGCTCGCGTGCGAGCGCAGCGGGGCGGTGCTGAAGGTGGTGCCGGTCGACGACGACGGCGAGCTGGACGTGGCGGCCTTCGCGGCCTTATTGTCGCCGCGCACGCGCATCGTCGGGCTGACGCACGTGTCGAACGCGCTGGGCACGATCAACCCGGTGCGCGAGCTGACTGCGCGGGCGCATGCACGCGGTGTGCCGGTGTTGCTCGACGGCGCGCAGGCGGTGCCGCATCTGGCGATCGACGTGCAGGCGCTCGATTGCGACTTCTACGCCTTCTCGGGGCACAAGCTGTACGGGCCCACCGGCACCGGCGTGCTGTACGGACGCCGCGCGCTGCTGGAGGCGATGCCGCCGTGGCAGGGCGGCGGCGACATGATCCGGCAGGTGAGCTTCGAGCGCACGACTTACAACGACCTGCCGTACAAGTTCGAGGCCGGCACTCCGAATATCGCCGGTGCGATCGCGCTGGGCGAGGCGATGCGTTACGTGTGCGATGTCGGCTTCGACGCGATCGCGGCGCATGAAGCCGCGCTGCTGCGCGATGCGACCGAGCGCGCCCGGGCATTTCCCGGCTTGCGCCTCATCGGCACGGCGCGAGAGAAGGCCGCGATCCTGTCCTTCGTGCTCGCGGACGTGCACGCGCACGACGTCGGCTCCATCCTCGACCACGAAGGGGTGGCCGTGCGCACCGGGCACCACTGCGCGATGCCGCTGATGGAGCGTTTCGGCGTCGCGGCGACCGTGCGCGCGTCCTTCGCGCTGTACAACACGCACGAAGACGTCGCGGCGCTGTTTGCCGCGCTGGCGAAGGTGCGGGAGGTGTTCGGCGATGCCTGACCTGCGCGATCTGTACCAGGAGCTCATCATCGACCACGGCCGGCGGCCGCGCAATTTCGGCGCGCTCGCGGATGCGAATCACACCGCCGAGGGCTTCAACCCGCTGTGCGGCGACCGCATCACGTTGTTCGTGAAGACGCGCGACGGCGTGATCGAGGATGTGCGCTTCGAAGGCACCGGCTGCGCGATCTCGACCGCGTCGGCGTCACTGATGAGCGAGGCGTTGAAGGGCCGGACCGAGGCCGAGGCGCGGGCCTTGTTCGACGGTTTCCATGCGCTGGTCACCGGACACGGCGCCGCGGACGAGCCGCCGCTGGGCAAACTGGAAGTGCTGGCCGGCGTCGCCGAATTCCCCACGCGCGTGAAGTGCGCGACGCTCGCGTGGCACACGCTGCTCGCGGCGCTGCGCGACCAGTCCGCGCCGGTGACCACCGAGCAGGACGAACAGGGCGGAACGGCGCCCGGCGGCACGGGACGGGCGCGAGATGGATAAGCGGGTGAGGAAAGGGAAGAGAGGCGACATGAGCATCTTCGATTGGCTGCACCGCGCCGAGAAGCTGAAGGCCGAGGAAGGGCCGGCGCCGCCGGCGAGCGGACTGCGGGCAGACGTCATCGCGGCGCTGCGCACCGTTTATGACCCGGAGATCCCGGTCAACATCTACGACCTGGGGCTGATCTACGGGCTCGACGTCGACGAGGAGTCCGGCAAGGTCGCCGTGCGCATGACCCTCACGGCCCCCGGCTGTCCGGTCGCGGAGACGTTTCCCGGTACCGTGCAGTGTGCGGTCGAGGAGGTCTCGGGCGTGAGCGAGGCGAGCGTCGAGCTGGTGTGGGATCCGCCTTGGTCCGCGGCGCAGATGAGCGAGGCCGCGCGCCTCGAACTGGGGTTGCTGTGATGGTGGATTGGGTGGATGTCGCGAAGGTCGACGAATTCGGCGACGGAACGGTCCGCGTCGTGGTGGTGGTCGACGGCCGCGAGGTGGCGGTGTTCAATGTGGGCGGGCGCTTCTACGCGATCGAGGACCGCTGCAGCCACGAGGAAGAGGCCTTGTCGTGGGGGGCCGTCGAGGGCGACGAGGTGATCTGCCCGCGCCATGGCGCGCGCTTCTCCCTGGTCACCGGTGCGGCGCTGACGCCGCCGGCGTGCGAGCCCGTCGCGACGTTTGCGGTGCGCGTGGAGGGCGGCGTCGTGCAGGTCGCCGCGGCGTCCGCGTACTGATCAGGTGGTTTCCAGCGCCTGCTGCGTTGCGATGTAGTGCATCACTTCGTCGGCCGGTACCGGCCGGCTGAATCGGAAGCCCTGCATCACGTCGCAGCCGTGCAGTCGCAGTGCGTCGATCTGATTTTCCGTCTCAACGCCTTCAGCCAAGACGTTGAGGCCAAAACCGCGGGCGATGCCGACGATCGCGCTGATCACGGGCGACTGGCAGCCGGAGGTTTCAAGGTCGCGGACGAAGGATTGGTCGATCTTGATGGTATTGACGGGGAAGCGGCGCAGGTAATTCAGCGACGAGAAGCGCGTGCCGAAGTCGTCGATCGAGATGCGCAGGCCGTGCGTGCGCAACTCCTGCACCTTCGCGATGACGGTTTCGGCGTCATCCATCAGCATGTTTTCGGTGATCTCGATCTCGATGCTTTCGGGCGGCAGCTGGTGGGCGCGGATCGGTTGCAGGATGCGCTCGACGATGTCGGCGCGGGTGAACTCGAGCGGCGAGATGTTCACGGCGACCTTCAGGTCGACGATACCGCGCTTGATCCAGATCGCTTGCTGGCGGCAGGCCTCGTTGAGGACCCAGTCGCTGATCGCGAAGATCAGGCCGCCTTCCTCGGCGAGCGGGATGAAGGTGTTGGGCCCGAGCATGCCGCGTTCGGGATGTTCCCAGCGCACCAGGGCCTCGACGCCGGTGACGCGGCCGCGGCGGATGTCGACCTGCGGCTGGTAGTGCAGCGTGAGCTGGCCGCTTTCGATCGCGATGCGCAGCTCGTTGTCGAGATCCACGCGCTCGCTGTGGTTGCGGCTCATCTCCTCCGTATAGCGCAGGAAACCGTTCTTGCCCTGGACCTTGACCTGGCACATCGCGATGTCTGCGTCGCGCAGCAGGTGGTCCGGCGTTTCGGCGTCGTCGGGGAATACGGCGATGCCGATGCTCGCCGTGCAGCGGAAGTCGCGACCGCCCACGATGAATGGCGTCTTCAGCGCCGTCGTGATCTTTTCCGCGATCGTGCGCACGGCCTCCGCGTCGGCGATGTCCGGCAGCAGGATCGTGAATTCGTCGCCGCTCTGGCGCGACATCGTGTCGCCGGCGCGCAGGCATTCGCGCACGCGACGGGCGAAGCTCTTGAGCAGTTCGTCGCCCTCGAGTTGGCCGTGGGTGTCGTTGACGAGCTTGAAGCGGTCGAGGTCGATGTACATCAGCCCGACCACTTCGCCGCGGCGGCGTGCCTGGCTGATCGCGAGGTTGAGGCGGTCGCGGAACAGCACGCGGTTGGGCAGGCCGGTGAGGAGGTCGTGGTAGGTCTGGTAGCTGATCGTCTCCTCGGCGTGCTTGCGCTCGGTGATGTCGCGCAGCACGCCGGCGGTGCCGACGAAGCGCTTCGCATCGCCGTCGTCGACTTCCTGCTGGTAGATGCCCTGCGAGCTCAGCATCGCGACGATGGTGCGGTTTTCGAAGCTGCGCACGTCGAGGTTGCGGCAGCGCAGCCGGATTTCCTGGTTGGTCGTTGCGCGCAGGCCGACCCGGCGTTCGGCGAAGGCGCTGCGCGCCTGCTCCAGGTCCATGGGGTGCACGATCAGCGAGTAATGCTTGCCGATGAGTTCGCCGCGGTTGTAGCCGAGCAGGGATTCGATGCGGCGGTTGAGGAAGACGAAGCGGCCTCCCGGGTCGAGCGTGTAGATGATGTCGGGTGAGTATTCGACGAGGAAGCGGTGCAGGCGCTCGGACTCCTCGAGGCGCGTGGTCATGCGCGCGTTCTCGCGTTCGAGGCGGCGTCGGCTGATGGCCTTGTCGACCGTGCGGATCAGCTCTTCCGGGTCCGCGTGCTTGCGGATGAACTCGCAGGCGCCGCGCCGCAGCGCCAGGATCGCGGAGTCGATGGCGTCGTCGCCGCTGAACACCACCACGGCGGTGTCGATGCCGGCCTCGCCCAACCACGCCATGATCTCGGTGCCGTGCATGTCGGGCAGGTGCAGGTCGAGCACCATGACGTCGACCTCGGTGTTGCCCAGGCGCGCCATCGCGTCGGCGCCGTTGGCGCAGGTAAGGATCTCGCGCCCTTCCGCGGCGAGCAGGGCGCCGTAGGCCTCACGTATGCGCGGTTCGTCGTCGACGATCAGCACCCGCGCTACGGTCTGCGCGGCGGGTCCGGCCTTGCCTGCCACGAACAGGCTCTTGCCAATCTCCATTGGAGTTCTCCGGGGCGAGCGTCACACATCGTGCGGACTCGCAAACATCATGAAACCTGGACGCACGGCAGCAGGAGCGAGAGCGTCGTGCCCACGCCCGCCTTGCTGCGGCATGTAATTCGGCAGCCGATCCTGGCGGCGATGCTGCCCACGATGGACAGGCCGTGGCCGCGATCGGCACTGCTGTGCGCCTGATCCGGGAAGGACAGGTTGCGGATCGCCTCGTCGGGCATCCCGGCACCACTGTCTTCCATACGGATCTCGACGTGTCGGCGCCCATTCTGCACGACACCATCGAGCACCGAGATTTCGAAGCGCCCACCTCGGGGCGTCGCCTCGGCGGCGTTCTTCCACAGGTTAACGAGAATCTGTTTCAGGCTGTCAGGGTCGCAGGCCGCGCGGTCGGCGTCGTCGCCGAGCCGGCTGGTGACGGCGATGCCCTTGTCGCCGAAGAGTGGCGCGCCATACAGGGCGAGCAGTTCGCGCACCAACGCGGTGACGGCCACGGACGTCGCGGCGCCGGCTGGCGTCGGCACCTCGTTCATGCGTCGCACGATGCCGGCGACGCGGTCGATCTCGTCGCGCAAGACGTCGATCTCGTGCCGTACGTCGCTGTTTTCCGGCAGCCTCTGGTCGAGGATGCGCAGGTAGCTCTTGATGATCCCGAGTGGGTTGCCCACTTCATGCACGATGCGTCGTGCCTGGCGGCGGAAGGCTGCGGCCGCTTCGTCCTCGGCCTGCTTGCGACTGGCGGTTGCGTCTTGCCACGCCTCGACGCTCACGCCGCCGATGCGGCCGAAGTTCAGCAGCCAGGGCGTGCGGCGCTTGAGCCGCCCGTGGTCCACCCGGCCGAGTGCGAACAGCATCACGCCGACGGTGCGGCGCTTGCCGACCATCGGCACCGCGAGGATGCCTTCGCTGTCGAATGCGCGCGCGAGCTGGCGGTCGAGCAGGGATTCGCGCGGCGGCCGGACGTCGTCGAAGCTGCTGCGGACCTCGCGTTCGGCGATCGCTTGCGTCGCGAGCCCGGCATCGGTGCCGCGCGGGACGCGCGTCTGGCGGAAGATGGCGGCCTGACCGGCGATCTCGCCGCCGGTCAGCTCGCCCGATTCGCGGTCGATCAGCAGGAAGCCCATGTGCGGCAGTTCGAACAGGATGCGCGCGGATTCGCGCAGGGCATTCAGCAGTTCGGTCTCGCTCGCGAGTTCGAACAGATCCTGCTGCAGCGGGTGCATGACCGCCATGTCGCAGATGCGCTCGGCCAACGCGCGGTCCGCTTCGTGCGGCGCCTTGGTGGCGGTCAGGACCGTGACGTTGGGGAGCGTGCGCTGCGGGGAGATGTCGTCGGCCTCCGGCCGTGCCGCGACCCCCATGGCGGTGGCAATGACTTGGACATGGTCGAGGGCGCGGGTCAGGATGCGTCCGGCGTCGAACCCCGAATCGGTGCCGAAGAGTGTCGCGGCGAGTTCCTCGAAGGGTGCAAGGCCTTGCACGCCGCGCGCAAGCGCGTCGGCGAACCACACCAGGCGCGGCAGGTTCGACGCGGTGGCGATTTCATCCGCGCTCGCGTGGTGGAACAGCAGGGCATCGGCGAGTCCGCTGTCGAGGCGCCACTGGTCGGCAAGCCAGGTGCCGACCTCGCAGTGGTCGGTGGACAGGCTGGTGCGTTCGAGCTCGATCAGCTTGTCTTCATCGCCGGTCTGCGAGAGCAGCCACGCATATTGTTCCCCCAGCGCAGACATGAGCACGAGCTGGCCGACATCGTGCAGGAGTCCTGCGAGAAAGGCCTCGCCGGGGTTGGGATAGCCGGTCGCGGACGCCATCGCCCGGCTTGTCTCGGCGACGAGCAGCGAATGGCGCCAGAAGTCGGTGAGGTCGACGGACACGGTGCGGGCATCGGCGTCGAACAGCCGCTTGACCGCGAGGCAGGTGGCCATGGAGCGCACCATGCGGGTTCCGAGCAGCGAGACGCAGGCCTTGATGTCGCTTGCAGGGGTGCTGCGGTAGAACGCGGCCGAATTGGCGGCGGTCAGGATGCGCGCGCTGAGCGCGGGATCCTTGCTCACGATCGCGGCGAGGGATTCGATCGTCGAGGATTCGTCGTCCAGTTGCTGAATCAGGCGCAGCAGCACCTGCGGCAGCGGCGGGACGTTCGCGCCTTCGATTGCAACCGTGACGGTTTGCGGAAGCTGTAGATCGCGCATTGGTCGGATTATTCGATTGCCGAATCGCACTGTCCGTGATGGGTACTGCAGCCTGCGCACTTCGCTAGGGGCAAACTGTTATGGTTTGTCGACAATAACCTGTAAATGATAGTAACCGAAGATCCGGCGTCTGCGCAGGCTTGCCCGGAATCGGGCAGGGGCTTGTTTGGTTGAAGTGTGCAATTTTCACGCACGTTCGGACCTCGCGGCCATTGCGCAACGGCCATTGCCATCCATGCTGAGAACAGGTCGCGGACCGGGGACTTGGGATGGACATCTGGCGCGGACAGGTCGAGGAGGTGCTGGCAGGGCTTGAAACGGGCGGCGAGGGCCTGCGGGCCGCCGAGGCCGAGCGCCGTCTCGCGACCTTCGGCCGCAACTGCGTCGCGGCCCGTCCGCGCCAACTGCTTGCGCTGCGTTTCGCGCGCGAATTCACCCACTTCTTCGCGATCGTTCTGTGGATCGCCGCGGTGCTCGCGCTGATTGCCGACCGCTTCGATCCGGGTCAGGGCATGGGCGCGTTGGCGGCGGCGATCGTCGGCGTGATCTTCGTGAATGGCTGCTTCTCGTTCTGGCAGGAGTTCCGGGCGGAGCGGGCGGTCGAGGCGCTGGCGGCGCTGCTGCCGCAGCGTGCGCTGGCGTTCCGCGACGGAAAGCCGGATGTGGTGCTGGCGCAGAATCTCGTGCCGGGCGACGTGATCGTGCTGGAGGCAGGCGACAACGTGCCGGCCGATTGCCGCGTGATCGAGGCCCGCGGCCTGCGCGTCAATGCCGCGACGGTGACGGGCGAATCGCGGCCGGTGGGGCGGGTGGCCGAGCCGGTGGAGGCCGCCGGGACGGCGGATGCCCGCAACCTGGTGCTCGCGGGGACTTCGGTGGTGGCCGGGCATGCGCGGGCGGTGGTGTTCGCGACCGGCATGCACACCGAGTTCGGTCGCATCGCGCACCTGAGCCAGCACATCGAGGAGCGGCCGTCGCCGCTGGCGCTGGAGATCGCCCGCCTGTCGCGGTTGGTCGCGCTGGCGGCCACGGCGCTGGGTGTGGTCTTCTTCGTCGTCGGTCGCGCGATCGGCGTGCCTTTCTGGGACAGCGCGCTGTTCGCGATCGCAATCATCGTCGCGAACGTGCCCGAGGGTCTGCTGCCGACCGTGACCCTGTCGCTCGCGATGGCGACGCAGCGCATGGCACGGCGCAATGCGCTGGTGCGCCACCTGCCGGCGGTCGAGGCGCTCGGCGCGACGACGGTGATCTGCACCGACAAGACCGGCACGCTGACCGAGAACCGCATGCGTGTCGTCAGCCTGATGACGGGGGGAAGGGCGTGGATGCCGCGCCCCGAGCGGGCGGTGGAGGCCAATGAGGCGGGCGCGACGCCGGCGCTGGCGGGCCTGCTCGCCGTCGCCGCGAGGTGTCACGGCCTGCGGCTCGATCCGGATGCCGAAGGCGGCTATGCGGGCGATCCGATGGAGGTCGCGCTGGTCGAGTGTGCGGCGGCCTGGGGCGTGCGCGAGTCGGGCACGCGGGTCGCCGAGCTGCCGTTCGAGACGGGGCGCAACCGCATGTCGGTGGCGGCCGCGGATGGCGGTGCGGTATGGCTGCTGTGCAAGGGGGCGCCGGAGGTCGTCGTGCCGCGTTGCGTGCTGCAGCGCGCACCCGACGGCGGGATGGTGGCGGTGGACGAGGACGCCATCCGCGGCGCGCTCGATGCGATGGCGCGCCGGGGCCTGCGGGTGATCGCGTTCGCGCGACGGCAGCTCGATGCCGGCGAGACCGTGGCCGATGACGGGGCCGAGCGCGAGCTGATCCTCGAAGGCCTGGCCGGCATCGAGGATCCGCCGCGCGCAGACGTGCGCGAGGCGGTGGCGCGCTGCCGCGAGGCGGGCATCCGCGTGATCATGGTGACGGGGGACTACCCGGCGACGGCCGTCGCGATCGGGCGCGAGATCGGCCTGACCGGCGATGCGCCGCGGGTGCTGCGCGGCGAGGACGTCGCACGCATGAACGCGGCGCAGCTCGCGCTGGCGCTCGAGAGCCCGCAGGTGATCTGCGCGCGCGTCACGGCCGAGCACAAGCTGCGCGTCGTCCAGACCTTGCAGCAGCGAGGCGAGGTGGTCGCGGTGACGGGCGACGGCGTGAACGACGCGCCGGCGCTGCGGGCGGCGGACATCGGCATCGCGATGGGACGCAGCGGCACCGACGTGGCGAAGGAGGCGGCCGACATGGTGCTGCTGGACGACCACTTCGCGACCATCGTCAGCGCCATCGAGGAAGGGCGCGCGGTGTTCGAGAACCTGCGCAAGTTCCTGACCTACATCCTCACGTCCAACATTCCCGAGCTGGTGCCGTGCCTGGTATTCGCGTTGCTGCGCGTGCCGCTGCCGCTGACGGTGATCCAGATCCTCGCCGTCGACCTCGGCACCGACATGCTCCCGGCGCTCGCGCTCGGTGCCGAGCCGCCGTCGCCGGGACTGATGAAGCGGCCGCCGCGTCCGCGCAGCGCACGTCTGGTGGACGGGGCGCTGATCGCGCGGGCCTACCTCTTCCTCGGCGTGCTGGAGTCGGCTGCGTCGCTCGCCATGTTCTTCGGCGTGCTCGCGGCGGGGGGCTGGGTGCGCGGCGAGGCGCTCGGCAGGCTGGATCCGCTGTACCTGGAGGCGACCACGACCTGCCTGGCGACGATCGTCGTGATGCAGGTCGCGAACCTGTTCCTGTGCCGCGATGCGCGCCTGCCGGCCTGGCCTCCGCGGCTGGCGGCCAATCCGCTGCTGCTGTGGGGGCTGGGATTCGAGCTGGCGCTGATCGCGGCGATCGTGTACCTGCCCGTCGGCAACGCCATCTTCGGCACCGCGCCGCTGGACGCCGAAACCTGGCTGCGGATGCTGCCGCTGGCGCTCGCGATGGTGCTGCTGGAGGAGGGGCGCAAGGCGTGGCTGCGGCGCCGGGCGGGTCGGTAGTCGCAGCGCGTGCCTACGGAGCGGGCGCCGGGCGACGGTAGTCGCGCAGCAGGCCCAGCGCCTCGTCGTCCTCGACCTGCGTGAAGTCGCCGTAGAAGCCGCTGATGCCGCCCAGCCAGGTCGGCTTCAGCACGCATTCGATGTGGTCGCAGTGGCGGGCGAGGGTGTCCAGCGTGTCGGGCGGCGCGACCGGGACGGCGACGATCAGCTCGTACGGCCGCTTCGCGCGGATCACGTGCAACGCCGCGAGCATCGTCGCACCGGTCGCCACCCCGTCGTCGGTGACGATGACCGAGCGTCCGGTGATCTCGGCGGCGGGGCGCACGGCGCGGAAACGCTCCTTGCGGCGGTCGATCTCGGCGATCTGGTGGGCGCGTTCGCGTTCGAGATATTCGTCATCGACGCCGATCACCGAGCGCGCGTAGTCCGCCAGGTATTCCTCGCCATCCTCGCCGATCGCGCCGACCGCGAGCTCCGGGTCGTGGCGGGCGCGCAGCTTGCGGGCGAGCACGACGTCGAGCTCCGCGCCGAGCTCGCGCGCAAGCTCGGCCCCGGTGACGACGCCGCCGCGCGGAATCGCCAGCACCAGCGGATCCTTCAGCGGGCGCCCCTTGAGCTTCGCCGCGAGTTGACGCGCGGCGTCTTCCCTGTCCTTGAACATGGCCGTCTCCGAACATTCATTTCAGTTATGGCGGATTGCGGCGGAAAGGCAAGGAAACGGGGTACTGGCCCCGGCGGGCCCCGCTTCAGGAAGGCGCGACGCCGCGCCGCACCATCTCGACCATCGCGTCGGCGATCTGCTGCGGGGTGCGGCGGCCTTCGCGGTACCACAGGTATACCCAGTTCATGCCGCCGAGCAGGAAGAGGCGCAGCAGCGAGCGGTCGGTGCCGGCGGCCACGGGCAGGGCGTTGACGAGTTCGCGGAACAGCTGCTCGTAGGCTTCGCGCGCGGGCTGGATCTTGGCGAGCAGCTCCTGGTTGCCGATGAGCGCGAGGTTGTGCCCCGTGATGCGCTCGACCGCCGGGCCTTCGATCATCTGGGCGACGTGCACCTCGCAGGCGCGGCGCAGGCGCTCCCAAGGGTCGGAAAGCGCTTCGATCTCGGTCGTGATCGTGCTCATCACGCGCTGGAAGCCTTCGCGGTGGACGGCGAGGTAGAGCTCGTCCTTGGAGGCGAAGTGATGGTAGACCGAGCCGGGCAGCAGGCCGACCTTGCGCGCAATGTCTCGAATCGAGCTGCGATCGTAACCCTGCTCGGAAAAGAGTTCGGCAGCGGCGTTGAGGATGATCTGGCGGCGGTCGAGCGGTTCGTCCTTGTCGCCCGTACCGTCGCCCGCGGACGTCGCGAGCTGGGCGCTGAGGGTGCCGCGTTCGAGGAGCTCGCGCTGGTTGTCGGTGAGCGCGGCGAGGCCTTCCGGGGTGGCATCCACCAGCGCCTGCAGGCGCTTGGCGGTGGTCTCGAGACCGTGCTTCTGCCAGATGTAGCGCACGCCGGAAGGGGAAATCGTCAGGCCGGCGCGGCGCAGACGCTCCGCCACGGCGGCCTGCCCGAGTTCGGGTTCCTCGCGCGACAGTCGCAGGATCTCCTCCTCGGTGGAGGAAAGATGCGAATCGTCGTGAGCGGCGGCCAAGGCGGATGTCATCAGGAAGGTGGCTGGATGCGGTTGTCGGTCGAAATCATAGCGTGCAGGGCGCCGGGCTGCATGTCCGGTGCGGGGTTGGTGGGAGTGCCGGCTGCTGTTCGGCGTATCCCTTGCTGATGATTAGACTACTTGACCAAGTGTTTGACAAGTCTGTTTTGTGTCTGTAGCTTAATCGGGCACCGTCAGGCCATGCGCCTGCGGGAGCAAGACTCGAGAGCGGCCATCCAGGCTGCCACCCGCCGTACCCGCTTCGGGGCGGCAAAGAACGGAGACAAGACGCAATGACCACCGCACCTGTTGCAGCCGCGCCTCGTGCCGGCGAGCCCCCGCCCTCCCGTTCCGTCCCCCCGGCGATTCCCTTGCCCGGAGTTCTGGCGCGGCGTCCCTGACGCCCAGTCAGCCGCCGCGCACGCGCGGCTTCCTTCCTTTCATCTCTAGTGTTTCCGCGCCAAAGGCGCGGACGGCCGGGGTTCGTCGATGGATATTCAGATAGCGCTGTTGCTCGCACAGGACGGCATCACCAACGGTGCGATCTACGCGCTGCTCGCGCTCGCGCTGGTGCTGGTGTTTGCCGTGACGCGGGTGATCTTCATTCCGCAGGGGGAGTTCGTCG
>NZ_WTVS01000082.1 GCF_012911005.2 Aromatoleum toluolicum | reverse complement strand
AGTTGTGTATAAGAGACAGGTGCGCGAGCGCCTCGCCGAACGCATCCGCGCGATGATCGCCGCCGGCGTCGATGCCGACCGCGCGCCCTTCGACGCCCTCGCGCCGGAAATCTTCGCGTGGCAGTTCGCGCACAACATCCCCTATCGCGAGTTCTGCGAAGCCAAAGGCATCACCCCCGCCCAGATCACCGACTGGCGCGACATCCCCGCCTTCCCGACCGACAGCTTCAAGACCGCCATCGTCACGTCCTTCCCGCCCGAACAGGCCGTGATGGCGCAGATCACCAGCGGCACCACCGCCAACCGGCGCGGCCAGATCTTCCGCGACGACATCGGCCGCGAGCTCATCCTCACCGCCAATCGCACCATGACCGGGGCCTACCTGTTCCCCGACTTCGCGCGCGGCCAGCGCTGCCGCATCCTGATCCTCGCCCCCAGCCCGGAGATGGCACCGTCGATGGGCATGGCCGTCGGCATGGACGAGACGCGCCGCCACTTCGGCACCCCCGACAGCCGCTTCCTGCTCGACTACTCGGGCCTCGACATCAAGGGCCTGATCGCCGCGCTGGAAGAATCCGAAGCCAGCGGCGTCCCGCTCGCGATGATCGGCTCCACCTCTGCCTTCGTATATTTCTTCAACGCCTGCAAGGCGCGCGGCCTGCGCTTCCGCCTGCCCGCCGGCAGTCGCATCGGCGACGGCGGCGGCTACCGCGGGCGCTTCGGCGAACTCACGCAGGACGACTACTTCCGCCTCGCCAGCGAGGCCCTCGGCATCCCGGCATCGCACTGCGTGAACGTTCTCGGCATGGCCGAGAGCGCCACGAACTACTTCGACGACACGCTGCGCGCCGCCGTCCAGGGCCGGACCTCGCAGCGTCGCCGCCTCACCCCGCCGTGGGCGCGCGTCGCCGCGGTCGGCCTCGACGACCTGCGCCCCCTCCCGCCCGGCGAAGTCGGCCTGCTGCGCCACTACGACCTCGCCAACCTGCCGACCGTGCTGGCCGTGCAGACCGACAACCTCGGCTATGTCGACCATGACGGCAGCTTCCAGATCGTCGGCCGCGCGAAGCTCGTCGATGGCAAGGTCACCCCGCTGCCGAGCGAGCGCCCCGTCGGCCCGATGGGCGACAAACGCATCTTCCGCTTCCTCGAGGCCTACGTGAATTTCTCCATCCGCTTCAAGATGGGCCTCGCCCGCGCACGCCAGCCCGCCGCGGCCGACAGCACCATCCCGGCGCCGCTACCGATGACGCCGCCGGTATGCCCGTGCGACGAACTGAGCGAGGAGATGCTCGCCAACCCCGTCCCCCGCGTAGACTCCGCCACCGACTCCGCTGCCGCGGCACGCTGATCCCGGCCGCCCCCTCGCGCTCCCTCCCGCGTGCCGGCCTTGTCGGCGCGCGGTTCCGCCACGCCTTAGGCGATGCCGTTGATGTACGTCAAACGCTCTGGGCAGGTGCTCACCTACCATGCCGCCGGTAGTCTCCCCCGACACGTCCGCACACAGAGAACAATGAAAACCAACGGTTCCCCGATCACGTTCACCCCTCCCCCGCGTACCGGTCCCATCACGCCCCGGCAACGCAAGATCAAGCGCGTGGCGCTCGTCACCGTGCCTTATCACTCGGGGGTCGTGGAATCGGCCGGCACCTGGCTCAACGTCGGCTTCGTCTACATCGCCGGCGCCCTGCGCGAGGCGGGTTACGAAGTCGACTACTACGATGCGATGGCGCTGTGGCACGACGAGGCCCAGATCCAGAAGCGTCTCGAGGATTTCCGCCCCGACGTGGTGTGCACCTCGGCCTTCACCGCGGCGATCGTCGCAGCGACGAAACTGCTGCGCCTCGCCAAGCAAATCGACCCGGAAATCGTCACCGTCATCGGCAACGTGCACGCGACCTTCTGCTACCAGGAGATGCTGCGTATCGACCACGACGCGATCGACTACGTCGTGCGCGGCGAAGGCGAACTGACGCTGCCTCAGCTGCTGAACTGCCTCAACGCCGGGGACGATCCGGCCAAAGTCGCCGGTCTCGCCTTCTGGCGCGACGGCGGCGTCATCGCGACCCGCTCGGCCCCCTTCATCCGCGACCTCGACGCGCTGCCCACCGCGTGGGACCTCGTCGAGTGGCCGATCTACAAGTACCGCGCCAAGAACGACGCGCGCCTCGCCATCGTGTCCTCCGCGCGCGGCTGCCAGCAGGACTGCTCGTTCTGCTCGCAGAAGCTCTTCTGGCGCCGCGGCTGGCGAGCGCGCAGCGCCGAGAACTTCGTCGCCGAAATCGAAATGCTGCACCAGAAGTACGGCGTGCAGGTCGCCATGCTCGCCGACGAGATCCCGACCTTCGACCGCCCCCGCTGGGAGCGCATCCTCGACCTGATGATCGAGCGCAAGCCCGGCGTGCGCCTGCTGATGGAAACCCGCGTCGACGACATCGTGCGCGACGAGGACATCATGGACCGTTATGCCGAGGCCGGCGTCGAACACATCTACGTTGGCGTCGAAGCCGGTCAGCAAGCCACTTTGGACCTGTTCAAGAAAGGCTCGAAGGCCGCCGACTCGCGCCGCGCGATCGACATCATCAACGGCTCCGACATCGTCTCCGAGACCTCCTTCGTGCTCGGCATGCCCGGCGACACGCCCGAGACCTTCAAGGAAGCCGTCGAGCTCGCCAAGCTCTACAACCCCGACATGGCCTTCTTCCTTGCGATCGCGCCGTGGCCGTATGCAGACCTCTACCCGCAGCTCGAGGCCCATGTCGCGACCAAGGACTACAGCAAGTACAACCTCGTACAGCCCGTCGTCAAACCCGACGCGATGACGCTCGAGGAAGTGGAACGCGAGCTGGGCCGCGCCTCGCGCAACTTCTTCATGCACAAGTTCCAGAACCTCGACCAGCTCTCCGAGTGGAAGCAGGAGTTCATGCTGGCGGTGTTCGACATCCTCATCAACCACTCCTACCTCTCGGGCCAGATGCAGGAAATGGCCGCCGGCCAGCGCATGCCCGAAGCGGTCAAGCAGATGCTGCGCAAGGTCAACGCCACGCGCCGCGACCTCAAGGTCCAGGCCGGCGCCGAACCGCGAAACTTCGCTCCGATCCCATAATCGTTTAGCATTAGCTGTTTCGCATCCCAGAACGCGCCTCAATACCCGCGACCATCAAAAGGTTATGAAGAATTTCCCTAAATTCCATGCCCTGCTGCTCATCGCTGCGGCGCTGTTCGGACAGGCCACGCTGGCACTGGCCCAGAACACGAATGCGAAGGTATCGAACACCAAGCACAACCTGTCGGCGACCGGCCCCGGAACGGTGAAGGCCGCGACCGGAGCGAGCGGCACCGACCAGATCTGCGTCTTCTGCCACACCCCGCATGCGGCGAATGCCACTGCTCCCGGCCCGCTGTGGAACCGCACGCTGTCTTCGGCCACCTATACGCCCTATACCTCGAACTCCCTCGACGCCGAAGACATCCTCAACGGCCCGATCGGCCAGCCGGGTGGCGCCTCCAAGCTGTGCCTGTCCTGCCACGACGGCACACTCGCGCTCGGCGCAGTCGCGAACTCCCCCGGCAGCGGCACCGGCAGGACCATCTCCATGGTCGGCACGCCGGACGGCAAGATGCCGACGACCGGCAATACGACCGGCTACACGCGCAATCTCGGCGTCGACCTGCGCAACGACCATCCGATCTCCTTCACCTTCGACGGCACTCTCGCCACCCGCGACGGGGAATTTCGCAGCCCGCCCTATTCCGCGGGCAGCAAGACGGTCGTGGGCATCCGCACGTCCAGTAACAAGCCGATACTGCCGCTCGATCATGAAGGGAAGGTGCAATGTACGAGTTGCCATGACCCGCACCTGAACGCGAGCAAGTTCCTGCGCCTCAACCGCTTCCAGAAAACCGCCACCCCCGGCACGGCCTTCGACGCGACCAAAGACCAGATCTGCCTTGGCTGCCACGACAAGAACAAGGATCGGGTGGGCACGGCCTATCTCGCGTGGTCCAAGTCCGCTCACGCGGACTCGACCGTCGCAAACTATTCGTACAAGGCTGCAGCAGCGACACAGCGCGAATTTCCCGACGGCATCAATCCCGTGGGACAGCCCGAGCCGCTCATCAAGGTCTGGGAAGCGGGTTGCCTGAACTGCCACGACACCCACACCGTTCAGGGCTCACGCCGCTTGTTGCGCGAAGGCACCGACAGCGCATCCACGCCCAAGGCAGGCGGAAACCCAGCCGTTGAGGAGACCTGCTACCAGTGTCACACGACCACCGCTGCCAGCATCCTCACTGTCCCGACAATGAGCGCGAGCACCGGCGTGCCGGACATTCGTACCGAGTTCACGACCTCCGGCAACAAGCGCATGCCGATCGCAAGCGCCGACCAGCCCGCGGGCACCGAGAAGCACGATATCGGCGGGAACTTCACCGACACCTTTGTGAACTGCAGCAGCACCAATAACAAGTGCGGTGCAGACTTCATCGAGGACCGGACCCTGCTGGGCGCTGGCACCCACACTAACCGGCACGTTGAATGCACCGACTGCCATAACCCGCACCGGGTTATGAAGAACGCGTTGTTCACGGGCAAGGGCGCGGCCCAGCGCACCCACGTCCTCGGAACCAACGTCGCGTCCGGTCCCTTGCGCGGCACGTGGGGTGTCGAACCGACCGCAGCCGCAGTCTCCACAACGACCAGTTTCCCCGAAACGCCGACGAGCTACACGGTCAAACGTGGCGACCCGGGCGACAGTGAGGACGCCGCGCGAACCAACCCCTACCTGACGCGCGAGTATCAGCTCTGCCTGAAGTGCCATTCCGACTATGGCGCAGGCGCGACTATGCCCCTCATGGGTGGCGCCTACGTGGGCGGGACCGCCAGCGGCACGAACGGAATGACCAGGTACACCAACGTCGCCGCCGAGTTCTCTGCCGTCAAGGCAACTGACCCGCCCTCATCAGGAGGAGATCAGGGTGAAGAGGGCAAGTCGGGGACTGCGTGCGGAGGCAATTGCGATCCCAATGGCACATCGCCCAGTGGCGGCGGCGCAACGGGCAAGAATCATCGTTCCTGGCACCCGGTCATGTGGCCAACAGGACGCGATGTCGCGGCGCGAACCCGGAGCGGCACGTCGATGGACAACTTCCGTCCGCCGTTCAACGACACCAAGGTCGGGACGCAGACCATGTACTGCTCCGACTGCCACGGGCATTCCGGCTCCTGGACCCAGGGTGCGGACGCAAGCGACACGAACAATGGGCCTAACCTGGCCAAGGTGCAGGGGCCGCACGGTTCCCCGCAAAACTTCATCCTCAAGGGCGTCTGGGACCTGACGGTAACCCCGAGCGCAACACGCGACACCAACTCCAGCGGAGGCATCTGCGGCCGTTGCCATAACCCGAACGCCAACAGCGGCTTCGACGGTAGTGCATCGGAAGCCTCACACTCCTTCACCACCAAGAGCTCCCGGCCATGCATGCGCTGTCACATTGCGGTGCCTCACGGATGGAAGAACAAGGCCTTCCTGGTAAACCTGGAGTGCGTGGGCCCGGAAGGGGGACAGACGGGAAACTGCACATCCGTGGGCAGCAACACCAGTACGCAGTCAATCGCCCCTTACTATAATTCCGCTGTTCTGCGCATCAACACCTGGCAGGCGAGTGGCCAATGGACCGAGACAAGCTGCGGCACATCGGGCTACAACGGTAAAGACTGGATGTCCGACATTTCGGGCTGCCAGTGACGATCGGGCCGGGAAATCGCACAGCATGCCCCGCTGGCTGACCGCGCTGGCCTCGACGAAACTGTCCGCGATATTTTTCGTGGTCATGGCGGCGGCTGCGCTGTGGGCCAAGGCGCCCGGGCGCAGCACGACGCTGGCCATGCTCGTGCCGTTCTCACTGCTGACCCTGAACCTGCTCGCCGCAATCACGGCCAATCGCCGGTTCCGCGCCGATCTCCCGTTGCTCGTCTTCCATCTCGCGTTGCTCGCCCTGATTTTCGCGCTGGTGGCTGCACGCCTGACCTACTTCGAAGGACAGGCAACCGTCACCGCCGGGACCACATTCGACGGCAATCTGGTGGGCGAAGAGCACGGCCCCCTGCACGATCGAACGATTGCCGAGCTGCGATTCACCAACCTCGGCTTCACGGAAAACTATCCCGAGCGGGGTCGTTACCACACCACCTACAACCGGGTACGCTGGCACGGGACGGACGGCCGCACCCACGTCGCGGAAATCGGCGACGACATCCCGCTCATCATCGACGGCTACCGGATCTACACCAGCAGGTATCGCGGCTTCTCGCCGGTATTCCGCTGGCAGGCCGCCGACGGCTCGGAGGACTGGGGCACGGTTCAGCTACGTGAGAGCAACAACGGCGCTTTTGCGGGCGCGAACGAATGGACGCTGCCCGACGGCCGCACGGCTTGGCTGATGGTGGATGCCGAAGCCCCGGCACGGACCGAAGGAGCGAGCGTACGGACCAACCTCGGAGCGGGCAGCGCCGCACAGCAGCTCGTTCTTCGCATCGGGGACAGCCGCAGCGTTCTCGCACCCGGCGACCAGCTCACGCTCGCCGGCGGCGTCCTCACGTATGTGCGACTCGATTCGTGGATGGGATACCGCATCGTCGCCGACCCCACCCGCCCGTGGCTCATCGGTGCCGTCTTGCTCGGCGTCCTGTCCCTCGTATGGTTCTACGCACGCATTCTTGTCCGCCCCATTCCTGCAGCTCCTTCCATCCAATGAAACCGATCGATACGACATTTGCGGCTCTGCTCCTGGTCAGCGGCCTGATCGCGACATCCGCACACGCAGCCAACGAAAGCAAACCACAGACATGGCAGGATCCGCAGACCGGATTGCAGTTCGTCCGGATTGAAAAATCCTGCTACCGCATGGGCAACGATGCCAACGTAGCTCCCGAGGCGGACGGTGGATGGGTTCGCCTCAACTACACGCAGTCCCTGTCCGCCGATGAAGCACCCGCGCACGAGGTGTGCCTCGACGCATACTGGTTGGGGCGGCACGAAGTGACGCGCAAGCAGTGGAAGCAGGTGATGGGCTCCCTGCCCGACGGGAACGATTCATTGCCCGACAATCTGCCGGTAACGCGCGTCACGTGGGAACAAGCCAATGCCTATGCGGAACGCCTCACATCGCAGCACAAGAAGCGCTTCCGCTTCCGCCTGCCGACCGAGGCCGAATGGGAATTCGCTTGCCGCGGTGCAAACCCCGCGGGGCTCGACAAGAACGTTCCAACGAATGGGGACGAACTCGCACGTATTGCCGTGGCGGCAGTGGAAGCCCCCGCGATACCCGAACCGGTTGGCAGCCGCCCGGCTAGCGCCGCAGGTTTCTTCGACCTCTTGGGCAACGTCTGGGAATGGACTGCTGACGATTACGTGGCGGACGCTTACGCGCGCCACAGCCTGTACAACCCTCGCACCGGCGCAAGCCTCGACAAGGCCGTCATCCGCGGCGGGAGCGTGCGCACGGAATTCGTCCAGACCCGCTGCACGATGCGTGGACGTTATCCCAAGCACGACACTCTCAAGCTTCTCGGACTGCGCCTCGTGCGCGAAGAGTGAGGACCAGACGCCATGACACCCATCCGCCATCTTGCCGTCCTCACCGCCACCCTCTCCGCCATCCTCTCGTCGGCGCTCGCCCTGGCTCAAAGTCCGGCTACGCAGCTTCCCCGGGAAGTAATGATCAACGGCGTCGAGTTCGTCCACATACCCGCTGGCAGCTTCTGGTACGGGGTCGAAAACACCGACTATCTGGACAATCAGAAGCCGGTGAACGGCAAGCACTACCGCGACGTGCAGATCTGGCTCGACGGTTTCTATCTGGCGAAATTCGAGGCACGCGCCCGCGACCTGAAGCGCTTCCTGGAACAGCCGGGCCTCAAGCGCCATGCCATGTATGCGGGCGAGACGGAAGGCTGCTCGCTGACCGGGAGCGCAACCGCGGGTTACACGCTCAAGTCGCCCGAACAGGACCTTCCCGCCACCCACCTGTCGAACGAATTGTCGACCGAGTTGGCGCAATGGCTCGGCTTCCGCTTGCCGACAGAGATGGAATGGGTCAAGGGCGCACGCGGGACCGACCGGCGCATGTTCCCCTGGGGGGACGAATATCCGGACGACACCTTCGCCGGCTTCAAATCCCATGCCGGCTGCAGCCCGGCTCCTGTCGACGCCTTCGCCAACGGCCGCTCCGCTTACGGGCTCTACAACATGGGCGGCAACGTGTTCGAACACGTTGCCGACTGGTACAACAACGCCCACGATCTCGCCCTGCGGGACGGCATGCGCAACCCGCCTCTGGCCAAGAACGCCACCGTGGGAGCTGATCTGAGTCATCCCATGCGGGTTCTGAAGGGCGGACGGTGGTCGACCCACGCGCAAGGCATGTCCATCTATTCCCGCACGCTGCACCGTCCAGACAAAGGGTTCATCTGCTTCGGCACACGCTTCGCAGTAGATGAATCCGTCGTGGCCAGACACCTGCAGGCAGGCACCGCCAAGGTGATTGCGGAAAAATGAACGACAAGCGCATAGAAGCCCCGGCCGCAGTGCGCGATTATCGCCGCGGCGCCATCCTCGCCGTTCCGTTCTCGATCGCACTGCTTGCCACCGTTGTCTCGCTGCTGCCGGGGCGGGGCGTCGAGTCTGCATCGTCACACGCGCAGACATCGGCATTCCCCTCGCTGGCACCCCACGGCCCCTCGGAGTTCCGCGCTGACGAGACGGTGCCGGATCGGCCCGCCGGCCACCGCCTCAGTGTCGATCCGACACAGGACCGGGCAGGTCATCTCAGCGAGGTGCGTCGCGTGACACTGGATGCGCTGAACGACATGGCGCGCGACCTTCTCAAAACGGGCAAGGCGGACGAAGCGGCTCAATCGCTGCTCAAGGCGATGTACTTGGCCCCCGACGATGCCGACGCGTTCCAGCTCATGGGAGACGTGATGATGCAGCGTCAGCGCTTCGGTGAGGCGCGGGAATACTATGAAGCGGCCATCGACCGCGACCGTCTCCGCGCCGAGGCCTATTTCGGCCATGCCACGGCGTCGGAAGCGATGGGAGACCTCGAGTCTGCGTTGGGCGGCATGCGCAGCTACCTGCACGTCGTGAGCGACAAGGATCCGTTCCGTCTCAAGGTGGCCCAGGCGCGCTCGGCAATCTGGGAATGGGAATCCAGGCTCGGGCGCGGACCGTGGGGACCGACTCAGGGCATCCCGCCGGGGTTCACGGCTGCCGAATTGCGCCGCGACGGCAAAGGCGTCGGCGCCAAGATGCCGATTCCCGGGACGGCAGACGAGAACGGCGTGGCGAAGTATGAGATAAAGCACGCCGACAAAATCAAGATGTTCGACAAAGAATGAACGACCTGCTCCAGACCGAACTGATCGCCTTTTGGGCGTCCGTCGTTGCATACAGCCTCGCCACCGTGGCGGCCATCAGTGCTCTCGTGTTCCGCCGCGACTGGTCACGCCTGATCCTCATCCTGCTGCTTATCGGCTGGGGCGTACATACCGTCGCGTTCGGCGCACGCTGGATGCGCATCGGCCACCTTCCGGTCATCAACACCTTCGAGATGCTCTCGGCGAATGTGTGGGGGCTCGTTGCCGCGGTGTGGATCGGCTATCTGATGCTGCCACGGGTGCGCGCCTTCGCGGCCTTCGTGCTTCCCGTCGTGACGATGCTGATGGGCTGGATGATGCTGATTCCGATGGACGAATCGTCGCTGCCCCCGACTTACCGCACGGTCTGGCTGTTCATCCACATCATCTTTCTGAAGATCTTCCTCGGCGCCGCCTTCGTCGCCCTCGGAATCGCCCTGATCACCATCTTCCGCAAACTGAACCCCGGCGCTGCGACACTGCAGCGTCTGCCGGCGGACAGCGAACTCGACGCAACCGCCTACCGCTGCATGGCGCTGGCACTCATCTTCGATACGCTGGGCATCGTCGCCGGCGCAATCTGGGCGCAGGACGCGTGGGGCCGCTACTGGTCGTGGGATCCGCTGGAAGTCTGGTCGCTGGTGACCTGGCTCGCGATCGGGCTGACGCTGCATGTGCGCGCTTCGTTCCGCACGCCCCCCCTGACCAACTCGCTGCTGGTCGCCGGCACCTTCGTCATAGCGTTCTTCACCTTTTTCGGAATCCCCTTCGTCACGACGGCGCTGCACAAGGGGGCGATCTGAACGCCTCGGTCTTCACGTCGGGACTGCGCCTCCTGCGCTTCACCCTTTGGCTGGCGGTAGTCGGGTACGCGCTTTTCGTTGGCGCGAAGATCACAGACGGATACCGTGACGCCGCCCACGGCGACACGCCGCTGTTCACCGATTTCACCCCAACCTACGCAGCATCGATAATCGTGCGCGAGCTTCCCGCCGAGTTCGTGTACATGCAGCGCACGATGGTGGCAGCCGGCAAGGAGGCCGCACGCCGGATCTACGGCGACCTCACGGACAAGCAAGCCGGCGTTGTCGGCTTCGCGCCGTGGATGTATCCGCCCACTTTCATCCTGCTGGTGCTCCCGCTCGCCTATCTGCCCTACCTGATCGCGTGGGCGGGATGGCTGGGCATCACCGCTGTGCCCTACCTGCTGAGCCTGCGGCGGATCGTTCCGGACCGCCTCGGTCTGCCCTTCGCACTCGCGGCGCCTCCTGCGTTCTTCAACCTGATGTACGGTCAGACCGGCTTTCTCACCGCCGGGCTGATCGGGTCGGGCCTGCTGCTGCTGCGCAGCCGGCCATTATGGGCGGGCGCGCTGATCGGCCTTGCGAGCGTGAAGCCGCATTTCGGCATGCTGATCCCCTTCGCACTGCTCGCGGGCGGCCACTGGCGGGCCTTCGCTGCCGCGAGCGCAAGCGTGCTGGCGCTGATCGCGCTCAGCGTGCTGACGCTCGGCGACGATCCGTGGTTCGCCTTCATCGGCACCAGCCTGTTCCACCTCGAGGCCTTCTCGGTCGGCGCCTTCGCGCTGCCGGCGATGGTCACGCCGTGGGCGGCGGCGCGCCTTGCGGGGATGACGGTCGAGCAGGCCTGGGTGCTGCAGTCCCTCGTCAGCACACTGATGCTGGCGATCGTCACAGCGGTGTGGTGGCGCGGCCGGCGACACGCAGAATCGCACGGCCTGCAGGCGGCAGTGCTGTGCATCGCGACGCCGCTCGCGCTCCCGCTAGCCTTCCTGTACGACCTCGCCCTGGTCGTGCCGGGCGCAGCCTGGCTGTGGGCCGACATGCGGCACCGCGGCGCGGGGCGCGAAGAATACTGGCTGCTCGCGGGCGGGCTCGCGGCGCTGCTCGGTGCAAAGGAACTCGCCAAGGCGATTCCCGTCCAGATCTCGCCGTGGATCCTCACGCTGCTGTTGGGGCTCGCGCTCTACCGCTTCCTCTCCGCCCTCCCGCGCGACGAAGCCGCCGCCGCGTGAACCGACGCCGTGCAGCAGGAAACGCGGCAAGGTCCACGGCCGATAGCTCATGGTCGCGAAGATCGCGCACTCGAAGGAGCAACGACATTGCGTGTCGCGGATGTAATCGGTGATGCGGTGCGCCCGCGGGCTGCTCAGGACGGCGCGCAGGTCGTCGCCGTGCTCGGCGAGCCGGCCGATGATGAAGTCGTCGTGCGGCAAGGCGTCCTGCGGACGCACGTCGCGGATCATCTCGCAGGGCAGCACCGCGCCATCGGCGCGAATCACCGCGAGCCGCCGACCGGCGAGGCAGCTTCCGCAGGGCCAGGGCTCATCGGGCGAACGCACGATCGTGAACATCGCGCGGTCGAGCAGCGCGAACAGGCGCGACAGACCGGTCGCGCCGCCGTTCGCCGCGGCGACGTCGGCGCTCAGTCGCGCGTAAGTCGCGTCGTCAGGCCCCTGCACGGCCGGATCGGCCGGCGTGCCGCGCAGCCGGGTCATTTCCAGCTGATCCAGAGGGAATCGCCGCAGGCGGGCGAGAATTGCCGGGACCTCCTGCGCGTTCGCCGCAGTTGCCGCGATACAGGCATGCACCCGCAGCTGCGGCAACCACTGGCGGGCCTCGCACAACAGGCGCAGCGACTGCTCGACCTTCGCGAAGAGGCCGGGCACGCCGCGCAAGCGGTCATGCGCGGCGCCCACCCCGTCGACCGAAACGGTCACCATGACGCGCCCGAACGGCGCAACATCGGCGATGCGCGTCAGCAGGGCGGCGATCTTTTCGGGGTAGGAGCCATTCGTGGAGACGCTGAACGAGCGCACCCCGGCGCGGTAATACGCGGCGATGATCCCGGCGAGGTCGTCGCGCAGCAGGGGCTCTCCACCGGTGAGGGACAGGTGGCCGACCGGCCCGGTACTCGCCGCGACACGGCGGATGCGCGCAAGGTCGAGCTCGGCCTCACGTCCGATCGCGTGCCGCTGCGGCATGTCGAAGCAATGGCCGCACAGCGCGTTGCAACGGTGCGTCAGGAACTGGATCAGGTAGCCCGGCGAGCCGCGCGAGCACAGGCTGCGCAGGTAGGCGAGCACGACCGCGAGATCGATGACCGCGCTGCGCAGTCCGCGCGCCGCGCTGTCCCGCACCGCCAGCAGGCCGCCGGCGGCGACGGCGGCGCTGGCTGTGGCGTGGAATGCAAGCCCCGTCAGCACGAAGGCGGGGCCATGTCGGCGCGCAAGCTCGCGCACCAGGGCGCGCGCCTGCCAGCCCGCCACGGTCAGCAGCAACAAGGCGGCGGCCGTCAGCCCGGGGAACACGATGCCGACCGGTGCGAGGAGCAGGCCGAGGACCAGCGCCCCGCGCCCTATCCCTTCGCCCGCGCCCCCCATCATCGGATTGAAGCTGCGGTAACGGCGAATGAGCTGCAGGTAGTGGCGCGTGCGGGGCACGAGTTCGCGCACGTAATCGAGGCAGCCCGGCTGGCGGTGTTCGACACGCAGTTCCCCCGACAGCCACAGCCGGTGACCGGCCAATGCCAGCCGGCATCCCAGGTCGGGATCCTCGAGCGCGACACGGCGATCCTCGCTGAAGCCGCCAAGTTCGAGAAACACGGCGCGGCGGATCGCACACACCGAACCGCCAAGGCAGCCCGGTGCGCTGCGATCGAGACTGCCGCGGCGCATGACGGTCTCGATCGCGTCGAGGTAGCGCGCGAAGCGCCCGCCGCCCGGGTTCTCGTCGTGGTAGCAGCCCGAGAATGCGTCATGCCCGGGATGCCTGGCGATCAGGTCTTCGCAGCGCAGCAGGAAGTCGCGTTCGCGGATACGCGTGTCGGCATCGAGGAACACCAGCCACTCGCCACGTGCCGCGCGCGCGCCGGTATTGCGCGCCGCCCCCGCTCCGGCACAGCGCTCGTGGCGCAGCACGCGCAGCCCCGGACGCTGGGCAAGCAGCTGTGCCGTCGCGTCAGTCGATCCATCGTCGACAACGATCACTTCGCAGCCGTGTACGCCGTCGAGGCGCTGCGCCTCGAGCGAGTCGAGCAGTCCGTCTATGAAGGCCGCGGCGTTGTGCGCGGGGATGACTACGGAAATCATCGTGCGCTTGACGTTTGCATGAAACGCGTCTGGATCAGGTGGGTGTGGGACTGTATTCTACGCGCCCCGGCAAACGCGTCCCTCTCCACACGCACGCTCACCGCGCGCCCGTCGCAGCCTTCGCCAGGCAACGAGTCCACATGAAGATCGTCGTCGTCATTCCCACCTATAACGAACGCGGCAACATCGGGCGCCTGATCGGCGCGGTGCACGCCGCGCTTGCGGCGCCCGACCGGCAGGTGCACGTTCTCGTGGTCGACGACGAGTCCCCTGACGGCACCGCGGCGGAAGTCCGCGCCTGCGCCGCGCAGCAGCCCGGCGTGTCGCTGCTGAGCGGACCGCGCTCCGGCCTCGGCGCGGCTTACGTGCGCGGCTTGAATCACGCGCAGGCCCATCACGCACCGGACGTCGTGATCCAGATGGATGCCGATTTTTCCCACATGCCGTCGGATCTGCCGCGCCTGCTCGCCGCCATCGAGGACGGCGCCGACGTCGCGATCGGCAGCCGCTACCTCGACGGGAATCGCACGCCGCAGGACTGGGGCTGGCGGCGCCGTCTCCTCTCCCGGGCCGGCAATCTGGTCGCGCGCCACTGGCTGGGTCTCGCACCGGTACGCGACTGCACGGCCGGCTTCCGCGCGTGGCGCACCCCGGCGCTGCGACAGTCGCGCTTCACCGACGTGAGCGCTCAAGGCTACGTGTTCATCGTCGCGATGCTGCAGAACGCGGCCCGCGCGGGCGCGAACATCCGCGAGGTTCAGGTGCATTTTCCCGACCGCACGGTCGGCGCTTCGAAGCTCGGCTCGCGCGAGATCGCCGAGTTCGCGCGTTGGGCCCTGACGCACGGTGCGCCGGCCATGCCGCGCGCGCGCCTCGCGGAGCAGCAGGCACGATGAATCCCTCCCTGATGCGCATCGGCCTTGCGCTGTGCCTGGTCCCGGGCCTGCTGTTCGGACTTTCCCTGCTGCTGGAACATCGCGCCTGGCTGTGGGATGCGACGGTGTATCGCTGCGCGATCGAGGCGACCCTTGCGCATGGCGATCCCTACAATTTCGTCGGTGACTGCACGGGCTACTTCCTGCCGCATACCTACCCCTACGCCGGCACCCGTCTGCTGGCCGGACTCGCGTCCCTGACCGGCACGACCGTGCTCGGCTACCTGTACATCCTCGCGTACGCGGGCGGTGGCGCCCTGTTCCTGTACGTGGCCGGCCGTCTCGGCGCATCGCCGCTGGCCGTCACCTTTCTCGTGCTGGCACCGGCCGCAGGCGTGTTCGTGTCGGAACTGGTCTCCGGCAACATCGGCGTTCCGTTCTATGGCGCGCTGTCGTGGCTGATCTGGCGGGAGGCCGGAGCACGACCGGTCACTGCATTGGGGGTCGCGATGGCGCCGTTCAAGCCGCTGTATGCGGCCTACGTGCTGCTGCCGTTCTTCCAGCGCCGCGAGATGCTTCTCCCGCTCGCCGGGGTGATCGCCGTCACCGCGTGGTACGGCGGTGATGCGCTGCTTTTCCCGGCGCATTTTGCGGACTGGCTGCGCACGGCGGTGGAACATGCGAACGAGGTACCGGGTTTCGGCTTCTCGATGCTGGTGCGCAAGTCCGGCATCGAACTGCAGGGCGGGCCGTGGATCGTCGCGGCCTACGCGGTGTGGGCCGCATTCGTCCTCGTGCTCACGCTGCGCGCCGTCGACCGCGCGCCGACCCTTCAGTTGCGGGCCTTCGTGGCGATCGCCGGCACGGCACTGCTGCTGCCACGGCTGAAGGAATACGACTGTCTCATGCTCATTCCGCTCGCCCTGACGCTATGGCCGACGCTCGACTTGCGCGAGCGACGCGAATGGCTCGCCCTGGTTGGCGGTTTCGCTATCGTGCTCCCGGCGGTGATCTGGTGGCTGCGCAAACTCGCACTCGTCTGGGGGACCAGCCCCGCAACGTGGCGCAACCTGGTCGACATGCGCTGGCTGGTGCAGAACCAGGGCGCCTTCCTGTTCGCAGCACTGCTTGCAGCGCTCGTGTGGCTCGCTTTCCGCTCGCGTGACGTGGCGAGGCCGGCATGACGGTTCCGGCAAGCCTGACCAAGGCGCCCGCGGCAACCCGGGCCGCGTGCGATGCCCCCCTGCACCCTGCGTTACAATTCACCCTGTCTGCGGGATGGTTTGACGCGCACGTGCACCGAACGCCGGCCCGTTTCGTTCTCGACTGCCCCGACGCGCCCTGCGACGCAATTCGTCCCGCTCCACGCCCATGACACTCGACAACGCCTTCCTGACGCTACGCCGCACGCTCGAAGGCGCCGTGCTCGGGCAGGCAGCCCTGGTAGAGCGACTCCTGGTCGCGCTCCTCGCCGACGGCCATCTCCTCGTCGAGGGCCCGCCCGGTGTCGCGAAGACGCGCGCCGCCCACGTGCTGGCCTCGCTGATCGACGCCGACTTCCATCGCATCCAGTTCACGCCCGACCTGCTGCCGGCCGATCTCACCGGCAGCGAGATCTTCCGTCCGCAGGATGGCAGCTTCCGCTTCGAACGTGGTCCGCTGTTCCATCACCTGCTGCTCGCCGACGAGATCAACCGCGCACCGGCCAAGGTGCAGTCGGCGCTGCTCGAGGCGATGGGCGAACGCCAGGTGACGATCGGACAGACGACCCACGCGCTGCCGCGGCTCTTCCTCGTCGTCGCGACGCAGAACCCGATCGAGCACGAAGGCACCTACCCGCTGCCCGAGGCGCAACTCGACCGCTTCCTGATGCACGTACGCGTCGGCTACCCGGAGGCGGCGACCGAGCGCAACATCCTGCGCCTTGCCCGAGCCGAAGCGCGGGCCGGCATCGCATCCTCGGCCATCCCGGCGCTGTTACCCGTCATCTCGCAGGAACAGGTATTCGCCGCACGCCGCGCCGCGCTCGACCTGCACCTGAGCCCCGATCTCGAGGACTACATCGTGCGGCTCGTCGCGGCCACCCGCACGCCGGAACTGTACGGGCCGGATCTGGCGGGCGCCGTGCGTTTCGGCGCGAGTCCGCGGGCGACTATCGCTCTCGACCGATGTGCGCGGGCGCGTGCCTGGCTGCACGGGCGCGACTATGTGTCGCCCGACGACATCCAGGCACTGGCGCCGGACGTTCTCCGCCACCGCATCCTGCCCGACTGGGAGGCGATGGCCGACGGAATGAACGCGGACACGCTCGCGGCGGCGTTGCTCGCGCGCGTCCCGGTGCCGTGAGCGTGGCTCGCACTTCGACACGAACGCCGCAACAACCGGCCAGCCGACCGTGCAGACCAGTAACATCGCGCCGACGCACCACGATCTGATCGCGCTGCGGGCCCAGGTCGCCGCACTGCGCGCGACCTGGGGCATGGGGAATGGCGCGAGCGGCGGAGCGCATCGCAGCCCTCGACTCGGCGCGGGGCTCGATTTCGCCGAGGTGCGCCCCTACCAGACCGGCGACGATCCACGCAACATGGACTGGCGACACACGGCGCGGCGCGGACAACCATTCACGAAACTGTTTCATGAAGAGCGCGAGCGGCCGGTCCGGGTGTTCGTCGATCTGGGTCCGACGATGCGCTTCGGGACGCGCTGCGCGTTCAAGTCCGTCGTGGCGGCACGCACCGCCGCGCTGCTCGCATGGGCGACCATCGACGCTGGCGATCGCATCGGCGGCACCGTCCACGACGGCCACGCGCACCGCGAACAGCCGACATGCGGACGCGAACGCGGCGCCCTCGGATTGATCCACCAACTCGTCGCAGCCGCCGCGGCGCCATGTTCGACCTCCGGACCGGATGCTTTCACGGCCGCGCTGCGCGCCTTCGCACACCCCGTCCGCCCTGGCAGCCACGCGGTCGTGGTGTCCGATTTCCACCACCTCGATGTGGCGGGCGAGCGCGCCCTTGCGATGCTGCGCGGCGCGTCGGGCATCACCCTGGTACGCGTCTTCGACACCATCGAATCCGCGCCACCGCCTCCGGGCATCTACCGCATTGCCGCTCGGGACGGAACACGGACGCTGGACCTGCGCGACCCGACCGCACGTGACGCATACGGCGCACCGTTTCGCGAACGCAGCGAACGGCTCGCCGCACTGGCGAGGCGCCTCGGCGCGACGCTCCTGCCCCTCGCCACGCACGACGACCCGCTGCGAACGCTCGCGGCGCTGTTCCGACCCACGGCGGCTGCATGATCACGGCCTCGATCGACCAGCTTCGCGACATCCATCTGCCGCCGCCCCCAGGGATATGGCCGCCCGCGCCCGGCTGGTGGGCTCTCCTTGCGACAACGATCGTCATCGCGGTGTGGCTGGCGCGCCGTCACCGGCGCGGGCGCCCGCTGCGGGCGGCCCTGCGCGAACTCGACGCCGTCGCGCGAACCTGCGCACAGACGCACGACGCCGTCGAGCTCGCGCGCGGCATCGGCGCAGTCCTCCGCCGCTACGCGCGGCGGCGCTTCCCGGACGCACCCACGGCGGGCCTGAGCGGCGCCGCGTGGCTGGCCTTCCTCGACGCGCATGGCGGGCAAGGCGAATTCGTCTCCGGCGCGGGCGCTGTCCTCGATGCATTGCCCTACCGCCCCGCGACCGCGACTCCGGCGCTGAGCGACGGCGAGACCCGCGCCCTGCTGGCACTCGCACGGCGCTGGCTAAGGACGAACGCACCATGAGCTTCCTGTGGCCGTGGCTGCTGACCCTCCTGCCGCTGCCCTGGCTGGTCCGCCGCTGGCTGCCCCCGGCGGGCGCGCCGGTGGGCACCGCGGCCGTGCTGCGCGTACCCTCGCTGGCCCCCTTCGCCGCACCTACGACAACGGCATCAGAGACGCGAACACAAGCGCCAGAACGCAGACGAGTCAGCTTCGACCTCGTCCTCGCGACGCTGGCGTGGGTGCTGCTGGTCCTTGCGGCGGCGCGGCCACTGGGCCCCGCCGACCCGACGGCTCTGCCGGTCAGCGGCCGCGAACTGATGCTCGCGCTGGACGTGTCGGCCAGCATGGCGACCGCCGACCTCCGCCTCGACGGTCCACCCGTGACACGCCTGGACGCTGCGCGCCGGCTCGCACAGCACTTCGTCGCCGGCCGCGACGGCGACCGCATGGGCCTGATCGTGTTCGGCAAACAGGCCTACCTGCAGACTCCGCTCACATTCGACCTGAACACGGTGCACGCCGCGCTCGACGACACCGCGATCGGCCTCGCGGGACGGGAAACCGCTCTCGGTGACGCGATCGCACTCGCCACCACCCGCCTGCGCGAGTTCCGCGGCAGCGAGCGCGTACTCGTCCTGCTCACCGACGGCGCCAACACCGCCGGCCAACTGTCCCCGGAGCAGGCGGGCTGGATCGCCCGGCGCGAAGGCCTGCGCATCCATGTGGTCGGCATCGGCGCGGAACCGGAGCGGGCATCGGTGCCAACGCAAAGCGCCGAAATCGCAGTCGCCCCGGTGGCCGATCTCGACGAAACGACGCTGCAGGCCCTCGCGAATCAGACCGGCGGAACCTACCGGCGCGCCACCGACGGACGGGCGCTGGCCGATTTCTACCGGCGCGTCGACCGCCTCGAGCCGCAGGCCCTCGGGCAGGTCGCGATGCGCCCCGCTCGCGAGCTTTATCCCTGGCCGCTCGCCGCCGCACTGCTCATTGCCGTCGTCCTCGGCGTACGCCGCCTGCAGGCGCCCACGGAGGTGGCGCGCGCATGAATCCCGCCAGCGAAATCGCCATCGGCTTTGCCGACTTCACCTTGCTGCGCCCTTGGTGGCTGCTGGCGCTGCTGCCCTGCTGGGCACTCGCATGGACGGTCGCCCGCACGCCGCGCGCCGCGTTCGGCAACTGGACGGGCGTGGTCGACGCCGACCTGCTGCCCCATCTGGTCGATCCGGCGCCGACGGGGCGCCGTGGCGCAGTTCGCATAGTGATTGCCGTTGGCCTGACGCTCGCGGTCATTGCACTGGCGGGCCCCGCCCTGAAGGGCCGCACCAACGTTGCTCTGCGCAGCGACGCGATGCGTGTGCTGGTCGCAGATCTGTCACCAGCCCTCGAAGATGCGCGCAACGGCGCCTCCCTCGTCGAAGCCCTGCAGGTCGAACTGCTCGACCTCCTCGACCGCATGCCTGAAGGCCAGACCGCGCTGATCGCCTACGCGGACGAGCCCTACCTCCTCGCTCCGCCGACGACCGACAGCGCGACGCTGCGCATGCTCGTCACCGAACTGGCACCGGACGCCCTCCCCGTCGCCGGCGAGCGGCCGGAACGCGCGCTGCGGATGGCGGCGAAGCTGTTGGCCAGGAGCGGCGCCGCAACACGCGACGTGCTCTGGCTCAGCGCCGGCGGCGCGGCGTCCGCGCCCAGCCTGCAGGCCGTCGCCGAGCTACAGGCGGAGGGCATGCGTGTCTCGCTGCTGCGACTCGGGGCCGAGAACGATGCGCGAGGAGCCCTGCACGACGCCATCGTCGCGAGCGGCGGCCTGGACCTCGCCCGGCGCACGGACGACCATGACGTCAGCGCCCTCCTCGCCCATCTCGACCGCGCTTCGACCTTGCGACAGGAACGGATCCCGACGCGCTCGACACCGCGCGAGCTCGGCCCCTGGCTGCTGGCGCTGCTGCTGCCCCTCGCCGCCCTCGCCTTCCGCCGCGGCGTCTTCACGCTGCTCGCCGCGTTCCTCCTGATCCCCCCGCCCGCGGCGAACGCGGGCGATTTCGCCGACTGGTGGCAGCGACCCGACCAGCGCGCCATGGAGGCCCTGCGCAGCGGCGCCGCCGAAACGGCGGCCACACGATTCACCGACGCCCGCTGGAAAGCCGTCGCGCACTATCGCACCGGGGCCTATGCCGACGCGGCCGCGCTGCTGGAACCTTTCGACGACGCCGACTCCCTCTACAACCGGGGCAATGCCCTGGCACGCCTGCAGCGCCTCGACCAAGCCCTGCAGACATACGACGCGGCCCTGCGACGACGCCCCGACGACCCCGACATCCTCCACAACCGCGATCTGGTGCGCGAACTGATGAAACGCCCGCCCCCGCCGCAATCAGGGCAGGGCGAACCGGGCACACCGCCGCCC
>NZ_WTVS01000081.1 GCF_012911005.2 Aromatoleum toluolicum | reverse complement strand
GGGTGGTGGGCATCCTCGGCCCAGGCCGGCGACAGGGTAGCGAGCGACAGTGCGAGTGCGGTGGTCAGCAGTGATTTCATGATCCTTCTCCTGATGAATGTTCGCCGCGGTCGTCGGCGATCGGGTGGGCGCGGGGTTTCATCCGATGAGGTAAGAAGGCCGGAGTCCTGCCCGCGTAACGCAGCCATTCGGCACCGAAGGTCGCCGCGGCCTCGCGCTCTTCGCGACGGGCGAGGCGCACGTAGGCGAAGACGAGGACGGGGAACATCGCGAGCGTGATAAGCGTCGGCCATTGCAGCAGGAAGCCCGCCATGATCACGACGAAGGCCGCGTACTGCGGGTGGCGTATGCGCGCGTAGGGACCGGTGGTGGCCAGCCTGCCGGCCGCTTGCGCCACGTAGAGCACCTTCCATGCCGCGGCGAGCAGCCAGAAGCCCCCGCCGATCAGGATGCCGGACAGGATGTGGAAGGGGCCGAAATGCGGATTGGCGCGCCAGCCGAACATCACTTCGAGCAGGTGGCCGGCGTCGTGGGAAAGGAAGTCGACCCCGGGGAAACGTGCCGCGAGCCAGCCCGACAGCAGGTAGATCGTCAGCGGGAAGCCGTACATCTCTGCGAACAGCGCGACGATGAATGCGGAGAACATGCCCAGCGTGCGCCAGTCGCGCGACGAACGCGGCTTGAAGAAACTGGCGGCGAAAAGGATGAACACGGCGGAGTTGATCGCGACGAGCGACCACAGGCCATAGGCGGGGCTCGATTCGGTCATCGGGTGCCTCCGTCCCCGGGCGTGCCGTGGTGATCGTCGTGGCCGCCATGGCCGTGATGCATGAACAGGTGCATCAGCGGGCAGGCGAGCAGGAACAGCCAGGGCAGGATGCCCAGCAGGTGGATCCGGTGTTCGAAGGCCAGCAGGGTGGCGGCGATTGCCAGGAAGATGCCGAATACCCAGCGGGCGCGCTTCGTCCGAGGTGCATCCCTCACGGGGGCGGGCACGGGAGAGTGCTGCGAGTGCATGGCATCCATCCGATGTTCCGATGAATTCATCATAGACCGCGGAGATCGACGTGGTCCTTACGCGAGGATTACATTCCCGTCAGCATTGGGAAAGGGATCCTGCGCCGGGTATTTCAGCCCGTGAACGGCCCATTCTGGCTCGCGCATAAGCTCAGCAGAATTTCATGGTTCGCATCCGTGACATGCCCCCGTAAAGTCGCGGTGCGACGATGCGCCGGTATGCCGTGCGCGATGCGTCGCGTTTCGCCCTGAACCCCCGATGGAGCCCGTCATGACCAGTCCTGCTTCGCAGATCGCCGACCGCGTTCGCGACTTTCTCTATCGCCTGCCGCTCGAACGTCAGGCCGGCCGGCAGCTGCGCCGCCTCGCGGACGGCGGCGTCGTGGGGGACTGGTTCGGCTGCGAACTGTCGAGCGTGTTCCAGCCCATCGTCGATCCGTCATCCGGCCAGGTCATCGGGCACGAGGCCTTCCTGCGTTGCCTGGGGGGCGGTCGGCGCGACCTGTCGCCGTGGGTGCTGTTTTCGGCCAACGCCGACGACGACCGCCTGATCGCGCTCGACCGGCTTGCACGCACCGTCCATGCGCTGAACTTCATCGCGTCCGTGGGTGATGACGGCCTGCTGTTCCTGAACGTGCATGGCCGTCTGCTGGCGGCCGTCGCGGGCGACCACGGGGCCGCGTTCCGCAAGGTGGTCGACGCGCTCGGATTCGCGCCCGGACGCATCGTCATCGAAGCGCCGATCGTCGCGAGCCGGCAGGCGGACCTGCTCAGCTTCGTGCTGCGGAACTATCGCCACAACGGTTTCCGCGTCGCCGTGAACGTCGAGTCCGTGGCGCAATGGCATGCGTTGTCGGGGATCGTGCCGGCGGACTTCATCAAGATCGGTACGGCGGCTTTGCAGGCCGAGGGCGATGCGCGCAAGGCGCTCGATGCGCTGCAGGCGCGCGCGGGATCGGCGCGGGTGATCGTGACGCGGGTCGAGGACAGGGCATCGTCCGACCTGCCGCACGGCGTGCTTGCCCAGGGCTTTGCCTATGGCGCCCCCTTCGGCCGGCCGGCGGTGCGTTCGCCGCTGCGCTTTGCGGTGCGACGGGAGGCGGGGCAGGCTCCGGTGTCCGGTTGAGCGGTGGCGCAGCCCGGCTGCTCATCCGGGCGGACGCGGGCCTGCGCGGCGCGCGAGTCGACCGGTACGGCGCTGTGTGGAAGGGGCGGCGGGCATGCATACTTGCACGTTCGCACGCATCCACCGGGGCTCGTGCAAGTTCGACGCACGGCGCGGCGAGCTTCTCCATGTCCCGTCCGCCATCCTCGATCAGGCCACGCAACAAGAATGAGCAGCTCTGCACCGACCACCGAAAACGCCACCGACAACGCCACCGCAACCGCGCCCGAACCAGTCTCGTTTCGCGAGGCCTTCCTGTTCTGGCTGAAGCTCGGCTTCATCAGCTTCGGCGGGCCGGCCGGGCAGATCGCGATCATGCACCAGGAACTGGTCGAGCGCCGCCGCTGGATCTCGGAGCGACGATTCCTGCATGCGCTCAACTACTGCATGGTCCTGCCCGGCCCGGAGGCGCAGCAGCTGGCGACCTACATCGGCTGGCTGATGCACAGGGCGCCCGGCGGCATCGTCGCCGGCGTGCTGTTCGTGCTGCCGTCGCTGCTGATCCTGATCGGGCTGTCGTGGGTCTATGTCGCCTTCGGCGAGACCACGCTGGTGGCGGGGCTCTTCTACGGCATCAAGCCCGCGGTGACGGCCATCGTCGTCCAGGCGGCGCACCGCATCGGCTCGCGGGCGCTGAAGAACAACGTGCTGTGGGCGATCGCGGGGGCGTCCTTCGTCGCGATCGCCGGATTCAACCTGCCATTTCCGGCCATCGTTCTCGGCGCCGCGCTAATCGGCGTGATCGGCGGGCGGCTGTCGCCGGAGCACTTCCGCGCCGGCGGCGCGCACGGCAAGGCCGACAAGTCCTTCGGCCCCGCGCTGATCGACGACGCCACGCCGACGCCCGAACATGCGCGCTTCGCATGGCCGCGCGTCGTGCGCGTGATGATCGTCGGCGGCTTGCTGTGGCTGGTGCCGATGGGGCTGCTGGCGGGCGTGTTCGGCTGGCAGCACACGCTGACGCAGATGGGATGGTTCTTCACCAAGGCGGCGCTGCTGACCTTCGGCGGCGCCTATGCGGTGCTGCCCTACGTGTATCAGGGCGCGGTCGCGCACTACGGCTGGCTGACGCCGACGCAGATGATCGACGGCCTCGCCCTCGGCGAGACCACGCCGGGCCCGCTGATCATGGTGGTTGCGTTCGTCGGCTTCGTCGGCGGCTACGCGAAATCGGTGTTCGGGCCCGACAGCCTGTTCCTTGCCGGCGCGGTCGCGGCGTCCGTGGTGACGTGGTTCACCTTCCTGCCGTCCTTCATCTTCATCCTGCTCGGCGGGCCGCTGGTTGAGACGACGCACAACGACCTGAAGTTCACGGCGCCCCTCACCGCGATCACGGCCGCCGTGGTCGGCGTGGTGCTGAACCTGGCGCTGTTCTTCGGCTACCACGTGCTATGGCCGCAGGGGCTGGATGGCGACTTCGACATGGTGTCGGCGCTCATCGCGCTCGGCGCGGCGGTCGCATTGTTCCGCTTCAAGGCGAACGTCATCCACGTGATCGCCGCGTGCGCAGTGGTCGGATTCGCGCTGCGGCTGTCCATGGCCTGACCATCTGAAACACTCCCGCCGCCGTTCTTGCTGTATGGTGCAGTGCAGCAGAAGTGTTTCTGCGCATGGAAGGGAGTGGAACATGCTGCGCAAACGATGGTGGTCAGGCAGGCGTGACGCGCTGCCCGCAATCAGCCTCGCGCTGCAGGGGGGCGGGGCGCACGGCGCCTACACGTGGGGTGTGCTGGACCGGCTGCTGGAGGAGGGCTGGCGGCTCGACGGCATCAGCGGGACCAGCGCGGGCGCGATGAACGCGGTGGCGCTGGCGCAGGGATGGACGCGCGGCGGCGGCGAGGGCGCGCGCGCGAGTCTGTCCGGCTTCTGGGAGGCGGTTGCGGCGAGCGCGCCGCTGGAGCTCGACCTGCTGCACAGCATGAACCCCAACGGCAACGGCGCACTACCCAATCCCCTCGGCATGATGCTGGGGATGACGCGGCTGCTGTCGCCCTACCAGTTCAATCCGTTCGAGCTGAACCCGTTGCGCGAGGTCGTGCGCGCGCAGTTCGACTTCGAGTTCCTGCGCCGCGAGTGCCGCCTGCGCCTGTTCATCGCCGCGACGCGTGTGCAGACGGGCAAGGTGCGCCTGTTCCGCACCGCCGAACTCACCGAGGACATGCTGCTGGCGTCGGCCTGCCTGCCGACCATCCACCACGCCGTCGAGATCGACGGCGAGGCCTACTGGGACGGCGGTTTCAGCGCCAATCCGGCGGTCTACCCGCTGATGTACGAATGCGAGACGCCGGACATCCTGCTCGTGCTCCTCAATCCGCTGCGCATTGCCGCGGCGCCGCGCAGCGCCGGGGAGATCGCCGACCGCACGGTGGAGATGGGCTTTTCGGCGACCTTCCTGCGCGAGATGCGCATGATCGCGCACGCGCGCGCCTACCTGGAGGCGGGCAGCGGCTGGGTGCCGCACGGGCGCCTCGAGCGCAAGCTGCTGGGCCTGCGCTTTCACATGATCGAGGCGCAGGAACTGGCCGAGAGCGGCAGCGGCAGCAAGCTCAACGCGGCGCGCGCCTTCCTGCACGAACTGCGCGACCTCGGGCGTGCCCGCGCCGCGCGCTGGATCCGCACCAGGCGCCAGCACGTCGGCAGCCAGGCGACGGTGAATCTGGGCGAGCTGTTCACCTGAACGAAAAAGGCCGCCCCCGGGCGCGGGGGCGGCCGGCAGTGCGCAGGTTTCAGGCGCGATTGAGCGCGGTGCGCGGGAGGATCGCGGCGTCCTTGCCGCCGTTACCTGCCTGCGCTTGCGGGGCCTCATCATCGACTGCCGCGAGGTGCGCGACCTTGGTGCGGTCGATCAGGAACATGGCGGACACGAAGCCCAGCGCAGCAGCGAACATCACGTAGAACACCGGGGCGATGGTGATGCCGGTGGTGTGGATCAGCCAGGTCACGATGAACTGCGCGAAGCCGCCGAACACCATCACCGCGACGTTGTAGGCGAGGGCGAGGCCGGTGGAGCGCACGCCCGCCGGGAACTGCTCCGCCATCACGGCCGAGATCGGTCCGAAGAAGACTGCGAGCAGGATGCACAGCACGATCTGCATCGTGACGAGCCGTTCGAACGAGGGGGCGGCATGGACCCACGAGAGCAGGGGGTAGGAGGCGACGAGCAGGCCTGCAGCGGCGAGGATGACGAGGATCTTGCGGCCGACGCGGTCGGACAGCGCGCCGAACACCGGCATCAGGGCAGTCATCAGCGCGACCGCGATGACCTGCGCGGTGAAGGCATCCGACAGCACCATGCCGAGCTGCTTGGTGGCGAAGGTCGGCATGTAGACCAGGATCACGTAGAAGCCGACCGTGCCGCAAACCGTGACGCCCATGACCGCGAAGACTTCGCGCAGGTGGTTCTTGAGCATGCGGGCGATCGACTGCTTTTCCGCCGGCGCCTTGTGGGCTTCCAGGAAGGCCTCGGTTTCTTCCAGGTGGCGGCGGATCCACAGGCCGACCGGGCCGATCAGCAGGCCGATCATGAACGGGATGCGCCAGCCCCAGGCGTCGAGCGCCTCGGGCGAGAGGTTGCGCGTGACCAGCGCCGTGACGCCGGCGCCGGCAAATACTGCGAGGCCCTGGCCGAACATCTGCCACGAGCCGTACAGGCCCCGTTTGTTGGGCGGGGCGCTCTCGATCAGGAAGGAGGTCGCGCTGGCGAACTCGCCGCCGGTGGCGAAGCCCTGCAGCAGGCGTGCGAGCACGATCAGCAGCGGCGCGGCCACCCCGATCGCGGCGTAGGGCGGGGCGAAGGCGATCAGCGCGATCGACACCGTCATCATCGCGATGATGAGCTGCAGCGCGGCCTTGCGGCCCTTGCGGTCGGCGTAGATGCCGAGCAGGACGCCGCCCACGGGGCGCATGAAGAAGCCCACGCCGAAGGTCGCAGTTGCCATCAGCAGCGAGCTGTACTCGCTGTCGGCGGGGAAGAACAGGCGCGAGATCACCACGGCGAGGAAGCCGAAGACGATGAAGTCGTACCATTCCAGCGCGTTGCCGATGACGGCTGCGACGATCTGGCGCGCGCGTGGCGCTGCGGTGCTGCTGCTCATGATGCGTGTCTCCTCTCGATGAGTCGGTATTGTCGTTTTGGGTTGCTGTGCCGCCTGGCGCTCAGTCGCTGAAGAAGCGGTTCGACAGTGCCACCCAGAAGGCGGCGCCCGGTGCGAGGCAGGCGTCGTTGAAATCGTAGTGCGGGTTGTGCACGCTGCACGGCCCGAGGTGTTCGCCGCCGGCGAAGCCGTTGTCGCCGTTGCCGATCAGCAGGTAGCAGCCGGGCACCTGCTGCAGCATGAAGGCGAAGTCCTCGCTGCCGGACAGCGGCGGGGCGTTGCCGTCGACCTTGTCGTCGCCGACGAGCTCGCGTGCGACCTCCGTCGCGAAGCGGACCTGCTCGGCGCTGTTGATCAGCACCGGGTAGCCGCGCTCGTAGTGGATGTCGCAGCCGACGCCGTGGGCGGCAGCCTGTCCGCGGGCCAGTTCGCAGATGCGCTGTTCCAGGCGGTCGCGCACTTCGGGGCGCAGCGCGCGCACGCTCAGTTCGAGTTCGGCCGTTTCGGGGATCACGTTGTAGGCCTTGCCGGCCGACATGCGGCCGACGCTGACCACCGCCATGTCGACCGGATCGACGTTGCGCCCGACGATCGTCTGCAGACCCAGTACGGTCGCCGCAGCCGGCAGCGTCGGGTCGACGGCGAGATGCGGCAGCGCGCCGTGGCCACCCTTGCCGTCGAAGCGGATCAGCACCTTGTCCGACGAGGCCATGAAGGGGCCGGGGCGGAAGCGGAAGTGGCCGGTCGGCACGCCGGGGAAGTTGTGCAGGGCGAAGATCGCATCGCAGGGGAAGCGTTCGAACAGGCCTTCTTCGAGCATGCGCTTCGCGCCGCCGCCGCCGCCCAGTTCCTCGGCGGGCTGGAAGATCAGGTTCAGCGTGCCGCTGCCGGGCAGGCGGCCTTCGCGCTGCAGGCGTCCGAACACCTGCGCGGCGCCGAGCAGGATCGCGGTGTGGCCGTCGTGGCCGCAGGCGTGCATCCGGCCGGGATTGCGGCTCGCCCACGGCAGGCCGGTCTCCTCGTGGATCGGTAGCGCGTCCATGTCGGCGCGCAGCCCCAGGCGCGGGCCGCCCGTGTTTCCACCTTGTTCCCCGCTTTTGCCCCAGCTGAGGGTGCCGACGACGCCGGTCGTGGCGATGCCGGTGTGCACCTCGAAGCCCGCCTGGCGCAGCTGGTCGGCGACCAGGCGGCTGGTCTCGAACTCGTCGAAGCCGAGCTCGGGATGCTGGTGGATGGCACGTCGCCAGGTCTTCATGGCGGCCTCGTCGGGGAGGATGCGATCAATTGTATTCATGGATTGATAATAGGATTTGCTAGCGATCGCGGAAGGCGGTACTTTTTCCGGGGTGACAACCATGAGTAATCACGTGCCGCGATGAAGGACCATCAGCTGAAGGCGCTCGTGCAGGTTGCCGATGCCGGATCGATCCGGGCGGCGGCGCGGGCGATGCATCTCAGCCAGAGCGCGCTGACGAAGGCGCTGCGCGAACTGGAGGAGGACGTGGGGGCGGAGCTGCTGACGCGCAGCTACAAGGGCGTGGTGTTCACGCCCGCCGGCCAGGCGCTGCTGGTGCGTGCGCGGCTGGCGCTGGCGACGCTGGAGAAGGCGCGCGAGGAGGTCCGGCTGTTGCGCGGCGGGGCGGGCGCGCGCATCGCCGTCGCGCTGACGCCGCTGGTCGCAGCGACGGTGCTGCCGCGCGTGCTGGCCGAATTCCGCCGCATCCAGCCCGATGCCGCGCTGAGCCTGGAAGAGGGGCTGCTGACGAACGTGGTGCCCGGCATCATCGAAGGGCGCCTGGACTTCGCGGTGGCGCTGGCCAATGCGCAGGATCTTCCCTACGAAGTGGATTTCGAGCCGCTCGCGCAGATCCCGGCCTCGCCCGCGGGCCGCATCGGCCATCCGCTCGCCGCGGCGCGCACATGGACGGAGCTGCGCGGCGCGAGCTGGGTGCTGAACCTGACCGGGGCGAGCCAGGGCAGCCACCTCGTGAACTGGCTGGAGGCCAACGGCATCGACGTGCCGGCCAACACGGTGCGTTGCGCCTCGCCTGCGCTGATGCTCGAGCTCATGCGGCGAACCGACCACATCGGTTTCGGCCCGACGGTGCTGATACGCGACCCCGTCTTCGGCGCCGGGCTGCAGGAGTTCGCCGTCGAACCGCTGCCGCCGCCGATGTCGCTCGGCATCCTGAGCCTGCGCGGTGTGCCGTTGAGCGTCGCCGCGCGGCCGCTGGCGGCGCTATTCGCCCGCCATCTGCGCGCCTGACGGTGCCGATCCGCCGCCGCGCGCGCCGTCGGACGTGGCGAAGCTGCTCGTGATGTAGTCCGCGAGGCAGCGCACCGCCTCGGTCGCGCTTTCCGACCGCTCGTACAGCCGCACGTCGAGCTGCCCCATCGCGGGGAAGCCGTCGCGCTCGCCCAGCGCCCGCACCCCTTCGGGCACGGTGCTGCCGGCCAGCAGGGTGACCCCCAGGCCTGCACGCACGGCGGCGATGATGCCGCTGTAGCTGGAGCTCATGTAGGCGATGCGCCAGGGGCGCTGCTGGCGGCCGAGCGTCTGCAGCACGCGGTTGCGGTAGATGCACGGCGGCGGTGCGACCACCAGCGACAGCGGCCGCTGTGTGTGGCGCTCATGGTCGAGGCTGGTGATCCACACCAGCTGCTCGGTGAGCACCTTGGTGCCGCCGCGCTCTTCGGGATCGTCGTGCAGGGCGATCACGAGGTCGAATTCACCTTTCTCCTGGCGCGCGAGCAGGTTTTTGCTCAGGTCGCAGGTCACTTCGAGCATCACGCCGGGGTGCGACTGCGCGAACTTGCCGAGGATCACCGGCAGCAGCGAGGCGGTGTACTCGTGCGGCGCACCCAGGCGCACGCTGCCCGCGACCTTGGGCCGGCGCAGGCAGCTCACCGCCTCGTCGTTCAGCGCCAGCATCCGCCGCGCGTAACCGGCCAGCGTCGCCCCTTCCTCGGTGAGCTTCACGCGGTGCGTGCCGCGCACGAACAGCGGTGCGTCGAGCATCTCTTCCAGGCGCCTGATCTGCAGGCTCACGGCGGACTGCGTGCGTCCGACGATCTCGCCGGCGCGCGTGAAGCTGCCCGTATCGACGGCCTTCACGAAGGTGCGCAGCAGTTCGGTGGGGATGTTTTGCATTGCGCACCGGTCATTTGTGCATTTAATGATTTCATTTCAACTATCAAAATCGCTCATGTCAACCGGTTGATAACATCCGTCCCGTCACTGAAGCAGACCCTTGCATCAATCCACACGAACCTGGAGGCCTCATGAGCACGATCAAATTCACCGAAGACCACGAGTGGCTGCGCGTCGAGGGCGACGTCGCCACGGTCGGCATCACCGACTACGCGCAGAACGCGCTGGGCGACATCGTCTTCGTGCAGCTGCCGGACGTCGGCGCGAGCTTTGCCGCCGGCGACGAAGCCGCGGTCATCGAATCGGTGAAAGCCGCCGGCGAACTGAAGATGCCGCTGGCCGGCACCATCGTCGAAGTCAACGCCGCGCTGGCCGACGCGCCCGCGACGGTCAATGAAGACCCGATGGGCGAGGGCTGGTTCATCCGCGTCCGCCTCGACGATCCGTCCGCGCTTGCCGGGCTGCTCGACCAGGCTGCCTACGACAAGCTGACCGCCTGATCGATCCACTTCCGGACACTGCCCAAGCCATGAACATGAACGACACCCGCTTCCCCGCGACGCTCGCACAACTCGAGCAGCGCGATGATTTCGTCGGCCGCCATGTCGGCCCGGATGCGACCGAAACGCAGGCGATGCTTGCCGCGCTCGGCCTCGATTCGCTCGACCAACTCATCGACAAGGTGATCCCGGCTTCGATCCTGTCGCCCTCGCCCCTCTCCCTCCCCGAGGGCCGGACCGAAGCCGACGCGCTCGCGCTGCTGCGCGGCATCGCGGGGAAGAACCGGGTGTTCCGTTCCTTCATCGGTGCGGGCTATTACGACACCTACACCCCGGGTGTCGTGCTGCGCAACGTCCTCGAGAACCCGGCCTGGTACACCGCCTACACGCCGTATCAGCCGGAAATCTCGCAGGGCCGTCTGGAAGCGCTGCTCAACTTCCAGACCATGATCACCGACCTGACCGGCATGGAGATCGCCAACGCCTCGCTGCTCGACGAGGCGACCGCGGCGGCCGAGGCGATGACCTTCTGCCAGCGCCTGTCGAAAAATCCGGCCAAGGCCTTCTTCGTTTCGCAGGATTGCCACCCGCAGACCATCGAGGTCGTGCGCACCCGCGCCGAGCCGCTGGGCTTCGAGGTGATCGTCGGCAACCCCGCGACCGAGCTCGACCAGCATGAATTCTTCGGCGTGCTGCTGCAGTACCCGGCCAGCACCGGCGAGGTGATCGACTACGCCGGCATCGTCGCCGCCGCCCACGCCAAGAAGGCGCTGGTCGTCGTCGCCGCCGACCTGCTCGCGTTGACACTGTTGAAATCGCCGGGCGAGCTCGGCGCCGACGTCGCGATCGGCACGACGCAGCGCTTCGGCGTTCCGCTGGGCTACGGCGGCCCGCACGCCGCGTACTTCGCGACCCTCGATGCGCACAAGCGCGTGATGCCGGGCCGTGTCGTCGGCGTGTCGATCGACAGCCACGGCAAGAAGGCCTACCGCCTCGCAATGCAGACGCGCGAACAGCACATCCGCCGCGAGAAGGCCACCTCCAACATCTGCACCGCGCAGGTGCTGCTGGCGGTGATGGCGAGCCTGTACGCCTGCTACCACGGCCCGAAGGGGCTGACGACCATCGCCCGCCGCGTGCATCGCATGACTGCGACGCTGGCCGCCGGCCTGCGCCGCGTCGGCGCCGAAGTGGTGACGAACGCGTTCTTCGACACCATCGCCGTGCGCGTTGCCGACGCCGCCGCCGTGCACGCCGCCGCGCGCAGCCGTGAAATGAACCTGCGCGAGATCGACGCGACCACCGTGGGCATCTCGCTCGACGAGACCACGACGCGCGCCGACGTCGAGGCGCTGTGGGCGGTGTTCGCCAACGGCGCGGCGGTGCCCGCGTTTGCCGACATCGAGAACCTCGCGCCCGAGGCCCTGCCGGCCGGCCAGCTGCGTACCTCGGCCTTCCTGACGCACCCGGTGTTCAGCATGTACCAGTCCGAGACCAAGATGCTGCGCTACCTGCGCGGCCTCGCGGACAAGGACCTGGCGCTCGACCGCACGATGATCCCGCTGGGCTCGTGCACGATGAAGCTGAACGCCACCACCGAGATGATCCCCATCACCTGGCGCGAGTTCGGCGGGCTGCATCCCTTCGCCCCGGCCGAGCAGGCCCAGGGCTACGCCCAGCTCACCGCCGAACTGGAGCAGATGCTGTGCGCCTGCACCGGCTACGACGCCGTGTCGCTGCAGCCCAACGCCGGCTCGCAGGGCGAATACGCCGGCCTGCTGGCGATCCGCGCCTACCACGCCAGCCGCAATGAGGCGCACCGCGACGTGTGCCTGATCCCTAGCTCGGCCCACGGCACCAACCCCGCGACGGCGAACATGGCCGGCATGCGCGTGGTGGTCGTCGCCTGCGACGAGAACGGCAACGTCGACGTCGCCGACCTGAAGGCCAAGGCCGAGCAGCATGCCGACAAGCTCGCCGCGATCATGATCACCTACCCCTCGACGCACGGCGTGTTCGAGACGGCCGTGCGCGAGATCACCGAGATCGTGCATGCCTACGGCGGCCAGGTGTACATCGACGGCGCCAACATGAACGCGATGGTCGGCCTGTGCGCCCCCGGCAAGTTCGGTGGCGACGTATCGCACCTGAACCTGCACAAGACCTTCTGCATCCCGCACGGCGGCGGCGGACCGGGCGTCGGCCCGATCGGCGTGAAGTCGCACCTCGCGCCCTTCCTGCCGGGTAACGTCACGGGTGGTCTCAAGGGCATCGGCGCGGTCGCAGCCGCGCCGTGGGGCAGCGCCAGCATCCTGCCGATCACCTGGACCTACATCACGCTGATGGGCGCCGAAGGCCTGCGCAACGCGACCGTGATGGCCATCCTCAACGCCAACTACATGGCCAAGCGCCTCGATCCGCACTACCCGGTGCTGTACCGCGGTGAGAACGGCATGGTCGCGCACGAGTGCATCATCGACCTGCGTCCCCTCAAGGACTCGACCGGCATCAGCGTCGACGACGTCGCCAAGCGCCTGATCGACTTCGGCTTCCACGCGCCGACGATGTCCTTTCCGGTGCCCGGCACACTGATGATCGAACCGACCGAAAGCGAATCCAAGGAAGAGCTCGACCGCTTCTGCGACGCGATGATCGCGATCCGCCAGGAGATCGCCAAGGTCGCCAGTGGCGAATTCGATGCCAAGGACAACCCACTGGTCAACGCCCCGCACACCGCGGAAGCGATTGCCGGGGAATGGACGCACCCGTACAGCCGCGAACAGGCCGTGTATCCGCTCGCCAGCCTGCGCGCGAACAAGTACTGGTCGCCGGTCGGCCGGGTGGACAACGTGTACGGCGACCGCAATCTCGTGTGTGCATGCCCGCCGATGTCGGACTACGAATAAAGCACACCCACCACAGGAGCCGAGGACATGAACGCATCACTCGTCATCACCTTGATCGGCACGGATCGTCCGGGCCTCGTGAATGCGCTGGCGGCCCGCGCCGCCGAGTGCGGCGCGAACTGGCTGGAAAGCAGCATGGCCCAGCTCGCCGGCAAGTTCGCGGGCATCGTGCGCCTGGAAGTCGCCGAAGCCGATGCCGGCAAGCTCGAGGCGGCGCTGCGCGAGCTCGAAGCGGAAGGCCTGCGCCTGACGATCGAGCGGGGTGCTGCGGCGCCGGCTGCGGGCCCGTGGCGCACGACGAAGCTCGCACTGGTCGGCCACGACCGCCCGGGCATCGTGCGCGAGATCTCGGCCGCGCTGGCGCGTCACGGCGCGAGCATCAGCAAGCTCGAAACCGCGTGCGAAAACGCCTCGTTCAGCGGCGAGCCGCTGTTCCGCGCCAGCATCGAAGTGCAGGTGCCGGCGTCCGTCCAGCCGGCCGCCCTGAAAGCCGAGCTGGAAACGCTGGCGAACGAGCTGATGGTGGATCTCAACCTCGAGGGCGAGTCCGCCGACTGATCCAGCACCGCCTGCCGCCGCGGCGCCTCGTCATGTTCCTCCAGGAGCATTCCCGCGGCGCGCGCGCGTTCGCACGCAGCCGCAGGGCCGCGGGTGGCGTCTCGCCCCGCGGTCCGCTGAATACCACGTCCCGGGCACACGCTTCGTATCGACTCCTCGTCGGTTCCGGTCTCGGCGTGAGGCACTGAAACCCGTCCTGAAATTCATTCCGGAGTACATAGATGTTCGACAAGCAAATGCAGATCGCCGGCTTCGACCCTGACCTGTGGGGCGCCATCGAATCCGAGCGCCACCGCCAGGAAGACCACATCGAGCTGATCGCGTCCGAGAACTATGCCAGCCCGCGCGTGATGCAGGCGCAAGGCACGGTGCTCACCAACAAGTACGCGGAAGGCTATCCGGGCAAGCGCTACTACGGCGGCTGCGAGCATGTCGACGTCGTCGAGCGGCTCGCCATCGACCGCGCGAAGGCGTTGTTCGGCGCGGACTGGGTCAACGTCCAGCCGCACTCCGGCTCGCAGGCCAACGCCGCGGTGTATTTCGCGCTGCTGCAGCCGGGTGACACCATCCTCGGCATGAGCCTCGCGCACGGCGGCCACCTGACGCATGGCGCGAAGGTGAACTTCTCCGGCAAGATCTTCAACGCAGTGCAGTACGGCGTCACCGACGACGGCGTGATCGACTATGACGCGCTGGAAGCGCTCGCCGTCGAGTGCAAGCCGAAGATGATCGTTGCCGGCTTCTCGGCCTACGCCCGTCATCTCGACTTCCCGCGCTTCCGCGCGATCGCCGACAAGGTCGGTGCGCTGCTGTTCGTCGACATGGCGCACGTCGCCGGCCTCGTCGCCGCCGGCCTGTACCCCAGCCCGGTGCCCTTCGCCGACATCGTCACCAGCACCACGCACAAGACCCTGCGCGGCCCGCGCGGCGGCATCATCCTCGGTCGCGCCAATGCGGACATCGAGAAGAAGATCGCCTCGATGGTCTTCCCCGGCACGCAGGGCGGCCCGCTGATGCACGTCATCGCGGCCAAGGCGGTGGCCTTCAAGGAAGCGCTCGATCCGTCCTTCAAGGAATACCAGGAGCAGGTGATCGCCAACGCCCGCGCGATGGCCGGCGTGTTCGTCGAGCGCGGCTACCGGATCGTGTCGGGCGGCACCGACGACCACCTGTTCCTCGTCGACCTGATCGCCAAGGGCATCACCGGCAAGGCCGCCGACGCGGCGCTCGGCGCGGCGCACATCACGGTGAACAAGAACACCGTGCCCAACGATCCGCAGTCGCCCTTCGTCACCAGCGGCATCCGCATCGGCACGCCCGCGGCCACCACCCGCGGCTTCGGCATCGCCGAGGTCACGGAGCTGGCCGGTTGGATCTGCGACATCCTCGACGACCTCGAGAACCCCGCGGTGATCGACGCCGTGCGCGCGAAGGTGTCCGCGCTGTGCGCCCGCTTCCCGGTCTACGGGCGCTGATCGGGACGCCGCAATCATGGCCATCAGCGTTTTCGACCTGTTCAAGATCGGCATCGGGCCGTCGTCGTCCCACACCGTGGGGCCGATGCGCGCGGCGCAGGTCTTTGCGAACGGCCTCAAGGAGTCCGGCCTGCTCGCGCGGGTCGCAAGCGTGAAGGCCGAACTGTTCGGTTCCCTCGGCGCGACCGGCAAGGGGCATGGCAGCGACAAGGCCGTGCTCCTCGGTCTCGAGGGCGAAGCGCCGGATCTCGTCGATACGGAGCAGGTCGACGGCAAGCTCGCCCGCATCCGCGGCGAGCAGCGCCTGCTCCTCGCCGGCGAACATCCGATCGCGTTCGTGGAGCGCGAACATCTCGTGATGCACCGTCGCCAGTCGCTCCCCTACCATCCGAACGGGATGCGAATTGCAGCCTTCGATGCTGCCGGCGAATTGCTCACGAGCAAGGTGTACTACTCGGTCGGCGGCGGCTTCGTCGTCGACGAGAGCGCCGCCGGCGCCGACCGCATCGTCGCCGACACGACGCCGCTCGCGCATCCGTTCCACAGCGGCGACGAGCTGCTCGTGCAGTGCCGCGACAAGAATCTTTCGATCAGCCAGCTGATGCTGGAGAACGAGCGCGCGTGGCGCACCGACGCGGAAACCCGCGCGGGCCTGCTGCGCATCTGGGACGTGATGCAGCTGTGCGTGCGTCGCGGCTGCGAGAAGGAAGGCATCATGCCCGGCGGCCTGAAGGTCAAGCGCCGCGCCGCAGAGATGTACCGCACGCTCTCCAGCGCCCACGAGGCCAGCCTGCGCGACCCGCTGACGACGCTGGACTGGGTCAACCTTTACGCGCTCGCCGTCAATGAAGAAAACGCCACCGGCGGCCGCGTCGTCACCGCCCCGACCAACGGCGCGGCCGGCATCGTGCCCGCCGTGCTGCACTACTACAGCCGCTTCATCCCGGGCGCGAACGAGGAGGGCGTGATCCGCTTCCTGCTTACCGCCGCGGCGATCGGCATCCTCTATAAAGAAAACGCTTCAATCTCGGGCGCCGAGGTCGGCTGTCAGGGCGAGGTCGGCGTTGCATGCTCGATGGCGGCCGGTGCTCTCGCCGAAGTGCTGGGCGGAACGCCCGAGCAGGTGGAGAATGCCGCCGAGATCGGAATGGAGCACAACCTGGGCCTGACCTGCGACCCCGTCGGCGGTCTGGTCCAGGTGCCCTGCATCGAGCGCAACGCGATGGGCTCGATCAAGGCGATCAACGCCGCACGCATGGCGCTGCGTGGCGACGGCAAGCATTTCGTCTCGCTCGACAAGGTCATCAAGACCATGCGCGACACCGGCGCCGACATGAAGTTGAAGTACAAGGAAACCGCCCGCGGCGGCCTCGCCGTGAACGTCATCGAATGTTGATGACCCCTGACACCCAGTAAAGGAAACATGATGAGCGACAATCACTCCGACGCACCGCTGCTGCGCACCCCGCTGTACGACCTGCACGTTTCCCTCGGCGCCAAGATGGTGCCCTTCGCCGGCTACGAGATGCCGGTGCAGTACCCGAGCGGGATCATCAAGGAACACACCCACACCCGCACGCAGGCCGGCCTGTTCGACGTGTCGCACATGGGCCAGGTCTTCCTCGTCGGCCCCGAGGCCGCCGCGGCGCTGGAAACCCTGGTGCCGGTCGACATCATCGACCTGCCGCAGGGCATGCAGCGTTACGCGCTGTTCACCAACGAGACCGGCGGCGTGATGGACGACCTGATGGTCGCGAACTTCGGCGACCGCCTGTTCGTGGTGGTGAACGCCGCGTGCAAGGCGCAGGACATCGCGCACATGCAGAAGCACCTGTCCGGCCGCTGCAAGGTCGAAGTGCTCGGAGACCGCGCGCTGCTCGCGCTGCAGGGTCCGGCCGCCGCCACCGTGCTCGCACGCCTTGCACCCGAAGTCGCGAAGATGGTGTTCATGAACACCGCCACCGTGAACCTCGTCGGCGTGCCGTGCTATGTCAGCCGCTCGGGCTACACCGGCGAGGACGGCTTCGAGATCTCGGTGCCCGCCGACAAGGCCGAGGCGCTGGCGCGCGAGCTGCTGAGCCACCCCGAAGTCGCCCCGATCGGCCTCGGCGCGCGCGACTCGCTGCGCCTCGAAGCCGGCCTGTGCCTGTACGGCCACGACCTCGACGTGAATACCTCGCCGGTCGAAAGCAGCCTGCTGTGGGCGCTGTCCAAGCCCCGGCGTGCCGACGGCGCGCGTGCGGGCGGCTACCCCGGCGCCGACGTAATCCTTGGCCACATCGCCAACGGCGTGTCGCGCAAGCGCGTCGGCCTGCGTCCGAACGCCCGCGTGCCGGTGCGTGAAGGCGCCGAGATCGTCGACGCGGACGGCCGGAAGGTCGGCGTGGTGACCAGCGGCGGCTTCGGCCCGACGCTGGAAGCACCGGTCGCGATGGGCTATGTCGAAACCGCGCTCGCCAAGGTCGGCACCCAGCTCTCCGCGATGGTTCGCGGCAAGCCGGTCCCGGTCGAAGTCGCCAGCACCCCCTTCGTGCCGCAGCGTTACTACCGCGGCTGATGCAGCACCGGGCGGTCCGGCATGTGCCGGGCCGCCCGTCGGAGTCCTCCCATGCAGAACGCAAGCACCCCCACCCCCCAGACCGGCGTCAAGCTGCGCGGCGCAGAGAAGACCGCGCGCATCCCGGTCAAGATCATCCCGATCACGCCGGCGCAACAGCTGCGCAAGCCGGAATGGATCCGCGCCGCCTTCCGCGGTACGAAGAGCGTGCGCCAGCTCACCGGCACGCTGCGCGAAAACCGCCTGCACACCGTGTGCGAGGAAGCCAACTGCCCGAACCTGGGCGAGTGCTTCAACCACGGCACGGCGACCTTCATGATCATGGGGGCGATCTGCACGCGACGCTGTCCGTTCTGCGACGTGGGCCACGGCCGCCCGTTGCCGCTGGATCCGGAGGAACCGAAGAACCTCGCGCAGACCGTCAGCGGCATGCACCTGAAATACGTCGTGATCACGTCGGTGGACCGCGACGACCTGCGCGACGGCGGCGCCCAGCACTTTGCCGACTGCATCCGCGAGACGCGCGCCGCGAACCCCGGCATCACCGTCGAAGTCCTGACCCCGGACTTCCGCGGCCGGGTCGAGCTCGCGCTCGACGTTTTGACGGCCGTGCCGCCCGACGTCTTCAACCACAACATCGAGACGGTGCCACGCCTGTACCGCGAAGTGCGCCCCGGGGCGGACTACGAACACTCGCTCGACCTGCTCGCGCGCTTCAAGGAGCGCCACCCGAACGTCGCGACCAAGTCCGGCCTGATGCTGGGCGTGGGCGAGACGCGCGAGGAGATCGAGGCGACCCTGGCCGACCTGCGCGCCCACAACGTCGACATGGTCACGATCGGCCAGTACCTGCAGCCCAGCCTGCACCACCTGCCGGTGCGCCGCTACGTCACGCCGGCCGAATTCGACGAGCTGCGTGTCGTCGGCGAGAAGATGGGCTTCCGCCACGTCGCCTCCGGCCCGATGGTGCGTTCGTCCTACCACGCCGACCTGCAGGCGCACGGCGTGATCGGAGGCTGATGACGATGAATGCGATCTGGAGCGTCAAGATCGAGCGCCTCGAGACCCGCCTCGCAGTGGGCATCTACGAGGACGAGTACGAGCCGCAGCCGGTATGGGTGTCCGTGACCCTGACCGGCCTCGCGCCGGCCGTGCCGGACGGGCTCGACGACTGCCTCGACTATGAACCGCTGTGCCGCTGGCTCGCGACCGAGTGGCCGCGCAGCGCGCACACGCCGCTGCTGGAGACGCGCGTCAACGAGGTCTTCGATTTCGCCTTCGGCCTCGACCCGCGCGTGCAGGAAGTGTCGGTCGGCCTCTACAAGCAGCGCGTCAGCCGCTACGCGACCGCAATCGGCATCGAACGCAGCGCGAACCGCGGCGAACATGCGCGCGTAAGCGAGCAACGGCGGCGGAAGCTGCCGGTGGATGTTCTTGCGGCGGCATCGAACCATGCCGACGCCCGGCCGCTGATCGCCGTGGGCGGGCTGCGCTGAACGTCATGGTGAAGCTGCGCTTCGACTTCCCCGCGGATGCCACCGGCGCCACGCCTCTGCATTTCGCTGCGCCGCGCGAGCAGCTCGTCGCGCGCGAGCCGCAGGACGTGCGCGCGGTGCTCGCGCGGGCCGACGCGCTGGCACGCGCCGGGGCGTGGGTGGCCGGTTTCGTCTGCTACGAGGCGGGCGCAGCCTTCGACCCTGCCTTCCGCTTCCGCCAGCGTCCGGCGCTGCCGCTGGCGTGGTTCGGCGTGTTCGACGAACCCGTTGGCACGGACGAGTCGACGCCTGCCGCGGTGCGCTGTGACGAATGGCAGCCCGGCGTCGAGCGCGAACGCTACGACGCGGACATCGGCCGCATCCTCGACCACATCCGCGCCGGCGACGTCTACCAGATCAACCACACGATCCGCCTGCACGGCCGCTTCGACGGCGACCATCGCGCGCTCTACGAACACCTGCGCACGGGCCAGCCGACCGGCTACTGCGCGCTGCTCGACCTCGGGCGCCACCGCATCCTCTCGCTGTCGCCGGAACTCTTCTTCCGCCGCGACGGCGAGCGCCTGATCTCGAAGCCGATGAAGGGCACGCTCGCGCGCGGCAGCAGTCCCGAGCAGGACGCACTGCACGCCGAGGCGCTGGCCGTGTCGGAGAAGAACCGCGCCGAGAACCTGATGATCGTGGATCTCATCCGCAACGACATGTCGCGGGTCGCGCGCCCGCACAGCGTCAGAGTGCCGCATCTGTTTTCGGTCGAGACCTATCCGACCGTGTTCCAGATGACCTCGACGGTGTCGGCCGAGCTGCGGCCGGACGCGGGCCTCGCGGACATCTTCGCCGCGCTCTTCCCCTGCGGCTCGATCACCGGCGCGCCCAAGATCAAGGCGATGGAGATCATCGCCGGCCTCGAAGCCGCGCCGCGCGGCATTTACTGCGGCGCGATCGGCCTGCTCAAACCCGGCGGCGACGCGATCTTCAACGTTGCGATCCGCACGCTGGCGCTCGACGGACTCACCGGCCGGTCCGAATACGGCGTCGGCGGTGGCATCACGGCCGATTCGGTCGCGCACGAGGAATACGAGGAGATGCGCGCCAAGGCCCGCATCCTGCAATGTGCCGCATGAGCAGGGCTTCTACCGGTTCGGCCACGCCGATTACAAAAAAGGTTCAGACAGGCCGATTACAAAAGAATTAGGCGTTTACCGGATATCGGGGTTCGGGTGGTCGGCCTTAAAGTCCCCAACGGCTGCGGCCATGAACACGGCCGTGTTCGGTATCGACCGTACTCGTGAGTAATTTCAACCAGCAAGACATGCCAGAAGGACAGGGCAGGCACATGAAACCGATCAAGAGCATCCTCGTCGCCAACCGCGGTGAAATCGCCATCCGCGTGTTCCGTGCCGCGAGCGAACTGGGTATCCGCACGGTGGCGATCTACGCCAACGAGGACCGCTTCGCGCTGCACCGCTTCAAGGCCGACGAGTCCTACCTCGTCGGTACCGGCCAGAAGCCGATCGCGGCCTACCTCGACATCCCCGACATCGTCCGCGTCGCCAAGGACGCCGGGGTCGATGCGATCCACCCCGGCTACGGCTTCCTGTCCGAGAACCCCGAGTTCGCCGAAGCCTGCGCCGCCGCCGGCATCGCCTTCATCGGACCGCAGCCGCAGGTGATGCGCGATCTGGGCAACAAGGTCGCCGCGCGCAACCTCGCCGTTGCCGCCGGCGTGCCGGTCGTGCCCGCCACCGGCGCGCTGCCGCAGGACCTCGACGAGATCAAGCGCCTCGCGCGCGAAGTCGGCTACCCGCTGATGCTCAAGGCGAGCTGGGGCGGG
>NZ_WTVS01000080.1 GCF_012911005.2 Aromatoleum toluolicum | reverse complement strand
GCCGTGATCCTCCGTCCCCGCCCGCACTGGGTCCATCTGCTTTTCGTCCGCCGCGGCTCGCTCGTTCCGCGCATCCTGTCCCAGCAACTGTTCATCTTCGCGCTGTCCTGCGCGGTCGTGCTGCTGCACGGACAGCTCTTCCACTGGAAGGTCACACTCACGGCCACGCCGTTCTCGCTGATGGGCGTGGCGTTCGCGATCTTCCTCGGCTTCCGCATCAACGCGAGCTACGACCGCTACTGGGAGGCGCGCAAGCTGTGGGGCGCGGTGCTCGTCGAAGCGCGCAACCTCGCGCGCCAGGCGCTCAACCTCGCGACACCGCGTGACACCCAGCGCGCGTTCGTGCTGGGCCTGGTCGGCTTCGCGACGGCGATGCGCAACCAGCTGCGCGCACGTCCACGCGACACCGACCTCGCCGGACTGCTGCCCATGGACCTCGTCGAACGCGTGCGCACCGCGCGCTTCGCCCCCGCGCTGATCCTGCTGTGGCTGGGCGAATGGCTGCGCGAGCGGCGCACGGCCGGCGAGCTCGATGCCATCGCCGCGCAGCAGATGGAGCAGTCGCTCAACGACCTGTCCGGCGCGCTCGGCGGCTGCGAGCGCATCGCCAACACGCCGCTGCCCTTCACCTACTCGGTGATCCTGCATCGCAGCGCCTACTTCTACTGCATGCTGCTGCCCTTCGGCCTGGTGGATTCGATCGGGATCATGACGCCGCTGATCGTGTGCTTCGTCTCCTACACCTTCTTCGCGCTCGAAGCGCTCAGCGACGAGATCGACGATCCCTTCGGCACGATGCCCAACGATCTGGCGCTCGACGCGCTGGTCGCCGGCATCGACGCCAGCCTGCGCGAAATGCTCGGCGAGCCCCTGCCGCCCGCCCCAGTGCCCGACGCGAACTACCTGCTGACCTGAGCGCCGAGGCTCCAGCCCGGATTCCCTACCAGCCCAGCCCCTTGCGCAGCAGGAGCAGCACGCCCATGCCGGCGATGAAGGGCAGCCACGGACTACGCGAGCGCACCGCGGCGAGCGCGACGACGATCCCGGCGGCAAGCTTGGGATTCGCCGGGTCGAACGCGCCCGCGTCGAGCAGCAGGTCCGGCATGATCAGCGCGGACAGCGCCGCGGCGGGCGCATAACGCAGCGCACGCTGCAGCGCCGGCGGCAGGCGCGCCCCCTCCCCGCCGAGCACGAAGCTGCCGCGCGTGAGGATCGTCGTCGAGCCGATCGCGAACAGCGTCAGCCACAGCCATACCCCCTCTACCATGCCTGTCTCCGCTTCTCCGACCAGCGCTCGGCAACGAAACCGGCCGCGATGCCCAGGGCGATCCCGGCGATCACGCCGAGCCTGAGCGGCAAGCCGCGCAACAGGACGGCCCCCAGGCCGCCGACCAGCGCAGCGACCAGCATCGCGCGCTGTTTCACCATCGGCACCAGCATCACCATCAGCGCGATCGTCGTCATGAACTCCAGCGACCAGTCCTTCGGGAACACGCTCGCGCCGAACACGCCGACGAGCCCTCCGAGCTGCCACATGCTCCAGCACAGCATGGCCGGGGCCACGTAGAAGCCCCAGCGCCAGTGCGGATCGTCGCTGCGCAGCAGCCGGTCGGCACACAGCACGAACAGGCCGTCGACAAGCAGATAGCCCGACAGCAGGCGCTTCGACCACGACTGGCCGTGGAAGGCCGGCGCCAGCGCGGCGCTGAAGATCACGAAGCGCAGGTTGAGCACCAGCGCGGTGATGAAGATCAGCCACAGCGGCGCGCCGGCGGCGATCAGCGGCAGCGTGCCGAGCTGGGCGGTGCCCGCATAGACGATCAGGTTCATGCCCAGCGACTCGACCGCCGACAGGCCGGTCGAACGCATCGCGACGCCGGTGACGATCGCCCACGGCAGCAGGCCGACCGACATCGGCAGCATCAGCGTCAGGCCCTCGCGGGCGCCGCGCTTGAAGGATTCGTTCATTGGGGAAGCTCACCCGAAACGGGAAAGCGCTTTAGCATACCAGTCCTTTCGCAGCATCGGCAGGCGAAGCTCATTCAACGCAGGGCAAGCGCACGAATGCAGTCGGCGTCATGCCGCCAGTGGATCTTGTCGATAATCGGCGGGATACGTAGGGCGGGCGAGCATGGCGCATCCCGCCACGCGGCGGTCGGACGGATTCCAACGCCTGGATTGACGGGCTACGCTGGCGCGCCCCCCGCCCTACGCGAGTTGGTGCGATAGCCCTGAGCGCTCAGCGCCGCTGCTGCGCCATCTGCGCGCGCGCGGCCCACACCTCGGCCGGCCAGGTGCTCTGGATGAAGGCCAGCGTCGCGCGAATCTCGGCGTCGGACAGCACGCGGGCGAACGCCGGCATGTCGCTAGCGTAGCCCTCGGGCGCCCACGGCGGCACCATGCCGTCGCGCACGATGTTCACGAGCAACTCGTTCGGGTGATGCCAGGTGTGGCCGGTCGCATCGTGCGGCGGCGCGGGCAGCCGTCCGTCGGCCCTGCGCTGGCGCCAGTCGGGCTGGCCTTCGAGCTTCGCGCCGTGACAGGACGCGCAGTGGCGACGGTACAGCGGTTCTCCGCGCGCGACCTGCTCCGCATCCTTCGGGTCTATGTGGCCCTCCGCCCGGCCGCCGCAGCCCGCCACCAAGCCCACGAGCGCAACCGCGACGAGCGCATCAGCATACAGCCGCCCGTCCGCCTTACGGGTCACGCCGGTCGCCGCACGGGTGGCGGTCCGCCCCGCAGTGCTGGAAGTCGCCGAGCGGGCGGTTGAAGGTGTACTCGAACGGCTTGCCGACGAGTTCATGCGCCGCATCGCCCGCGGAGCCCGTCGGCAGCGTGAAGGGCAGCGCGACGACGAACACCGCGGCGCCGATCACCGTGCCGACCACGCCGAGCGGGCGCACGATAAGAAGGTCGGCCGTCATGTCGCCGGCACGGTCGCCGGTGATGGTTCCCGCCTGCTGCGCGAACACGCCCGCGCTCGTCGTCAGCAGCACGGCCGCCCCCAGGGCGGCGGCAAATTTCCTGCACATGGTCGACTCTCCGGAGCCTCGCGCAACGAGGCTCAATGCGGGCTCAATGGCTGGCGAAGACCCGGGTCCTGCCGTCCGCGGTGACGCTCACGACGTCGTAGCGGTCCGCCGGGAAAGGCCCCTCCATCCCGGGCGAGCCCTGCGGCATGCCCGGCGCCGCGATGCCCGCGACCTTCGGCTTCTCCGCCAGCAGGCGCTTCACGTCGGCCGCCGGCACATGCCCTTCGACGAAATACCCGCCGACCTTGGCAGTATGGCAGGAGGCCTGCGCCTGAGGCACCCCCGCCTCGCGCTTGATCGTGCCCATGTCGGTGCTCTTGATCTCCTTCACGGAGAAACCCGCCGCGCGCATGTGCTCGGCCCACTTGCCGCAGCAGCCGCAGTTGGGATCCTTGTACATCACCACTTCCTCGCCGGCAGCGAACACCGGCGCCGCGAACGCGGCGGCCAGCGCCAGCGTAGCGACGAAGGCAAGGGAACGGCGGGCGGGACGGGACGGGGTATGCGACTTCATGATTTCCTCGGATTCAGACGGTTGCCGACGTTTGGCCGGTTGCGGGAGACGGAGGTTCCGTCCCGCGGCCACCGGCTGCCGCGAATCGCGCATCGGCGGACGCGAGCGGCAGATACAGCGTGAAAGTGGTGAGACCGCCGGCGGATTCCACGCCGACGCGGCCGCCGTGCGCTTCCACGATGGAGCGCGTGATCGCGAGCCCCAGCCCTGCGCCGTCACCCTGACGGGTGCGCGCCGGGTCGACGCGATGGAAGCGATCGAAGATGCGCGCGAGATGTTCGGGCGGGATCGTCTCGCCGGGGTTGCTGAGCGCGAGCCGCGCCTCGCCCCCCGCCGTGTCGATCGCGATGCGCACGACACCGCCCGGCGCCGCATGGCGCAGCGCATTCGACAACAGGTTCGACACCGCACGCCGTAGCATCAGCCGGTCGCCCTGCACGCACGCGTCGCCCTCCACCGCCAGCCGCAGCCCCTTCTCCTCGACCAGCGCCTCGTAGAACTCCGCCAGCGCGCCCGCCTCCCCGGCGAGCGACAGCGTCTCGGCCGGCCGCGGCAGCAGGCCGTTGTCCGCCTGCGCGAGGAACAGCATGTCGGCGATCATGCGCGCGAGGCGCTCGTACTCCTCGAGGTTCGACACCAGGATCTCGCGATATTCGTCCGCGCTGCGCGCGCGCCCGAGCGCGACCTCGGTCTGCGTCATCAGGTTGCTCACCGGCGTACGCAGCTCGTGCGCGATGTCCGACGAGAACTCGCTCAGGCGCCGGAAACCGTCCTCCAGCCGCGCCATCATCGCGTTGAGCTCGCCCGCCAGCGCTTCGAGCTCCACCGGCAGCCTGCGCGTGTCGATGCGTGCCGCGAGATGCTGCGCCGACACGCCGCGCGCGACCTCCGCCATCTTGCGCAGCGGCGCGAGCCCGCCGCGTGCCGCGACCGCGCCCAGCAGGCCCGTCGCGACGATCGCCAGCGCCACCGCGAACCACAGCGAACGCTCGAAGTCGCGCATGAAGGTGCGGTGATGCTCGATGTCCATCGACACCACGACGCGCGCCTCCGGGGCGCCGGCGATGCCCGTGCGCGCATTCGCAACGACACCGCGGTAGATGTGCCCGCCCTGCTCCCACGTGTGCGCCGGCGGAAAGGCGGCGGCAACCGCTCCAGGATCGATCCGCGCCGCCTGCGCCGGGAAATCCGCCCCCGACGACGCGAACAGGATCTCGCCGCGGCCTTCGTCCCTCAGCACCGCGATCGACAGGCTGTGGTGCCCCACCAGCGCGCTGTCGAGTTGCTGCGCGACGTTCGCGAAATCGGCCTCCTCGCCCACCTGCGCGAGCACCGAACGCGCCAGTTCGAGCTTGCCGTGCAGCTCGACGAGATCGCCTTCCTCGAAATGACGCTCGACCGTCGCCGAGATATAGATCCCCAGGCCCAGCAGCACCGCGGCGAAAAGCCCGCCGAAGAGCAGCGTCAGGCGCAGCGTCAGCGACAGGCGCGGCATCACGGCGCCTCGAGCACATAACCCATGCCGCGCACGGTGCGGATCAGCTTGGGCTCAAACGGGTCATCGACCTTGGCGCGCAGTCGGCGCACCGCGACCTCGATCACGTTGGTGTCGCTGTCGAAGTTCATGTCCCACACCTGCGAGGCGATCAGCGAGCGCGGCAACACCTCGCCCTGGCGGCGCAGCAGCAGCTCCAGCAGGCCGAATTCCTTCGCGGTCAGATCGATGCGCTGCCCGCCGCGCGTCACGCGCCGGCGCAGCAGGTCCAGCTCGAGGTCGGCGGCACGCAGCACCTCGGGCTCCTTCGACTTCCCCCGGCGCAGCAGCGTGCGCACGCGCGCGAGGAGCTCGGAAAACGCAAAGGGCTTCACGAGGTAGTCGTCGGCGCCGAGCTCCAGCCCGCGCACGCGGTCCTCGACCTGGTCGCGTGCGGTCAGGAACAGCACCGGCAGCTCGCGCCCCGCGCGGCGCACCGTCTGCAGCACACTCCAGCCGTCCAGGCCGGGGAGCATTACGTCGAGCACCATCAGGTCGTAGTCGCCGGTCAGCGCGAGGTGCAGCCCGTCCATGCCGTCGCGCGCGAGGTCGACGACGAAGCCCGCCTCGGACAGTCCCTGCCTGAGATAATCGCCGGTCTTGGCCTCGTCTTCGACGATCAGGATCTTCACCGCTGGCTCCTTGCCACCATCACACCACGGAACGCATTGTGCCCGCCCGCACCGGAAGCGGATCAAGATTACAAAGATGTAACCCCGGAGTCAGCATTCTGTCCTCACGCCCTTTTCATACTGGCCCCAATTCCTGCCATGCTTGGAGCTCTCCCGATGAAAACCACGCTTCTGATCGCGACCCTGGGCCTCTTCGCCGCCTCGGCGGGCCAGGCGTTCGCGCAAAGCGGCCATGACGCCGGTCACAGTCACCACATGGCGCAGAGCGCCGCACCGACGAACGCCTCCGCTGCGCGGATGAGCGAGGGCACGGTCAAGAAAGTCGACAAGGCGGCCGCGAAGATCACGATCGCCCACGGCCCGCTCGAGAACCTCGGCATGCCGGGGATGACGATGGCCTTCCGCGCCGCCGACGCGGCGATGCTCGACAAGGTCAAGGCCGGCGACAAGATCCGCTTCACCGCCGAACGCGTCGACGGCGTGTTCAGCGTCACGCAACTCGAAGTCGCCAAGTAGGGGCCGTTTCCGGCGACTATCAACCCGGCGAGCAATCAAGTGAAGTCAGGTTGAGTGCAGCACGGTCGCTCCCTCCCCTTCAAGGGGGTGGAGCAGGGGTTTCGTGGAGCACTGCTCCGCGCCTGCGGAACGGCGGAGCGAAGCGGAGACTCCCGGGTTGGGGTGGGGATGGGTTAATGCCGGTCCGGCGGAAACTCATCCCCCTCCTAACCTCCCCCTTGAAAGGGGAGGAACCAGGTGGCCGAGCGACGAACAACACGGCAACGGCCGCCGCCGAAAACAACAACACTTTCGCGGAGTCCAGACGATGAACTCGTCCAACGCAGGAACGCACCGGCCGCACGCACCAACCTCGCTGCTGATCGCAAGCCTGCTGGCCGTCGCGACGACGGTCCATGCCCAGGACGCCGCCCCGCCACTAGCCCGGACCTTCCCGGTCGCACCGTCCGCCGCCGCTGCAGCCAACCCGGCCGCCCCCCTCGGCGCCGACATCGCCGGCCTGCTGGAACACGCCCGCAACACGAACCCGTCCTTCGCCGCCCAGCGCGCCGAAACCGCGGCCGCACGCGAACGCATCGACTCCGCCGGCGCCCTGCCCGACCCGAACGTCCAGGTCGAACTGATGGACTTCACCAACGAGATGCGCGGCGGCGGCACGACGCTGGTGCCCGGCCGCGTCGGCGAGACCCGCTACCGCTTCATCCAGCCGCTGCCGGGCTGGGGCAAGCGCGACCTGCAGAGCCGCACCGCCGCCGCCAAGGCCGAGCAGGCCGCGGCCGGACTCGACGCCGCCTGGCTGGATCTCGCCCTGACCATCAAGCAGGCGTGGCTGCGCTACTACGCGGCCGACCGCGAAGCCGCCCTCGCGCGGGAATCGCTCGCGCTGCTCGGCGGCCTCGAGGAAGCCACCCTCGCACGTTACCGCCAGGGCATCGCCCCGCAGCAGGCGGTGCTGCGCGCCCAGCGCGAGATCACCAGCCAGCGCCTCGCACAGGTCGGCATCGAACAGCGCCGCCGCGGCGCCGTTGCGGCCCTCAACGGCCTGCTCGCCCGCGCCCCGCACAGCCCGCTCGCGGCCCCTGCCGAACCGCCCACCCTGCCCGAGACACTCGACCTTCCTGCCCTCGTCGATCGCGCCCGCAGCACCAACCCTGCCCTCGCGGCAGACGAACGCGGCATCGAAGCCGCCCGCCTGGAACGCGAGCGCACCTGGGCCGACCGCTACCCCGACTACTCGATCGGCCTCACGAACAACCGCCCGCGCGGCGAGGACCAATCCTGGGACCTGATGTTCGAAGTGATGATCCCGCTGCAGCAGTCTGCGCGCCGCGCCCGCGAGCGCGAAGCCGCCCACATGCTCACGGCCGCCGACGCGAAGCGCGAGGCGACCGGCGCGCGCCTCGCGGGCGAACTCGGCGCCGCCTGGGCGAACTACACGAGCAGCCGGGAAAGCCAGCGCCTCATCCGCGCCACCCTGCTGCCGCAGGCGCAGGCGACACGCGACGCGACGCGCGCGGCCTTCGAGACCGGCCGCGCCGACTTCGACGCGGTGCTCGAAGCGGAGCGCCAGCTGGTCGACACCCGCATGAGCCTGCTGCAGTCGGAAGTCGAGGCGCGCATGGCCCTATACGAAATCGAGAAACTGGTCGGAGAAGCCCTGTGAAGCCCGCCGTACAACTCGCCGCCGGCGCCGCTGCGGTCGCGCTCGCCCTCGCCACCGGCTACTTCGCCGGCACCCGCAACGCGGACCATCCCGCCCCCGCCCCCGCCGTGTCGGCCGATGCCACGGCGCCCGCGGATAAGGCGGGCGGCAAGAAGATCCTGTACTACCGCAACCCGATGGGCCTGCCCGACACCTCGCCGGAGCCGAAGAAGGACTCCATGGGCATGGACTACATCCCGGTGTATGAAGGCGAGGACGCTGGCGCCGACGACACCGGCGCCGTCACCGTGAGCCCGTCGCGCCTGCAGACGCTGGGCGTGCGCACGGCGATCGCCGAGCTGCGCGCGCTCGACGAACCCGTCCGCGTCGTCGGCCGTGTCGCCATCAACGAGCGCACCACCGTCGACGTCGCGCCGCGCTTCGAAGGCTGGATCGAGCGCCTGCACGTCAGCGCCAGCGGCGACCCGGTGCGCCGCGGCCAGGCGCTGTTCTCGGTGTACAGCCCGGAACTGGTGTCGGCCGGCAGCGAACTGCAGATCGCCGAGCGCCTGCAGCGCGACGCCGCGGCCGACCCGGCAGCCGCCGAATCGGCCCGCCGCCTTGCGGACGCCACCCGCGCACGCGTCTCGAACTGGCAGATGAAGCTGCCCGAGGGAGCCAAGGCCGGCAACGGACGCCTCACCTTCACCTCGCCCGCCAACGGCATCGTGCTGGAGAAGAAGGCCGTCGCGGGCATGCGCTTCATGCCCGGCGAGGCGCTCTACCGCATCGCCGATATGTCGAGCGTCTGGGTGCTCGCCGACGTGTATGAGCGCGACCTCGCACGCGTAAAACCCGGCCAGCCGGCAACCGTGACGCTCGACGCCTTCCCCGGGCGCAGCTTCCCCGCGAAGGTCGCCTACCTGTATCCGACGCTCGACGCCGCGACCCGCACCGTGTCCATCCGCCTCGAACTCGCGAACCCCGAAGGGCTCCTGCGCCCGGGCCTCTTCGCGCACGCCGAGGTCGCCACCGGCAAGGCTGCCCCCGTGCTGACCATCCCCGCCTCCGCGATGATCGACAGCGGCGAGCGCCAGGTCGTGCTCGTCGCGCAGGACGAAGGTCGCTTCCTGCCGAAGGCGGTCAAGGTCGGCCGCCGCGGCAGCGATCACATCGAGATCATCGAAGGCATCGCCGCCGGCGACCGCGTCGTCGTATCGGCAAACTTCCTGATCGATGCCGAAAGCAACCTGCGCGCCGCGCTCGCGACCTTCACCGCCGGCAAGGACGAAGGCACGGCCGTGCCGCACTACTCGGCCGACGGCACCCTGGATGCCATCGACACCTCCGCCGGCACCGTCAGCATCACCCACGGCGCAATCCCCGCGCTGAAGTGGCCGCCGATGACGATGGACTTCAACTTGGCCTCGCCGGATGTCGCCAAGGGCGTTGCGCCGGGCACCCCGATCCGCTTCGAGTTCGAACAGCGAACGCCGGGCGAATTCGCGATCACGCGCATCGAGCCCGCAGCTGCCACCGGCGGGCACAAGGGACACTGAGGGGTCACCCGCATGCTCAACCGCCTCATCGACTGGTCCGCGCGCAACGTCTTCCTCGTCCTGCTCGCAACGCTGTTCGTCAGCGCCGCCGGCCTCTATGCGCTGAAACAGACCCCGGTGGACGCCCTACCCGACCTCTCCGACGTGCAGGTCATCGTCTACGCCGACTTCCCCGGCCAGGCGCCGCAGGTCGTCGAGGACCAGGTCACCTACCCACTCACGACCGCCTTGCTCGCCGTACCGAAGGCCAAGGTCGTGCGCGGCTTCTCGATGTTCGGCGCGTCCTATGTGTACGTGATCTTCGAGGACGGCACCGACATCTACTGGGCGCGTTCGCGCGTGCTCGAATACCTGTCCTCGGCCGCCGGCCGCATGCCCACGGGCGTCGCGCCGCAGATCGGGCCCGACGCGACCGGCGTCGGCTGGGTCTATCAATACGCGCTCACCGGCAAGGACCGCTCGCTCGCCGAATTGCGCAGCCTGCAGGACTGGTACGTGCGCTACCAGCTCACCAAGGCCCACGGCGTCGCCGAAGTCGCGAGCCTCGGCGGCTTCGTCAAGGAATACCAGGTCACCGTCGATCCGCACCGCCTCGCCACCTACGCCATCCCGCTCGACCGCGTCGCACAGGTCATCCGCGCCTCCAACCGCGACGTCGGCGGGCGCGTCGTCGAACTGGCCGAAACCGAGTACATGGTGCGCGGCCGCGGCTACCTCAGGAACGCCGAGGACATCGGCAACCTCGTGCTCAAGAGCGAGGGCGGCACGCCGGTGCTGGTGCGCGACATCGCGCGCGTCGAGATGGTGCCGGCCGAGCGCCGCGGCATCGCCGAGCTCAACGGCGAGGGCGAAGTGGCCTCCGGCATCGTCATGGCGCGCTTCGGCCAGAACGCGCTGGAAGTGATCGCCAACGTCAAGGCCAAGATCACCGAGATCTCCGCGGGTCTCCCCGAAGGCACCTCCATCGTCCCGGTCTACGACCGCTCGACGCTGATCGAACGCGCCATCGCCAACCTCAAGACGACGCTGATCGAGGAAAGCGTGATCGTCGCCGCCGTGTGCATCATCTTCCTGATGCACGTCCGCAGCGCGCTGGTCGCCATCATCACCCTGCCGATCGGCATCCTCATCGCCTTCATCGCGATGCATTCCCTCGGCCTCGGCTCCAACATCATGAGCCTGGGCGGCATCGCCATCGCCATCGGCGCGATGGTCGACGCTGCGATCGTGATGATCGAGAACGCCCACAAGCGCCTCGAACAGGTCCCCGACGACGCCCCGCACGCGGCGCGCGCCGAGGCGATGATCCGCGCCTGCAAGGAAGTCGGCCCCGCGCTGTTCTTCTCGCTGCTGATCATCACCGTCTCCTTCCTGCCGGTGTTCACGCTCGAAGGCCAGGAAGGCCGCATGTTCTCGCCGCTCGCCTTCACCAAGACCTTCGCGATGGCCGGCGCGGCACTGCTGTCCGTGACCCTCGTGCCGGTGCTCATGATGCTCTTCATCCGCGGCCGCATCATGCCGGAGGCGAAGAACCCGGTGAACCGCGCGCTGATCTGGCTCTACCGCCCCATCATCGCGTGGGTCATGCGCCACCGCTGGCTGACCCTGATCGCCGCTGCGATCTCGATGGCGATCACGATCTTCCCCGCCACCCGCATCGGCGCCGAGTTCATGCCGACGCTCAACGAAGGCACGCTGTTCTACATGCCCGCGTCGCTGCCCGGCATGTCGGTCACCAAGGCCGGCGAGCTGCTGCAGACCACCGACCGCATCATCAAGACCTTCCCCGAAGTCGAGTCCGTGTACGGCAAGGCCGGGCGCGCCAACAGCGCCACCGACCCCGCGCCGCTGGAGATGTTCGAGACCGTCATCAACCTCAAGCCCGAATCTGAATGGCGTCCCGGCATGACGACCGACAAGCTCATCGCCGAGATGGACGCCGCGCTCAAGTTCCCGGGCGTCGCCAACTCCTGGACCATGCCGATCAAGGCCCGCCTCGACATGCTCTCCACCGGCATCCGCACCCCGATCGGCGTGAAGGTCTTCGGCAAGGACCTCGCCACCATCGAACGCCTCGCGCGTGAAGTCGAAGCCGCCGTGCGCGACGTCCCCGGCACCACCAGCGCCTACGCCGAGCGCGTCACCGGCGGCTTCTACCTCGACATCACGCCCGACCGCGTCCAGCTCGCGCGCTACGGCATCACCGTCGACGACTTCCAGATGGTCGTCGCCACCGCGCTGGGCGGCGAACCCGTCACCACCACCGTCGAAGGCCTTGAACGCTACACCGTCGCCGTGCGCTACCCGCGCGACCTGCGCGACGACCCACGCCGCATCGCCGCGGAAGTCTTCGTGCCGCTGCCCGCCGGCGGCAACCTGCCGCTCGGCCAGCTCGCCAAGGTCTCGCTCACGAAAGGCGCCCCGGCGATCCGCACCGAAAACGCGCTCCTCGCCGCCTACGTCTTCGTCGACATCCGCGACCGCGACATCGGCTCCTACGTCGCCGACGCCCGCCGCGCCGTCACCGAGAAGGTCGACTTCCCGCCCGGCTACTACGCCACCTGGAGCGGCCAGTTCGAATACATGGAGCGCGCCAAGGAAAAGCTCGTCGTCGTCGTCCCGCTGACGCTCGCGATCATCTTCCTGCTGCTTTACCTCAACTTCCGCCGCCTCACCGAGACCCTCATCGTCATGCTCTCGGTGCCCTTCGCGCTGGTCGGCGGCATCTGGCTGATGTGGTGGCTCGACTACAACATGAGCGTCGCGGTGGCAGTGGGCTTCATCGCGCTCGCCGGCGTCGCCGCCGAAACCGGCGTCGTCATGCTGATCTACCTCGACCACGCCTGGGAAGCCATCCGCGCCAAACGCCTCGCCGAAGGCCGCCAGCCCGACGCCACCGACCTCTACCACGCGATCATGGAAGGCGCCGTCGAGCGCGTGCGCCCCAAGATGATGACGGTGGTCGCGATCATCGCGGGTCTCCTGCCAATCATGTGGGGCACCGGCACCGGCTCCGAAGTCATGAGCCGCATCGCCGCGCCGATGGTCGGGGGGATGCTGTCATCGACGGTGCTGACGCTGGGGGTGATTCCGGCGATCTATGCGCTGGTGAAGGAGTGGCGGCTGCGGCGGGAACTCAAATCGGCCGCTGTCGCCTGAACGTTCACGATGTAGCGTTGTGGCCAGTTTGTGCCGCCGAAACCCGTTTTTCGCGTTTCCCGACCGGACTCATAGCCCGCGATAGATCTCTCGCCGATGGCCGATCTTGATGACATCTACCACCACCGCGCCATCGTCGATGGAATAGACGATACGGTAGCTTCCCTGCCGCACCCGATATAACTCGTGACGCGACAGCTTTTCACTCTCCGGCGGGCGGGAAATGTCACGAGAGAGTTCAGCACGCGCCAGGAGGCGGCTCACGTCGTCGCGCGGAATTGCCCGCAAGTCCTTCGCCAGGACCGCTTGAAGCGGAGCTCAAAGCGTTCCATCCGCCTTCAATTGCGCCAGAAACGCCTCATATGCAAGCGAAGGTTCGTTGACGCGTTGCGCCACCGCGGAAAGATCTTCCTCATCCTCGCGCAACGACTCGCGCACTGCATCAGCAACGATGTCCGAAATCGAACGGTGCGTGGCCGCCGCCTTCAGGCGAAGCCCTGTGCAAGGCAGAATCCATATATACCGTGGCGCGTGCTTGTACCGAGGCCATATCAATTTCTCCCGAATGATCTTGCGCATTAGCGCCAAAATGTTGAGACAACAAGCAAGCGACGGCGCCTCAGGTGACACGCACTGGACAACGTCCCGGACGCGCGCGTGACATTGTCAAACCCTGACAACCCACCTGGCGGCCCCTGTCGTAGCTTGACGCAAATTGTGACAATTTTCACGGATGCGGGCGGGAGTGGATTCTGGTCCATCAACGACGCAAACGCGGCATCTCATTGTATTTCCATGAATTTCGTGACTTTAACACGTGGTACGCTCGTACTTGACGGAACCTGGCACAGCCGTTGCGTTAGGGATACCAAGCGGGTTTTCCGTGGTTTCCATCAAGGAGAGCATCATGAAAAAGGTTCAACAAGGCTTTACCCTGATCGAACTGATGATCGTTGTGGCGATTATCGGTATTTTGGCGGCGGTGGCGCTGCCGGCTTATCAGGATTACACGCGCAAGGCACGTTTTGCGGAAAGCGTGTCCGTAGGGAATGCGTATAAGCTTGGCGTCGCGGAATGTATCAATAATCGCGGCATCGCGAACATCGCTGACTGTGATGCCGGTGTAAATGATGTTCCGGCTGTGCCCGCTGCAATGCCCGCTAACGTCGCGTCCCTCACTGTTGTTGATGGCGTAGTTACCGTAACGGCGATCGCGGCTGGCGGCGGCTACACTTCCATTCTGACCCCGTCGGTCGACGGCGGCGCGCTTAAATGGGTTCAAAGCGGGACGTGTCTGGCCGCGAATTTCTGCAAGCAGTAAGAGCCACACAACGCGAGCTAGGAGAAATAGGAGACATAGGGGACAGACCACGATTTTCCAGCCTTTCCCCTTGTTTCCCCGAAAAAGACCGCTCCGGCGGTCTTTTTCAATTAGAAAAGAGAAAAAAAGGGAAATGGGGTCAGACTCGGAAGGGAAACGGGGACAGACCACGATATTCCTGACTCTCCCCTGATTTCCCCAAAAAAGACCGCTGCGGCGGTCTTTTTCATTTTCCAGGCCAAACAAGGGAAGTTAGCGTCTGCCAGAGACCTGAGGTGCCCTTCGGAAAACTCGGGGCCCGAACCGGGGTCAAGTCAAGATCTACCCCCGCTCGACACCTACTCCATCCCCCACTTCTGCAAGCGATAGCGCAACTGCCTCAGCGTCATCCCCAACCGCCGGGCCGCTTCTGAGCGGTTCCAGCGGGTCTCGTCGAGCATCCGCAGAATCCGTACGCGCTCGTCCTCTCCGTCCTCGCCGCTATCGACATCCGGATCGACGACGCAGGAATCCGCCGCCCCTAAAACCCTGAAAGGCATGGCGATGTCTTCGGTCGGGTGCAGGTCGATGTCGCCGGCACGGATTTCGTCGCCGTCGCAGAGCGCGCAGGCGCGTTCGAGCAGGTTTTCGAGTTCGCGGACGTTGCCGGGGAAGGCGTGCTGCTTCAGCGCGGCGCTGGCGTCGAGCGCCAGGCGGTGCGGCGGGACGCCGTCGCGCTCGGCGAGCCGCGCGAGGATGTGTCCGGCCAACTCGGGGATATCTTCCGGGCGTTCGCGCAGCGGGGGCACGCGCAGCGTGATGACGTTGATGCGGAAGTAGAGATCCTGGCGGAACTTGCCGTCGGCGACGAGCTGGGCGAGGTCGCGGTGCGAAGCAGACAGGATGCGGACGTCGACGGACTCTTCGGCGTGGGCGCCGACCGGGCGCACCGCACGCTCCTGGATCGCGCGCAGCAGCTTCACCTGCATCGCCAGCGGCAGGTCGGCGACCTCGTCGAGGAACAGGGTGCCGCCGCGCGCAGCCTGGAAGAGGCCGTCCTTGTCGAATACGGCGCCGGTGAAGGCCCCCTTGCGGTGACCGAAGAACTCGCTTTCCATTAGTTCGGGCGGAATGGCACCGCAGTTTACCGGCACGAACGGGGCCGCCGCGCGCGGGCCGAGGTCATGGATGAGGCGCGCGATCACCTCCTTGCCGGTGCCGGATTCGCCCTGGATGAACACCGGGGCCTGATTGCGCGCGAGCTTGGCGATCTGCGCGCGCAGGTGCTCCAGCACCGCGGAGCTGCCGATGAGCGTGCGCGTCGTACCGCCGGCGCCGGAGGGCTGTGCCGCGCCGGTCTGCAGCTTCAGGGCGTGGCTGACGAGCTCGCGCAGGGCCTTGAGTTCAACGGGTTTGGTGACGAAATCGAAGGCGCCGCACTTCAGCGCGCGGATCGCCGTCTCGATGCTGCCGAAGGCGGTGATCACCGCGACGGGCAGGCCCGGTGCGTGCGACTGGATGTGCGCGACGAGTTCCAGGCCGTCGCCGTCGGGCAGGCGCATGTCGGTGAGGCACAGGCGGTAGTTCTTCTCGCCGAGCAGGCGACGCGCCTCCTCCACCGTTCCGGCCGTATCGCACGCGAGCCCCATGCGCAGCAGCGAGAGTTCCAGAACTTCGCGGATGTCCTCCTCGTCGTCGACGACCAGGACGTCGATTCCGGCGGGGCGGTTACGTCGTTCGGATGTGTTCATGGCTGAGTCCGTCCGGTGAGCACGAAATGGGCGCCGGGCGCATTGTCGCGCAATTCGAGCGTGGCGCCATTGGCTTCGGCGAGCTCGCGAGAGATGTAGAGGCCCAACCCGGTGCCCTTGGGGTGCGTCGTGAAGAAGGGCTCGAACATGCGCGGGCGGTCGGCTTCGGCGATGCCGGGACCGTCGTCGACAACGTGCACGGCAACCCGTCCGCCGGGCTCGACGCGGGCGTACACCTGCACCGAACCGGGCGCACCGGAGCAGTAACGGCGGGCGTTGCCGATCAGGTTGTCGAGGATCTGGTGCATGTGCGCGCGATCGATCGCGAAGGTGGCATCGCCAGGGATGTCGAGCGCGAACACCTGGCGCTCGGCGCCGCCGCGCAGGGCAAACTCGTCGAGCAGGCCGCACGCGAACGACGCCAGCGGCAATGCCTCGGGCAGCGTCTCCTCGCGCCGTCCCAGTGCCAGCACGTCGCGGATCATCCGCTCGATCCGGCGGGCGTTGTCGTTGATGATGCGCACGAGGCGTACCTGAACTTCACCGCGCTTCTCCTCCGTCAACAGCTCGGCCGCCTGCGTGACGGCAGACAGCGGATTGCGGATCTCGTGCGCCATGCTGGCCGTGAGGCGCCCCAGCGCGGCCAGCTTGAGCTGCTGGATATGGGTCTGAATTTCCTCGAAATCGGTGAGATAGATCACCGTCTCACCGCCCACGGCGCCCTGCCCGTCAATGTCGTCCTGCGCGCCGACGGCACGGCAACGCAGCAGTTTGCCACCCGGCCCCAAGCGGCGCAGGCTGCCTTCGGGAACGCTGCAGCAGGCGGGCACGTCGGCAAAATTCTCGTCGACGTCGGTCAGGCGCAGGCCGTCGACGCTGGTCAGTCCCAGCAGCTCCGCGGCACGCGGATTGGCCTGGCTGACGACGCCGTCCGCGGCGACCACCAGCACGCCATCCTGCATGTCGTGGATGATGCGCTCATTGACGGCCTGCTGCTTGGCGAGCGCCTCGCCGCGCTGCACCGCGAGCGATTCGTTGGCCTTCGCGCGCAGTGCGAGGAAGCGCGCCGTGATCGCGATGCCGAAGAAGGCGGTGCAGACGAAAGCGACCTGCACGAAGTCCGCCGCCCGCTCGCCGGCGATCTGCCGCCAGACGTTCTCGGCCAGGACTGCAACCGTCGCGAGCGCGGCGTAGAAGAGCACCATGCGGCCTTGCGCAACGAGGCCGGCCCCGGCGAGCACCACCATCATCAGCACCGGCATGCCACTGCGGTAGCCGCCGCTGGCCCACATCATCGCGGAGAGGACGCCGATGTCGATGACGACTTGCAGGGTGATGACCCGGTCGACACCAAAACGCCGCGCCGCATCGGGAAATCCGAGTGCCAGCACGGCGGCGAGATAGGCCAGGGCCGCGGCGTTGAAGACTTGCGGGGCGTCCGAACCCAGATTGAGCTCGAGGCCCGCGACAACGAAGAGCCCGGCGAGGATCAAGCGGAAGAGGTTCAGGTAGCGCAGCGGCCCCCGGCGCTCGAGGTCACGGCGTTCGTCCGCAGCGGCCTGCATCCTCAGGAATCCCGGTGACGCGCGCCCAGCCGGCGATGCTCCTCGCAGCAGAAGAAGAGCTCCCCGTCGCGAACGCCTTCGCTTTCCGGCACGTGTACACCGCAATGGTCACAGCCGAGCATGCGTTCGAGCGCGCCCTTCCGGCCCTCGCCGGCCTGCTTGCCGGCCGACCCGCGCCCGTCGCGCGGCCGGTTCAGGGCACGACGCACCCACCAGATGCCGACCAGAACGAGGACGAAGAGGAGCAGGTTTCGCACGATGAAGGACGTGAGCGGGATATGAGCCGACGGAGTTTAGCACGCGCCCCGCATCAGACCTGCCGCAGGCGTTCGCAGGCTGCCGCCAGCGTCGCCTCGTTCTTCGCGAAGCAGAAGCGGATCACACGCTCGTCGCGGCCGTCGGCGAAGAAGGCGGACACGGGAATCGCCGCGACGCCCGTCTCGCGCGTGAGCCGCTGCACGAAGGCGGTATCGGGCTCGTCCGAGATCGCGGCGTAGCGCGCGAGCTGGAAATAGGTGCCGGATGACGGCAACAACTCGAAGCGCGAACCGGCAACCGCCTCGCGGAAGAAGTCGCGCTTGGCCTCATAGAAGGCCGCCAGCTGCTCGTGGCGCGACGCATCCGCCATGTAGTCGGCCAGCGCGAGTTGCACCGGCGTGTTCACGGTGAACACGTTGAACTGATGCACCTTGCGGAACTCCACCATCAGCTCGCGCGGCCCGACAACGTAACCGACCTTCCAGCCGGTGATGTGGTAAGTCTTGCCGAAGCTCGACACGATGAGGCTGCGCGCGGCCAGTTCCGGATGACGGGCGCAGCTCTCATGACGCCGGCCGTCGAAGACGATGTGCTCATAGACCTCGTCCGAGACGATCACGATGCCGGTCCCGTGCGTCAGCGCCGCCAGCCGCGCCATGTCGCCAGCCGTCCACACCGTCGCCGTCGGATTGTGCGGGCTATTGATCATGATCATGCGCGTACGCGGCGTGATCGCCTCCGCCACCGCCCCCCAGTCCGGCCGATAGTCCGGCGCCGCCAACTGCATGCGCACGACGCGCCCGCCCTGCAACTCGATCGCCGGGGCGTACGAGTCATACACGGGTTCGAACACGATCACCTCGTCGCCCGGATGCACCAGCGCCGCGACCGCCGTGAATAGCGCCTGCGTCGCACCGGCCGTCACGGTGACCTCGGCCTCGGGGTGGTATTCCGTGCCATAGAGCGCGGCAACCTTGCGCGCGATCGCCTCGCGCAGCGGTGCCACGCCAGCCATCGGCGCGTACTGGTTGTACCCCGCGCGCATCCAGTGCGCGACACGCTCGAACAGCACGTCCTCGGCATTGAAGTCCGGAAACCCCTGCGACAGGTTGATCGCCCCGCACTCCTGCGCCAGGCGCGACATCACGGTGAAGATGGTCGTGCCAACATTCGGCAGGCGGGAATCGACAGGGGCGGGGAAGTGCGGCATGGCGTGCAGGTCGTGTGGTGGATCGGAGCATTCTGGCAGAGCCCGTCACATTCACCAATCAGCCACACATGCAGTTTTGCACGCGGCTCACCCGTGGGGGCGCGTTTGTCCGCGGGGCTGTCCGCGAGCGCCGGTGCAGGGCGGTTTGCGGGGGAAACAAGGCGGTGCATGTCTGAGCCCGCGCAGCGGGCGAGTTTGCACCGACTCCCCCGCAAGCCGTCCTGTACCGGGAAGCCGAAGGCCGCGAGCGCCTGCCCGGCGGACAAACGCGCCCCCCGCGTCGGGAACCGTTCTGCGACCGCGGACACCTCCCGACATGCGGGCAAGCCCCGAACTCAACAGTCGCACCGCCCGCACGGCTAAAATACCCCCATGTTTACCCAGCCCATCCCCACGATCCGCCGCGACGGCGACGCCGTCGTCATTCTCGACCAGACCCTGCTGCCGCACGCCTGCGAACTGCGCCGCCTGGCGACGCTCGACGAGGTCGCGACCGCGATTCACTCGATGCAGGTCCGCGGCGCCCCCCTCATCGGCGCGACGGCCGCCTATGGCGTCGCGATCGCGCTCGCGACCGATGCGAGCGACGCCCGCCTCGACCATGCACTGACGACGCTCGCGGCAACCCGGCCGACCGCCGTGAACCTGCACTGGGCACTCGGACAGATGCGCGAGCGCCTTAGCCCCCTTGCCGCCGCCGAACGCTCCGCGGCAGCCTGGCGCGAAGCCGAGGCGATCCATCGTGACGACGCCGAGATGTGCGCGGCGATCGGTGGACACGGTGTTGCGATCCTCGAACGCCTCGCCGCCGCACTCGACCGCCCGCTGCGCGTGATGACCCACTGCAACGCCGGCTGGCTCGCCACCTGCGGCGCCGGCACCGCGCTCGCGCCCGTGTACGAGGCGCAGGCGCGCGGCCTCGCGGTCGAGGTGTGGGTCAGCGAGACCCGCCCGCGCAACCAGGGCCTCCTGACCGCGTGGGAACTGCGCGAAGCGGGCGTACCGCTGCGCCTCATCGCCGACAACGCGGCCGGGATCCTCCTCGCGCGTGGCGAGGTCGACGTCGTGATCACCGGCGCGGACCGCGTCGCGGCCAATGGCGATGCCGCGAACAAGGTGGGGACCTATCTCAAGGCGCTCGCCGCGCGCGAACACGGCGTGCCCTTCTATATTGCCGCCCCGTTCTCGACCGTCGATTTCGGCTGCGCCGACGGCAGCGCGATCCCGATCGAGGACCGCGGCACGGCCGAAGTGTGCACGGTGCTCGGCCTCGACAACGACGGCGCGGTGAAAAGCCTGCGCCTCGCCCCCGAAACCACCGCCGCGGCCAACCCCGCCTTCGACGTGACGCCTGCCGGCTGCATCACCGGCATCATCACCGAGCGCGGCGTGTGCGCCCCCGGACGGTTGCGCGACCTGTATCCGGATACGGCGCGATGAGCCTCACGGTCGATATCAAGCTGCGCGAGCAATTCCTCGCGACCGCGCACGCGATGAGCGCGGCCGGACTCAACACCGGCACTGCGGGCAACGTCAGCGTGCGCATCGACGGCGGCATGCTGATCACCCCGAGCGGCATGCCGCCCACCGCCTGCACGCCCGACGACATGGTGATCGTCGCCGGGGATGGAACGGCCAGCGGCCGGCTCGCACCGTCGAGCGAATGGCGCTTTCACCACGACCTCTACGCGCGACGCCCGGAAGCGGGCGCGATCCTGCACGCACACGCGCCCTTCGCGACCTCCCTCGCGTGCCAGCGCATCGAGATCCCGCCCTTCCACTACATGATCGCGCGCTTCGGCGGCAACACCGTGCGCTGCGCGCGCTACGCGACCTTCGGCACGCAGGAACTGTCGGACAACATCCTAGCCGCGATGGACGGACGCTCGGCCTGCCTGATGGCGAATCACGGCATGCTCGTATTCGGCCGCGATCTCGACAACGCACTCGATCTCGCGATCGAGTTCGAGACGCTGTGCGAGCAGTACTGGCGTACCCGCCAGCTTGGTGAACCGGTGCTGCTGTCGGAAGCCGAAATGGCCGAGGTCGTCGAGCGCTTCCGCTGGTACGGCAAGCCGCGGTCGGGCTAGTACTGGATTAGCAGGTTCCTTCCCCTTCAAGGGGAAGGACAGGATGGGGATGGGTTTCTTGCGGACGCTGCGGAGTCCACCCATCCCC